>JBEKPO010000041.1:0-46040 GCA_049520675.1 Occallatibacter sp. | reverse complement strand
AAGAGGGCTCGGGTTCCCGCAATACTCCAATGATGCCGTAGTGATTCCAGCGCTCATTGCCAATGGCTACGATCCAGCCGACGCGCGAAACTACACCGTCGCAGCGTGCTGGGAATTCATCATCCCCGGCAAAGGTATGGAAGTGGTCAATATAGGCGCAGTTTCACTCCCTCTCGCCGCCGACCAGGCCATTCGCATGGGATTATCGGCGCACGAATCGTTTGACACCATCCTGAAGCGAACCGCGCAGCATATCAAGAAGCAAGTTCGCGACTTAACGAGGAGCTACTCGCATCTCCTCCTGCCGCCGGCTCCTTACTATTCCGTATTGATGGACGGCTGTCTGGAGTCAGGCCGTGATCTTTCTTGCGGCCTTGAATATAACAACTATGGAATCCATGGCGCGGCTTCATCGAGCGCCGCGGATGCGCTGGCTGCGGTGCGGAAATTTGTATTCATCGAGAGGAGCGTGCAGCCGGAAGAACTGCTCGCGGCGATGGCCGCAGACTTCGAGGGTTATGAGGCTCTGCAGGACAAATTGCTGCACGAAGCACCAAAGACCGGAAACGACCCCGACGCCGACAAGTTGCTCGCCAGGCTATTCGATTTTCTCGCGGATGCGTGTGAGACGGTCCGTGACAACGGCCGCGGTGGACGCGTTCGACCTGGGACCGGATCCGCGATGTACTATGTCTGGCTCACTCGCGGGAAACCGGAAGACAGTGGCAACCTTCCGATTGGGGCCACGGCGGATGGCCGAAGGAAGGGCGAATTTTTCAGCGCCAATCTCTCGCCATCGCCGCAAGCGCAAGTACGCGGTCCGATAAGCGTTTGGCAAGCATTCAGCCGCCTCAATTATCGCCGCATCTGCAATGGCGGTCCCATCACCATGGAGCTGTCTGATTCCGTATTCTCCGATCCCGAAGGGTTGAGCAAATGCGCAATGCTGGTCCATACATTCGCCAAGCTCGGGTGCCAGCAGCTGCAACTGAATACCATCAATCTCCGTACGCTTCTCGATGCCAGAGAACATCCCGAGCGCCATCGCAATCTGATTGTCCGCGTTTGGGGATGGAGTGGCTACTTTTGCGAGTTAGGACCGGAGTATCAGGAGCACATCATCGCCCGGCACCTCTACGGTGGTTGAGCGAGGGCAGACTATGCGGTCGGGAATGGTCTTCGATATTCGGGAATTTACGGTACACGATGGACCGGGCATTCGTACCACCGTCTTCCTTAAAGGATGCCCCCTCCACTGCTCCTGGTGCCACAATCCCGAGGGCATGTCTCCTCTTACCGAGATCATCGAGAGCCGCTCAGGGAAGCGAACCGTGGGCAGACTCTACACCACCGAACAGCTGGCGTCGATCTTGAACCGGCAGGCTTCAATACTCACTGAGACCGGGGGCGGAGTTACTTTTTCCGGGGGCGAACCTCTCGCGCAGGCCGCCTTTCTCTCCGACTTAATCGACAAACTAAATAATGTGCACGTCCTGCTGGATACTTCGGGCTACGCCCCTGCCAGGGACTTCGATCTGATCGTGCAAAAATGCGATCTCGTCTATTTTGACTTGAAACTCGTCAATCGCGAGGCCCATCTTCATCACACGGGAGTCGATAACACCCCGATCCTCGAAAATCTTCGCATGCTGGCCAGGATGAATATTCCATTTGTAATTCGGGTTCCTCTTATCCCCGGTGTGACTGACACAGACGAGAACTTCACGGCGATTGCCCAAATTGCCAGGCAACTTGCTGATCTGATCCGCATTGATCTCCTGCCCTATAACCGCGCCGCAGGCGGAAAATACGCAGCCCTGAAAAAGGAGTTTTGCCCAACCTACGACGAGAGCCGGCAGGTGAATGTCGATCTTGCGGCATTCGAGGCAGCCGGAGTGCAAGCCAGGATCGCCGGAAGCCAACCGAATTGAATCGACCGCCTCTACCCTATTTCGCCGTGAACCCACCATCCATCATCAATATCGAGCCGGTGAAGAAGCTGGCCTGATCGCTTGCCATATATGCGTAGAACGTGGCGACTTCGTCGGCATTGGCGATACGCCCTATGGGATGATTGTCCCTGAGCATGGCCCAGTAAGCCTCGGGATCTCCCGAAGCTTCCGCGGACCGATGGACGATCGGCGTGTCCACTGTTCCGCAGGCAATCGTATTGACCCGGATGTGATATTTCGCATACTCAATCGCCATCTGCCTCGTCATCTGATGTAAGGCGCCCTTTGACGGTGCGTAGGCTCCCTGAGTGGGAAGGCCGACTTCACCCGAGATGGACCCGCTGATAAGAATCAGTCCGTGGTTCTGGCGGATCATCACCGGTATGACGTGGCGGCTCGCCCAATATACGGCTTTGACGTTGGAATCGAAGACCTCGTCCCATTGCTCCGGCGTGTGCTCATGAATCGGCTTCACTACACTTACTGCCGCATTGCACACCAGAACATCCAAACGTCCAACCGAGTTGACCGCAGCGGCCGTAAATTCAATCGCAGTTTCTTCCTTGCCGACGTCGCCGTGAACAAACTGGAGTTTGTCGCCATACCGTGCTTTGCACCCCGAAAGCTCCGGGGGAATGTCCTGGCGGCGGAAAACTGCAATGACCTTTTCTGCGTCGCACTCCAGGAATCTCTGGGTAATGGCGAGCCCAATTCCCGAAGACGCACCGGTAACAACAGCGACCTTTCCTGAGAGTGTGATTTCCAAATGAATACCGTTCTTTTCGGGGATTTGCCCATGTGGGCAGCAAACTCTGGATTCGAGCTCCGCCAGTAGCGATTATAGAGTATATATGGCGATTGGGCGACTGCATTTCAGGCACTGGGCCTTACCGGAACGATCAACTGCGCAGCGCAGGAAGCGACAGCTCCTGTTCGTCCAGGTCCAGACCGTATTGCGCGTTCCAATACTGCACCGTTTGTCTTACAAACGCCTGACGGGCCAAATGCCTGTCGTGGGTCCGGAGTCCTTCCAGGATGCCGAGATGCTCCTGAACCGCGGCCAGCCGCTCGCTCATTGCCTTGGGATTGTCCGGCCAACGTCCCACGACGGAGAACACAAAGAGCCGAAATGTCACTGTCTCGAGGGTATCGCGCAAATACTCGTTTCCGGCAAGCTCCCATATCATGCGATGAAACGCAACATCGCAGTCGTGGAAGTTCTTTACATCCATCCGGTCCATCCCTGTGCCGGCCATGGCGTTGACAATGACGGTTAATTCCTCTTCTGCCTCGGGTGTCAGATTCTCAGCCGCTTTGCCAATGGCAATCGCCTCCAGGGGGATGCGAACCTCCTGGATAAGCCGGTAATCTTCAGGGCTCAACTGGGTCACGTAGGTACCGCGCTGCGGCAGCTTGTGCAGCAGCCCCTGGTGCTCCAGCTCATGCAAAGCCTCGCGCAGCGTGGGTTGACCGATGCCCAGGCGGGCCGCCCACTTCTGTTCTATAAGTCTGTCTCCTCCGCGCAACTCTCCTGAAATGATCGATTCGCGGATGGCTTGTGCCGCTGCCTGAGGCGCGGTTTGAAGAGTGAGCTGCCCAGTGTTGTTGGTGTTTCGCGTGCGGCTTTGCATCACCAGACTCTCCGATGTGCAGAATTAAATTTATATTCTATAGCAGATAGGCAAAGCGTACCATACGGGGATCGTACGTTCGGACTAACCATTCACCGCGCAAATGCTCTAGGCGCATAAGGTTTCACGTGCCCAGGCCCTGTTTCTTCCTGAACACCCATGGGCGGTAGTAATCGAGAACCTCCATCCTTGCCATGCTCCCCACTAGACCAAGGGCCGTGCGAAGCGCATCGGGATGGCCGATGTTGTTGATCATCATGTCGTAGTGGCACGGAATAGCGACTGCGGGATTGATGGCTCTAACGAGGCGGGCCGCTTGCAGGGGATCCAGATTATGAAATCCGCCATTGATGCAGATTGCGCAGAGATCGACATCCTTCGGAATCAGCGAATCCAACAATTCGCAATGAGCCGTATCGCCGGTGTTGTAGAAGGTGATTCCGTTGGCGAAGCTGATGAGGATGCCGATGTGGTTCAAGTCGGTGTTGTCCGTTGGAAGGGCAAACGCCCCGGTAATCCGCGTAGCTCCCGGGAGTTCGATAGATTGGTTCGGATGAAGAATCCGGCACGCGGATTCCGTCACGCCGCATCTTTTGTATTTTTCGACGGACTCCCAGGGCCCCACGAATTGAGCCCGCCCCCTCGTGGCAAAACGGTGGATTGTCTCCGGATCCGCATGATCGTCGTGAGAATGAGTTGTAACGAAGAAATCGATGTCGAGATCTTCAGGCTCGATGAAAATCGGAAGCTGCCGGTCCAGCCTGTATGGCAGATGGGCAAACAGGGTAGCACAGCTATTGGTTAGATAGAGATCGATCCCGATCAGCGGCCCCTTGGCGGATTTCAAAATGAACCCATTCTGGCCTAGAAACCAAATCGCGAGACCGTCTGAGGCTACCTCGAACGCGCGAATCGACTCCATGTACGCGCGGCTCGGGACGAGCTGCGGAAGCACGAGCTGAATCTGCGCTTCCCAATCGTATGGGTCGTTCCGAGTGAATTGATAGCGTGGCATGGGCAGCCTTTTGTCTGCAAATGCGGCGAGGCAGAATTCCGGGTTGGCATTCGCCTGCCAGTGTAGCTGAAAGGCCCCCGGCGTCGACGTGAAAGACTCTCCGCGAGACCAGTTTCAACAGCTTTCAAGAAAACGCAATCGTTGGCTAAGCGATGCCCAGCTTCTTCTGCATGTCCTCCAGCGTGATGCCCTTTGTCTCAGGGAACACAAACAGCACCACAAAGAACTGGACCGCCATCATGATGGAGAAAAAGGTAAACGGCAAGGAGACAGAATACGCGCTGAGCAGCGGAAAGATCCACGACAGGATTGCAGTCATCAGCCAGTGCGTGAAACTTCCCAGGCTTTGTCCCTTGGCCCTGACGGCATTCGGAAAAACTTCGCTGATGTAGACCCAGATGACTGCTCCCTGAGAGAAAGCAAAAAATGCGATGTATACGATGAGCGGCCAGATGAGCAAACGCTCATGCGTGCCGGTGTGAAAGAGGTACGACACCATTGCCAGGCACAGGCAGGTGCCCACCGAACCAATCAATAGCATGGTTTTGCGGCCGAGCTTATCGATCACCGTCATAGCCACCATTGTGAAAAAGAGATTGGTTGCACCAATCACCACGGCCTGCAAGTCGCTTGATACCTTGGTGAAACCGGCGCGCTCAAAGATGTCATTCAGGTAATAGAGAATCGAGTTGATGCCGGCGAGCTGATTGAACATCGCGACGGTAACGGCGAGGAACAAAGGGAAGCGGTATTTGCGCGAGAAGAGGTGTTGCTTCTCACCCGCGTGCTCAAGGTCGATCGACTGGACGATCTGGCGAAGTTCTTCCTCCTTGTCGTCTTCGCCAACCAGGTTCAATACCTGCCTTGCTTCATCGATACGCCCCTTCTTTACCAACCAGCGTGGACTGCGGGGTATGAAAAAGAGCAGCACAAAGAACAGCGCTGCCGGCGCTGCTGAGATACCAAGCTTCCAGCGCCACTCTGACTCGCCGAGCGACATCGTTCCAATCACATAATTCGAGAAGTAGGCAACCAGAATGCCCAACACAATGCTGAACTGAAAGAAGCCCACCAGCCTGCCGCGCCACTTTGCCGGCGCAATTTCCGCAATGTACATCGGGCCCAGCACCGAAGATCCCCCGATCGCAAGTCCGGCGATGAAACGAAATGTCACAAACGAGAGCCAGTTCCACGACATGGCGCAGCCCAGCGCTGAAACAAAAAACAGAATGGCGAGGCCGCGAAGGCTGTCGCGGCGCCCATACATGTCTCCCGGAATGCCTGCAAGAATGGCGCCGGCAATCGTCCCCCACAATGCGATAGCCACCGTCAATCCGAGCGAGGCCGGCGAGAGGTGAAACAGATTCGTGAGGGCCTTGGTTGCGCCCGCAATCACCGCAGTGTCGAATCCAAACAAGAGCCCGCCCAGGCCGGCCACGGCGGTGCTCTTAACCAGGGGCCAGTTCAGGACTGATTGTTGGGGAGATTTGGCGGTGTCCGTAATTGAGGAACTCATCGGTCTCCTGTCGTCCGGGTGGCCACGATGTTGAGCCCCAAAATTTACGAGCGCGATAACGGAACACCCAATCCAGCAAGTTTATAGATTATAGATGTGCGGGTGTCAAGCCCGCCCTAAGTGCTTCGCCGAAGACTCAGTTCCGGCCATTTTGTCTCGGCCCTCCAATGAGTTACGGCCAACTAAAACGTCGCCAGCCAACCACCGTCCACGAAGATCACCTGCCCGGTGATGAACTGAGCCGCTGGGCTGGCGAGGAAGACGATCGGCCAGGCGATATCCTCCGGGGTCCCCCAGCGCCCCAACGGGCACCTGCCTTTTACCCAGCTATCGAATTTTGGGTCCGCCATCAGCGACTTGTTCAGGTCGGTGTCGATATATCCGGGGGCTACTGCGTTGACAAGGATGCCATTTTGCGCCCACTCCACCGCGAGCGCCTTGGTCAATTGTCCGACGGCTCCTTTCGAAGCGACATAGGGTGAAATTCCCGGCCTCGCCGCCGCCGTCATAAGGGAGGCAACGTTGATGATTCTGCCTCCACGACCCTCCCGGATCAGGCGTCTTGCAAATGCCCGGCTGAGTTCGAAGATCGCCGTCAAATTGAGGTTCATCACTGCGTTCCAATCATCCAGCGAAAGATCGACAGCCGCGCCGCGCCTATTGATTCCAGCGGAGTTTACTAGAATTTCGGGGACACCGGCAGTGCCGCACAAATTCTCGAACCATTCCGCAATCCCGTCGGCATGTGAAAGGTCGTAGGCCGCTACGTGAACCTGCTCCGTGATCTGCCGAAGTTCGCCGGCCGCGCGCTCAAGTTGCGCCGCATCGCGCCCCACGAGGATCACACCGGCGCCCGAGCGCGCCAAGGCCAGGGCCGCGCCGAGTCCAATACCACGCGTGCCACCGGTGACAAGCGCAAGCTTACCCGTTACTAAGAAGGGGTTCATTCGAATAACTGCCCCAAGTCTTCGCACTCAAGCAAAAGGTTGCAACGCACATCCCTCAACATCCGGATGATTATAGATGATCTTTCTCTCGCGCAAGCTCTCGCACTCCTACCGGTAGAACCGCATTCACAACGAAAATGTAGCGACAGCCCGCAGTGAAAGACTGTTTACTGAGTACTGATTTCCCGCGTGGGAGCCAACCCGCACGGAACTCCTCAAAGACGTGAACTGTTCCCATGGGAGGATGTCAACGCAAATCGCTGGATAAGTTCTCGCAAGTCGGGCGATATGGAAGGAAATGTCGCTACCCTTCGCTCACCTGCTTCAACACCCTCAGCGCTCGGAGGTCCTGAATGCTCTGGTTCTATGAATGGTTCTTTCCCGCCGTCTGGATGATCTTTCTTATCTACTGGCAGGTCAAAGCCATTAATACCAAATCCACCAAGCGCCTTGAGCCGGCTGCCTCGCGCCTCCTGCGCGTCTTCGTCTTTCTGATCGCGATCGTCATGCTCTCGACTACGCGCATCCCGTTGCGATGGCTTTACCTCCAGCTCTGGCCGGCTGGCCTTTGGCCCTTCTGGCTGGGAGCCGCCGTCACCATCGCCGGCCTTCTGTTTGCCGTCTGGGCGCGCGGGCATCTGGGCAGAAACTGGAGCCGCTCCGTAACCATTAAGCAGGACCACGAGCTGATCGGCACCGGTCCCTACGCCATGGTTCGCCACCCCATCTACACCGGCATTCTGGCCGGATTCCTTGGCACGGCGATTGCCGTCTCACAAGTGCGCGGGTTCATCGCCTTCGTTCTCATTTTTCTCGTGTTCTGGATCAAGCTCCGCATGGAGGAACGGTGGATGCGCTCTCAGTTCGGGGGAGCATACGAAACCTATGCTCATCGGACCGCTGCCCTGGTGCCTTACCTCTTCTGATCGCTGTGCCATACCCACAAAGGGCCGAAGGCTTTCCTCAGCTCTACCCTGATTACCTTAGTTGCCTATTTTCTCAATGCAAGCTAAGTCGATCGGAAAACCTCGCCAAGCGAGAAATCAGGCGAAGTTCACGGAGTTTTGCCGAGGTTGGGACTGTTTTGCAGTTGGGCTTATGAAGGGGATGATTAGAAGGCAGCGGGAATGCGAACAGAGGAGACAGGATGAAATCGAGAATTCGCAGTATGGATGGGCTATTTGCATTCGCAGCGATGGCGGCGCTTTCAATTGGATCGGCGTTTGCGCAGGATACTTTTAACGCGCCACGAGGCCAGCAGATTCCCCCTCCTGCCTGTTTCACCATTCGCGGAGCTTGGGAAGGCGGATACAACCCCTGCACCCCCGCAAGCTACGCGGAGTGGCTCGCAGACATTACTCACTGGAGGATGGAGCGACGCATCCGTATCGGCTTCGACCCTGAGCGCTACGAGTTGCCTGCGCTCAAATGGGCGCAGTCCTCGTTTATGCAGCCCCAGATGATGGTGCATGACCGATATTTTTATGATCCGGTTTCGCATGCCTATACTGTTGACCGCTATCTCGACGACCTCACCCAGCGCTATGGCGGGATCGATGCAGTCCTCATCTGGTCGACCTACCCCAACATGGGAATCGACGATCGCAATCAGCTCGAAATGGTCCGATCGATGCCGGGAGGCGTCGAAGGTGTTCGAAAAATGGTGGAGGACTTCCATCGTCGCGGCGTGCGCGTTTTGTTTCCCATGATGATGTGGGATCAGGGGACACACGATTCAGGCAAACCCTGGCCTGATGCCATTGCGGAGCTAATGAAAGAGATCGATGCGGACGGCATCAACGGCGATACGCAGGACGGTGTCCCGCTGGCCTTTTCCCTGGCTGCCGAAAAGATCGGCCATCCGCTGGCGTTTGAGCCGGAAGGCGGCCCGCATGACGAAGCGCTTGCATGGGATGTGTTGACCTGGGGACAATACACATTTCAATTTGTACCCACCGTTGACAAGTACCGTTGGCTCGAGCCGCGCCACCAAGTCAATATTCAGGGCCGCTGGGTTCGCGATAAGACCGACGATCTGCAATTCGCCTTCTTCAATGGCGAGGGATGGGAGAGTTGGGAAAATGTGTGGGGCATCTGGAACGGCGTAACACCGCGCGACGGGGAAGCAACACGGCGGGTTGCCACCATCGAAAGAGCCGTTGCGCCCTTCCTCGCCAGTCAGGATTGGGAGCCGCTTTATCCAATGCGCCGGTACGGCGTCTATGCAAGCCGCTGGCCACTGGGTGATCAGACGGTTTGGACAATCGTCAATCGAAATGAATACGACGTCAATGGCATGCAGATGACCGTGCCTCACCGGGATGGCATGCGCTATTTCGATCTCTATCACGGCGTGGAACTGAAGCCGTCGTCGGAAGGGGACGAAGACGTTCTGCAGTTTGCCACTGAGGCCCAGGGCTACGGCGCTGTCCTCGCCTCTTCCGGAGAACCCAGCGCCCCAATTAAGGAACTGATGGCCAGAATGGAGCGGATGACGGCCAAGCCGCTTGCGGACTTCTCCCACGAGTGGACTGCGCTTCCACAGAAACTCGTGGAAATCGCTCCTACGCAACCGGCCACTTCCACGCCCGAAGGAATGATTCGCGTTCAGGGTGGTAACTTCGATTTCAAAGTCGAAGGCATCGAAATCGAAGGCACGGATGACATCGGCGTCGACGTCCAGTATCCATGGGAAAACAGCGCGCGGCGCTTTCACGAGCATCCACTGGAGATCAAGCCCTTTTACATCGACAAGTATCCAGTTACCAATGCTGAGTTCAAGAAGTTTCTCGACTCCTCACACTACCATCCCCAGGACGATTTCAACTTTTTGAAAGATTGGAAGAACGGCACATTCCCCGATGGCGGAGCAAACAAGCCGGTAACCTGGGTGTCGCTCGAAGATGCTCGTGAATATGCAAAGTGGGCAGGCAAGCGGCTGCCGCACGAGTGGGAATGGCAATTCGCCGCCCAGGGCAACGACAACCGGCTCTACCCTTGGGGCAACTGCGAGTGGCAAGCGGCTATCGATCGCATGGCCAGCGCTGCGGCGCCTCTGCCTGGCCCGCAGCCTGCGCCTCCTCCCGGCCCCAATACATCCAGGAGTCTTCTCCCAGCCCCGCCCTCATCGGCTCCGCCATGCAATTGGGGATCGGATCCCCAAAATGCCCCCGCCCCGATCTCCGACCACGGCCGCGTGCTGAGTCCGGCCAGTGACGTTAACGCACATCCCAATGGTGCAAGCCCGTTTGGCGTGATGGACATGGTGGGGAACGTATGGCAATGGACCGACGAGTATGTTGACGATCACACGCGCGCCGCTATTCTGCGCGGCGGCAGCCACTATCGCCCTTCCGGCTCCATCTGGTATTTCCCCGAGGCATACAAAAACACGCAGCACGGCAAACTGTTGCTCATGGCCCCGAGCTACGATCGCTCCGGCACGGTTGGCTTCCGCTGCGTGAAGGATGCCCAGTGAGAGACCATTAAAGGTCCAACGTAACGGGCGCAGACAACTACCTGGGACTGACATCATCTCAAGCAGGGGACACCCGCTCACGCCGGAGAACGTGGTCGTCGAGAACCGCAACGGCCGTCGCTTCGAGCGGTGCCGTACTTGCCGACGTGAGGCGTGGAGGAGTTGGCTGGGGAATCAAATTGTCCCGTGATTCATCTCCTCGCGCTGCAATTTGTCCTCGCACGTTTCCGTCGTCTATCGCGGCTCCTCGAATAGCTGTTGAACTCTACCAAAACTGGCCTTTCTTTTCAAAGACTCCGAAGTGAGAAAGGTCCTGCAAGTTACTCCGGGGCTGATTGGGAATCGATCGAGAACTCACGGCGTGAGGTCGTTCAAAATCTCATCCCGAACAGAGTCACGGGACTTCCTTCGGAAAAGCGGCGGGGGCTCATGAACGTTCCGCGTCCGCCGGCGTCGTGGCGCGCAAGGGCACGATCCGTAGCAGACAGATCAACACAAAGCCAGCAAGAACTGAGATCTTCATTTCTTCTTGCTTTTCCTACCGTGCGCACTTCTTCGCGGGCACGGCGTGGTGTTACTTGCTTAGTGGAATCTCTATCACCGTAACGCTGGCGTTCGGAAAGGTGTAGGACTGTTTGGCCGTGAATGTCTCGGTATGTGTCACAGCGACCACACGGTCCGGGTCGTATTCGTCGTTCGCGGCGAGCACTCCATCGCCTGCGATCGTCGTCACTTGAGCATGTCCACTGTCTATCGCAAAGGCACTAAGATCTATAACAGCAGACTCAGGACGCGTGGCATGGCGATTGACACACAGCAGCAACAGCTTTCTTCCGTCTTCGGATTGCGCGGCGACGACATCGAGATAAGGTACGTCCGCGATCTCTGGCAGTTGGGTGACGCCATTCGAGATGCTGAAGGTTGGTGAAGTGGACTCCACTTTGAGCAAAGTGCGGGGCCTGGCATTTGAGTAGGTCCGCAACACCCAGTAGGCAGGTGACGCATACACTTGTTCCCGCTTCTTCCATATTCCGCCAAACTCAAGGATCCCCGTCATGTTGGCGATCGACACTACATCCGAGTTGCGCATCATGGCATTCAGGAAGCCGCCGGCAAATATGGCGCCTCCCATATTGCTGTAATTCGGCACTGTATGTGGGTTGTTGGCGCCCATTAGCCACTCGGTAAAGGCAAATTGCACCTTGGGTCGGTGGGCTTCCACAGCCTGCTGCTTCATCGCACGGATCCGTTCCGAGAGGCCCCACGGAAGAGCGAGCATCGCCATCGTTCGAAATTCGTTGGTAGCCCCGGGAAGAAGCACGTCTTCATTGAAGATGAAGTGACTGGAGAGGTAATCGAAGGTATCGGCGGGGTCGGCAAGCTGGTGCGCGTTCCAGTCATGAAACAGGCCCGCATCGCCTCCGGCCGCAATGAGGCGTGCACTCGGGTCAACTTTGCGGACGGCGTTACTGTTTGCCAGGGTAAGAGCCGCGGCAAGCGTCGCTGCAGGATAGCCTACCTGGTAGTCTCCCCAAAGTTCATTCCCCAGTTCCCAGGTGAGGCCCCCACGATGATCCGCCCAGTGCGCGTTGACGAAGCTAACCCACTCGGCCGCTTCGCGCGGGGTCCCGGTACCAAGGTTCAGGGCGATCTGCGGCTTTGCCTGGATGAGCTCGCAAAAGCGGAGGAACTCAAGGGTGCCGAAAGTGTTGTACTCCGGTATGCCCCACGCGAGGTTTAGTTCACTGACGCGTGTGTCCAGCGGACCCACGCCGTGATGCCAGTTATACGCAGAGGTGAAGTTTCCCCCAAAGCGAACCACTGGGGAGTGGAGTTCCCTTGCCAACGACAGGACTTCCGGGTCCATTCCATCCACCGCGTCGTCAGGGTTCAAGACGACGTTGTCCACCAGCACTCGAGCATCGCCTTCGAGAGAGATTGCAAAGTCGACCGGTTCAAGCGTCGCCACTTGGCCGGGATTCAACTCGAAATGAAAGGGGTACTTCGCCCAAGCGTCAGATCGCGCTTGCACGACACTCGATGCCAGCACTTCCGCGGGGTGGGCGCGGCGGCGCAGGGAGAGCTTTACCATATCGTTCCCATCGACATGCTTCAACCAAATGTCGCCGGTGTACTTAAGCTCGCGATGGACAGGCAGGTAGACCTGTTCCAGTATGCCCACCTCTTTGCCTGGAAGGGACATCAGCAGCATTGATTGTGCTGAATTCGCCGCGTCTCCACGCACTGGAGCATAACGGCTCCCTTCGACCGGATAGAGCGGCTCCCACGGAGTTGGCAAACCGAGCGATGACGCGGCGCGAAGTTCAGGACGGGAATTCCATTCTGCCTCGAGATTCTCCGCAGACCAGAGTCCTTCTTCGAAGGAGGGGTTCTCCACCACGTTGGCCCACAGCCCCCCGTAAGTGGAGTGACCGATTGGCTCGAGAAAACTTCCAAAAAGAGTTGACGGTATCTCTTGCAGTGTGTCGGGCCGACTGACTCGAATCTCAATGGCTCGGTCCTGTATCCCCGGTGAAGACTCCGACATCTGAGACCAAGCGACCGGGACCGCCAGTATCGCTAAACAGGGCAAGGCAAAAAGCTTAATGAGCTCGAGTACCAATCTGTCGAGGGCCTTTATGTTCAATGATTTCTTCTTTCGCACAAGGGAATGGGATGGAGAAAGCGAGAACCGATGCGGCTCCATCGGGGCAACACCGAGCCATCAGCCTCTTGTGGGGCCCGAAGGGCCGTGCCAGGCGGCCATAAACTGCCGGGCACGGCTCCCCGGAGTGATCAGAAGCTTACGCGAATTGTGAACTGTACGTTTTTGGGGCTTGTAATCGTTGAGTTTGGAATGCCAAAAGAGGAGTCCGTCGGATTCGTGTCCGGCACATTGAACATGTGGCGGTTGAACACATTCAGCGCTTCCGCCTTGATCACAACATTCACCCCTTCGCGGACCGGAGTGGTCTTCATTACGCTGATGTCTTCATCGTCGTAGGGCTGCATCCTCACCTCTCCTGTGACGCGAGGTGTGTCGCCAAAGGTATAGGCTCCGGTTCCCCGATTGGCAGTGCTGTTGGGATCACTAAAGGCCGCAGCATTGAAGAAGGTGCTCTCTCCAGTGACAAAGGGGTCTATCTTGCCCGATCTATAGCTCGCGCTCTTTAGGGACTGCCCCGGAACCCGGTTGTAGCGGATGGGATTATCCCAGCCGGGAATCCCGGTTGCGCAACAGAATGCGATCGGTATCCCTGACTCGTAGCGCAGGACCGTGCCGACCTCCCAACCCCCAGCAACGTAGCTCGACACTCCATTGTTCAGATACTTCTTTCCTCTCCCAAAGGGCAATTGATACAGCGGCGCCAGCACAAGAGTATGCGGCAGCTCTTGTATCGAGATGGCCTTTTCTTCGTGAAGATCGGTGGGATTCTGTATGGTAGTAGGCTCCGGCTGCTCCGATTCGGCATTCGTCAGATTCTTCTCAAAGGTGTAGGAGATCTGCAAAGATAATCCGTTCCGGTAGCGCCGATTCAGAGACACGAGGAGCGCGTTGTACGTCGACATGCCGTCGTTCTGAAGACAGCAGCCTGCATCGATTTGGGAGTACTGCGGGAAAGGCCGCAGAGCGTGGTTGATTGGCGCGCCCGCGCCCCACAAAGAGTAGAACCCCGCGAAGGGGGCAACCACTCCCACGGTGTTCCCAGCCACGCTGGCATTCAGTTCATTGCCCAGGCTGAGCGCACTCAAGGGAATGTTATTGGGGTTCTCCAGAGACGAACGAAGATTCTGGGCCTTGTTGCCCGTATAGCCGACTTCGAGGATAAGGTCCTGAGCAAGCTGCTGCTGAACCTGGAGGCCCCACTCAAAGAGCATGTCCGGTTTGCCTTGCGAAGAGCGGATCCAGGAGTCGCCCAGGGGCTGACCGTTGAAGATACCTGGGTCCAAATCTGGCGGTTGACCGTAGGCGGGGTAGCCGCTGTCGGCCAAGAACGACGGCGAAAAGCCATCGCTGCTTGTGAACGCAGGTTGAATCTTGTAACCAATATTCATTCCGCCGCCGTCGTCGGCATAGAGTAGCGGACCAGAGATCATGCCCGCGCCGCCGCGAAGCACGGTCTTTCCATTTGGGAACGGAGTGAACGCGAATCCAAATCGCGGTTGAAAATCTTTGTAGTAGGTATTAGCCCAACGCGTATTACCTTTGTAGGTCGTACCGAAGACCAGAGCTCCGGGAATGTTGTACTCGGGATCGTTCGCGGTAGGGCTGAAATTAGACGTGTTGTTGTGTGCTTCCGTGCGGGGAACATCCACATCCCAGCGGAAACCCAGGTTGAGGGTCAACTTGTCGCTCACCTTCAGGTCGTCCTGGGCAAACAACGCATAGTAGGACGACGTCCATCGCGACAGTGATGCAGTCAACCCCGCCCCGCAGCAGCCTGAGAAGCCCCCGGTTGAGACCTGGCCGAGGAGAAGGCTTGCCAGGCTGTTACCGTCGAGCTCCGAATTGGCTGGGTCCGATGCCGTCTGCGCGCGATCGAAGCCCAGGGTAGGTGTTGGATGGTAGATCGGTGAAAACTGCTGAATGCGGTAGTCCGCCCCGAACTTGAAACTGTTGCGCCCCTTCTCTATGCTGATGCTGTCATTAAGACGCCACCCGTTGTCGATCCAATCGTTGTTCAACCCACTGCCCAAGGCGACGTACTGGTCCCTGCTGTCGAACCCGATATTGGGGAAGTTCTTGGAAGGAGGTGCATTGGAGATTCCAACCTTCTGCGCGTAATCGATGTTCCCTAAGGCCGGAAAGGCAAAACAGGCGCTGTTCGTGCGGTTATATCCGAAGTTGACGTGGTTCAACATGGCTGGCGTAATAATGGAGTCCCAACCGGCTCGGGCAAAATGCGTCGTGAAGTTCTGGCTCCAGCCAATAGAAGCTTCAGGATATGGAAGATTTGGAGTTGAGCAGCAGGTGCGGAGATTGTCGCGTGACGAGTAAGATGCGAATAATTTCTGCCGCGTCGAAGGACTGGCATCAATCCGGATCGTCTCGGTGGTGTTGTTGATTGGCTGAGTAAACGGATAATAGAAGTTATTGATAAGGCCATCCTGCGTCGGGGTGGGAATGTAAGCGAGAAGGTTGGTCGCCACCGTACTGATAGGCGTCGTAATCTTGTTGCCGGGAAAGGGCAACCGGCATGGTGTTCCGTTGACAACTTGTTGCGTTGAAGGATCGAATACCTCACCGGGATAAACAGGCTGGCCATCGCAAGGATTGATGGCGGTGCTGGGGGTCGCCGGAGGCGCGGCCGGATCGTAGAGATCCGTAAAATCCCCGCCCCGCTCAGCAGTGGTCGGCAAAGTGCTGATCATGGTCCCGCCAACCTGATGGCGGATTTGCTCCCAGGCAAAGAAAAACTGGAGCTTATCGACCCCGTTGATAACGTGCGGAATCGTTACGGGCCCACCCAGCGTGACTCCAAAATCGTTCTGCGTATCGGCGGGTTTCACATAATTACTCCTGCACAGAGGAGTATTGTTCGCGCCCACACAGATCGTAGCTAGATCTCCATTATTGAACCAGGTGTTTCCGTCGAGCGCTGCATTCTTGACGATGTCGAAGGCTGTGCCGTGATAGCGGTTCGTGCCGCTTTTTGTCACAAAGCTCTCGGTGCCACCTTCTGTCCGCCCGTACTCCGCCTCGGGAATCCCCGTCGTAATCTTGAATTCCTGAAGCGCCTCGACGGATGGCGCCTCCTCATCGAACTCGGAGCCGTTTTCACTTCTAATCTGGTCCGCGCCGTCGAGAATGTCGCTATTGGCCTGCATCTCTGAGCCCGAGATTCTCAAGTTATAAATGTCGCCGGTCAAGCTGGACTCCGAGCCTGGGCCCGTTGTCCCGGGCAACAAGAATTCAAAAGATTCCGGTGAACGAAGAGCGCCGACACCGCCAAGTGCAAGCGGCAGCTCTTCGACCTGCCGGTTCTCAATTGTTCCACCAATGTCAGATGATTGCGTCTCCACGGTCGGCGCGGAAGCATCCACACTGATCGTCGTCTCGGCGCTGCCGGCTTTCAGCGTCAGGTTCAGAGCGGACACATTCCCGACCGTAACCAGCACCCCATGCTGGACGAGCGTCGAAAAGCCGGGGGCTAATGCCGTGACATCGTAGGAACCGAGATTCAACTCCGGAAAGTTATAGGAACCTTCCGCGCTCGAAACCGTGGTCCGCGTCACTCCTGTATTGGGGTCGCGGACGCTGATCTTGGCTCCCGAAATGGCCGCGCCCGATTGGTCCAGAACATTTCCTGAAAGAGATCCGCGCGTCGTTTGTGCAACAGCTACACCAGGCGGAAAGTGCGTACCTGCCAACGTCAGGATCGCGAAGATGCCAATCAGTACTGTGATTGTCCTGCTCAAATTCTTCATTGTGCTGCCTCCTGGTTCACTGTGTTGTCTCCTGGAATGTTCCATGCCGGTTCCTCCGATTGACACTGGTTAAGCTGCTTTGTGCGCGCCTTGTGAATCCTCGGTTGTTGTCCCCGAGGTTTCTCGCACGACTTCGGACCCTTTTTTCTTGCCTTCTTCAGGACGCCAACATATATACACAATTGATTCTCTCCTGTCAACGTTAAAAATATATACACGTATATGATATGCTGGAGCCATAGTGAAGAACTATGTGATTGATTTCAAGCACTATTGCGATGTCGCGCCTTCGCCTATGGGAAGGAACGCTGAATATATTCTCAAGACTGCGCATCGAGTAAATCGGCAGCGAGAGCGACCCAGGGAGGTGGAGACGATGGTTCAGGCCCTGATGGCCGCGCGCAGCAAGGATGACCCGCTCGCTGTGGTGACTTGCGACGCAAGAAATATGAATGAGGGCGGCGGGCCTCAACAGCGATCCGCTGGATGTTGCGATCACCAAACGTGCCGGGGGTGCCGTTCGCCCTTGCTAAATCTTGATCACAACAGAATCAGGCGCTTACGGACGGGTTATCGAGCGATCTTCTACTAGATATCTCGGCTCCAGCGAGTTCCTCTCATCAAAAGTAATCTTATACACGTATGCAGATATGACAAATTCTTGTGCTATTGTCTAGCCATGAAAATTACTCTCGCAATCGATATTGGGGGGACCAACTTCAGTATCGCCATCTTCGAGGGGGCATTGTTATTCGGAAAGCTCACGCACCCAACCGATCGTAAGGCAGGCCCGACTGGAATGCTGAATCAGATCGAAAAAATGATCAAAGCCTTATGGCGCGATGGGACCATTGACGGATGCGGAATTGGATTCGGTGGGCCTGTTGACTTCGCCACTCAGAAGGTTGTCGCATCTACGCATGTGGAAGGTTGGGAGGGTTTTGACTTGGTCAGGGAGGTTGAAACCAGATTCTGCACCCCAGTCGTTATAGATCGCGACAGTATGCTGGGCGTTCTCGGCGAAGGGTATTTCGGGGCGGGTCGAGGCTTCCGGCCGCTTTTTTATATCACGCTGTCGACGGGGATCGGTGGTGGGCTGCTTACCGCGCGCGGTCTGTATCGCGGGGCTGACTCATTTGCCTGTGAACTAGGCCACCATACGATCGTCCCGGATGGACCTGTCTGCCTCTGCGGATCGAATGGCTGTCTAGAGCGGATGTGTTCCGGGCTGTGGCTTGAACGCGATTACGGACGCTCGGCACGGGAACTATTCATGGAACCGGAGTTTGTTTCTCGTTATGTGATTCACCTTGCCCAAGGGATCAAGAGCTGCCTTATGTTCCTCAATCCCGCCCGCGTAATCATCGGGGGAGGAATCAGCCAGGCGGCGGATCTGCTCTTCGTTCCCTTGAGAAAGGAACTCGATCGCCAGATGACATCTTGGTGGAGAGCGAAAGTAGAGGTGGTTCCAGCTGCTCTCGTCGGAGAGAGCGTTCTTTGGGGGGCGTTGGCCTTAGCTACCGAACATATCTATCACAAAAATCCGGCGAACTTGGATGGCGTTAACGATGTAGTTGCTCCTCCATTGCTTCAAGGCTGATCCCACGTGTCTCCGGGAAGAAGAGGATTACGACGATGAATTGGAGCGCCATAAATCCCGAAAAGAAATAGAACGGTCCTGAATGCCACTTGGCGGCGGCAATCGGAAAGACGGTCGATACCAGGGCATTCATCAGCCAATGTGTGAAGCTGCCGATGCTCTGCCCCTTGGCCCGCACCCGGTTCGGGAAGATTTCACTGATATAGACCCAGATTACAGCCCCCTGCGAAAAAGTGAAGAAACCGATGAAGCCCATCAGGAGCCAGACAAGGGCTCCTTGATATTGTTCCAGCCGAAATATTGTACCGACCCCAAAAAGGCACAGGGTTGTCCCTACAGATCCTATAAGTAGAAGCATCCTGCGGCCAATCCGATCGATGACCAACATTGCCAAGGTCACGCCGATTAGGTTGGTAATGCCGATCAGCACAGCTTGAAAGTCACTCGACCCCTTGTCAAAGCCAGCCTTTTCAAAGATGTCGTTTAGGTAGTACATGATGGCGTTGATGCCCGACAGTTGGTTGAACATTCCAATGGAAATGGCTAGGAATATGGGGAAGCGATAGCGCCACTGGAAAACGTTTCTACCCTTCGATCCAGCTGCATCTTCCAAAGATTTCGTAATTTCACATAGTTCAAGTTCCGGCTCTGGATCGCCATTTCGCTGGAGCACCTCCAAGGCCTCCTGTCTCTTGCCTTTACTCACGAGCCATCGTGGGCTCTCGGGAATGAGAAACAATGCAAGGTAGAAACCCAAAGCCGGGACGGCCGCAATGCTGAATTTCCAGCGCCAATCTGCGGCTCCAAGGTGCAATAGGCCTATGCAGAAGTTAGAGAAGTACGCGAACAACATTCCAAGAACAACATTGAATTGAAACGCCATCACGAGGCGACCACGGAGCTTGGGTGGAGCGATCTCTGCAATGTAGGTTGGGCTAATCACGGAGGAGCCGCCTACTGCTAGGCCTGCGAGTACACGAAAGCACAGGAGGGGATACCATCCCCATGCCAATGCGCATCCCAGCGCCGTGAGCACGTAGAGCAAGCCCAGGTCGCGTAGACAGGTGCGACGACCAGCAATATCTCCCATCTTGCCGGCGAAGGCGGCGCCCAAGACGGTGCCCCAAAGGGCACTTGAAACCGTAAAACCAAGGGCCAGGGGAGATAGATGAAAGGCACTCGTAAGGGAGCTCGTTGTTCCTGCGATGACCGCAGTATCGAATCCAAAAAGGAGGCCCCCGAGGGAAGCGATCAAACAAGTCGCTAACAAGTGTTTATTGAGTACCTTGCGAATATTAGACATCCTGCAGCTCCCATGCGACGATCGAGTGGCGCTATATCCAGAACAGGAAAGGGATAATGTTCCCTTCGATGGCCTGCCGAGCCAGGAACGCTGTCCCTGTCAATACCACAACGAGCTCAACATATCATATACGTGTCTGCCTATCTGATATTGACACTAGTAAACTCAGGATGTATATATGTCGTTGTCGTCGAGTGAAGGGTTTGCGCTGTGCGAGCCTGGTACTATTCCATTTCGGCTGGAGGCCTCGTGAAGGGCGGGCTGACGATCCTCCTGAGCCCCCCTGAAGAGGAAGCGAGCCTCGCGGACAGGCACCCCATTGCGAGAACTCCGGCAAAGCGGCTCATTCTGGAGGCAAGCGGCTCAAAGGTCTGTCTCCTCAATTTCGACAATGACAGCCGGCCGGACCTCTTCGTAATCAATCACTGCAAGAACCACCTGTTTCACAGACGTGGTCCACCTCCACACGACAGTCAAGACGGGACATCCACGGATTCGACGAAAAAACCGACGTGACTGCTGCAACGAGGTCGACAAGCGCCACATTCGACCGGGGACCGATTATTGAGAAGGGCAGCGTGATGCAGACATTCTCTTCGCATTTCTTTGCACCCATGATGCTGGTCTAGCTCGTCATGGCTGAATAGCTTTTCCCCAGGAACGAATGTATGGCTGAAGGATCTGGAAGGGCAGACAGAATGAGCACCCGAACGACTCAAGGCCAAACAGATATTTTCCAGACCTACTACACTCTCGGTCGGCAAGAAATATCCTCGAGTCTAGATAAACTTTCCAGCGCCTCAGTAGCCGTATTAGGGGATTTTTGTTTAGATATTTACTGGGAACTTGATCGATCGGCGTCGGAACTCTCAGTTGAGACCGGACTGACAACTGAACCAGTCACGCAGCAGCGTTACTCGCCAGGCGGTGCGGGGAACGTCGTTATGAATCTACTTGCCCTTGGAGTTGAAACGGTCTATCCCCTGGGCGTGCTGGGGTGCGATCCTTTTGGGCGTGAACTGCGGCGCCTATTTGAAGCCTCACATGTAAACTGCATCGGTTTGATAGTTCAAGATACGGATTGGGCGACGCCAACCTACATCAAGCCGTGTGTGGAAAGTCAGGAATTGAGCCGTATTGACTTTGGGAATTTCAATCGCCTATCGGATTTAGCCGAGGCAGATCTCTTCTCACGACTTGAGGAAGTTCTGCAGGGCGTCTCCGCAGTGTTGATAAATCATCAAGTCACCGGGAGCATTCATGACTCCATAACCTTTCGGCAACGGCTGGCGGAGGTGATGGAGCGACATCCCCAACTGACCTTCATCGTCGATTCTCGCAGATACCATGACTCTTATCCGAGGGCGATTCACAAGCTCAACGACCAAGAACTCATGAGAGCGAGTGGAAAGCCCACCGATATAGAGGAGGTCATTTCTCTTGAAGATCTTGTTCAGGAGGCCCGGCAGCTTTTCGAACGCTGGAAGTCGCCGCTCATCGTTACTCGTGGAGAGCGAGGATGTATTGTCGTCTCTGGTGGTGAAATATCTCAGGTGTGCGGCCTACAATTGTCCGGCCCTACAGATCCAGTGGGAGCAGGCGACACCTTTTGCTCAACACTTATGGCGTGTATCTCGACCGGCACAGATTTGGCCTCTGCTACCTTCATGGCTAACATAGCGGCTGCAGTTACAGTTCAGAAGCTTTTCCAGACTGGTACAGCAACTCGCCAGGAAATTTTGGAATTGGCGACACGTGCGGATTACGTTCGCGACTCAGAGCTCGCCGAATGTCTCGATCGCGCACGATATCTTAAGGGATCTGAAATTGAGATCATCAATGAGCCCGTCCCGACTCTCAATATCCGGCATGCCATATTCGACCATGATGGCACTATCTCCACTCTCCGCGAAGGGTGGGAGAAGATCATGGAACCGATGATGATGAAGTCCATTCTTGGAACTCAACACCAGATGGCTGATAAAGCGCTTCTCGATCGAATCCGGGGCCGTGTGCGGGAGTTTATCGAGCGCACTACGGGCATCCAGACAATCGTTCAAATGCATGGGCTAGTGCAATTGGTCAGAGAGTTTGGATTTGTGCCGGAGGACCAGATTCTCTCAGCAGCGAAATATAAGGAAATATTCAACAAGGAACTCATCCAGGTTGTTGATCTACGTATAGCCAAGCTAGATTGTGGAGAATTGAGCACCAGTGACTTCGTATTAAGAGGCGTGGTGCCATTTCTTCGGGCACTGAGACATTCAGGCGTGCATCTCTATCTCGCGAGTGGAACGGATGTGGAAGACGTGAGAAGGGAAGCTGAACGATTGGGCTATGCAGATTTCTTTGAAGGTAGAATCTACGGTTCGATTGGTCAGGTCGCAAAAGATGCAAAGCGAGTCGTCATCGAGCGAATACTCGACGAGATCAATGGTGCAGCCGAGCAAATCGTCACTTTTGGAGATGGGCCTGTTGAAATACGCGAAAGCGCGCGGCGTGGTGCGCTCGCTATCGGTGTTGCCAGCGACGAATTACGGCGCTTCGGGATGAATCCTGAAAAGCGCGCTCGCCTCATTCGTGCGGGAGCCGATGCAGTTGTTCCTGATTTCTCGCAATGGCAAAAGCTTTGGGAGTTGCTCTACCTTCCCCATCCCCGCCCAGAAAGCACATCGCATCCCCAATTTGACCGTACACGTTTGCAAATCCTCAGACTCAATGCTCGTACGAACAAGGTCAACATCGAGCGGGACGCCGTTTCACCGGATGCGGTACCAGGGCCGATTCCCCCTGCTGCTACAGAAGCACTGAGAGAATGCGCGGCGAAAATCCGCACTGCTCGAAGCACGGGCCGACCTGTCATTCTGGCATTTGGTGCGCATACCATAAAAAATGGCCTCGCACCGGTGCTTATCCAACTCATGGAGCAGGGTTGGATTACTCTTCTGGCCACCAACGGGGCGGGTATCATTCACGACTGGGAGTTTGCGTTCCAAGGGTTAAGTAGTGAGAATGTGCGCGCTAATATCGATGTTGGTCAATTTGGCATCTGGGAGGAGACTGGGTTCAATTTGAACTTAGCGCTGATCGTCGGGGCCTACGAGGGGGTCGGCTACGGCGAGGCCGTAGGCAAAATGATTCTACGAGACGGCTTAGACATTCCCGCTTCTGAGGAACTTCTGAATACCGCCAGAAGCGTTGCAGACAAGGATCCCAATCTTGCTGCTGCGGCCCTTGATCTTCTGTCAACCATTCAAAGTTGTAATCTTGAACCCGGGTTTCGGTCGATCTCTCATCCCTTCAAAAGATACAGCGCGCAAGCTGCTGCCTTTCGATTGAACATCCCCTTTACAGCTCATCCTATGTTCGGGCATGACATCATTTACACACACCCAGTAAATCACGGGGCAGCAATTGGACGCGTCGCGCTGAGGGATTTTCTCACCTATGCGGAACAAGTACATCAATTGGAGGGGGGGGTGTATCTTTCGGTGGGTTCGGCTGTGATGTCACCGATGGTCTTCGAAAAATCGTTCTCCATGGCACAAAATCTCGAATTGCAGGAAGGTCGTAAGATCACGAACCACCACATGGTCATAGTCGATTTGGCCGAGAGTTTCTGGGACTGGCAAGGAAAAGGTGAACCGCCTTCGGACGACCCTGCCTATTACCTGCGCTTTTGCAAGACATTCAGCCGGATGGGTGGGACGATGCGTTATGTCTGTGCTGATAACTGTGACTTCCTACTCACCCTAGTGCAAGAACTACAAGGGTAATCATGTCAGTACACCTCAGAGACTTGATCGAACACTACTCAGCGCTAAAACAATGCCAGCCTGATATTCAAGAAGCATTTGATCTCCTGACTGAAACATTCAGGAAAGATCGAAAGCTCCTACTCTGCGGAAATGGTGGTAGCGCGGCGGATTCGGAGCATTGGGCTGGCGAACTGCTCAAGGGCTTCGCACTCCCCAGATCGCTCGCCGCTTCGATGCGCGAGGGGTTGCCGCCTGAGCTAGCTGCCAGACTGCAATGGGCGTTTCCAGTCATACCTCTCACTGGCTTTCCTGCGTTTGCAACAGCATTCGGAAATGATGTAGATCCCGAATATGTATTCGCGCAGCTGGTACTTGCACTCGGCACGACAGGCGATGTGCTGGGGGCATTGAGCACTTCCGGAAACGCCTCCAATGTGTGCCGTGCTGCTGAAGTCGCTCGTGCGAGAAGTCTTCCTGTTCTGGCATTGACCGGAACATCGGGCGGGAAACTCAAAGAACTGGCGGATGTCTGTATTTGCGTGCCAGCCACGCAGACACCGCATATTCAGGAATTTCATCTTCCGATTTACCACTGCCTCTCGCTGATGCTGGAAGAACATTTCACAACGCATTGAGAACAAGAAAGGGATTGGAGCTATTTGTGATGCGGAATTCAAATTTTCAAAGCCCATTATTCTTTGAGCGTAACCGTGTCTTCCGGGTCTATAAAGGAGGCAAACTTTTTCATGATTTCTTTGGAGATGAAGCGGCCGACGGTAATTTACCTGAAGAGTGGATTGCGTCGAAGGTGAAAGCCTTAAACAAGGAGATGCGCGCCCCAGATGAAGGACTCTCGAAAGTCCGAGGGGGGGAAACAACCTTTGCTTCCCTGCTTGCTAGCAATCCAGAGGAACTGACGGGTGGAAATGGATTCGACATGTTAGTAAAGATTCTCGACAGCGCCGTACGCTTGCCGGCCCAAACTCATCCCGATCCGCATTTCTCTAAGGAACATTTTGCAAGCGACCATGGAAAGACTGAATGTTGGGTCATTCTTGACACGAGGCCCGGCGCAAAGCTCTTCTTCGGCTTTAAGGAGGGTGTGACCGAAACCGATCTGCAGCTAGCCGTGAAGCAGAGCGAACAGCCGGGCGACGCCTTTCCCCGTCTGTTGCAGGAGGTCGAGGCCAAGGCAGGTGATGTTTGGCTGATTCCTGCTCGCATTGCACACGCCATCGGTGCCGGATGTATGATTCTGGAAGTTCAAGAGCCAACCGATTTCACAATTCAGCCAGAGCGCTGGTGCGATCGTTATCGTCTCTCCGATCAAGAGATGTATCTGGGCCTCGACAAAGAAACTGCTCTAGGTTGTTTTGATTTGCAGCAGTCCGGCCCTTCGGTTCTCGCACGGGGACGAAAGAAGGCGAGGATCGACCATGAAAACAATGACTATAGAAAAGAAGTTCTGATCTCGTTCACAGATACACCATGCTTCGCTGTAAATCGGTACACTGTGAAAACGTCTTGTGCTTTGAGGAATCTAGCTGTCTATGTAGTGACAAGCGGAGAGGGAGAATTGATGAGCCCGGCAGGTATAAGTAGTGTGAAGAAAGGCGCATATTTCTTCGTCCCTTTTGCTGCCAACGGGGTCACTATCCACACCAAAGTCGGGATGGAGTTGATCGAGTGCCTCCCTCCTGCCACCTTTTCCGACCTGAAATTGCCTGAGACGAATGCGCCGCTATTACCAATTACAGGGTAGAACAAAGGGAATGGGGCTCTGGCGATGCTCGCGAAACTTGAATTGATGATTGGGACTGTGCTGTCGCCGCCGTCCGGCGGCGCTCGATGCTTTGGGTGCAACCGGGTGTTGGTTAAGGAAATAGAAGGGTCTAGTGTATTACCACTCGTAGGTCCACGCATATGTTGTGTAGGTTGTTGGCATTGGTTCACCGAAGGCTTTAGCACCGCGTCTTTCTCCACAGCGGCACGCGAGGCGCATACCACTCGCGAAAAAGATCGGATCGATAACGTGAAACCGGTATGCGGAAAACGAATTATCCCTTTCGTCTCTGTGAGTTAAACCGGCTTGTGGCAGATGGTACAGTCCCCGATTGAACCCGTAGGTCCCGAGAAAGTAGTCCTCAAGTCCGGAGGAGAGGAATTGCGGCTCATTTTTCCCAGACATATATGCGTGCATCTGACCTTCTATGTACTTGTAGTTGGCACTTCGCGCTGCCACCGTCACTTGAAAGACCATGCCTGCATCACTTATCCGGCACAAATCGAACTCCTCAAAGGGTTGGACTAAAAGGTCTTCGGCCTTGTATAACCGGAGTCTCGCCGTCTCAGGCAGACGTATCCCTGACACCCGCAAAGGGAGGTTCTCGGTACCCCGAACAATCCACCAGTCTCACGAGATACCCCTGAGGGAAGCTCGGCTGTGACACGAATATGAGATCGGAAAGGAATCCGATAATTCAAGAAGACGCCGCTTGGTGAGCCGGTAATGCCGCTGAACTGGGTTCCCCATGGTGCGTGCGAATCGCCGAAGCCGACTCCCGCTCCCAGTCCCAGTTCCGCGTCAATCGAGCTAGTAGATTCATGGTCGACGTAGACCCGTATACGTAGTTTCAAATAGTTTTGAAATGCACCTCCAAGCCACATGTGGTCGAGGTATCCTGAACCACTGTGGGTTGCGAGATCCGCCTCTTTCTACGAATGGCTGTTCTTCCTTTCCCACCTGGGTGAATGTCTGAACGTCTAGGAACGGGTCTGCACGGGAGTCTTTTGAAGCCGCTGCGCTATAGTGACCGAAAGCTCCAGAGCCAAAGGTTAGGGCCCCAAAGTAGCGTGAAAAGGTACGTCTATCCATCGTTCCACTCCTCGAATGTGCATTAGCCTGGTTGTTGTCGAATGCATTGTGATCCCTCAGAATCAGCAAATGCCGAGCAAAGGTCAAGACGCACCCTCGAGTCTTACATGAGTGCGCTCACACTCCGCTTGTCCCTTACACCCAGTTTCCAGATAGAAGACATCCTATAGACGTCAAGAGTATTGACAATTCGCCCTGAGCGTCCCGCCTCGAGTTCCATGCCGCGACCATTCGTAGTCGAAGGTATCTCCTTGACGATGTACCGCCTTCCGCCATCGATAAATATCTCAGCTACAGCTTTGTCGATCAATATCTCCACTGATCCCAGGCCTTTGTCGAAATCGCCAAACTGGAAAGTGGTCAGAGGGTTTCCCTGGTATCGAATGGTAAGCTCGTCATCTTTCTCTAAGGTCACCAGCATCTTCACATGGAGAGGTCCGGGAGGAATAAGATGCAGCCTCCGTGTAGCATCCGTAGCAGTAAGCGACGACCAAGAATACTGCTTGGTGTGCAACCGTTCGATTTCTCGAATAGGGGTAGCGAGCATTCTGAGACCATCCCGTGTGGTAGCCAACCTGAATTGCGTTGGGAAGAGCATCATCTGACTGAACGCCATGCCCTGTTCGGTGATTCTTCCCCAAGCCATTTGGACACGCCTGCCGTCCGGCATATCGGTGAAGGACTGCGCAGCATAAAGAATGTCGTCTCCATTCGAGTTTCTTCCCTCGGCGTACCGCAGCGCCAGTGTTTCAGGAGTGAATGTACTGCCATCGAAACTGCCGATAAAGTATGTGGACGAGCCGCCATGAAGTATCCACTTGCGATGACTGGTATCTCCGTCAACAGGTAACTCAAAGAAATCCGGGCATTCATGAAGACCCTTGAGGTGACTCTGCCATGTCCATGATTTAAGGTCGGTGGAATTGTAAAAGGACATACCGTCTTTCTCAAACAAGACCATCACCCAACGCCTTGTCGGTTCATACCAAAAGACCTTTGGGTCCCTGGTGTCGTTCGTTCCCGCAGCGCTGTTGCTGTCAAGGACAGGATTGCCCGCAAAGCGAGTAAACGTGACTCCATTGTCCGTGCTGTAGGCAATGCACTGTACCTGTTTATGCGAGAAGCGGTCAAAAGCCGTGTACACAAGCACAAGAGCATCTTTTCCCCACCCACCATCATTGTTGCGGTCGACAAGACTTGAACCGGACCATGGCGAGCCTAGCTTGTCGACCATGAGTGCAGGCGCCAACTCCCGCCAGTGAACCAAATCCTTGCTCACTGCGTGTCCCCAATACATGAACCCTGTATCCCACGTCACTCCAAATGGAAACGCCTGCCAAAACAGATGGTATTGGCCTTTATAGAAGATCGGGCCATTGACATCGTTGCTCCACCCTCGCTTAACCGTAAAGTGAAACTGTGGCCGATTGGGTTCTTTATATAGGCTAGCTTCTCCCTCAATCTCGTTCGACTGATACATGCGGTCCAATGCCAACTGAGACGCACTGCCGGATAGTGTGATTGTGTGCCCCTGAAACTCACTCACGTCGATGAATACCCAGTAGTCGATCGAGTCTTCCGCCAGCTGCGCGGGAAATTCACGTTTCAGCTTGCCATCAACGCTTATCTGAAACACTTGCATTTTGGCTTCGCGCCCGATCGGGATATTTAGGTATTGCTGCGTGATCTGCATTGCCCTAGTCTCCGCACAAAGGGAGATGGGCAGGCAGAGAAAAACACCAAAGAGCCAGACACAAAGACGAAAGAACATTAGAGCCGGCATGCGTGAAGAAAACGACGCCCGGCTGTCGTTAGAGTTGCCAGTCCCGGAACCGGCTGCCGCCGCGCGATTTACAACGATCAGATGCATCTCCTACCTCGATACCTATTTACTAGTGAATGGGTGGTCTTGGTGGATCCGCCACCTGTTTTGGGACGGAACTAAAGAGAATCACCTGCCAGGCGGTCCGTGAATCGTGGACCTCCGCTAACCGGTAGAGCGCAGTCACTGAATGGGCTGCTTGCTAAACTGACCGGGTTGAGTGCTCATTGAGTAATTCAAATTTGCGCCACAAGACGCCCTTACGATGAGTTCGCAGTCAAGGGAAATGGTGCGAGGCGCCATTGAAGGATCGTCGAGTCGAGCCAGCATGGCCTTCATAGCTGCGATGCCAATTTCGCGGCATGGCTGACGGAGTGTTGTCAGAGGAACCGGAAGAATGCTTGCATATCTTACATCGTCGAAACCCACAAGTCTGACTTCTTGAGGCACGGCAATGCCAAGCTTTGCGAGTGTGTGCATGAGTTGCCCTGCCGTGTAGTCGGTAGCACAAAGTACGCCTTCAGGACGAACGGCCTGAATCCAGCGATGAACGGCGTCTATATCGGTCGGCTCCGCCATCAAGACACACTCAGGTGACATCCCGGACGCATATCGACGCAGTGCTTCACTCAAGCCGGCAATGCGTGCGTTCACCGTCGGGGCCGAGCCCG
This sequence comes from Occallatibacter sp., assembly GCA_049520675.1. Classification (GTDB taxonomy): domain Bacteria; phylum Acidobacteriota; class Terriglobia; order Terriglobales; family Acidobacteriaceae; genus Telmatobacter. The sequence goes on along the minus strand of JBEKPO010000041.1, from coordinate 17,043 downwards.
GACGACCAACGAATCCGAGTCTCGTGCAGCCGAGGTCTATAAGGTACTTAGCCATTCGGCAACCTTCCCGCCAATTGTCTATACCAACGAGATCGTGCTGCGCAGGCTGTGGAAACGGCCGTGTACTTCGATCTAGCAAGATGATAGGAATGCTTGCCTCATCTAAGCGATTAACAATCTGCAGATTAATCTCCTCGGTATGAGAAGTTAGCTCGAGGGGTGCAAAAAATACTCCATCGACCCTTCTTGCAATAAATGAGTTGCAAAGCTCCAGAGCCTGTGCCTCCTTATTACTGGAGTTCGATACATTTCCCCAGATAAGAGCCTGTTGCGACAAGTTACTCGCTTGTGCTAAGCCTGCACATATAGGTTCAAAAATCTCCCCTTCACCTAGGTTTGGAAATAGCAGTCCAAACGAGTGAGCGGAGTCAGTGCGCTGGATTCCTACGTAGGTTCCCGAACCAGCCTTGCGCTCTACCAAGCCTTCCGACTCTAATTGTCGGAGAGCACGAATTACCGTCAGTCGCGAACTGCTAAACTGCTTGCTCAACTCGGAGTCACTGGGAAGTTTGTCTCCCGGTGGATATGCCAAAGAAGAGATTTTCGCGCGTAACACGTCGGCAATTTGCTTATATTTTGGCTGCGCCTCTGACGACGCATCGAGATCGTGCACAATATCCACTTTAGGCTCCATGCTAGAACGCCCCGGGCGAGAATGTGATTAGTCGCCGGGAAAGGTACACCGGGATTTTCGAGATGCCAAGATCCATCCCGAGCGTGGTCGATTGGGAATGTCGACTTGGGTGGTTCAGTGTTGTCCCCTTGGCTAACCCTGATGAGTCGGGTCGGATCAACACGTTATCGATCAGGAACTGTTCGCTCACTTTGGCTTTGCCTCGGCCTGCCATCTTGATTCCAAATTCTTCGATTGTCCCTCGCCGCGGAATCAACGTACAAAATGATGATCTAACGTTAACGCTTGTGGAATCAAGGGTATCTGGAGGAAGCTGATATTTGTGTGTTTGTTGTCTACTAGACATGTCAATATACTACATCAGTTATTTTTCCATAGACAAGTCTGTGACGACTCGGAGCATTGCCTGCGATGGGCCGACGTGGATTGGCTAGGCTCAACGCTGAACGTCCGGCGAGGCGTCGTGGAGCAGGTCGTAGCGGACGTGAAGACGGAAGGCTCCGCATGGACCTTCAGTCTCACAGGCGAGATGTTGGAACGCCTAAAGTTCTGTAAACAGCGTTCCGATTTTTCGGGCGGTGAGGGCTGGATTTTCGCAAGTCCACTCAAACTCGGCAGATTCCCGTATTCATACACGGGTGTGTGGCGGGAACTTGTGCGGGCGACGGAAGCCGCGAAAATCGGGCATCTCGGGACGCACTCTTTTCGGCACACTCACCGCTCATGGCTTGACGCTGTGGGGACTTCTGTTGCTGTCCAGCAAAAGATGATGGGTCACGCGGATATCAGGACCACAATGAACATTTACGGGGATGTTGTAACGGATGAGATGACTACTGCGGGAATCAAAGTTGCGCGGCTTGCGTTTCAGGGAAACGGAGCGCAAGCAGAGCGCGATGAGAGCTAAGTTATTGATTTATTGGCTCCTCAGGTAGGACTCGAACCTACAACCCTTCGGTTAACAGCCGAATGCTCTGCCATTGAGCTACTGAGGAGTGTGTGGCAGGGTATTGTCCTTAATTAAGTTAGCAGAGCCTTGATCGTGCGTCAAAATGGCCGACCCCGGTTTCACCCCTCCCATCGGCTTCTCAGAATCGCAGACCCAAATGCGGAAACGATACCATGGGATCAGACCCATAGGAGGCCGTATGTCCCGAATCTCACGGCTTGATCGCAGCGAAGTCGCCCCTGAAATCGCATCGCTATACGACAAGATCTTCGCCGTCCGCGGCAACGTTCCCAACATGTTCCGAGTGATGGCGCACCGGCCCGAGATTTTTGCCACCATGCAGGCCCACTTTGCCGCTGTTCTCAACACCGGCACGGTTTCGACCAGGCTCAAAGAGCTGATCATCGTCCGCACCAGCCAGGTGAACCAAACGCCCTACTGCCTTGCCAGCCACACCGTCCTGGCCCGCAACCTTGGCTGGTCCGACGATCAGCTCGCGCATCTCGCCGACTGGCCTGCGCGCCCCGACTTCACGCCCGCCGAAAAAGCCGCGCTCCGCCTGGCTGAAACCGTCACCCGCGATGCCAACAGCGTCAGCGACCAGCAGTTCTCCGAGCTGCGCAGTTTCTACTCCGAAGGCGAGATCGTCGAGCTTCTTTGCGCGATCGGCCTATTTAACTACTTCAACCGCTTTAACAACGCGCTGCGGATGGAGCCGACGAAGCCCGGCGAGGGTGGTTGCGCCACGCCGCCTGTCGAAACCGCGGCAGCAGCGCACTGACGGCGAGCCAAAGCGCGGTTGCCTCATCCTTTTCTTTCGCCACGGCCACGAAAGAGTGGGAAACCGCACTATATCTCCCCATCATTTAATTGACATCACTCAAAGGAGTTCCCTCGACCCGTGAAGCTTCCCATCCCCGCCGGTGACTTTCGCGCCTACCTCTTCGACTGCGACGGCACCGTCGCCGATTCCATGCCGCTCCACTACGTGGCATGGACCAAAGCCCTCGCCGAGTGGAACTGCCCGTTCGACGAAGACCTCTTCTACGCATGGGGCGGCAAACCGCCCGTCGAAATCATTTCGACGCTCAACAAAATGCACGGCCTCAACATGCCGGCCGCTATCGTGGCAGAGCACAAGGAAAATTTCTACTTCGAGCTTCTTCCCGCGCTCAAGCCGGTGCCCGAGGTGGTCGAGATCATTCACGCGGGACAGGGTCTGTTGCCCTTCGCTGTCGTCTCGGGCAGCACGCGCGAGTCGATCGTCAAATCCTTAACCACCCTCAACCTTCTCGACCGCTTCGATCTCCTCGTCGGCGCTGAAGACTACATGCACAGCAAGCCCGCGCCCGACGCCTATCTCATCGCGGCCCAGCGCCTTGGCATCGACGCAAAACACTGTCTTGTCTTTGAGGACACCGGCATCGGTATCCAGGCCGCTACTGCCGCGGGCATGGCTTCGGTTCGCGTGCCTTCGCCGCTCGAGCGCCGCAATGGAACCGCGCCGGCGCCCCAAACGTAAAGCACATCAGGCTGGATGAACTCTGCTACGAGCCAACCCGGCACCGCACCCGTCTCCACAGCGAGGACGGAACCCGTTGCCGGCCCCTCAGACCGCCTCAGTCTTTTCGCCATCGCCGCTGCTGTCGCGCTGATTCACGTCGCCACCAACGGCCGCTACGGCTTCCATCGCGATGAACTCCAGTTCCTCTCGGATGCCCGCCATCTTGATTGGGGGTTCGTCTCCTACCCTCCCCTGGATCCCTTCATCGAGCGTGTTGGTCTCGACCTCTTCGGTCTCTCCATGGTCGGCCTTCGGCTTTTTTCCGTTCTTGCGCAGGCTGTCGCCGTCTTCGTCTCCGGCCTCATGGCCCGCGAGCTGGGCGGCTCGCGCTCGGCGCAGGTCAACGCCGCTCTCGCCGTCGCCTTTTCGCCCCTCGCGCTCTTTAACGGCACCGAGTTTCAATACACTTCATTCGATTTTCTCTGGTGGGTGCTCATCGCGTTCTTCACCATTCGCCTTCTCAAATCTGAGAATCCGCGCTGGTGCCCCGCCATCGGCGCCGCCATCGGCCTGGGGCTGCTCACCAAGTATTCGATCGCTTTCTTTGTCGCAGGAACCCTCGCCGGCCTCGTTCTCACGCCCGCGCGCCGCTTCTTCGCGAGCGTTTGGCTGTGGGCCGGCGCCGCGCTCGCGTTCGTCCTCTTTTTGCCCAACCTCATCTGGCTCGTCCACCACAACTTCATCTCTTACCACTTTCTCCAGCACATTCACGCGCGCGACGTGGGCGAAGGGCGCGCCCAGGGATTCTGGAAAGGCCAGTTCTTCATCTGCGCCAACCTAGCCGCCGCGCCGCTCTGGCTCGCCGGGATCTTCGGTTATCTGCGCGATCGCCGCTATCGTATGCTGGCGTTCATGTATCTGGTCCCGCTCGCGCTCTTCGCTATTGGAAAGGGCCGTAGCTACTATATGGCTGGCGCCTACCCCATGCTTCTCGCCATGGGCGCGGTCCTGGCTGAGCGTTGGCTCCGCTCTTTTCCTCGTGCCGCCCGCGTTTCCATCGCAACCGTTTATTTCGCCGCCTTCGCATTCGTCTCGGCATACATCTGCGCCGTCGTTCTTCCTATTGCATCGAGCGGGCCACTGAAGGAGTTTGCGCTCGCCAAGAACGGCGATCTCCGCGAGGAGATCGGTTGGGACGAGCTGGTACACACCGTCGCGCAGATCCGCGCCTCGCTGCCGCCAGAGCAGCAAGCTCACCTGGGGATCACCACCGGCAACTATGGCGAATACGGGGCCATCGACATTCTCGGCCGCGCGTATTCCCTTCCCGAACCCATCGGCACAACCAACTCCGAATGGCTGCGCGGCTACCCAGCGCCCTCACCCACCACCTATATTGTTCTCGGCCTGACGCCGGAACAGGCCAATCAGATCTTCACCAACTGCCGGCTCGCCGCCCACAACGGAAACTCCGAAGGCATCCGCAATGAAGAAAGCGTGGACCACCCCGACATCTTCGTCTGCGGCCCTCCACGCCAACCCTGGGCTCAATTCTGGCCTGAGCACCAGGACTTCGGCTAATGTGCCTTCACTTGTTCACTCATTTCACTCCTTCACTGCTCCACTGTCTCAATACAAAATCACCGCGATCCGATATGTCGTGAAATCGCCGCTCATGTCTTGCGGAGGGCACGCACCTACGTCGGCCATTCGATACCTGCCCGTTTCCAGGTGATCGATCAGTTCCTGCGGCAGCCGCGTCAGGATCGCATCCTGCCAGCGCATCACGAAGTGCGGCTGCATTCCGCCAGCTGCCCTCGGCATTCCCTGGCCCATCGTGCATGCCGCACGCGCCGCGCCCGGATCCTGCAACACACTCACTCCTCTCGCCGCCACCAGCGCGGCCACGCGCGCTTCAACTTGCGGCAAACTCATCTGCTTCACCACCTGGCTGTAGTCGGCCACGGCATACAACACGCCGCGTGCGGCCACCACCGCGATGCCCACGTGATCCACCTCGGGGCTCAGCAGGTTCTCGCGGTGGCCCGGCGACTCCATCCACATTCTGTGAATCACGGTTGCCGAAGGCCCGACGGCCACATTCTCCTCAATCACACTGAAGTGCGCACCGGCCTGGGCCGCACGAACACTCAAGTCTTCCTCGCCGCCATAGCGGTGCGAAATCGGCCCCTCCGCCACCATCCTCTGGCAATGCTTCAACGCGGCAGCATTCAGCGCCGGATCCCAATCCAGCCGCCCCACCCCAGCCTCGGCCCGCACTTGGTTCGCCAACGCCAACAACTGCTCTGCCGCAGCCTGTACGTTGCCCTGCGCGCCATCGGGCTGCGCTTGCGCCGCGCTCTCGCATATAGATTTTTCTATGCTCTATGATCTCTGCTCTCTGCTCTCTGCTCTCTGCTCTCTGCTCTCTGCTCTCTGCTCTCTGCTCTCTGCTCTCTGCTCTCTGCTCTCTGCTCTCTGCTCTCTGCTCTCTGATCCCTGCTCTCTGATCCCTGATCCCTGATCCCTGATCCCTGATGATTCAACCCCGTCCGCCTGGCTCCGTCGCTCTATTCTTCGATAAATTCGGAGGACTCGCTAGTAACCAAAGTATCGCGCCAGGCAGGACTGCGCCTTCGCGGCCAGCCGCGATAACCTTCACTCGGTCGCGTTTAGGTACTCAAGCCGGATTGTGACGTGAGTTCTTTAGGCGGGGGCCGCATCTTCTGACTTGCCGTTTGTGCTTTTGAGAGCTGGTCGATCCCCGAAATCGTCGCGCGGTCCGATCCAGATGAACAGAACGATGGCCGGCAATGTGACGACACAGGTGAGCAGAAAGAACCGCACCCAGCCCATCTTCTCCGACAAAACTCCACCAGACGAAGCCACCACGGTGCGGCCGAGCAAACTAAGCGAGGAGAGCAGCGCGTACTGGGTCGCCGTAAAAGCGGGCGAGCACAGACTGGAAAGATAGGTCACCAGCGCGGTTCCGGCCATTCCACCGGTAATATTTTCGGCAGTGACGCATAAAGCAAGGTAGCCGACCCGATGGCCGCCTACAGCCTGCAGAACAAAGAACAGGTTCCCGATCGACTGCAAAATGCCGCAGAGAATCAGCGAGTGGCGGATTCCGAACCGGGTGGTCACGAAGCCGCCCAAGAGAGCCCCCGCCACGATCGAGAAAAATCCGAACACTTTCGAGACAGCGGCGATCTCGGGCAGCGAAAATCCCAGCGATATGTAGAGCGGCGTCGACATCACTCCCGCCATTGCCTCGCCCAGCTTGTAACCGAAAATGGCGATGAGGATGATGGGCCAGAGCGGCCGGTGCATGAAATCGCGAAATGGACCGATCACGGCGGTCGAAATCGCGTGGCGAATCGCATGCCCGGTTGGCTCCGCAGCATTTGCAGTTTCCGCCGCGACCTTCGGTTCGGGACCCAGTAAAAACACCAGCAGCCCCACAACCAGCAGCACCGCCATTGTGGCATAGGCCGCAAACCACCCTGCGCGCGCGGCGATCAAAAGGCCGCCTGCGCCGGCAACCAGCATGCCGATGCGGTAGCCGGACCCAATCATGGCTGCTCCGGGAGCCTGCTGATCTCCATTCAGGCTCTCCACCCGCCAGGCATCGATCACGATATCCTGGCTCGCCGATAAGAATGCGACAAGCACAGCCAAGGCTGCCATCAGAGGCAGGTTGTGTTTTGGATTGCATAATCCCAGGGTGAGAACTGCGCCGATCAGAAGAATCTGGATGGTGATTCCCCAACCGCGCCGCCGCCCCAACGGCAATGGAGGAGGCACGCGATCCATCAACGGCGCCCACAGAAACTTGAATGCGTAGGGAGTGCCCACCAGGGCGAAGGTGCCGATCGCCGCGCGCCGCACGCCGGCGGTCGCCAGCCACGCCGAAAGGGTTGAGTAAGTCAGCAGGAGCGGCAAGCCACTCGAAAATCCGAGCGCCAGCACCTGCAGCACGCGCGGTTGAGTGTAGGCTGCCACCACGTGCCGCCAGTTCGATCGAGCGCGCGGTTCGTTACTTCGGGAGTTTTCCTTCATCTCAAATTTCGGAGTGCCCTATTCTGTCATCCTGAGCGAGTATGCCACAGGCAGACGAGTCGAAGGATCTGCGGTTGCTTTTTGCGAATTCAACTCAGCACGAAATCGGGGTGCCCCATTCTAAACGCGTACATCGGGGTCCCCACGGACGGGTCCATGTCCGTGGGGTGACTGAGCGTTTAGGGTGGGATCGCACCTCAATAAAAACTGTCATCCTGAGCGAAGGCCGCCGTTCGCTACCGCGAACGGCAGCCGGAGTCGAAGGACCTGCATTTGGCGACTGTTCTCACCAAGATTTGGGGCACCGCTAGCCCGCTTGTTTACCGGGTTCCCCAGGTCTCGATTTTGAGACCTGGGAAAGCACGAACCCATCTGTCATCCTGAATCCATGCTCCTCGGCGTCATCAGCGACACCCACGGCCTGCTCCGCCCCGAAGTCGGCCCCGCTCTGCGTGGCGTCGACCGCATCCTCCACATTGGCGACGTGGGCAAAATCGCCATCCTCGACGAGCTCGCGAAAATTGCGCCGGTTACGGCGATCCGCGGCAACATCGACCGCGAAGGTGCCTGCGCCAAACTCCCCGAAACCGAGGTCGTTCTCATCGAAAATCCGCCCGGCCCCGGCCTTTACATCTATATGTTGCACGACCTCAAAACCCTCCACCTCGATCCCGCCGCCGCCAAATTCGCCGCCGTCCTCCACGGCCACACCCACGTGCCCAACTTCTACACCAAGAGAGGCGTGCTCTATTTCAATCCCGGCTCCTGCGGCCCGCGGCGGTTTGAGCTGCCGGTGACGACTGGGCTTTTGACTTTGAAAAAGAATGGCGATCTCAAGCCGGAGATCATTCACCTTCCCATTGAGCGCGGTGCTACCGCCGCATCGCGATGAGCTAGAGGCCAGCCGCTCCCTGGCTCCCTGCCTCACCGATACACCTCCGGCACAAAGTTCTGCTCGTCGATCGGCGGCCGCACATACCTCGATTTCATGACCGGCGGCAGCTTCAGCTGCTCCGGCGTCAGGTCTCTGTATGGAATCATCGAGAGCAAGTGCCCGATCACGTTCAGCCGCGCGGATTTCTTGTTCTCTGCGTTCACCACATACCACGGGCTTTGCCTGGTGTCGGTCACGGCAAACATCTCGTCCTTGGCGCGCGAGTAATCGGCCCAATGCTTGCGCGATTCCAGGTCCATCGGGCTCAGCTTCCATCGCTTGGTCGGCGTTTTCATACGGTCCTGGAACCGCCGCTCCTGCTCCTCGTCGCTCACGCTGAACCAGTATTTGATCAGAATGATCCCCGAGCGCAGCAGCATCCGCTCAAACTCCGGGCAGCTCTGCATGAACTCCTGATACTCGTGCTCCGTGCAAAACCCCATCACGTGCTCCACTCCGGCGCGGTTATACCAGCTCCGGTCGAACAGCACCATTTCACCCGCCGCCGGCAGATGCGCCACATACCGCTGGAAGTACCATTGCGTCTTCTCGCGCCCGGTCGGCGTCGCCAGGGCCACAATCCGGCACACCCGCGGGTTGAGCGACTCGGCAATCCGCTTGATCGCCCCGCCCTTGCCCGCCGCGTCCCGCCCCTCGAACAGCACCACCACCCGCAGCCCCTCGTGCTTGATCCACTCCTGCAGCTTCACCAGCTCGATCTGCAGCCGCCGCAACTCCCGTTCGTAGTCGCAGTCCTTACCAATCCTCATCGGCTTCGCAGCTTCGCCGGAACTCTCTGCTTGCCTGCCCGCACCAGCGCCTTTCCGTCCATGGCTTTTCTTGCCGCCCTTACTCACAACCAAGCGCCTCCAATGCACTTCTCTGGAGGAATTATCGGCAGAATCGGCGCCGCCGTTCATATACAGAGCCTGACGGCGAGAGACCGCCGGATTGGGCAGGTTACTTTCCCCAAACACCACCTGTTGTATTGCCGCTCTTGAGCCGTTATGAACGTGGTTCAGTAACCCCCAGCCTCTCCGGAGCCACCCCTCGAAGACGCCCATAATCGGTCTTGTGGAACGACAAAATCATCTTGCACTTTTATCGGGTTTTGAATCGTATCTAAAGGTAGAAAAGGGGTTAAGGCCTCTCACGTGCGAGGCCTATCTCAGCGATTTGCGCATCTTTGCCGAGTTCCTCGAGGACCGCGGCCAGCTCCTTTCCGCGGCCACCGAAGCCGATGTCGCCGCCCTTCTCGAACACCTTCGCAACCACGGCATCGACTCCCGCTCCGCAGCCCGCAAGCTTAGCTGCCTCCGCGGCTTTTACCGTTGGCTTCTCCTCGACAAGCGCATTCGTCACGATCCCACGGTCAACATTGAGTCGCCCAAGGCCTGGAAGGTCCTGCCCAAATCGCTCGCCGAGCCGGAAGTCGCAGAAATGCTCGAGCGCGCCGGCATGGCGGCCTCGCACCCCAAGGCCAAAGCCACTGCGCTCCGCGACCGCGCCATTCTCGAGGTTCTATACGCAGGCGGCCTGCGCGTCTCCGAGGTCACTTCTTTGGCCACCAGCGATCTCGCGCTCGACTCGGGCCGCGTGCTGGTTCGCGGCAAGGGCGACAAAGAACGCATCGTGCCCCTCGGCCGCGCTGCGCTGCATGCACTTGAGGAGTACCTGCGCGAAGGTCGCCCGCATCTTGAGCGCATCAGCTCGACTCGAAAGAGCAAAGCCCCGCGCCCGGATCGGTCCCGCCTCTTCCTTTCAATCCGCGGCATGCCCCTGACCCGGCAGTGGATCTGGCATCTGGTGAAGCGCATGAACCGTTCCACCAGCCCACACGGCTTGCGTCATAGCTGCGCCACGCACATGGTCGAACACGGCGCCGATCTGCGCAGCGTGCAAACCATGCTCGGCCACGCCGATATCTCCACTACGCAGGTCTACACGCACCTGGCGCTGGGCCGCCTCAAAGCGGTTCACCGCATGCATCATCCGCGCGGCGCCCGGCGTCCCACCGATCCCGATACGCTCACCTCCGCTCCTCTTGGGCCGCGCCTCGTATCGCGGAAAGCTGCCACCGAGGAAAAAGCATGAGCTCCTCCGTCGCGCCGTCGATCGCCCCGGCTGCTCAAGAGTCGGGCACGACCGCAGCATCCCTTAGCGCCGCGGACACAAGTAGCGTCGAGGACTTAAGTAGCGCCGCGGCCCCAGGTATTGACGGGCTCGTCCAGGCCTATCTTCGCGTCCTGGCCAACGAGCGCTGCGCCTCAGCCCACACCTTGCGCGCCTATCAACGCGAGCTGCATGCCTTCGCTGCGTGGACCGCGACCAAAAGCGCCATCCCCTCCGTCGACCACATCGAGCACACGCACATCCGCGACTACATCGGCTCCCTCTATGGCCGCGGACTTTCAAAAACCTCTGCCGCCCGCGCCCTCGCCGCCATCCGCAGCTGGTTCAAGTGGCTCGCCCACGCCGGCCACATCCACCAGAACGCTGCCTCGCTTGTCGCTACTCCGCGCCTGCCCAAGCATCTGCCGCGCGTGCCTTCTATCGAGCAGCTCAACCGCGCCGTCGATTCAGTCTCCGACGACGCGGCCAGTTGGCCCGCCCGCGACAAGGCAATTCTCGAAATGCTCTACGGTTGCGGCATCCGCAACGCCGAACTCGTCGGCCTCAATCTCGACGACATCCATTGGGCCAACGAAGCCATCCTGGTCCGCGGCAAGGGGCAGAAACAGCGCTACGTTCCTCTGGGCGACTCCGCTGCCCAAGCTCTGCGTGCGTATCTTTCCGAGCGATCGGCTCGCTTGGCCGCTGCGGCCGAAGAAAATCAAGTCACAACTCCGGCGCTCTTTCTCAATCTCCAGCTTCGCGGCGTCTCCAAAGGCGGCCAGGCGCGGCTCACCACTCGCAGCGTCGGCCGCATCGTCAAGCGGATTGCGATCCTGCGCGGCCTCTCTTCCGACGTTCATCCTCACACGCTGCGCCACGCCTTCGGCACCCATCTGCTCGAAGAAGGCGCCGACCTCCGCGCCATCCAGGAACTTCTCGGCCACGAGCGCCTCTCCACTACGCAGCGCTATACGCAGCTCACCGTCGCCCAGTTGACCGAGGTCTACGACCGCACCCATCCCCGCGCGAAATAGCAACCATCGGGGTGCCCCGTCGAAGCTCCGCTTGGGCGGGATAGACATCCCTACGTCGAATAATCCGCATTGATGTGGATGTACTCGACGGTCAGATCCGTCGTCCAGAAGACGCACTTCCCCGTTCCCTGGTGTAGATCGATTGTGATCGAGTACTCGCGCTGGCCCATGTATAAGTGAGCAGCCGCCTCGTCAAACTCCGGCGCGCGGCCCCCATCGCGGCAGATCGGCAGATCGCCGAATCGAATATCGATGCGCCCCGGATCGACCTGCGCCCCTGAGTAGCCGATCGCCGCCACGAGCCTGCCCCAGTTCGGATCGCATCCCGCCCACGCCGTCTTCACCAGCGGCGAGTGCGCGATTGCCTTCGCCACGCGCAGCGCATCCGCATCGCTCGCCGCGCCCTCGATCCGCAGCTCGACCACGTGCGTCAGTCCCTCGCCGTCACCCACTACCTGCCGCGCCATCGAGAGACACACTTCGTTCAGCGCTTCTCGAAAAGCCGCGTCGCCTGCTCCGATCCGCACCGCCGACGCACCCGACGCCAGCAGCAGCACGGTATCGTTGGTCGACGTATCTCCATCCACAGAAATGCGATTGAAGCTCATCTCCACCGCGTCTCGAAGATACGCGTACAGCACCCCCGGCTCGATCGCCGCATCCGTCATCACGTAGATCAGCATGGTCGCGTGGTTCGTCGCGTGCGGCACGAGCTGAGGATGAATCATTCCCGAGCCCTTGCCGAAGGCCGCGATGCGCACCTCTTGCACCGTTCCCTTTTCGGCGCCGTCCACCCCACCCGCCACCTCCAGGCGCGCGAAAGCCGTCTTCTTCACCGTGTCCGTCGTCAGAATTGCCTGCGCCGCCTCCTCGAAACTCTTCGCGTCTGCACTCAACGCCGCGGCCAGTTCCGGCATCACTTTGATCAGCTTCTCTGCCGGCAGCGGAACGCCGATGATCCCCGTCGACGACGGAAACACCTCCTCCTCACTGCAGCCGAAGGTCTTCGCTGCCGCCGCGCAAGTCGCCCGCGCCGCGCGCAGTCCGGCTTCGCCCGCCGCGCAGTTGGCGTTGCCCGCATTCACAGCCACCACGCGCACGCGCCCGCCGGTTGCACTCAGGTGCTCCTTATCGACGATCAGCGGAGCCGCTTGCACGCGATTCGAGGTAAACTCCGCGGCCGCGCTCGCCGCCTCATCGGCAACGATCACGGCAAAATCCGGGCGGCCGCTCGCCTTTACGCCGGCTTTAGCGGCCGCAAATCTGAACCCCCGTGGAATCGGCTCGTGGAAATGATCTCTCATGGTGTGGACCCATTTAATCTAGCAGGTGGGCCACGCAACGATGAACGCTTACCATTCCAAACAGTTATGCCCGATTTCAAATTCAGCATAATAACTGGTCATCCTGAGCGGAGGTCGCGTCAGCGACCACAGTCGAAGGACCCGCATTTGTTCCGTTTTCAACCGCAGCGATCACCCAACGCAATGACCGAAAATCCCGACACCGCTTCCGAATTCCTCGACCTCCGCAGCGTCAATGTCGCTCGCGAAGATCGCATTGTGCTGCACGACATTAACCTCTCCATCCGAGCCGGAGAGCACGTTGCCATCCTTGGCCCCAACGGCTGCGGCAAATCCACGCTCATTCTCACCATCACCTGCCAGCTTTACCCCATCGTCCAGCCCGGCATGCACGTGCGCATCTTCGGCCGCGAGCGCTGGGACCTGACCGAGCTCCGCCGCCACTTCGGCGTGGTCAGCGCCGGCCCCACGGGCGCCGAACTGCCCGGTGAGCGCACCGCTGTTACCACCGGCCTCGACGCCGTCATCGCCGGCTTCTTCTCCGCATCCACTCTCTGGCCCAATCTTCACGTCACCGACGAAATGCGCATCCGCGCCCGCGAAGCGCTCGATCGCATCGAAGCATCGCATCTTGCCAACCAGCTCGTCGGCGCCATGTCCGCCGGCGAAAAGCGCCGCATCCTCATTGCTCGCGCTCTCGTCCACCGCCCCCGCCAGGTCCTGCTCGACGAGCCATCCAACGCGCTCGACCTCGCCGCACAGCGCGAGCTCCGCGAAACCCTCCGCGGCCTCGCCCGCGAAGGCACCGGCATCGTCATGGTCACCCATCATCTGGGCGACATCCTGCCTGAAATCGAGCGCATTATCCTGATGCGCGAGGGCCGCATCGCAGGCGACGGCCCGCGCCAGGAACTGCTGACGGAACCCCGCCTCAGCGAGCTCTTCCAAACGCAAGTCCGCATCGGCCGCGACGCCGAATGGCTGCATAGTTGGTGAGATATCCGAGCGCTATGTCCGGCAAATGCTGGGGGCCAGAGCGATTCCAGAATTGTGACGCGCTCTAAACCCTGCGCCCTCAGTCCGCCGCGACAAGCGGCCGCTTAGATTCGTCAGTCTTCAACTTCCGCTATCGGAAACGACGATCCGGCAGCCCAACCCACCCCAGACGGGACCTTCTGCCGTTCCATGGCGACCCGCGACGAGCGCCGCAGACCGGAAAAAAGGCTCTGGCGATCCCCATCGAACTGCGCGGCTGCATCTTCCCACCGGCGCAGCAGACTTCTTGCCAGCAGCCGCAGGTCCGAGCGAAATGTGGCATTCGCAAGGTACTCAGAATCCATCCTGTGCTTCGCGGGCAACACCGCGTCGTAGTAGAAGGCATCGAGCCGATCGTCAGGCACACGGGAAAGCATCGCCTCCTCGTCGGCAAACGCCAGCGTCGCCATGCCCGTGAGTCCGGGGCGGCATGGAAGCTCGTAGATCGTATGCTCCGGCATCTTGGGCCGTGGGCCTACCAGGCTCATGTGCCCAAGCAGCACATTCGCGAGCTGCGGAATCTCATCCAGCTTCCATCGCCGCAGCACAGGGCCAAGAGGAGTGAACGATTGATTGTCCAACGTGGTGATGGAGTGATGGGCTTTCCCGCCGCCGTGAACCATGGTGCGGAACTTGAGCATCGTGAAAACGCGCCCGTTCTGCCCGACGCGTTCTTGTCGAAAGAGCACAGGTCCCGGCGAGGTGATCCATACCGCCGCCGCTATGGCCAGTCCGAGCGGAATCATCACGGGCAGCGCCAGCAATACGCAGCCGGCGTCGAAGACGCGCTTCGCCGCCGAACTCGACCACCCGCTGATTCGATGTTGAGCCGGACTCAACCCCAGAACTCCGATGTTGTTGATCACAGTCAATTCTGCGCCCCCAAAATTACAAGACGTCACGCGGTTTAAAGCGGGATGCTGCGCAATTCCCCGACCCGACCCGAAGGCAGTCGCCCGCACTACTCGTGCTTGCGGCGCGATCTCCATAATCTCGCGGCCAACACGCCTGCGCCGCTCACCAGAGCCAGCACCACCGTGGGATCCTCCGGAGAATCAACGCACCCGTTCTGCGCGCGCAGCGGAAGAGCTGCGGCAAGCACGAGGGCAAGACCAAAAGCAAGAGCTGTTTTTCTTAGGTTCATCCTTTTCTCCAATGCCGATTCCTGATCCCTGACCCCTGTTCCCTAGTCCCTAATCCCTGGTCCCTGTCCCCTGCCTTTACGGCATGTTCACCGCATGTTTGCCGTAAGGCGCCGCCAGGTTGGCCGAAAGCGGCGTCACCGTCGGCGCGGCAAGACCAATAAAAACGCATATGTATGCGCCGCTCCCTGGGTCCGCCGTCCATACATTTCCTGAGCCGTCGATCGCAACTGCATTGGGAGCCGAATTCGTATTGGCCCCGAACCCGTTTGGTCCCGAGAGAGCGGCCCCGGAAGAGTTGAACTCGCTGATCGCGTTGCTTCCCGGCGAATTCGCAACAAACACGTTCCCGGCGCCGTCGATCGCGATGCCTTGGGGATTGGTGAGACCACCCCCGGTGTAACCGGAGCCGGAGAGCTCCATGCCGCTGGAACTGAACTCGCTGACGAGTGCGGGCCCAAGGCCATTGTTGGCGATCCAGATGTTGCCTGAAGGATCGATCGCGGTAGCGACCGGAGCGTACAAACCGCCGCCGCTGTAACAAGAAGTCGTTGGGCAGAGCGGCGTCCCCGAAGAATTGAACTCCGCCAGGGTGCCGCTGTTGTGATTCGGGATCCAGATGTTCCCTGAAGTGTCGACGGCAGGCTGAACGGGATTGTCTAAATAGCCTCCGCCAAAGCCCGTAGTGTTAGCCCAGCCGGTGCCGGGAATGTATTCCCAGACAACGGCATCGAGCGAGGGTAGCCAGACGTTGCCCGAGCCGTCGACGGCTATGGTGCCGAGGTCTCCGAGCTGGCTCGTTGAGTAGCCAGCGGAGCCGGAGAGCACGGAGCCGCTGGAACTCACCTCGACAAGAGCGGCGCCGTTGATGTCCGGATTAACGGGGATCCAAACGTTTTCTGATGGATCGATGGCGATGTCGACTCCTCCGCTATTCACTAGCCCGGCCGACAGCCCGCCGCCAGTGATCGGAGTACTTGCGCTCCACGCCAAAGTGTTCGCGAGAACCTCTCCGATTCCGTCACCCGCGGTTCCCCACCCCCCCACGAACCAGGCGTTTCCCGAGCCGTCGATGGCGACGTCATTGAATTGCCCGTAGCCGTTAGTGGAGGTGAAGATAATTTGCATCGAGAAATCGTTGGGTGCCGCGCCGAGATCGGGCAAGAAAGGCGGACTGGTGGCCTGCAGGTTAAACAGGTTGCCGGGATTTGCCGCCGAATTATGCGCGATATAGATTGCCGCCGTCGCGGTGTCAGTTGGTTGTGACCCGGTCGTCCCACCCGACAGTGCATTAGTGTAAAGCGTGTTGCATGGCATCCCCGAAGCTGTCGACCCGGTCGTGTTGATGCACGCTGCCAGAATATTGGCCAGCGTATTGACTTCACTCTGCGGCGGATAGGCAGCGCCGTTGGGTGTCGCTGCCAGCGCCGTGCCGGTGCTCAGTGCTTCGAAGTTCTGAATCATCGCCATCGCGTTTGCCACGCCCTGAAGCGCCAGGCTGCTGCCCGAGCTCGAAATGTCTGTCGCATCGACGGCAAATCCGGCAAGGGCGTAGGCCGTGGCAACGGTCGAAACCTCATTCACAAAGATGTTTTGAAACGAGGCTCCTGCCGCAAGAAGCGCGCTGCACGACCCCAGCCCGGCCAACAGGCCCGCCGCCTTGTTGTCCGTCCCCGACGCCAGTCCCGGGTTTCCGCCATTCGTGTAGATGTACACCTGCTGGTTCGGCGAACACGAATAATCGCCGGTGATGGAGAAATTGCCGTTTCCATCGGTCATCACGGGGTTCTTCAGCAGCGGAGTGGATGCGGTTCCGTAGCCGCCGGTGCCCACCGCGTACAAATACACGCTGGCGCCGGTGATGGGCTGGTTGCCGCCGTGGACCCTGCCGCGCAGCGCTGCGCCCTGCACCTGATTCGTTGGAGTTGAGGTTGTGGTCATCACCGGCGCAACCGAGCAGCCGGAGACGAGAAGAACTAAGCATGTTGCAATCGCCGAGAAAATGCGCATACCGAGGACTCCCTTCGCAAAGGCTCCGATCCTAGGGGGCGTTCAAATTGATGGAGAAGCAGAAAGCCGTGAGAAAAGGGAATGTACGGGGGGGAAGAAATCAGTTTTGTATAACACAGCGAGGCGGGCATTATCAACGGGAAAACCCCCGTCCCGATGAACCCGTCAAGACGGTCAACGGCAACGCAAACGGCACCGGCACTCGCAGAAAGCCGGCGACAACTAATGCTTGCCGCGCCATCTCCATAATCTCGCTGCCA
>JBEKPO010000040.1:0-35725 GCA_049520675.1 Occallatibacter sp. | reverse complement strand
GCTGGAAGTGCAAAGGTTTCGAAACGGTACAACTTCATGAACTATCCCTGCTGCCAGTCTAGTTAGACGCGACAGCAGGGTCAAACAGGTGGAGGGATAGGAGACAGGGGCCGGGAAAAGTGCACCCCCTCCACCGGGGTTTACTAAATAGTAATTTCCTGGATAGCCCCAAACAAAGCGACTTCAGTTGTCACTGAGATAATTGGACATCGAGCGTCGCCATGCCATTCCTCAAACGCGAAGCGTCGGATGCTCTACGAGCGTCAGTGCAGGCCGTTGAGAATCTAGCAGATGAATGCTACAAGGGGCTCCGTCTCCTCAATCGACCAGCGAATGAAGCGAGTTGGGCACTGCTTACTGCGATGGCGTTTCAACTAGAGACGTGGCAGCAGAGGTACGGCGCTGATAGTGGAAAGCACAAGGTTCGAATGGTATCGCTGGACCGTAACCCAATCGGTTTCAAATTTATCGTGGAACACGGTAGGCCTGCTTCGAGATTAGTCCAGAAGTACACCTGGTCTCCCGTCCTTGAGCAAGCGGCGAATCACGCTCTTTCCGTGACCGAGCAATACACGTCGTTTCTCGGCGTATTCCCGATGTGGCACAAGAACCACGAGCAAGTGGATTTGTTAGCGGACGGCTGCGTTCGCTTCTACCTCCCCCGGGACTCCCCACGGCAGCGGCAAGTTATAGCTTTTCAACAGGCGTGTAGACCGCCGGGATACGAATTCTTGACTCCGTACGGCGGACAGAAGAAACCAGAATCGGAACTCGCCATGCGTTTACTTGCAGAGCTCTACTACCAGGCGAGGCCGGGCGGGACGGCGAAGAAATTCAGGTATGAGCCCTCTAATGCTCTAATCGACGCACTACGTCCGAAATACCAAGAACGGCTCGACGAAAACTTCCGCCGACCGGACTCATTCGATCTCGGCGGTTATTCTCTGGGTGAATTCAAAGCGTTCTACATAGCCCTGCTCATCCTTTGCTCGATTCACGAGTACATCTGCTATCCATTCGATAAACCAGGACAGCCCATTCCCGTCTCGTCGTTGGTCCTGATAAAGTCTCGTCAGCACTGGGCGGATGCTCTGAGCCGAATATCGGGCGTAGCAAGTGAACTATGCGAGATGATGGTCTCCGACTTAACCTTGGACGCAGCCTCGAATCCCGGTGCGAGCATGTGTATAAATCCATTCGTGCCACTTGATAGCTTTAGCCTTGCCGTTGCGCCTCAATTTCCCTTGGCGAGTGCAGTGGACGACAACATCATTCGACTATTTTCGTATAAATATGATGCGATTTTTTCTGCGCAGAACATCGACAAGGAAGGTGCGATGCGCTCACGGTTGAGGGAGGCCCTACCCACCTTTTGGGTGGATCACTCCATTGAACTTCCTGACAAAAGCGGGGAGATTGACGTACTCCTTGCGGATGAAGCGTCATCGACTGTGGTGCTGGCAGAACTCAAGTGGGTACGAAAACCTAACAGGAGCCTTGAGCAGATCGCGAGAGATGAAGAGATCACTAAGGGTGTACAACAGCTTCAAACCATTCGCAACTACGCTAGGACGCATCCGGATTTTCTCGGAAGGAAGTTGCCCAAAAGTCTTCGCTCTTACGCAAGCGTGCACTTCATTTTGATTGTCTGGGATCACTGGTATTGGGTCGAACCGAATGATGAGTTTGCCATTCTCCATTTCGAGGCGCTGATTCCGGCTCTGAAGAAGACTACAAATTTGCGGCTAACTCTTGAGAATCTGCTCAAGTATGACTGGTTACCCGTTGAAGGTCGAGATTTTCGGGTGGCTTACTCAAGAGCATCTGCAAACGGCGCTCAAATCGAATCTCTCAAATTTTTCCCGCTGAGATGAAGGCGGGCCGAGATGTTCAACGGCTTTCCGAGGAAGTTCAAAACCATCGCCGCACCGCGAGTCATTTCGCTCAGGTCCGAACCGTCTAAAAGGAAAAGAGCCTCACAGGCAGATGCGAAGGCCGACAAATGAAGTCCACGCGAAAGAAAAATCAGCACTACGTCTTTCAAGCCTACTTGAAACCTTGGGCGGAAGGTGAGCAAGTATGGTGCCTTAGGAGGGGAGAGGTATTTCGTTCAAATTTGAGAAACGTAGCCTGTGAGAGGTTCTTTTACCGCAGCTATCCGTTGACGACCGAGGAACGGGAGTTCGTAGACAAGGCGATGATTGACGATTCGCCGGAGCATCTAAAAGTTATTCTCCAGAAGTTCATGAGGATGTACTGCATCGGCCACGAGATTAAGGCGATAGAGAAAAAACAGGCTTCATGGAGCGATGAGCGCGAGGCTCTGCTGAATATATTCATCGAGACCGGCAGCGAAGACTGGCACGCCAAAGTCGAAGAGGGGTTCTTGCCATTCTTGGAACAGATGCGTGAAGGGAAGATTGACTTTTACCAAGATTGGAAGCTTGCTACGATGTTCCTGTTCGGACTGTGTGCTCAATTCACACGAACCAAGCAAGCACGCGAAGCAGCTTTACGAGTCATGGGGGAAGAGGTAAAGAAGCGAAGAACGGTGAACATGATGAGTGTTCTTGCCTCTCTGGTAGCAATTCGCCTTTCCTACGGTTTGCTCTTGGAGCGCAAATCTTTCAAGGTTGAGATTGTCGAAAACGAGTCAGAGACGCCATTCATCACAACCGACCAGCCCGTTTTTAACATGTGCGGGGACATGAAAGCAGTCGGTGTTCCACCCAACGACCTAGAGTTCTTCTATCCGCTTTCCCCAAAGAGAGCGATGGTGTTTCTCAAGAATGAAACCATTGTCCCGTTGACAATTGGTGCAATTGCCGCCAATAGCTACAATGTCGTGGCCGCGCAACACTCACATGAACAAATTTTCTCCGATTCACAGGAGTACCTCGAATCGTTTTCGAAGGTTATTGGGGGCATAGGAAGCGGTAATCGTCTTCGCTCGTGGTGAAAGCTCACTATTAGTTCAGTCTCGCGGACTGACATTTTGGATGCTACGTGTGATCGGAAGGGACATCAATACATTTGCCCTTTTCATTTCTATCACACTCAAATCCATTGGGAGTGACAAAACCGATATGGGTGCAACCGCCGTATCTAGTGTTTTCCGCCGCGCAATCCTTGATGTACTTTCTAGCAATTTCCGCTGTCTCTGCCAGCGTCGCCGGACATTCCAAAACTGTCCTCTCAAAGATTTCTATCTCGCCAGAGAAGAAAGAAATCTCGGGGCGCCTCTCCTCGGTTAAATCCAAAATGTGGCGGATTTCGGGCTGACGCAACCAGCCTTGGCTGTGTGAGAAAATCACATCGCTTTGCACGGGCTTCTGTTGAAAATACCCGACTAATCGAGCAGCAGCAATAACTCCTTCTTTCGGAATATTTTGCCTGTAAACTTGCGGCCCTCCTGCGCAGATAATAAGAGAGGCGCGGAGCCCGGTAGCCAACGCACTGACAAAATCTTTCCATGACTTGTACTGGGTCTCTTTCTTGTCGTGAAGAAAATCAAGCGATTGCTGGCCAAAGTCAAAATGCCCGCAGAGCGGAGTGTCCGTAGCAGTCGCCCCTGCCCAGCCAAAGACCAAATTGCATTCAGGGTGACTCCCGGCGTAAATCTTTTTGGCCTCGTCCGTAAGAATGGCATTAGTCCGGGCATCCAATCGACGGCCATCAGCAGCGATCATGAAACCGCTATCCGGCACGAAGGCAGAAACGATTACCGTCATTGGCTGGGCCTTCGCTAGAAAACACCGCGCGAATTCTGAACATTATGCCGGAAAATAGCAATCGCCGATGATGCGGGCAACTTCGCTTGAATCGTTCGCACCGACTTCGTCTTGTGGACGACAAAACTTATGTTTCGTCAGTTCCACAGCGGTGATTTGCTTGACAGGATAGGTACGTAGACCTGTGGAATACCATCGTCCCGGAAAACTCGCCCAATAAAATCCTTTCAGGATTTTATGCCCCGAGCGATTGTAGCCAAGCGTGTAGCCTTCCACCACATCCACACGCGGTCGTCCTCCGCCATCAATGTATTCAACTCGCATGAACTGCCGGGTCAGTATTCCAGCGAGGATCGATTCGTCAATTGTCATATCCCAACCTCAACTAAGCATTTCCGGCTCCCGGCCCGGCTAAACAAATTGTACTAGTGATTAGGCTGAGACCGCAGACCACCTCCACCGCTGGAGGCGCACCTTAATAAACTGTTCCGGGCATATTTTGGCTATACGACAGAAAAGATGGCCGTCGGAGGGGGGTGCACTTTTCCCGGCCCCTGTCTCCTATCCCGTCAAACAGGTGGAGGGATCGTCTCTTCGGGGCAAATTTGGCTACGCCATCTTGATTCAGCCGCAGTGTTGCCTATTTGGTTAACATTTCAGCGCATCGATTGCCCAAGTGGCAATTTCCGGTTGGGCGACAATCCGAGAGCTATGGCTGAATTTCACTGTGGGACGGATGCTCGTGAACGTTATCTTCGCAGCCTCCAGCTGTTCTGACACACGGCCGATTTGGCCACGGCGCTCTACTGCTTGATGGTCTGAGATCTACCGGAGTTTACATTCGCGGCCGCAGCGCCGCCGCCCGCCTCACGAAATCGGGACGCCGGGGAAATACTGTGCGACGAGCGCCTTGAATCACCCCGTAGCCAGAAGACGGCGCCAAAAGCATTGCACTGCCCGGCAGTACCACAAGAGGTACCAAGGTAAGCAATCTTGTCATTTGATTCGCAGTCGGCCTTCTGCTCTTAGAGCAAAATGTAGAGAATCCCCAGGAGTTGCCGATGGGAATGAACCAGAATTCCGTGGCGGAAATCCATCAATTTCCGGGCTCGGCAGCGCTAATGAATCGGCGGAATGCTGCACCGAAGTTCGCGCCCGAAGATGACCTTGCGCCGGGGCCCGACCGGTATTGCGTCTACAACCAGAGTCAGGAACGTTTCATTTCGACCGATGCTGCGGCTGCAGACAGTTCCACTGCGGATGCTCTTCTGAGGAGTATCGGCCCGGGCGGCGGAGCAGTGGTCTGGATTTTTCCGTACCGGGAAATCTCTCCCACCTGCGTGCGCTTTCCGCTGGACCTGGTCTTTCTGAGTCATGACTGCGTGGTTTTGAACACCGTCGAATCGTTTCCCCTGTCCGGCGCCCAGCCCTCCGGCGCGCAGGCCGCAAGCACGCTTGCCTTTCCTGCAGACGCCCTTGCGCAGGGAGAGATCCGGCCCGGCGACCAGTTGATCATCTGCGCGCCGGAAGAGATGAAGCGGCATTTGAAACGCCTGCAGGATGCGAAAGACGGCGCGCAGGGCGGCGCAGGCGCTGTTTCGCGCCCGGGCATTCGACAGAACACGATTCAGCCGACGCAAGCCGCAGCCGGCACCGAACTCCAAAGCCTGAGCGCCGTGGCCGGCAGCCCGGAAAGGAGCGCCGCGCAAGAGAGTTCGCGAGCCGGCTCGCCTGACGCCGAACTGGAAACTCTCGCGCCAAAGCTGAGCGTTGCGGAGCGCCCATGGGTCAGGAGAGAGACCTCGAGGAACTGGCTCCAGCGGCTGTTTCTGGGAGATCCTCCGGAGCCGCGAAGCTCGCCACGGTTTGTCGTTCCAGGGTTGATCGCCTATTTCTTTACGGGCGGTGTGCCGACGCCGCATGAAGTTCGCGATATCAGCACGTCGGGGCTCTACATCGTCACCGGCGAGCGCTGGTATACAGGCACCATCATCCTGCTCACCTTGACTGACCGGCATAATCCCAACACCGAACGATCGTTGACGGTGAACGCAAGAGTGGCTCGCTCCGGAGACGACGGCGTGGGGTTCGAATTTCTGCTGGCCGGGGACAAGCGCCTTGAAACCATGCATCTCGGGCCGGATCACCGGACT
Organism: Occallatibacter sp.; assembly: GCA_049520675.1. Lineage (GTDB taxonomy): Bacteria > Acidobacteriota > Terriglobia > Terriglobales > Acidobacteriaceae > Telmatobacter. The sequence continues at coordinate 29,841 of JBEKPO010000040.1, read as the reverse complement.
GGCGGCGTGAACATCAAGCGACTCAATGGTTTTATCGAGACGCTGCTGGGGTCGTAGGCAGCCCTTCCCGAAACGCACTGCAATAAGCGCGCAGACAAGCACCTCAAATCCAGTACGGAATAGCTAAGAGCTGACCGCCGATGGCTGCTCCTATCCGCGCACGCTCACGCCCGAGAACGACAGCACCGCCAGCCCGCGGACAGGCTGGCCGAAGAAGCGCGCCGGCTCAAAGCGGCTGAAGAGCAGCAGGTTCTCAACCTGGGAGCGCGTTGCATCGTCGACCGGGCCGGAGAGAATGCGGTAGTCGTAAACCTGGCCCGCATCGTTAACATAGGCCTCGACCATCACCGGACCGTTGACTGCGTCCATCTGATCGTCTCCCTGCGCATTCGAGAAATAGAGCAGGTGCGGCGCAGTGGCATTGCCCAGCGGCTCGTCGGGTGTGGCCTGCGCGGCCTCGGGCTTGGCAAATACGGTGATCAGCAGGATCACGGTTCCCAGCAGCAGCGTGGCGCTCGCCAATCCTGCGCCGGCCTGCAACAGGAACGGGCCTACAGTGTTCCTCCAGGCAAGGTCCCACACATCGAGGATGCTGCGGCGGCTGCGCGCGCTTTCCTGGCTCAGGGCCACGCGGATGCGCAGCGGCAGATCGGCTGGCGCGGGCACAGGGCCCAGCGAACTCAAAGAGGCCTGCACAGAGCGCACCGTCTCGAACTCCCGGGCGCATTCCCGGCACGATTCCAGATGCCCATCGACCGCCTGCATCTCGTGTCCTGTCATCCGGCCATCCAAATATTCAGTCAAGCTTGCCAGCACTTCACTGCAACCGTTCATCGCGCCTCCTCTCGCAGGGATAACTCCATCCCTGCCAGCGCACTCGGCCGCGAACCCGGCCGGGGATCCATGAGCACCGTCCTCAGGAACGCGCGTCCGCGCACCAATCGCGATTTCACTGTTCCCAGATTCACGCCTTGCATGGCGGCTACCTCTTCGTAAACGAATCCTTCAATATCGCGCAGCACCAGCGTGCTGCGATAAGGCTCAGGTACCTGACGCAGGGCCCATTCGACCCGTTCGCGGTTTTCCTCGTGCACGGCGGCGTCAAAGGGCGATTCCGATGGATCGATCAGCATATCGCCCACTCGCACTGGAGTCTTGCCGTCGGACGGCGCGATCTCCTGCTCGATCGGAATCTCTTGTTGCCGATGCCGCAGCCACCAGCGGCGCTGATTCGACGCTTCGCGCAACGCGATGCGATAAATCCAGGTGCGCAGCGACGATTCGCCGTGGAAATCCTTGATGCCGCGAAAAACCTTGACGAACACTTCCTGCGCGACATCGGCTGCGTCGGCACGGTCGCGCACGGTGCGCGCCAGCAGTGAGTAAATCGGCTGATGATAGCGCGCGATGAGCCACGCAAATGCCTCTTCCGAGCCGGCCCGCAGCTCTTCAATCAGTGCCGTCTCTTCATTCGGAAGCGCCAATGCGCCGGCAATTTCGCCCATGGTGAGGTCCGCCTGCAATTCAGTGCCTCCCACGTTACCGCAAATCGCGCCCGTTGACCATTCATTGCCCGGCGAAAAGCAGCGCTGCAACAAATGCCAAGGTAACGGTTGCAACCTCTCCGAGACGGGTTACTTCCCGCCCGAAAGTTCGATGCTGGCCCGCGGTACGCAGGAAGAAGGCCCCGGCAAAGTAGCCGGAGGCCCTACGTACCCATTGTCTTAGACACCGAAATGCTTGAAAGTGTTCCCAGTCACATTCGCCAAATTTTCGATCCAATATCTGGGACTGACAAAGCTCCAGCCCAAAGGACCCTTCCTCATCTAGGCGGCGGTTGCCCCATCCCCGGGGTCCCCACGGACAGGTCTTCGTCCGTGGGGTGGATCCAAGCTTTGCTTGGATGGGAGCGGGCTTGGTAAGCCAAGAAACTCGACTGAACGACCCTAAACCGTGAAGACGATCCGGCGGCCTTTTTCAACGCGGTTCCAGGCCTCTTCGACCCGGGCCAGCGGGACCGGCTCGACGGCGATGGTTAGAGTGCCCTTGGCGGCCAGATCGAAGAGCGTGGGAATTGCTGCCAGAATCCGGTCGAGCGGGGCAGCGCCGAATCCGCTGCCCAGCATGGCAAGGTCAATGCTGCGCAGGGTCGCTCCGGGCAGGGTAATGGTCGGGCCAGCCATCGAGCCCACCTCGACTAGGCGGGTTCGACGCGTGGATTCGGGCCTGAATCCCTTGGCCAGCGCTTCGAGAAGCAACTCGGTCGGCCGTCCCCAAAGATAGTCGATGACGAGATCAATACCGCGAGCGGCTTCGGTGGCCAGCGCCTCGCGTACCGCACCTTCCGGCTGGCTGAGAGAAACGATGGCATCGACTTTCGCTGTGGAGATTGCTTCCACGTTTCGGCCCGCGGCGATAATGCGCCCGGCGCCGAGATGCCGCGCAACCTGGATGGCGAGCTGGCCCGCGACGCCAGTTGCGCCCATGATGAGGACTGTTTCCCCGGCAGCAAGCCCACCCCGCTCTTCGAGCGACATCCACGCCGACATTCCGGGATTGGCGATGGCGGCGGCGGTTGCGTCGTCGAGACCATCGGGCACGGCGATGAACTTCCGGCCGCCGGCGGCGCGCTCGGCCATGGTTCCCCAAGGCTTGCGGACGAAACCAAAATAAACGCGGCGACCGTCCTCTAGGACGCCCACGCCATCGAGGCCGGGAATCGCCGGGTATGCACCGGTGCTCATGTAGTGCTGGCCGCTGGCTGTGGACTTGACGACCGGGTGCAGTCCCGCCGCACGCACGCGAATGATAGCTTCGCCCGGGCCGGGCTCGGGATCGGGAAACGATTGATATTTCGGTGCCTGACCGGGCGCGTTGACGACGGCCGCCTGCATGGATTCCTGCCTCTCTTAGTCGATGATTCGATCCGGCTAGGTGCGGTCGAGATTCCTGTAAACGTCGGCGATATTGGCGTTGACATCGTCTTGCAGGGGTGGCATGGGACCATAGCGCGGAGTACTTGCTGCAAGCTCGCGGGTCAGGATTTCGCCGTAATCATTGGCGCTGAATGACTTGAGCGAGGCAACCGTCGTGCGTTTCTGGATTTCGTCGAGGGGCTGCCCGGCCTGTTTGCCGGCTTCAACTCTCGCCACAAGCTCTTCGATATAGTTGCGCTGGCCCATCATCACAGTCCGATCTGAGCGCATCGGTCCGTGGCCGCCGAGAATGAACTTGAAGTCGGCCCTGGCGACTTCGTCGATTGTGCCCGGCCAGCTGCGCGGAAATCCGTCGGCGATGTTGGGCAGCCAGCCGTGGCTGGCGTCACCCGTGGCCACTGCGCGGTGCCTGGGGCAGAAGACAAAGACATCTCCAGCGGTATGCGCGTGACCGTGAAACTCCAGATGCAGGTCGAATGCGGGATCGGGGAGAAGATAGGTCTTGTCGAAGGTAATGGTGGGCAGCTCGAGCGTGTAGTTGACGAGCTCAGATTGATAGGCGCGAAGCTGGCCGATCTCGTCGTCACAGAAGGCCTTTTCTGCTGGATCGTGGGACGCTTCGGCGCGCTTGCGCAGTTCTTCAATGCGCGGCGGAATCTCGTCGAGGGATTCTTTGACGCGCTGGACGGCCAGGTCGGACATCGATTGCTTGGTGGCCGAAGTGGCAATGAAGTCGAGCGGCGAGAATGCCTCGCTATAGGCGTGATCGCCCTGTGTGTGATCCCAATGGAAATGGGTGTTGATGACGTAGCGAACCGGTTTGGTGGTCACTTCACGCTTGATCTGTTGGATGAGCGATGCCGCAGCCGAAGGCTTGGAATGCGCATCGACCACGACGACATCGTGCGAACGTTCGAAGATTGCAGCGTTGCAGTTGACTTGCGCCTGAGGATGAGCGTGCGCGAAGAAGACGCCTTCCGCAGCCTTCTGCAGGTCGAAGAGATTGCCCATGGCTTGAGGCGCTGCTGCGCTGGCCCAGGCGGCCCGGTGCCACGCCAGCTCCATCACCGACGCGCCGGTGAGCGCGGTGCCCATAAGCATGCGCAGAAAATCGCGCCGGGAGCCCGGCTCCGCGTGATTTTGGCGTGATGGCGTGAAGTGGGCATGGCCGACGTGGTTATGGTTGCGGCGGAATGCAGATTGGCACATTGCCAAACCTCCTTTGCAGCGGGGCGAAGAGCCGAATGCACGGTGGCGGTGGCTGCCGATCAACGACGCTGGCCCGTGCGAAGCGGCGAATCCGCCCATTGTAGACGGCGGATTGCACGCCTGTCTGCGCGAGTACGATAAATGTCGGGAGCGAGATCGACCATGTTTACCGCGCAACCCATCGGCTTCATTCGCAGTCCCTATCGCGAAACCAGCGCCATTCCGAAAGGGCCGGGCGCCAAGCACGAGGCAGAGGGCGCCATCGAGCTGCTGCGTGAGTATTCTCCCGGTCTCCAGGACATCGAGGGATTCTCCCATCTTTTCGTGCTGTGGGAGTTCGACCGTGCCGACGGCTTCGACCTGATCGCGCATCCGCCCACCGATCCGGGCCGCGAGCACGGTGTCTTCTCCACCCGCTCGCCACGGCGGCCGAATCCCATCGGGCTCACCGTGGTGGAACTGCTGCGGCGCGACGGAGCTTCGCTGCAAGTGCGCGGCGTGGACATGCTCGACGGAACGCCGGTTCTCGACATCAAGCCTTATCTGTCGAGCATTCCAATCGAAAAGATCAAACGCGGCTGGCTGGCAGAGGCGGAGGAGCGGAAAAATAGCGGCCAGTGAACCGGGGCCGTAGTCGAGTCGGCTGTGGTGCGGCAGAAATTGCCATGCGCCCGGGCCGTTGATCTATGGGTTCGTGACTCCGGGAGCGCCGGCGGGTTCGACAGGCGCTTTGCGGCGCAGGATGGCAGCCGAGATCAGGGCGATGATCACGCCGATGGGCAGGGGTTCAATGAAGGCATAGGCCATGTTGACGAATGGATTCTGGTAGAGCTGCTGAGAGTGCTCGATGGCAGCAACCCGCGCAGCGGTAGTGGCGGGGTCAAGTCCGGAGGACTGGATCTTGTGAATCTGCGCCGCGAAGTAGCTGTCCATGTAGTGGGGTATGAAGTTGAAGTAGAAGACCTCCCATACGGCGACGTAGCAGACACAGGCGATCAGGGTGATCAGGATGCCGCAGGCGAAGGCGCGGCCGAAAGAGATTTGGCCGGCGAGTGTGTTGTCGCGGTAGCTGCGGATGCCGAAGTAGATGAGCAAGGACGACGCCACCAGGATGGTGTAGCCGAGCAGCAGGCTGTCGTGGCCGGAACCGAACTTGTCGGCGAGCAGAAGCGAGCCGTCCATTAGGACGGACATGATGAGGCCGCAGATCAGGCCGAAGGTGAGGACGATTTTCTTCAAGGCTGGCTCCTGGCCCGAGTGAAGATGGACTGACGATGGAGTCACGATGCGGTGGTTCGGGGCCGGATGTCGTCATCCTTTCGGGTGATTTTTTGAGCAATCGGGCGAAAATCGTGCTTTCGGGTGACGCAGTCGCCCGAACGGCGTCTGCCTGGACGGCCAGTCCTCACTGCAATAGGCCCAGTTCTTTGCCGCGCTGGACGGCCTGGGTGCGGCGAGCGGCTCCGAGTTTGTCGAAGGCGCGGGCGCAGTGTGTCTTGACAGTGTTTTCCGAAACGAAAAGCTGCGCGGCGATCTCGCGATTGCTCAGGCCGCGAGCCACCAGGGCGAGGATTTCGAGCTCGCGTGCCGTGATGCCAAGCCTCTGCTGTGCCCCGCGTGACTCAGGTCTCGTTTTTGAGACCTGGGATCCGAACGCAGCAGCTTCCACCGGGACAAGCACTTCCCTCACCACCACCGTTTCGCGGACGGTTTCCTGAACCGCCTCGCGGCGGCGCGTGATGCGAAGCCCGAGCCAGATGCCAAAGGTCGCGAAGAGGATGGCGACAAGCCCGCTGTAGAGCTCGACGGAGTGCTCGATGATCACGAAGCGGTATTCGGTGTATTGGAGGGTGGCGATGAGCAGGCCACCGACGAGACCGAAGATGAGGACGTGGCGTTTCATGATCGGGTTGTGAAGAAGTATATCGCCGCCTGCCCCAGACTCCGCTCACACTGCAAGGCATTGCAATCGAATACGCCGTGAAAAGTGCCGGCCCGGATGCAAAGTTCATATCGGCTTCTAGGGGATGCCGAGCATCTTGTGCGTCTGCAGGCTGAGGCGCCATTGCGGGTGTTGCATGCAGTAGCGGAGAGCAGCTTGCGTGTTGACGTCGCGGCTCGGCCCGTCCATCGGCTGCAAAAAGAAATGGCGGAAGTGGAGGCCTTCGAAGGTAGCGGGCTCGGCGCCGGGCTGCGGATAGATCAGCTTCAGCTCGTCACCGCTGCGCTGCCTGAGCTCTGCGCCCGCCTTGGGGCTGACACAGAGCCAGTCAATTCCCGAAGGAGCCTCGATGGTTCCATTGGTTTCGACCGCAATCTCAAAATCAAGCGCGTGCAGGGCCTCAATGAGCCCCGAGTCGAGTTGCAACAACGGCTCGCCGCCGGTACAAACCACGAACTTCTTCAAAGGTCTGTCATCCTGAGCGGAGCCGTCCGCAGCGGCGGATGGCGCAGTCGAAAGCCTGCCCTGAGCGGAGATCGCGGAAGCGATCGGAGTCGAATGGGGACCTGCATCCGTTAAAAGGTGGTCATCCTGAGCGAGTCCGCCTCCAGGCGGACGAGTCGAAGGACCTGCATTTGTCTCGCTCTCTGGCCGGGTGCCCCCGGTCTCGCTTTTGAGGCCGGGGAGCGAACGAACGCGCCATTTCTCATCAATCGCCTCCGCCAGTGCGCGTGCGTTTGCGAACCTTCCCCCGCCGGGCCCGTTCGTATCCGCAAAATCCGTATCGCAAAACTGGCAGATCGCGGTGGAGCGGTCCTGCTCGCGCCCCGACCAGAGATTGCAGCCGGCAAAGCGGCAGAAGACCGCGGCGCGCCCGGTCTGCGCACCCTCGCCCTGCAGCGTATAGAAGATTTCTTTGACGGCGTACATAAAGGCAGCTTCCAGCTGCTAGCTCCTAGCTTCTAGCGCTTTCGTGCAGAATGCAACGGCCTTGGCTCCAACGAGACAAAGCTAGAGGCGAGAAGCTGGTGTAGTGTCTCTTAAATGGCTACACACAAAAGCCAGTCATCCTGAGCAAAGTTTGCCGCGCACCCCGGGGTCCCCACGGACAGGTCTTCGTCCGTGGGGTGGTCGAGCGGCAAACGGAGTCGAAGGACCTGCATTTCGAGGCTTCGACTTATGTCGCGGACTTCGGAGACGCCACGCTAGCGGCTGGAAGCTGTTTTTCGCAGCGGATCCTCGATGCCGGCCTCGCTAAAGCCCTTCTGACGCAGCAGGCACGAGTCACACTGCCCGCAAGGAACGCCTGTTGGGCCCGGATCGTAACAACTGCTGGTGAGCGAGTAATCGACGCCGAGCGCAATGCCCTCGGCAATGATCTGTGCCTTGGTCAGCGCGATCAGCGGCGTGTGAATTTTCAAGTGCTGGCGGCCTTCCACGCCGGCTTTTGTTGCCAGGTTTGCCATCTTTTCAAAAGCATCGACGTACTCCGGCCGGCAGTCGGGGTAGCCCGAATAATCCAGTGCATTCACTCCGATAAAAACATCGCCGGCGCCAAGAACCTCGGCCCAGGCCAGCGCGAACGAGAGAAAGATGGTGTTACGCGCGGGCACGTAGGTAATGGGTATGCCGTGCGCCATCTCGGCAGGCTCGCGGCCTTTGGGAACGGCGATGTCATCGGTGAGCGCCGATCCGCCGAAGACGCGAAGGTCGATGTTCGCGATGCGATGCTGCGCGACAGACATCGACGCGGCAACGCGCTTGGCTGCCTCAAGCTCCCACGCGTGGCGCTGACCGTAGTCGAACGAAAGCGCATAAGGCTCGTAGCCCTCGGCTTTCGCGATGGCCAGCACGGTGGCCGAGTCGAGCCCGCCGCTGAGGAGGACAACAGCTTTTTTCTGCGTGTTCATTTGGAGTCCTGCTCAACCGCATTGTCATCCTGAGCGGAGTTTGGCGCGTCTTTGCGCCAAACGAAGTCGAAGGATCTGCGGTTGCTTTTCAACGAACTTCGTCTTTGCCACACAAGGACAAGAATGATTTTTCACGTCGGAAGAAGATTCGACTTGGTCGCCGCGACGACTCGCTCAGGATGACAACATCAATGAAGGTGCAGCAAAGCAAAATGCCTTCTGGCTCCGATAACCCCGCCAATCCCGCTTTCATTTCAAATCCCCGCCTCTACCAATGTCCATCGCCGGCGAAATGGGGTTGCGCTCGTCGATGTAGGCGTTGATGCATTGGTCGAGCACGCCCTTAGCTTCGAGGATGAACTCGACCGCGTCGCGTCCGGCCCCGTAGCCGCCGGAGTTCGGAGTCACGTAGTGCGCCTCGGCCTTCACCCGCTCGCGTGAGTTGGCCACGGCCACCGCGAATCCTACCCCGCGCATCGCCGGCAGGTCGATCACGTCGTCGCCCACGTAGCAAATCTCGTCCAGCGTCACGCCCTCTTTCTCCACAATTTCGCGGATGGCCTGCATCTTGAAGGCGCATCCCTGGTAGACGAATTCGAGCTTCAGGTCACGGGCCCGCGTGGCCACTGTCTCGCTGATGCGCTTGGTGATCACGCCGCACTTCAACCCGCCCAGCCGAGCCAGCGAGATGGCCGTGCCATCGTGAGCGCTGTAGCCCTTGGCCTCGGTCATGGTTGTCGAATTCACGCCGAAGCCAATCGTCTCCTTGCCACGAATCTCATCCAAAAGCCTGCCGCCCGCCGGGCCACCTGGCACCAGCCAGATGGTGCCGTCGGTGAGAACGCCATCGACGTCGAAGAGAATGATTTTGACTTTGCGGGCGCGGTCAAGCGGCGTAAGGGCCATGCGTCGATTGTATCCAGTGGGGTTGCAACGAGTCCGCCCTCGAGGAGCCCGCGCCGCCCTCGCAGGGAAGATGCGAGAACGCCCAGGAAGCTGCTGGCTGAGGGAGAATACGAGCATGGATCGCGATCCCGCCAGTCCGCCTACAGCCCCTCCCGAGCTCGATCCCGAAGACTACTACTTCGAAGGCCCGTATCTGGTGTTCACCGCTGCCTATCACCTCAAGCGCGGCACCTGCTGCGGTTCCGGCTGCCGGCACTGTCCCTACGGAAACGGTCCCGCGAAAGAAACGCAGTCGAATAAGCCTCCAGAGAAGCCATAAATCGGTTGTGGCCGTGGTGGGCTGTCAGGTGCTATAAAATTTGGGCCTGCTCTCAGGCGATCGATCTGCTTCAAATGGCATCCAGGCTTCCCAACAAGGGAGGCCTTCCCCTGGGCCAACATTGCGAAACAAGAAAGCGAGGGAACGATGCATTTCATTGTTTGGTTACTTGTCGGCCTGATTGCGGGCTGGCTCACCGGAAAAATCATGAGGGGCGAGGGCTACGGGTTCTTCGTGGATATCCTTCTGGGCATCGCCGGAGCCTTTATCGGCGGGTTCATCGCGCGCCATCTGGGTCTCGACCCGGCCGGCGGATTCATCTACAGCACGTTGATTGCCCTGGGGGGCGCGATCCTTCTGGTCGCGATCATCCGCCTGATCAAACGCTGAAGAACAGCAAGTCAGCGGGCCGTTGGAGTGAGCGGAGCTAGTGTAGCGTCTCTTAAATGGCTACACACAAAGGCTAGTCATCCTGAGTGGAGTTTGCCGCGCTTTTTGCGGCAAACGGAGTCGAAAGACCTGCATTTTGCGATGTCCGCATGTGTCAATGAATTCCTGAAACACTACACTAGTTCCCTGCCCCTCCGCCGGAACCTGTTGATTGCGCAGCGGCCGGCGCGGCCACCGGGGCGGCGGGCGCAGCGGGCTCGCGCACCAGCACGGCAAAGCGCGGAAAGGCGAAGCTGCCGGCTGCGTCGTCGATCACATTCAACTGGCAAACGTAGGTACCCGGCTTGAGACCGCTGAGCCGCACGTCGAGTTGAATCGAGACTGCGTCACGCGCCGTGACGTTGATCGCTTTCGCCTGCACCAGCGGCGTCTCGTACACCTTCGTCGATCCCTGGATCAATTCCAAACTGCTGAGCAGATTGACGCCCGGCTTGGTTCCTCTCGCTGCGTCTTCGGCCGCCTTCTCATGCGCCGGGTCGTAGATCTCGTAGAGCAGATAAAGGTGCTGGTCCTGGCGAAATACGTGGCTGATGTTGGGCACGTACTCTTCGCCATCGCGCACCGTGGGGTCCTGCTTCTTGCTTGGGGTGCGCTGCGACGCCAGCAGGATCGAGCTCATCTTGAGCGGCGCTTTTTTCATGTCGGGCAGCGTGACATCGGCAATAAACGAGCCCATGCGGCCGGTTTGGTTCTCGCGCACCACAAACTTCAGTTGATAGTGGCCCGGCGGCAGGTTGAAGCTGGTGGTGTATTGGATGTTCTTTTGCCGCGCCTCGAGCGATGGGTCGAGATTGAGCTTGACGGTGTCGCGAATACGGCCCACGGGGCGCTTGTTGTCGTCGATCACCGCGCCGATCACGTCGAGCGTCGCCTTGTCTTTGTCGCCGCCTTTGACGAAGGGAACTTGCGAGCCGGGCACAACCAGCGACACCGGCATGAAGAAACGGTTCTCATCGAGCCGGAAGTACAGCGCATCCATGTAGACAGGGATGTCGGTCGCCGGCAAATCGCTCGCCAGCTGATCCTCCAGCTCCTGCTCCCGATCCTCCTTGCCACTGTGCTTGAAGTCCGCAGGCGCGTAGTAGCCGGGCCGGTATACAAGCTTCACGCCGGGCCTGTCGATCTTCACCGTCAGCTTGCGGTACTTGCCGTCGCGCGCGAGGTTGGTGGAGTGAAAGCCGATGGCGTAGTAAGCCGAGGTGTCGGCCTGCACTTTGGCGAACGCCGGCGCAAAGTCATTGGAATCGAAAAATGCCGTGCCGCCGGTGTCGCTGGAGAGCGTGCCCATCGTTTCCTGCGTGGCGAAGTTCGCGTTCATGTTGCTGGTCAGCGCGGCTCCGTTATATCCGCCGGTGCCGCGCAGGCTGCCGGTAGAGGCGTCGCCCAGAGGCCCGATGGCCTGCAGGCCGCGCGTGTCGACGCTGTAGATAGCGAGGTCGGCGCGCACTGCGGCGTTGATTGCCGAGCGCAGTGAAGCTTCGTTCTCGATGCCGTCGCGCGAGATGCCGCCGGAGAAATAAAGCAAAGATTTTTTCTCGTTGATTTTGCCGAGCGACTGCGAGACGGCGCGCAACGCGAACAGCTCGCGGTCGGTATTCAGGTCGTTGTACTCGCTTTCGTCGGGGGTATACGCAGTCGTGTCTTCCACCTGGTTGGTGTTGGCATTCGCGCCCTGAGCGAATCCCTGGCCTTCGGTGCCGTTGTAGACGCCAACCTCGTTGATCAACGCATTCTTGTCGGCGGTAAAGTCCTGATCGACGGTCAATGTGTCGCCCAGCGAAACCAGCGCGACCAGATCGGCCGGCTGCATCTTGGTGCGCAGAAAATCCTGCGCCGCGCTCACCGCCCGATCCAGATCCTCGGGCTGCATCGATGTGAGGTCGAAGAACATCACGATGAGCCGGTGATTGCGCAGCTCTTCCGGCTTGGCGACTACGACAGCTTTGCTGCCCGCCGGGCCGGCCGCCAGCCCGCTCACTGTCGCCTCGCTCAGCGGTGTCGCCATGTCGACGCTCTCGAAATCGAAGGTGTCGATGGTTTGCAGCTTGTCGTTCTCGTAAACCTTGAAGTCGCTCTGCTTCAGGCCCTTGATCACTTCGCCGGTTTTGGCGTCGCGAGCCACCACGTTGGTCAGAACCAGATCGGCATTGGCCTTAAGCGTGAAGCCGCCCTGCGGCGTATTCGACACCTGGCTCGCGTTCTGTGCAGGCTGTGCGTCCTGCGCGCGGTTGGGAGATGCGCCCGCAGCGTTGAGCGCCAATGCCGCAAGCACTGCACCAATTCGCTGCACCACGCCCCTCATTGTTCTCCTCCGTTTACCGCACTACGCTAACCCGCTAACTCCGCTAAAATCTAAACCTCGCCATGAACTGGAACGACCGCATGGCCGCAGCCGACGTCACTTCGCCAAAGTTCGGCAGATTGACGGTGGTCCCCACACCCGAATACTGCACCGTGTTAAAAACGTTGTTGAGCGTGGCGCGAATCTCCATGGTGCGCGTCTCGCCCAGATTCATGGTTTTTGAGAGCGCCATGTTGTTCTGCACCGTGCCCGGACCTTCGATGGAGTTGCGCGGCGCATCGCCGAACGCTCCGCAGGGAAACGCCGGATTCACCGCCGGCGCCTCATACGCCGCGGGGTTAAACCACTGGTGCAGAGATCCGCCGCCCGCCGTGGGCGAGACCCCGGTAAGATTCGGCCGGAAGACGCCGCCGGTGCCGCAGGCTGTGGTCGTCACAGACGACTGATAGCTGGGGCTGAGCCATCCACCCGTCGCGAAGGTAAAGCTTCCTGACACCGAGAACCCTTCGAGGATGTGTGAGGCCACGCCCGTGGTCGCCCAGATTTTGTCTGCGCCGAAGGGCAGTTCGTAAAGGTAGGTCCCGCTCACCGCGTGCCGAATGTCGATGCTTGAGTTGCCCAGATCGCCCCGCACGTTCTGCCAGTCCTGAATACTCGGGCCGCCGCCCGAGTTCAGCGCGCCGGCGTCGTCGATGATGTGGCCGTACTGATAATTCGCCCCCAGGGCAATTCCCTTCTGCAGCCGCTTGTTGACGCGAACCGTGCCAGCATTGAACTTGGAGAACGAAGCCGCTTCGTAGTAATCGAAGACCAGGCTATCTGGATTGGTAAAAGGGCTCGCCGGGATTGCCCGCGGCGCGATCACCGTGGCTTGGTGATTACTGCGCGATCCGTTGTAGCCAACGTTGAGCACGATGCCCCAGGGTAGAGATTTCTGGATGTCGAGATTCCACGCCATGAGATACGGCAGGGGATAGTGCGGATTGAGCGCGTAGTTGCCCAGCGTGGCCGGAGCAGGAAATCCATTGGCCAGCGTGAAGCACGAGATGGGAACCGTCTGCGCGCAGGTAGATGATGCGACGCCGTCCACTGACTCCTCGTTGGTTTGCTCGTTGGTAAACGGCGGCTGGTGCGTCATGGCGGTGGCGAAGGTGGCGTACTGGCCAACGCTGTAATTCATACCGAAGCCGCCGCGCACCACGGTCTGCTTGAACTTGGGAACGCGCCACGCAAACGCAACGCTCGGCCGGAAAGCTTTGTGTTGCGGAAAGACGAGCGAGTTGGGAAGGCCGCTGCTTCCGGCAGTCGCTTCGGAAAACGTTGTAAATTCTCCACCAGGATTGGTTGCTACATCTGCCAGGCGGCCGTACTTCTCGGTGTAGGGCGCGAAATACTCATAGCGAACGCCGTAATTCAGCGAGAGCGAGGGCAGAACGCGCCAATCGTCCAGCGCGTAGGCATCGTAGACGTTGTCGCGCAGGTAGCTCTTTTGGAGCGAAGAGTTCAGAGTGCTGGATTGCGGCAGGCCGAGCAGGAAATCGGCAAGCGCCGAGCCCGTCGTTGGGTCCTGCGCCGCGTCCTCGGTGAACAGGCCGGTGAAGATCAGCGAACCGGTGCCGTTCGAGCCTGCGAGAAAGTCGCGATGCACGCGCCGGTAGTCGCCGCCAAAGCGCATGTTGTGCTTGCCGTGGATCCAGCTCAACACCTCTGAGGCCGCGATGGTCTGTGAAATCGAAAAACTCGGCTGCTGCTGCGAGAGACCGGTGAATTCGCTCAACTGAATCGACGGGATGCCGTAGTTCAGCGGCACGTTGTTCGGCACCGTGATGCCATCGGTGCCGGCGATGTTGTCATCGGTGTTGGTAAAGAAGTTGATGGTGTGGCTGTTGCTCCGGTTCCAGCTGGCGTTGAAAATGCTCGTGAAGCGGTGATATCCGACCGTGTAGCCGGCCTGCAGCGCGTAGGAGTTCGAGGCCGATTTGCCGCCAAGCTGCGGAAAAATGCTCACCAGATCGGATGCCGAGTGGCTCTCGTTGTAATTGACGTTGACGCTCTGCCGCAGCCCCTGGTTTGCTCCCTGACCGCCTCCGCGCCCTCCTCCGCCCCGTCCGCCGGGCTGCGTGGCGTTCGCGCCCAGGCTGCGGTTATAGCGGATGCCCCCGTTGGTCGAATTCGATTGCGCGGTGGTCAGCAAATGGTAGTTGTAGAGCAGGCCGAGTGTCGGAACGAGATTCGGCTGCGGATAGAGCTGCAGAAGCGCCGCGGCCTGCGGGCAAATCTGCTCGCCCACCACGCACGGCTGCCCGGGAGCAGGTGACGGTATCTGATTTCCGCTGAACTGATCCCCTGTTACCGGGTTGTAGATCGGCGGCAATCCCGAAGCTGAAAAATCGCCGGTCCGCTCCGCATCCGTCGGGATCGTGGCGTAATCATCGAGCGGCAACGATGAGCGCGAGCCGGCCAGCGTCAGAAATACCGTGTCTTTCCCGCTCGGCTTCGTCAGGTGCGGAATGTACGGCGCGCTCATAAAGGTGATGGTGAACTTATTTGTGCCGTTCGCCGGCTGCTCTTGCGGCTGGCCCTGCAACGCAAACGGCTGCGCGTTGAAAATGGAGTTGGTGCCGTTCCACGCAACGGTTCCATGCGGCTGCCCGGGATTGAAGCCGCGGAAATTGCCGCGCCCTCCTCCACCTCCGCCGCCCCCTCCTCCTCGGCCGCCAAAGCCTCCACCACCTCCGCCAAATCCGCCTCCACCACCAAACCCTCCGCCGCCAAATGCGCCCCCAAATCCCCCGCCGCCGCCGAACAGACCCCCTTCGGCTCCCTGCGCCCCCTGTCCGTTCAGCCCGCCTTGCGCCTGGATCGATTGCCCCAAATCGCGCATCTGGTTGGGGTCCATGCCGGCCGATGCGCTCACCTGTCCCGCAGCGCCGTTTACGGCAACTGACTCCTCGCTGAAGTCGGAATTGCCGGCGATCGAAGGCAACGCCGCACCGCTCGTCCCTGCGGCGCCCGAACTGGTATCGATGCCCGCGGAAAGAGCACTCTCCAGGCTCAGGCTTTCCGGTCCGTTTCCTCCCAGCTGGCGAGGGCCTTGCCCGCCCGCCCGCCCGCCTTGCCCAGCTCCGGCCTGACGCGCCTCTTGCGCCTGCCGCTGCTGTGCAGCTTGGCGCGAAGCCAGAATGAGCTGGACGTTCACCAGCTGGTCACGGCTGCCTGCATCCAAAGCCGTTTCCTGGGAGCCCTCGGCAAACGCCGCAAACTGCGTGCGAACGACGTAGTGCCCGTCGACCGGTATGTTCAGGCTCCATGCGCCATTCACATCTGTAGTGGTGGCGTAGCGCTTCCCGGTGAGCTTCTCCTGCGCGGTCACGGTGACGCCGGGCAGCGGAATGTTGCCGCTCTTCACCGTGCCATGCAATTTTCCGCCTGCAGCGGCCGCGCTCGAAAGCTGCGAAGTGGGCGGGTTGGGAGCCGTGGCCGACGCTTGAGGCGCTGCGCCGGCAGGCGACGAAGACTGTCCTGGGCTTTGCGGCCGCGCCGCCAGGCAACCCGCAACGGCAACTCCCGCCGCACACGCGCCGATCCATCTCCGCTGTTGCATCCGCGCTACCCTGTCTTCCCGAGCGAGTTATTGGCGTGCCTTTTGCGCCGGAATGAGTCCGAAAGTCTGCTCCGAGCGAGCCGCGAGCGAACGAGTCGAACCGGCACATGCATCCCCGGTGCTATCTAGCGCGCCGCAATTCCTGTGACCTTCCCGCCAGTGCGTATTCAGTCTGACGGACCAACCGCGTGCAAGGTTTACCCGTCCATCGCCGGCTCAGCCGTTCGCAAATCAAATCCATCTCATTCCACGTGAGCGACATTGCGCTTGCAATCCCCGGCGCTCCATGTTAACTCTTATGTTAATAGTTTTCTGATTGCTGCCGGGTTAGTTAACTGTGGCCTCGCCGGCGCGCGCTCAGAGAGGATGACTTGCATGATGAAGATCGGCACGACGATTCGCGCTTACCGGCTCCAGAAGGGTTTTTCACAGGGAGACATCGAGAAGAAAACCGGCTTGCTGCGTTGCTATCTCTCGCGAGTGGAAAACGGCCACACCGTGCCTTCGCTCGACACACTTGCCAAGATCGCCCACGCCCTCGATCTGCCCATCGCGCAGTTTTTCGCCAGCGACACCCTCGCCCGGCAGATGAACGCGCAGAATCTCTCCGACGACGAACTGCGCTTTCTCACCCAGCTTCGCCGCTATTCCTCGAACCTGAATGAAAGCGATCGCAAGCTGCTGCTGGCGATGGTCAAAAAGTTCGCCGCGACCGCCGTGCGCTAGGGTGATCACGTTGCGCATCGGAATTTCTCGAAACAGAATGACCGGTCATCCTGAGCGAGGGTAGGTGCGTTTTCGCACCTACCCGAATCGAAGGACCTGCATTCAGACCCCGCCTGATCTCACGGCCTTACCCTGGCTCTGGCATCCCCGCTGCCTCTACACGTCGTTCCCCAGCTGGAAGATCGGCTCCAGGCCCTTGCCGCCGGCCAGCAGGGTCTGCTCTTCGTGCGGCTCAAGCGGTTTGTAGTTCTGCGCCACATCCATGGCTAGGCGGAAATAGCGCTCCTCGCCCGGCGGAATGGCCGCGGTAATGGGGTGGCCCAGCGTCCAGCGCAGACCGAGCGACGCCTCATCGGGAAAACGAGCAGGCTCGTACCAGCATTTGGCGTCGGGGTGGTTCTTCTGCTGGTCCGCCGGCCAAACGGTTTTAGCCATGCTCTTCAGGCACAAAACGCCCGTCTGCTTCTGCCTCGCGCGATCGAGAATCTGCATCCCGAAGTTGCCCTGGCTCACGAGCAGCCAGTTGAGGGGGAAGAGCACTGTATCGAAGTTGTAGCGATCTAAAGCCGCCTGCGCAGTTTCTACCGAGTGCACCGAGAAGCCGATGTAGCGGATCTTGCCTTCCTTCTTCGCCGCTTCAAACGTCTCCATCGCTCCGCCGGGCCCCAGCACCTTGTCGAGATCGGTCATTTTGGTGAGCGCGTGAAACTGGTAAAGATCGAGGTGGTCGGTCCCAAGCAGCTTGAGCGAGTTCTCCAGGTCGGCGCGCGAGTCATCCTTCAGGCGCCCATCGGTTTTGCAAGCCAGGAAAGATTTGTCGCGATATGGCTTGAGCGCCGGGCCGAGCCTCTCCTGGGCGTTGCCGTAGCTGGGTGCAACATCGAAATAGTTGATGCCGCGATCGACGGCTTCTGCGACTAGGTTCGCCGACGCCGCTGGATCGGCGTTCATCACCAGAATGCCGCCGAAGCCGATGATGGACAGATGCTCGCCGGTTTTCCCCAGCGGACGGCGGGCAATAGGCTGGGAGTTCGTCTCAGACAGCATGTCGCCGTGAATGTGCGGCGACGACGCGACGGCTGTGGCAGTGATGGCGGCTTGCTTGAGGAAATCGCGGCGTTCCATGGTCTACCCCCTGGTGGATGGCGAGCAAGAGAATCGCGTACGCGGTTATTTTCGCATGGTCCGCATGGCGGCGTGCGAACTTACCCCTGGGGCGGCGTAAGGTGGGCGACGAAAAAGCCAAACAACACCAGCAGCAACATGACCATGGCGACGCTGAGGCGCAGCCTCAAATCGAACTCGCTGCGCGGCGATCCGATGCGCGGCACCATCGGTGCGGCAAGCAGCAGTCCGCACAGGCATCCGCCGACGTGGGCCGAATTGTCCACCGCAACTCCGGTCAGCCCGCTGCCGAAGTTGACCGAGAATCCGATCACGAGATTGATGGCCGCAAAATAAATGACGGAGCGCCGCAACCGGCTCACCTCTCGCGGCGGGACCGGCAAGCGCCGGGACTTGAGCAGCACAATGAGCGCGCCGGCGATGCCGAACACCGCTCCCGAGGCTCCGGCGCCGGCTGGAAACACAGTGGGATCGTGAAATCTGATCCAGTCCCCGTGGAACCGCCACCAATTGACCAGCGTAGAAAGAAGATTTCCGGCAGCCCCGGTGAGAACGTAAGCCGCCATCAGACCTGCGGAGCCCATCAGCGGCTCCGCCAGCAGCCCCAGGTTCCACAGGCACCACATGTTCGTGGCCAGATGAATCAGCCCCACGTGCACGAACATGGCGGTGACGATGCGCCACCATTCGCTGTAGATCAGAACGTTGCTGGTCCGGTCCGCACCCCAGCGCATCAGCTGATCGAGCGTCGGCACCCAAATGCTGGCGCCTTGCGCCACCATCAATACGAAGACTCCGCAGTTGATGCCCAGCAACAGATAGGTGGCCGGAGCCGCGGCCCAGCGCGAGCGACGGCGTGGCGCCGGCGGAGGCGGAGGCGGGCCTTCACTGCCCGGAGGCAGTATCTCCGGCTCGGGAGAGGTGGAATACGACCCCATATTTCCACTCTAAAGCATCTGTTTGCGAATCGGCTTGAGCTGTAGGCGCAGAGTGCGGGAATACCGCCGTTTCATGCACTGGAACGGGTGCAAAGCCGCACCAGCCTTCTGGATTTAGTCTGGAGATGATCACGGCATCTCAGATGTTTGCCGGGGCGAAGCTGAAGGCAGCGTCCCACTTAATAAGGAGAGATTTGGTGTCGTTAGAAACAGGTGGGGTTGGGTCAAGCGAGAAGAAAATCCGGCGCGCGTTGCTGAGCGTAACCGACAAAACCGGGCTCGTGGATTTTGCGCGGGTGCTCGCCGGATTCTCGGTCGAGTTGGTCTCGACCGGCGGCACCGGCGCGGCACTCCGAGCAGCGGGGCTCCCTGTCAAGGACATCAGCGAACTGACGGGCTTTCCCGAAATGCTCGATGGCCGGGTCAAGACGCTGCATCCGCGTGTCCACGGCGGGCTGCTCTATATTCGCGGAAATCCTCAGCACGAAGCCGCGGTGTGGGCCCACGGCATCGAGCCCATCGACATGGTGGTGGTGAATCTCTACGCATTCGAAAAAACCGCCGCACAGCCCGGCGTCGCCTTCGGCCACCTGATCGAAAACATCGATATCGGCGGACCCTCCATGGTGCGATCGGCGGCGAAGAACTTTGAAGATGTGGCGATTGTGACCAAGGTAGCTGACTACCCTGAGCTGATCGACGAACTGAAGGCTCGAAGCGGAGCATTGAGCCGGGCCACGCGCTGGGGCCTCGCCAAAAAGGCATTCGCGCTCACCGCAGCATACGACTCAGCTATCGCCGGCACGCTGGAGCGCATCGCAGAGGCTCCGGCTCCCTCGGCGCCGGCGGCTATTGACGATACTGCGCTGCCCGCAACCCTCCGCTTGAACCTGCCCCGGACACAGTCGCTGCGCTACGGCGAGAATCCGCACCAGCGTGCGGCGCTCTACAGCGATGCTTCGGGCCTCGGCATAGCCGGTTCCGTACAGTTGCAGGGCAAGGAACTCAGCTACAACAACATTGTCGATCTCGATGCCTGCTGGGAGCTGGCACAGGAGTTCGAAGAACCTGCTGTCGTCATCGTCAAGCACACCAATCCATGCGGCGCGGCAACCGGGGCGACTATTCTTGAAGCCTACAAGAAGGCGCTCGAATGCGATCCCGTGTCGGCGTTCGGCGGCGTCATTGGAATCAATCGCGAGGTCGACGGCCCCGCGGCCGAAGAAATCGCCAAGCTGTTCGTGGAGGCAATTGCCGCGCCGGGTTTCTCGCCCGAAGCCCGAGAGCGCTTTGCTGCGAAGAAGAACCTGCGCCTGGTCGAGGTGAAGGCCGCGCCCCCGAAGCCAATCGTGAAGAACGTCTCAGGCGGACTGTTACTGCAGGACGCCGACACTGGCCGCGTGACCGAGTCGGAGTTGAAAGTTGTCACCTGGCGTCCGCCGACAGCCGGGGAGCTCCGCAGCCTGCTCTTCGCCTGGCGCGTGTGCAAGCACGTCAAGTCGAACGCGATCGTCTATGCCCGGGACGGGCAGACACTGGGCGTCGGCGCAGGCCAGATGAGCCGCGTGGATGCGGCCCGGTTCGGCGCCATGAAGGCGGTGCTGCCGCTCCAGGGATGCGTGGCCGCGTCCGATGCTTTCTTTCCCTTCCCTGACGGTCTTGAGGCCGTTGCCCAGGCAGGAGCCACGGCCGTCATTCAGCCCGGCGGCTCGGTGCGCGACGACGAGGTCATCGCCGCCGCCGATAAACTGGGTGTCGCCATGGTGTTTACAGGAATCCGGCACTTCCGGCATTGAGCCTGGCCCGTAAGACTCCGAAGACCCGCGAGGTTTCCTGTAACTCTCGTAATCATTCTCCGATCACGCGTTTCGGGGTAAGATGTCTCGGTGAGCCCGTTCATTGATGCCGCCCGATGCCTCTTCCTGGGCTTTTTGCTGATGGCAATCGGTCTGTCTCCCGCCAGCCTGCAGCGAATCTCGGATCTCCTCTTCGATTTTGTGGGCCGCATCTCGCCAGAAGTTTTGGATCTCCCACGTCCTCGCATTCAATCGCAGACCTCGTGGTGGCTGGTTGCGCTTGGTGGCGCCTGGGTCGCTGCCACCTTTGTGGCATACCTCTTTGAATGGCGACCGTTCTGAGTCGCGTCCGCCGGCCCATGCATCCGCGTTGCGCTCCCCCGAAAGTTCCGGAAAACATCGCAATTCGCCGCGCATTTGCAACCAATGCCGGGTAAAATCGTCTTAAGAACAGGCAGAGTTGCTCGGGACGGCTGCTTGTGCTGCGTTTCGGTTCTTGAAGTGTTTCCCATCGGCCGAAAGCGCGCGGAATTCCCTGCATGATGATCAAAAACCTCACAGTTTCCGGCGCCATTTCCAGCCTTGCTGCCGCCATGCTTATCCTGCCGGTTGCGCCGATGTGCGCGCAAAGCGCGGCAATCGGAACGCCGTCTCCAACCCCGGCCACAGTCCCAACCCCGGCCAAGACAACTCCCGCTCCGACTGAGACGAACCGGGCGGTTGCCTATTACCACCTGGCCCTGGCCAGCGTGTATGAGGACGATGCAATCTCCGAGGGCCGTTCCGACGAAGTCAACCGCGCTATCGAGGAGTACAAGCTGGCCCTGAATGCGGACCCGAATTCCGCGGAGCTGAACAACGGGCTTGCCGATCTTTATTTCCGTACCGGCCGGGTACACGATGCCGAGGTGACCGCCCGCACGCTCCTCAAGACCTCACCCAACGACATCGACGCGCACAAACTGCTTGGCCGCATCTATCTGCGCCAGCTGGGCGAGGGCGAAAACGGTGTCTCTTCCTCTTCGCCGCCCGACAACGTTCTGGACCAGGCGATCGCTGAATTCGAGAAAATTGTGGCGCTGCAGCCCAAGAGCGTTGAAGACCACATGGTCCTGGGCCAGCTCTACACCGTGAAACATCAGCCCGAAAAGGCTGAAGCTGAGTTCAAGACAGCACAATCCATCGAGCCGGAGTCGGAAGAGGTGGTGCTCAATCTGTCGCGGCTCTACGCTGAAAGCGGAGATCTGCAGCACGCGGTGAAGGCGATCGAGCAGGTGCCCGAAGACGGCCGCACTCCCAAGATGGAATTTACTCTGGGCGCGCTCTACGAACAGTTGAAGCAACCCAAGGACGCCATCGCCGCCTACAAGCGCGCTGAGGATCTTGAGCCCGGTGATCTGCAGACCATGGATGCCCTTGCGCAGGCGCTGCAGACCAACGACCAGCTCGACGAGGCGTTGAAGACATATCAGGAACTCGGCGAGGCCGATCCCGAGAACGCCGACGCGCAGATTCACATTGCCGAGATTCAACGCCGCATGGGCAAGTACGAAGACGCACTTGCCACGGTGAAGAAGGCGCGGAAGCTCGATCCGCACTCGCTCGAGGCCGGATTCAACGAAGGACTGCTGTTCGACATACTCGGGCGTTTCGACGAATCGGTGCAGACCTACCAGGCCATGGTCGACGAGACGTCGCACGCCAATGGGGCCTACACCGACGAGGAAAAGAACAATCGCAGCATTTTCCTGGAGCGCCTGGGTGCGGTTTTGCTCGAGGAAAACAAAGTTGACGAGGCCGTCGCAGCCTACCAGAAGATGGTCGACATGGGCGGCAGCATAGCCGAGCGCGGCTACCAGGGACAGGTGGATGCGTATCGCGAAGCCAAGCAATTCGACAAGGCGATTGAGGTTTCGCGCAAGGCTGTGGCCGGCGACCCCAAGGATCGCGACCTGAAACTGATGCTGGCTGGCGAATTGGCCGATCAAGGCAAGCCCGATGAGGGCCTGGCCATGGCCAAGGGCCTTCTTGAGGGCGCCTCACCTGAAGAGCAGCGGGGCGTGTGGCTCGCCATGGGACAGATCGACGTGCGGCTGCGCCGCTGGAAGGATGCCGAAGACGCTTTCGCCAAGGCAGAGCCGCTGACCACCAAGAAAGAAGACCGCACTTACCTGTTCTTCTTGCGCGGCGAGCTGGCCGAGCGCCAGAAGCACCTCGAAGAAGCTGAGCAGTATTTCCGCCAGGCGCTCGATTTGGATCCCGCCAACGCCATGACGCTCAACTATATGGGCTATATGTGGGCCGACAAGGGCATCAAGCTGCCTGAGGCTCTCAAGATGATCAAGAAAGCCGTGGACATCGAACCGATGAACGGCGCCTATCTCGATTCGCTGGGCTGGGTCTATTTCAAGATGGGCGAATACGAACTCTCCGAGGACAACCTCCGCCAGGCCGTGAATCGCACCCAGACCGATCCCACGGTGCACATGCACCTGGGCGACCTCTACGAGAAGACGGGGCGCATCCGGCTGGCTGCCGCGCAGTGGGAGCTTTCGCTGGGCGAATTCAACAAATCGGCCGCTGCCGATGTCGAGCCGGGTGATGTAGCCCGGGTGCAGAAAAAACTGGAAACTGCCCGCGTGAGGCTGGCCAAGGAAGAAGGCACGGACACGCCGGTAAAACCCGAATAGCTTCGCGGTGTTTGAACAGGCTGCGGAAAAACTCGCTCCAGCCGAGTTTTGTAACAACGGCACGGCTTGTCGGGGTGCCCGCGGACAGGTCCTCGTCCGTGGGGTGACTTGAGCCGGGCCACAAGCGACGCAAAATCAGCGCGGGCTTTAGCCCCTGGGGAAGTTCCTCTCTCACTGGAGAGTTTTTCCGCAGCCTCTTGAAACCACCCGGTCATCCTAAGCGGCAAGAAGAAGGCTGTCATCCTGAGCGAAGCGCGGCGGCGCAGCCGCGGCGCGGAGTCGAAGGACCTGCATTTGCTTTCGCATTTTCTAGCTTAGCCGGCAGCCCCAGAGCCCGCCGATGCGGCTTGATCTCGAGACCCCCAGGTAAGCACCTATGCCTGCTTCCCAGGTCTCCTCAGAGACCTGGGGAAGCAGGCATAGTTCGCCAGCCTACTCCGCGTGCGCGGCTGCCGCGGACAGATACCCGTCCACATCGCTCTTGTCGACCAGCGATGTGCCGGTATCAACGAATGCCGGGTAGGGCGCGAAAGCATCGGCACTGTAGTCTTTGCCGAGTTGCGCAGGCGGATTATGGAAGATCTCATCGAGCGCCTTGAGGCCCACGTAACCCATCGTGAAGGGCTTCTGCACCACGGTCGAATCGATCACGCCGTCCTTGATGCCATTGAGTGTGTCCGGATCGACATCCCAGGCCAGGATCACGCGGCTCTTATCGCTGGTGCGCTTGACGGCATCGGCTACCGACTTGCCCGAGGCGGATTCGAGGCATACAAAAGCGTCGATCTTCTTGGCGCCGGTTTGCGCCAATAGCTGCTGGGTCTTGTCGAAGGCGGCGGTAGGGTTGCCCTTGATATCCACCACTTCGGCAATGCTGATGCCGGGAGAACTGGCAAAGACGTCCTTGAAGCCCTTGAGACGCTCTTCGGTATTGGGCTGGCCGGCAATAGTAAAGAAGACCACATTGCCTTTGCCATTAAGCTTTTGCGCGAGGCGCCGGCCACCGAGCCGTCCTGCTTCCAGGTTGTTGGTGCCGATAAAGTAGAGCCTGCGGCTGGCCGCTGCGTCAGAATCAAACGTGATCACCGGAATCCCGGCATTGATCGCCGCATCGATTCCCGGCTGCAAAACCGACGCGTCGGCTACGGAGATGAGAATCCCGGCCGGTTTCGCGGCGGCGGCGTTTTGCAATTCAGTCAGCTCCGCCTTCGGATCGTATGTATCGGGCCCGGCTGATTTTGCCGTCACTCCGTACTGCGCAGCCGCCTTCTTGAATCCGGCAACGGCGGTCTGCCAGTAGTTGATCGAAATATTCGAAGCAATCAGGTAATAGACTTCCTTCTCCGTGTGCCTTGCCCCGCACCCGGGCATCAAAACAGCGGCCAGCGCAAGCAGCGCGAGGGCGCTCGACTTCATGGTTTTCATGCTCGCCTCCCATTCATGTCCTGAACAATAGTCAAGGCTCATTCAAGCCGGTCCGCGCCTGCTTCAAGCCCTGCAAAAATTCCCGCAGGATCGTACTCCTGAGAATGCTCGGTTGTCCAACCCCTGTCCGAGGTGTTTCTAGCAGGTTTCAGGCATTGCCCTTCGTGACTCCGCGCACATTGGGCCGCCGGCGTCCCTTTTTGCGGTATAACCAGACGTGAACCGGGTTTCCGGTTGAAGGTTTCACTCATGGTTGCTGTGAAGATCGAGTCCGACCTTCGGCTGCCTGCGGCCATAGCCGTCAACGGCGATGCCGGCAGCCCACTCGTCAGCCGTGCCCATGACGAGCCCGCGCACCCGTACCGCACTCCATTCGCTCGCGACTCAGCGCGCGTTCTTCACGCCCGCGCCTTTCGCAGGCTGGCGGGCAAGACTCAGGTCTTTACCCGGCTTCCGGCCGAGGGCATGTCAGATCACTTTCGCAGCCGGTTGACCCATACGCTTGAAGCGGCCCAGATTTCGCGAACCGCCGCGGCTGCACTCGGGCTCAATGCGGAGCTGGCTGAAGCGCTGGCTTTGGCGCACGACATCGGCCATCCGCCGTTCGGTCACGCCGGCGAAAAGGCGCTGGACCGCGCGCTGCGTGCCCACGGCCTGAGTTTCGATCACAATCTGCACGCGCTGCGCATTGTCACCTGGTTCGAGGAGCGCTATCCGGCCTTCCGCGGCCTGAACCTGACGCTTGCCGTTCGCGAAGGCATCGTCAAGCACTCCCGCGATTATGCCGCGCAAGAGCATCCCGAGCTTGGGGAATATTTTCTCGGTCAATTCCCTCCCTTGGAAGCGCAGTTAATTGACGTGGCCGACGAGATTGCCTATATGACTGCCGACCTCGACGACGGGCTCGACTCGGGCATTCTCGCCCTCGACCAGGTTCGCGAAGCAGTCCCTCTCTTCCGTCACTTTCACGAGGCAGCGCTGGCAGCGTATCCCGGCGCGGCGCCGCGACTGGTTGTCTACGAGGCCCTGCGCCAGATCCTGAACGCGTTCGTCACCGATCTGCTTGAGGAGGTGCGGAACCGGGTCGTGGCAGTCGGCGCGCAGTCGCTGGCCGACATTCGCCGCGCGCCCCATCGCCTTGCCGGGCTAAGCCAGGCCGTGGAGGCCGGGCGAGCATCCATTAAGGCCTTTCTCTACGCGAGCCTTTACAACTCGCTGGGCATGGAAGAGGTGCATGCTCACGCCGAACAAGTTGTCGCAGAGTTGTTCGACCGCGTCATGCATGAGCCGTCGCTGATGCCGGCCGATCACCAAGCCCAGATTCCGGCCGAAGGCCTGGCGCGCACCGTCGCCGACTATATTGCCGGGATGACAGACAGCTACATCGTGCAGATGTGGGAACGGCACAAAGGAGGAATCTAGATGCTCGCCGCGATCGGCTAATTCGCGGGAAGAAACTCGATGCGTGCGAGATTGTCGACGGACTTGAAGCCAAAGTCTGCAGTCAGGAGCACATGATCGGGGGATTCCATGGCGAGGTCGAGAGCGAAACCGTCGGCGTAGGCCAGATTCTTATCAACCTTGAACGCCGCGGCCCGCACCGCGCGCTCGGCGGTAGCGGGAGCAATGACTGCCTCACTGGGCAGAAGATTACTCATAATATAGGCCTCCCGCGATGCGCCGAATCGCTTGCGGAAGTTTCCAGCCGCTTCGCCCCATTGAATGGCCGAGATGCAGAGCTTCGCCTGCCATGCGGCGCAGGCACTTAGAATTTCTTCCACCCGATCAGCGCCAGCCTCATCGTCCACATACCGAATCAAGGCCGACGCATCCAAGACATAGGTGGTCATCGATCGGTCTTACCAGCCTTCTTCTCTCAGTTCCCGTTCGCGCTCGCGGCGTCTGTCTTCTAGCAAAATATCTGTTCCCGAAGGACCCCCTGCCGTGTAGCCCCGCATCGCCTTAATCCTGCGCAGCTCCGCTTCCAGGCTTTGCGGCTTCAGAATAATCTCTGGTCCTTCCTGGCGTATCGCAATGCGTGTCCCAGGTTTTATCCCAAGCTCCTCGCGGATTGCCATCGGAATCACCAGCTGCCCCTTGGTGCTGACCGTCGCGAAAACGGGCTCCAACGTTTTTTGCTCTGCATTTCCCACGGCTTACATTATACAAGAGGTAAGACTGGGTTGCAATAGTAAGACAGTCATCTTAAAATCTTACTCAGCCTCCAAATCTTACTGCACCGTCCCCTGCGGCCGCATCCGCCGCAGCTCCAGCGCGCACTGAACTGCGTTTTGCGCATGCAGGCGGAGATTGTCTATGGCCACCCATAGCCAAAATCTCGAAACGGCGCTGGCGCCCCGCGGTGGCAGTTCGGGGCGGATGCGGACCAGGATGTCGTTCTGGCCGGTGGCGGCAAGGTTTGAAGGCGAGTCGGAGTCTTCCAGCACCAGGTCGACGTGCTCACCCGTCAAAGCCTCTTCCAGCGCAATCATCTCCACTGGCCGCTCCAGCTCGATGGCAATCGAGAAGGTGTGGCTGTGGAACACCGGCGCGTGCAGCACCTGGAGGGCAAGCGCCGGGCCTCGACCGGCGGTAAGCGCCTGATATTGCCGCCGAATGCGCGAGGTCACCGCCGACAATTTGAAGGCCGAGTTTTCGCCGAACTCCCCAAGCAGGTTGTAGGCAGCCTGCGCATCGTAGATCGCGCGAGGCAGAGTCTGAAAGCTGAGCAGGCTGACGGTTTGCTGGTGCAGCTCATCCATGGCCGCGCGGCCGAACTCGCTCGCGGGCTCGAGCACCGTAGCCGCGGCAAAACGCAAGGGTGCAGCCTGCTGCAGACGGCCGAGCAGCACCGCCAGAGTGATGGCTGCAGGATGCGCGAGAACGACCGCTGGAGTGAAAAGATCGACGCCTTCCGCTCCCGCCCCCAGCCAGGGAGCTCGTATCAGCACGCCGGCTTCCTGGTCGAGTGCGCCGGAAAGATCGAGTACCGTCGACCCGGCGCGGAGCGCCTGGCGCCAGTGCCGCCTCGTCAACTCCTCAGTCCCGCAAAAAAATGTGAAGTCGGCGCGATCGAAAGCGTCGCCGCTGATGGCCTGGATGAAGGTGACCTCGTCACCCACCTGGTCCAACTGGCCCTGTGCAACCTCTTCATCGAGGAGCGCGAAATTGGCAGCGGCCAGCGTAGACTCGGAGAGCACATCTTTTAACTCCCGGCCCAGCAGGCTCGATGCTCCGGCGATGGCGATCTTGAACAATGGTTTCTCCCAGGAAACTGTAAATCAGCGGGGTTAGAGAGTGAGCAGGCGGCGAGCTGTAATGCCGTGGTTATTCCGAATATCTGGGCCCCAGCGATTCCGGCTCGGGACCTGGCGGGGTAACAGGCTGGAACGGCTTCCGGCGCCGGCGTTGCCAACCATAAACTGCCCGGGCCCAGATTCCTGAAAACATGTACGCCAACGCAGCCAGAAAGACGACGCCGTTGGAGAATCGGACCACGATGTAAGCCACCACTGCCAATAGCGCCAGCACCTGGAACGGGTGGCTTCGGGAGAAATTGATCTCCTTGGCCGACCAGAACCGCCAGGTGCTGACCATCAGGAAGCTGACGGTCCCAACAAGGATCAGCCAGGCGATCGCGAGCCACCAATATGGGTTCACGATTCCGTAGTTCAGGTGGACGCTGGCAGCCACTAGCCCCGCGGCAGCGGGAATCGGCATGCCGACAAAGTACTTTCTCCCCGCACGTCCGGGATTGCGCGGTTGGGCATCGGGACTGATATTAAAACGGGCCAGGCGCGAAGCTCCGCAGAGCAGAAAGAGAAAGCAGATGAACGCACCGGCCTGGAGCAGGTGTTCGTGGAGTTGGGGGTTGAGCGTGTCGGGGAGGAAATGGAATCCCCACACAAAGGCCAGGAGGCTGGGTGCGACCCCAAAGGTGATCACATCGGCCAGTGAATCCAGCTCCTTGCCAAAGTCTGTTGCCGTGTTGGTCATCCTCGCGATGCGGCCGTCGAGCGCATCGAAGGGGATGGCCAGCAGGATGGCGATCGCCGCCCAGTCGAGATGCTTGGGCGCTTCGCGGCTGATGCCTTCGAGCGTCTGCGTAATGGCAAAGTAGCCGGCGCCCAGGCTCCCCGCGGTAAACAGAGAAGGCAGCAAGTACATGCCGCGGCGCAAGCGTGCCTGCGTTCTGGCCCTCGTATTGGCCGCGTCGAGATGGTTCATTCGCTTTCCTCTCGCGGCATCACGGCCAGGATGCTAGCCCCGCCTTTGACGCGCTCTCCCACCTTCACTCGCAGCGTGGCGGCGCCGGGAACGACGACATCCACCCGCGAGCCGAACTTGATGAGTCCAACGCGCTCGCCGCGCTCCACCGTTTCGCCCTCCTTGCAGCTGAAAACAATACGGCGCGCCAGCAGACCCGCGATCTGCTTGAACGTGACTTCAAAACCCGCATCCGCGCCCTGCCCGCGAACCGTCACGGAGTTCTGTTCGTTGCGCTCCGCCGAGGCACGGTTCATGGCATTCAGGAACTCGCCTTTCTGATAATGCACCCGGCTCAGCACTCCGCCAATGGGCGCACGGTTTACGTGCACATCGAAAACGCTCAGAAAGATGCTCACGCGCTGGCGAGGTCCTTCTGTGGTGTTGATCGCTGCGGTCTCGGTGACCAGGCCATCGCCCGGAGAGACGATTAGACCTTGGCCTGTGGGGATGGATCTTTGAGGATCGCGGAAAAACCAGAGGAAAAATCCAGCCAGAAGAACCGGGGCAACGCTCCAGGCCCAGCCTCCAGTGAACTTAATAAGGCCTGCGGCTACCGCAAGCAGGCTGAGCGCATACATGTAACCGTCGCGAACCATCGTCCCCAACGATTATACGGTGATTGAATGTGCGAACCAGGCACGGTCGCTGCGGGACACATTCCGCAGGTCACGCCTCTTGGGCGTCACTCGGGTCAACTTCGCCGGGAAAGCTCTTGCCTAGATCAATCTATGCCACGGCGAGAGCCACGCGCCGTTCCAGCGCGAAGATCAGATCCTTGGCATGCAGTTTGAGCTTCTTCAGGCGGACTTCCTCGAGTTGCTCATCCTCGGTGAGATAGGGCTTTTCAAGCAATTCTTCCAAACGCTGAGCGTAGCGGCGATGTTCTGCGTGCAGGCGATCTATTTCTTCGCCCAGCGGCGAGCCCTTTACTTCATCCATCAAGCACCCCCGGCACGGCGGCCATTTGGCTTCCGGAACCGCCGATTTTCTTAGAACATTTACATATATCGCCGTTTCACATGACTCGGCAAGGTGGAAATCCGCTGAAGGTAACGGAAACCTGTGAATTTTGGTGGGGGCGCCGGTTACTCCTAGCTCGAATGCGGACAGATGCAGCACATAAACCGGCATGCAGACGCTGGACGGCAGCCCTAGGGCGCCAGCTTGGGGAAATAAACGTCCTAACCGATCCCCAGCTCCATCAGAACCGCATCATCAACAGGATCAATATAATAGGCGGGCCTGATTCCCGTCTGAGCGAATCCGAATCCACGATAAAAGGCCAGCGCAGTCG
>JBEKPO010000039.1:0-36650 GCA_049520675.1 Occallatibacter sp. | reverse complement strand
AGTGTGAAGCGATCCTCGTCTGTCAATGGATTGTCTCTTGTTGCCCGGTTGTTGAACCGGAACACTTGCTCCGAAACGTAGCGGTCAAGGTGAAACGGTTCAACCGCGACATAGGTTCCCTTCAATCCGCGCTTCAAGAGACTCCAGAAATTCTCGATTCCCTGCGTGTGAACCTGACCGCGCACGTACTCTTGAACGTGATCCACGGTCTCGTGAATGAAGTCTCGTTGGGCAAGATTGTAGTACCCGTTGGATTGATCCGTGTAGACCTTCGATTTCTTCTCAATACCGTTCAAGATTTCGTTCTGCAAGGTTTCGCGCTTGGTGTTGGGGATAACCTTGGCCCGAACCCGGCGAGTCTCACGGTCACGCATCCCCATCACGATTGCCTTGATGGGAGACTGCCCAACCACAGGCAGTCCCTTGTATTTCTCTCTGATATGCGAACGGTGCATGTTCTTAATGCGACCGCCGACAAAAGTCTCATCGACTTCAACTGGCCCGGACTCAGGACCGCCAAACTTCACAACCGATCCGTCCTTCATCGCCTCACGAATCCGATGCAGCATAAACCACGCCGATTTCTGGGTGATCCCAAGGGTGCGGTGAATCTCATAGCTGCTGATCCCGTTCTTGCAGTTGCAGATCATCCAGACCGCCGTCATCCACTTGTCGAGGCCCATCGGGGAATCCTCAAAAATGGTCCCAACCTTGACCGTGAACTGCTTCTTGCAGCCGTTGCAGAACCACAGTTTGCGGGTGCTCACAAACGAATTCGAGTTCGACTCGCAGCGGGGGCATGTAACCTTGCCATCCGGCCAGCGAAGGAACTTGGCATAGTCAAAGGCGCGGTCTGTGTCAGCGAAGTAAGCTATTGCTTGGGAAAGAGTTACAGGTTTTTTCATTTCTCCGACCTCACTCTAAGAACAAGCATAGCGCAAACCGACTTGTGTGTCAAGTATGTTATTGCCTTTATATTCACCGTGGAATCAGGCAGATGCGATCATTTTTAGATGACGGAGGATTGACAAGTGGCGAGCCGGGTCCCCATCCCCGGTCCCGAAAGGCCCTCGGCCGCACTCAAAACAGGCTCGGGAGCACCCAGCACCGCGATCTCCGTTCAGAGTGACCGAGCCTGGTTTGGGTACGTGCTATCCCACCCAAGCAAAGCTAGGATCCACCCCACAGACGAAGACCTGTCTGTGGGGACCAAGGGGGATGGGGCACCCCTTTTCGTACGGGACAGGCGGCGATCGGGCCACCACTCTCCCTGAGTTGGCGAGTCCGCCCGTTCACCTCACTGCGGCGGACGCTCGTCTCTCTTTTCTTGCGGCGGCTCTTTAGGCGGCGCTGTGTGCTCCTGGGGCGCGGGACGATTTTGCCGCGGCGCAGCATGGTTCGCCTCTGGCGCCGGGTGGCTGGGCTCCGGTGCGGGATGGGATTGCGCCGGCGGACGGCTGGGTTGCGGTGAGAGCTGGCGGCTCGGCTGTGCCTGAGGCCTGGGTTGCGGCGCAGGCCGGCTTGGCTGTTCTTCCGGCCTGGGTTGCGGCGACGCCGGACGATTTTGCGCTGGTCTCGCAGCCTGGGGTTCAGGCTGGGCGCGATTTGGCTGGGCATAATTGGGCGCCGGCCTTCCCGCCTGGGTCGGCTGGGGGTGTACCGGCTGGTTTTGCGGCTCCGGACGATTACCCTGAGGGGCATTCATCTCGGGCCGGCCTGGCTGCCGCGGAGTTGGCTGCGGCCGGTTCGGCTGGCTATTGTTTTCCGGCGGACGGTTTGCTGGCACAGTCGGCACAGTATTGTTGCGTGCCGCCATCGGTGGGCGCGCCGCTATGGGCAGATTGCGGATCTGCGTTGGCGAAGCAGGCCGCACGTTCGCCACCGCCGCCACCGGCCTGTTGTCGGCCACCTGCACGGGACGCCCGTTGTTTAGCGCCGCAAACTGCGCCCGATTTTCGCTGGCGGAGCGCTGTACTTGAACCTGCGTTTGCATGGGCGCAGCGTGCGGCTCACGCAGAGCGGCGAGCTCTGCCGGCTGAGGACGCACTTGAATGCCGCCCGATCCTCCGTTGTAGCTGACACGAGTGTTGTTGATGATGGTGGTGCGATTGACGACAATCGTCCGGCTGTAGACGTTGTGAATCACGGTCACGTTTACGTTGTTGACCGAGCGGTTGTAGTCGAATTGTCCGTTGTTCCAGTACCCGCCCTGGTAGCCCACGCCGGTATATCCGAATCCGTAATTGATGCCGCCATAAAACCCGATGTGCGGCCCCCAGTATCCGTGGAAGAAGGCATAGTGGCCGCGGCTGTAGCCCCAGTAGCCGGGGGTCCACAACGCATCCACGTAGGGAGCTTGAACCCAGACTCCCGGCACCCAGTAGTATCCGGTCGACGCATAGTCCCAATAGCCAGGCGTCCACTCATAACCGTCGCCGGGGCACGGCGGCTGATCGTATTCGGGCAAGGGCGGAGGCGGATCGGGCGCAGTCGCATCGGGCGCCACTCCGTAGTAGGACTCGTCGGCCGTGTCCTCTCCCTGATCGGAGTATTCGCCATCGTACTCATCGGGTGGATTGGATGACGGCGGATACGCGGCGCCGCCTGAATAGGCGGGCCCGTTGGCGGGCGGTGCGTTCGTGTCGGCCACCGGCGCCAGATTCGCCGTTGCCGGATCGTTGGACGCTTGATCAGCCTGCGTCGCCGAATTCGTCGCAGCCTGGTTTCCGTGGCACCCGCACAGCAGAATTCCCGCGGACAAGACGGCAATGAACATCGCTTTCGGTGGGGGAAGGGTTCTCATCGTGATCTTTCTCCAACCTGGTTGGATGCCCTTTACGCCCGAATCGTCTGAATGCCGCAAAACAGAGGATTCAAGGTGCCGCGCAACCTCCGCGACAAAAAGCGGGGGCGTGCCCGAAAAATCAGGCACGCCCCGCTGTGAATGGAATTTCAGGAATCAGCAACCTACCGGTGATGTTCGCCGCCTGCTGAGCGCTGCTGAGGCTTAACGTTGCTATCGGCACGCAGAGGACGCGATTCGGATGTCGTGGCCGGCTTGCCGTGATTCTCGGTGGCATACTGCCCGCGTACCGCGCCGTAATTCTGCTCGTGCTGCACCTGCGTGTTCATGCGCGGCGCAGTCGGCTCGCGATACGCAGCGCCTTCAGACGGCCGTGGATTGGATTGCACGCCGCTCGGTCCGCCGCGATAGCTGGGCCGCACATTGTTATTCATGCGCACATTGTTATTCACGCGGACATTATTGTTGACGCGTACATTGGCGCGGTAGCTATAGACGTTGTGCACCGAGCGCGCGTTGATGTTGTTGTAGACGCGGTTATAGAAGAAGTGGCCGCCATTCCAGTAGCCACCCTCGTAACCGAGTCCGACGTAACCGAAGCCGTAATTGATTCCGCCATAGAAACCGATGTGGAGGCCCCAGTGGCCCGGATAAAACATGTAGCGGCCACCGTAGAAGCCCCAGTAGCCGGGAGTCCATAGCCCGCCCACATACGGGGGCTCAACCCAGACTCCGGGTACCCAGTAATAGCCGTAGGGGCCCCAGGCCCAGTAGCCGGGAGTCCAAACGTATCCATCGTCCGGCGCCGGCGGCTGAGCGTAATCGGGCAGGGGCGGAGGAGCTTCAGTGGCTGTTGCCGTGGGCTGCTCCGCGTAGTTGGCATCGTCAGGATTCTGGCCGGCGGGCGGCGGGGCCTCTGTGGTGTACGACTGCCCGGAAGCCCCCTGGCCGGTGGTGTCGGGCGCCTGATTGACAGCCGCGGGGTCGGGCCCCTGGTCTGGTGGCGGGGGCGCCTGGTCTTGTGCGTTGGCCACAGCAGCGCCGATCACCCCGTTGGCCGGAATCAAATTGAAGTGGGAGCCGGCAACGCAAAACGCCGCCAAACCCGCCACCAACATGCAAGATGCAAAACGAGGAAGTGATTTCATCTTTCCCTCCTTACCCTCAATGCGTTAAACACGGCCCGGTGGTCATAAGTCTCGAAATTCCGTCAAATACCTGCTCCGACGCACTTTAGGCAATCGATCCCCCCGCCGTCAATGCCTACCGGCGCGCCGGCGCCATTTGGCCACGATTGTTGGCCGGCGGAGTGGTGACAGGTTTGCGCTGGGGATGCTGGGCGAGTAGTTCGCTGCACAGGGCCGAGTCCTGTCCCCGCTCCAGGCCTTGCACTGTGTCCTGACCTCGGCACAAGCGCAGCTTCATGGCTTCGGCGTCATCGCCCTGAAGGTCCACTGTTCGCTCTAATCCGGTCATCGGATCGACATCGTAGCGGAAAACCGTGTCGGATGGTTTCTTCTGCTTTCCGTAGTCGAAATGATTCCAGGTCGCCAGCAGCGCGCGGCCATCCGCACCGCCCATCACCGCATAAACCTGGGTCCAGGCAATTCCTGGACTGGCGGGCGGGACTGCGTTCCACACCAACACGCCCTGGCCGCCGCGCAACCAACGAAGCGTCCACATGTGGTGAGCCACGTCGTAGTGGAAGGCCGTGAAAAAGGTGCTGGCGGCGCATTCGCCGCAGTTGTCGTAGAGAACCGTCAGCTCTCCCGGTCCAGTGTCGACGAAGTGTTCCCAATCGAACCAGCGCAAATTCACGCCATTCAGAAGCGGTGCAATTACGTGGCTGGTCAGGGACGCGTTCCAGATGGTGAAGCTATCCGTGCCGGGCGCCGATTCCGGCGTCGCACGATCGGTAGTGACCACCAGCGCCGCGTCATACAAGACGCCGATTTCGCGGATCGCCGTCCATTTTTCTACCTGCAGAGAATGGGTGACCCAGACGATGATGCTCTGGTCCTGCGTGGAGTGAAAGTCAACCCAGCGAAAGGTGTCGGTCGGCGGTTGCGCAGCAAGCGGGACGGCGACGGCCAACGCCATGAAAAGAAGCAGCACAATTCGATGGCGAGGGGAGCCAACCTGCATGGGTCTAGGTATAGCAGAAGGGGCAAATCGCTCTCCCCCACTGCTCGTCGCTAAACCTCTTAACGAACGGCGCGCGATCGCCGCACCTGAGCCGGGCGACGGGAAAGCCCCGTCTTTCTCGGCCGCAAGCGAATGCGCGGGAGCCCGGCTAACCTCTTACCCTGCCCCACTTTCACATTTTTCTTTGTTGCCGAACTCCCCAGTCTTCAAACTTGCATCGAAGCAAAGGAAGACAAATGGCTCCTCACACGAATTGAACCGAAGAAAATTCGGTTCCTGGAGGTTGGTTATGAAAAAGATCATCGCCATTTTGTTGGTTGCCGGCACTGCTCTCGCGGTGCGCGCTGCCGACGACCGGGAGAAGCTGGATGGGCGGCTCGATGCTGCCCGCTCTGTGGTCGACTCGATCATGTCAGTGCCCGATAAGGCTGTTCCCGATGGAATCGCACGCCACGCCAAATGCATCGCCGTGGTGCCGGGCGTGCT
Organism: Occallatibacter sp.; assembly: GCA_049520675.1. Lineage (GTDB taxonomy): Bacteria > Acidobacteriota > Terriglobia > Terriglobales > Acidobacteriaceae > Telmatobacter. Next base: position 31,216 of record JBEKPO010000039.1, on the reverse strand, counting down.
CAAGGGAGCGTTCATCGTGGGCGCCGAATACGGGCAAGGTGTTGTCACCTGCCGCACCGCTAGCGGCTGGAGCGCCCCAGTCTTTATCCGTCTCGCCGGCGGATCTTTTGGCTTCCAGGCCGGTGGCCAGGGGACGGATCTGGTGCTCGTCGCAGTCAATGACAAGGGATTCCAGGATCTGCTTCGCGATAAATTCAAGATCGGCGGCGACGCGTCCGCCGCGGCGGGGCCTGTTGGCCGCGACGCGCAGGCCTCGACTGACATCAGCTTGAGAGCCGAATTGCTTACCTGGTCGCGCAGCCACGGACTTTTTGCGGGCATCGATTTGAACGGTGTCTCCGTGAGCCAGAATCGTGAAGATACCGATGTTTTCTACGGGGGCTCTCATTCCTTCGAGGGCATCCTCCACGGCGAGGTGCCTCCGCCTGCGCAAGCAGAAGGCTTTCTGCATGCCATCCGGCAATACTTTGGCGATGCCAAAGAGCACCGCTAACCGATTCAAGAGGAGCAGAACGAAATGATCTCTTGTGTTCAATCATTTTCTGACTGGTTCACCATGTCACCTGAGGCGTTGGCCGATTCGCTGGCTTCGAAGACGGTATCGCCTCAGGGCCCCGAATCGGGAATGCGGCTGCTGCGGTTTTACATCAGCCATTCAAACAAGAGGCTCGGCTCTTCTCGGCTGCGCAAGCTCGAGAAGGCCCAACAGCTGCTGGCGGCGCGAATCGCTCGCGATCTGAAAGCGCAGGCGCGGAAAGCGGCCTGACTCGACGTCGACCGGAGGGTTGCGCAGCGGTTTTCCCGGCCCCGGCAGCGCAGCCCGGTCTTATTTTCGTTTGCAACTATTTATCCCCCCTGGCCGTCCATCAAAACGCACCTGCGCGCGGACGATCAGGGTGTGTGCTCCGCGTTCCGACCTGAACTTGCACTCTTCTCAGTGAGTTGAACAGCCGCGATGGATCTCGGCGGCAGGCGCACCTGCTATGGCATCGCGCTACGGCAGGCTTCGGCCGATTTCATTATGAGAAAATGTTGCTATCAAATTGTCTGTTCGAAACAGGGCACAAGAGAACAAGATGGACCAATCTTTGTCTGATTCGCATTCAGATCCTGACACTCAGCCTTTCAATCACGCCAAGAAACGCCGTCACCGCTGGATTTGGGTGATCGTTCTGTTGCTCTTCGGACTGTTGTTTTGGTGGGTGTACCGGCAGCACAGCGTGAGCGCCTCTTCTCCAGCAGGAGGCGGCGGCCGCGGCGGCCGCAATGCGATGGCCGGGGCCGTGCCTGTGACTCTAGCCACCGCGGCCAAGGGCAGCATCGGTGTTTACCTCGATGCGATCGGCACGGTCACGTCCATTTACACTGCCTCGATCTCCTCGCAGGCCACGGGGCTGGTCACAACCGTGCATTACCGGGAAGGCCAGTTCGTTCACAAGGGCGACCCCCTGATCGATATCGATGCGCGGCCCTATGAGGCGCAACTTGTGCAGGCGCAGGGCGCTCTGGACCGCGATCAAAATCTTCTCGCTGAGGCGCAGATGGACCTCAAGCGCTATCAGGATGCATGGGCAAAGAACGCCATTCCGCGCCAGACTCTTGAGGATCAGGAGAAGGTCGTTCTTCAGGACCAGGGAACCGTGCAAAACGATCAGGGCAACGTCCAATACGACCAAGTGGAGGTTGGGTTTTGCCACATCACCGCGCCATTCGACGGCCGCGTAGGGCTGCGTCTGGTCGATCCCGGGAATCTGGTTACGGCCAACTCCAGCACCACTCTGGTTGTCGTCACGCAGCTTCAGCCCATCACCGTGATCTTCACATTGCCCGAGGGCCAGCTTACCCAGGTGGTGACTCAAACACGCGCCGGGAAAACCCTCGAAGTGGATGCCTACGACGAATTCGCGCAAAAGCTCCTGGCAAAGGGAAAGCTGATTACGATCGACAATCAAATCGATACCGTGACCGGGACCGTGAAGCTGCGCGCGCAGTTCGACAACTCCAAGGGCACGCTGTTCCCCAACGAGTTCGTGAACACGCGTCTACTCGTGAACACGCTTGAGAACCAAACCATCGTTCCCTCTTCGGCGATCCAGCATAACGGTACTCAGGATTTCGTCTACCTGCTTCAGGGGCTCGATCCCAAGAATCTCAAGTCGACGGGCAAGGCGGTGATGAAGACCGTGAAGTCCGGCGTCTCCGATGGCGGCAACACGGCCGTCACGGGAATCAGTCCCGGCAACATGGTCGCCAACAGCAGCTTTCAGAAGCTGGTCGATGGCTCGCCTGTCATCCAGTCCCAGGTGAAGATTCCGGCGACATCCACCGACACCACTGAGGAAGCTCCATGAGTCCATCCCGGCCATTCATCCTGCGGCCGGTCGCAACCTCGCTGCTGATGGCCGCAATTCTTCTGGTGGGAATCGTGGCCTTCACGCAGTTGCCGGTGTCGGCTCTGCCTGAAGTCGATTACCCGACCATCCAGGTGCTCACCTTCTACCCCGGCGCCAGCCCGGATGTGGTGGCCACGACCATCACGGCGCCTCTCGAGCGCCAGTTCGGCCAGATGCAGGGGTTGAGCCAGATGACCTCAACCAGCGCCGGCGGCGTTTCTGTCATCGTGCTCCAGTTCAGCCTCTCTCTGGGCCTCGACGTGGCCGAAGAAGAGGTACAGTCGTCGATCAATGGCGGCCAGACTTTCCTGCCTTCCGACTTGCCGGTCCCGCCCGTTTATAACAAAACCAATCCGGCCGACGCCCCCGTACTCACCCTCGCGATCACCTCCGACAGCATGCCCCTGTCCGATGTCGAGGACATGGTCGATACGCGGCTGGCGCCCAAACTGTCCCAGTTGAATGGCGTTGGCCTGGTCAGCATCAGCGGCGGCCAGAAGCCGGCAGTCCGCATCCAGGTCAATCCGGTCGCGCTCTCGTCTTACGGCCTGAATATGGAGGACATGCGCACTGCGCTGACCCAGGCCAGCGTCAATTCTGCCAAGGGCAACTTCGACGGCCCGCGCCAGGACTACCAGATCGACGCCAACGATCAGATTTCCACCGCCGACGACTACAAGAACGTGGTGGTCGCCTACAAAAACAACGCGCCGGTGTTCGTCAGAGATGTGGCCAACGTCGTCAACGGAGTGGAGAACACCAAGCAGGCTGCCTGGATGAATATGACTCCGGCGGTCATTCTCAACATCCAGCGCCAGCCGGGCGCGAACACCATCACCGTCGTCAACAGCATTCAAAAGGTGCTGCCGCAGTTGGAGGCCAATCTTCCCGCCTCGATCAAAGTGACGACCTTGACCGACATGACCACCAGTATTCAGGCATCGGTCCACGACGTCGAGTTTGAGCTGATGCTCACCGTCGGGCTTGTGGTCATGGTGATCTTTCTCTTCTTGCGTAGTCTTTACGCCACCATCATTCCCAGCGTCGCCGTTCCCCTTTCCATCATCGGCACATTCGCCGTGATGTACCTGCTGGGTTTCTCGCTGGATAACCTCTCGCTGATGGCGCTCACCATCTCCACCGGATTCGTGGTCGACGACGCCATCGTCATGATCGAAAACATCAGCCGCTTCCTTGAGGAAGGCATGTCGCCGCTCGAGGCTGCGCTCACTGGCGCGGGACAGATCGGTTTCACCATTGTCTCGCTGACTGTCTCGCTGATCGCCGTGCTCATCCCGCTCCTCTTCATGGGCGACGTGGTAGGCCGCCTCTTCCGCGAATTCGCGGTGACCCTCGCCGTCACCATCGTCATCTCGGCGGTCGTTTCGCTCACCCTTACGCCCATGATGTGTTCGCGCATCCTGCGCCACAATCCTGAAGAACAACAAACGCGTTTTTACCGGGCTTCGGAAAAAGTATTCAACAAACTGATCGCCTTCTACGGGCGCACGCTCCGCGTCGTCCTGCGCTACCAGACCATCACGCTGCTGATCGCCGCCGCCACGCTGGTTCTCACCGTCGTTCTTTATATCGTCATTCCCAAAGGCTTTTTTCCGGTTCAGGATACGGGCGTCATTCAGGGCATCTCACAGGCCTCGCAATCCATCTCATACGACGCGATGTCTGAGAAGCAGAAAGAACTGGCGCAGATCATCCTCGATGATCCCGCGGTCGAGAGTCTCTCTTCATTCATCGGCGCTGACGGCATCAACACCACGCTGAATAGCGGGCGCATCTCCATCAACCTCAAGCCGCTCGACCAGCGCGTGCCCAGCTATATCAACGCTGCCGATGTGATCCGCCGCCTTCAGTCCAAGCTGGGCCAGGTTCAAGGCATTCACCTCTATATGCAGCCGGTGCAGGACATCACCGTCGACGATCGCGTGAGCCGCACTCAGTATCAGTACACGCTTGAGGATCCGGACACCGACGAATTGAACGAGTGGACCGACAAGTTCGTCGCCGAGCTCAAGAAGTTGCCGGAACTGGAAGATGTGGCTACGGATCAGCAGACCGGCGCGCGGGCAGTGCAGTTGGCCATCGACCGTGTCACGGCATCGCGGCTGGGCATTGCGCCCACCACCATCGACAACACGCTTTATGACGCTTACGGCCAGCGCCAGATCAGCACTCTCTATACCCAACTCAACCAGTACCACGTCGTGCTTGAAACCGCACCCCAGTGGCAGCAGAATCCATCGAAGCTGAGCGATCTCTACATCCAGTCGAGCGCATCTGCCAACGCCACAGGTACTGGAGCAGCAACGTCCTTCTCTTCGTCGGCTTCCGCATCAGCCGGTTCAAACGCGCTGACCAGTTCAGTGAAATATACGCCGTCGGCGCAGGTGATCACCTCGCCGTCCACGGTGCTCGCGGGCGCAACCAGCGGTGCGGGAGGATCATCGATCAACGGCGGAACTACGGCGGGAACTTCTCCTAACACCACCACGTCGTCGGTAGGCGCCAACGCAATTCCTTTGAGCGCATTCACGCAGATGCACAACATCACCGAGGCTCTGTCGATCAACCACCAGGGCCAGTTCCCGTCTGTGACGGTGTCCTTCAACCTCGCTCCCAACGCTTCATTGGGAACCGCGATCAGTGACATTGAGAAAGTCGCCAAGAACACCCACTTCCCGGCGAGCCTGCAAGCGGACTTTCAAGGTACGGCAGCATCGTTTCACAATTCGCTGTCGAATGAAGCGCTGCTGATTCTGGCCGCGTTGGTCACGGTATACATCGTCCTCGGGGTGCTGTATGAGAGCTTCATCCATCCCATCACGATTCTCTCCACGCTGCCTTCGGCCGGTGTTGGGGCGCTGCTCTCGCTCATGCTCTTTCGCCAGGACCTGAGCGTCGTGGGAATCATCGGCATCATTCTTTTGATTGGCATCGTAAAGAAGAACGGCATCATGATAGTGGACTTCGCTCTGGAGGCGGAGCGCAAAGAAGGCAAAGAATCGACAGAAGCGATCTACGAGGCGAGCCTGTTGCGTTTCCGGCCCATCATGATGACCACGATGGCTGCGCTGCTCGGCGCGATTCCACTTGCGGCAGGCAGAGGGATTGGCTCCGAGCTACGCCGCCCGCTGGGCATTGCCATGGTGGGCGGTTTGCTCTTGAGCCAGGTCCTGACGCTCTATACCACGCCGGTGATTTACGTCTTCTTCGATCGTCTGGCTCTGAGGTTGACCGGCCAGCGCCCGTCTGGGCCAAAATCGGCAAGCGAACCGCAACCCAGCGCGGAGCGCGTATGAACCTTTCCGCTCCATTCATCCAACGGCCTGTGGGCACCGCGCTGCTCACTGCCGCCGTTGCCCTTGTGGGCGGAGTTGCCTTTACGGTGCTGCCTGTCTCTCCGCTGCCGCAGGTCGATTTCCCCACCATCAGCGTCAATGCCGGCCTGCCGGGCGCCAGCGCGCAGATCATGGCGGCTTCGGTGGCAACCCCCCTCGAGCGCCAGTTCAGCCACATCGCCGGCATCACCGAGATGACTTCGTCAAGCTCGCTGGGCTCGAGTTCGGTCACCCTGCAATTCGACTTGAGCCGCAACATCGATGGCGCAGCGCGCGACGTGCAGGCCGCCATTAATGCCGCTCGCACCTACCTGCCTGCCAATCTTCCCTCGAATCCCTCGTACCGCAAGGTCAATCCTGCCGATTCGCCCATCATGATCATCAGCCTGACATCGGATAAGTATCCGGTGACAAAGCTGTACGATCTGGCCTCGACGATCCTGGAACAGAAACTTTCGCAGATTCAGGGTGTCGGGCAGGTGGGTGCGCAGGGCGGCGGCACGCCTTCGGTGCGCGTCGAGGTCAATCCAACCAAGCTCGAGAGCTTTGGTCTCACGCTCGGCAGCGTCCAGTCCGTACTCAGCCTGCAAAACTCTCACGAGCCGAGAGGCCAGCTTTCGGACAATGGGGTCAGCCGCGACATTATTACCAACGACCAGATCTCCGATGCAGTGGATTATCGCCCGCTCGTCATCGGGTATCACAACGGCGAAGCCATCAAGCTTTCCGACGTTGCCGACGTCGAGGACTCGACACAGAACATCCGTGCGGCAGGCTACGTTGACGGAGTCAAGGGGGTGGTGCTGACCATCTTCCGTCAGCCTGGGGCGAACATCATTCAGACCGTCGACCGCGTGAAAGCGCAACTGCCGTTTCTCGAAGCTGTGCTGCCCGCGGGCGTCAAGACCACCATCGAAGTGGATAGGACCACGACCATTCGGGCCTCGGTAATCACCGTAGAGAAGGCCCTGATCGGATCGGTTTGCCTCGTCATTCTGGTGGTCTTCATCTTTCTGCGTAACCCGCGCTCTACACTCATTCCCTTCGTCGCGGTTCCGGTGTCGCTCATCGGAACCTTTGCCGCGATGTACCTATTCGGATACTCGTTGGACAACCTGTCGCTGATGGCTTTGACCATCGCCACGGGATTCGTTGTCGACGATGCGATTGTGGTGATGGAGAACATCACGCGCCACCTCGAAGCCGGCATGGAACCCGTTACCGCGGCTTTGAAGGGAGCACAGGAGATCGGCTTCACGGTCTTTTCCATCAGCATGTCGCTGATCGCGGTGTTCATTCCCATCTTGATGATGGGCGGCATCATCGGACGCCTCTTTCGCGAGTTTGCGGTGACGCTTTCAACGGCCATCCTAATCTCGATGGTCATTTCGCTCACCACCACTCCTTGCATGTGCGCGCACGTTCTCAAGGCGCACAAGGAAGACGAAAAGCACAATTGGCTTTACCGGATCAGCGAGAAGACGTTCAATGGCATGATCTGGATTTACCGGCGTTCCCTGACGTGGGTACTGGACAATCCGGGAATGATGCTTGTGGTGCTTCTGCTGACCATCGCGCTCAACGTTCTGGTTTTTTTCCGGCTTCCTACGGGATATTTTCCGCAGCAGGATACGGGCGTGATCATGGGCATGGAACAAGGCCCGCAGGATGCGTCTTTTCCTCTCATGAATTTCTCTACTCAGTCGCTGGTCAACATTGTGAGAGGCGATCCCGCTGTGGCCCACGTGCTGGCCTACACGGGCAGCGGCAACGGCGGCTTTATGTTCATGGCGCTTAAGCCGCTGGGCTCGAATTGCAAGGAGGGCCCCAAGTGTCAGGTCCGGCAAGCCTCCGCGATGGACGTGATCAACCGCCTGCGGCCGAAGATGAACCGCCTGCCAGTGGCTTCGGTGTTTCTGCAGCCCGCCCAGGATCTGCGCATCGGAGGACGCGGCGGTGGATCGCTTTATCAATACACCATCCAATCCGACAACATCGCCGATCTTGCGAAGTGGGGCCCGCTTCTTTTGCAAAACATGCAGAAGCTGCCGGATCTGCAGGACGTGAATTCGGACCAGCAGAACAACGGTCTGGAAGAGCTGCTCACCTACGACCGGGTCGCGGCGGCAAGGCTGGGCCAGACTCCGCAATCGCTCGATAGCGCCCTTTGCGGCGCGTTTTGCCAATCTGAAGTTTCCGTCATCTACACGCAGCTTAACCAGTACTATGTCGTGCTGGAAGTGGCGCCGCAGTATTGGCAGGACCCGACGCAACTCAAGAACATTTACTTTGCGCCCCCCGGCGCCTCCGGTGGCGCGGGACTCAACGCCGTCTCTCCGCTCACCAGCCTGGTAAGACCACAGAGCAACACCACCCCCCTGCAGGTCAACCACACCGGCTTGTTCCCTTCCGTCACCGTCTCCTTCAACATGAAAAACGGCGCTTCGCTCAGCGACGCAACTCGGGAAGTGGCAGAGATGGAGCAACGGCTGGGAATGCCCGGAACGGTGCGCGGATTCTTTGCCGGTACCGCCCAGGCCTACCAGCAATCGATGGCGACATTACCGATTCTGGTGATCACCGCGCTGCTCTCAGTCTTCATCGTGCTCGGCATTCTTTACGAGAGCCTGGTTCACCCGCTCACGATTATCTCCACGCTGCCCTCGGCCAGCGTTGGGGCCATGCTGGCGCTCATGCTCTTCCACATCGATCTCAACATGATCTCGATCATCGGCATCATTCTGCTGATCGGTATTGTGAAGAAGAATGCCATCATGATGATCGACTTCGCGCTGCAGGCCGAGCGCGTCGATGGCAAGACCACTCGCGATGCCATCTTCGAGGCCTGCATGCTCCGTTTCCGGCCCATCATGATGACCACGACCGCCGCTATCTGCGGCGCGATTCCGCTGGCCTTCGGATCCGGCACCGGCTCTGAGCTGCGCCGGCCGCTGGGGATCACCATTGTCGGCGGCCTAATTTTGAGCCAGTTGCTCACTCTCTACACCACCCCTGTGGTCTACCTGTTCATGGACCGCTTGCGGCTGCGCGCCTTGAATCAGACGCATGACAGACTGCCCGCGCCCGCCCAGGAGGCTGTGTCGTAGCGCAAAAAGGATGAAAACCATGTTTCAATCGCGATCCGTACACTCGTTGCCATTCGCCGCCGCGATTGCTGTTGCCATTCTGCTCGACGGCTGCCATGTCGGCCCTCCCTATCATCCGCCCGCGCCGCCAGCCGTCACCGCACCGAATTACAGGGAGTCGACCGTCAACTTTCACGACGCGGAGGGATGGAAGGTCGCCAGCCCGCAGGACGCAATGCTTCGCGGAAACTGGTGGGAGGGTTTCAACGAACCAGAATTGAATGCGCTCGAAGAGCAGCTCAACATCAGCAACCAGAACATCAAAGAGTACTTTCAGAACTATATGGCGGCCCGCGCAGTGATCGCCGAGGCGCGCGCGCAGTATTGGCCGACAGTGACAGCCAATCCCTCATGGAACCGGTCGCGGAGCTCCGGCACATTGCACAATTCGTCGCAAGCCAATACGGGGCAGACGAGCACTATTTGGAATGCGCCGATTGAGGCCTCGTGGACTCCCGACTTGTGGGGCAAAATTCGCAATGAGGTGCATGAGGCACAGTATGCAGCTCAAGTAAGCGCCGCCGATCTGCAGCTGGAGAAGCTGACCGAGCAATCGAGCCTTGCCGAATACTTTTTTGAAATTCGCGGCCAGGATATGCTGCAGACGATCCTCGACGCCACTGTCACCGCCGATCAGAAATCGCTCGACTACAACCAGGCGCAGTACGACACCGGCGTCGGCGATTACATCTCTGTGGCCGAAGCCAAGACGACCCTCGAAGCTGCCCAGGCCGCGGCCGTCAACGTGGGCCTTTTGCGCGCCCAATATGAGCACGCCATCGCCATGCTACTCGGCAAGATACCCACCGACTTCTCCATCCCGGTCAAACCGATGCTCTACGCGCCGCCGGCAATTCCCACCGGCGTCCCCTCGCAGCTCGTGGAGCGCCGTCCCGACATCGCCGCCGCCGAACGCACGCTTGCCGAGGCCAACGCCACCATCGGCGCTGGTTACGGCGCATTCTTCCCGCAGGTCACCATCTCCGCCGATGGCGGATTTCAAAGTTCCACTTTGACGAAGCTCTTCAATTGGCCGAGCCGCGTCTGGTCCCTTGGCCCCTCCGTCTCGCAGATCATCTTCGACGGCTTCCTTTACAACGCCGAGTTACACCAGTACGAGGCGCAGTACAACTCTGACCTCGCCTCCTACCGCCAGTCCGTCCTGAATGCTTTCCAGCAGGTTGAAGATTCCATGGCGGCGACCCGCGTTTACTCGCAGCAGATCCTCCACCAGCAACAAGCGGTGAAAGACGCGCAAGAGTACCTCAACCTGGAGCTGGTGCGTTACAACACCGGCGTCGATCCATATGTCGATGTCGTGGTAGCGCAGACCACGCTGCTCAGCAATCAGGAAACACTGAACAGCCTTCAAGTGGAGGAGATGACATCGGCAGTGCTGTTGGTGCAGTCACTAGGCGGAGGTTGGGACCGCTCGCAGCTTCCCACGCCCGCTCAGGCCGGCGCGAAAACCGCCAAGGCCGACTACACCCTGCAACAGTAGGGTGCAGCTTTCATCCGTCAGCTCTCCCTTGCTGAGAAAAGGTCCAGGGAAAACAACGACGCGACGCTGGCGGATGCAAGCGGACCGCAGAGAAGGCGGCGGGACTGGTGGCCATTGGATAGTCCGGGGCGATGAAGAAACCTCCCTCAGGGGCTAAAGCCCCAGTGTTTATGAGGCTTTCACGGCCCGACTAAAGTCGTGCCCTGACACTTCGTGCGCCTTCAGGGAGTTTTTCCGCAGGCCGTAAAGGCATGCCTTTTCAAAGCCGGATTTATGCAACCAGGTCCAGGACCGGAAAGCTGCCGGCTGAGAGCTGTTTTACTGCATCGGCCGGTAGCAGATGTTGTCGCCGTCGAGCTTGTACTCTGCCGAGCACACCTCGCCGCCACAAATCATCGTTTCACCGCCGTAGAGCTGGCGGCGGGTGATCAGCCCCAGCGTGCCGCACCGCGGGCACGACATCACAGCTACATATGGATTCTGCGCCTGGCCAAGCTTGGCCTGATTCTCCAGCACAAAAACCGTTCCCGGGTCCATTCTTTCCGGGATCCACTCTTCGAGAAACTGCAAGTCGGCTGGCATCGTTCCCTCCGTTGGGCTGATGCAACCGAGCCGCGACTAGTTTCTGCCCGGCTCCGTTGTGGATTCAACAGCAGGCTGCACGTTCTGTCGTACTTGGATGAGTCCAGTAATGCACAGTGTTGCCGCGCCGGCCGGCAATGTCAATGCGAATCGAGATTGGGGAGTGACAAATAGGATTCATTTCGCTCCCACCAAAGAGCTACATTCACATTGCCTTCTATCGTGAAGCCGACGTTGCAGCCTCGGCACGGGTGCGGGCAAAATTGTCGATCGCTCTATAAGTTTCTTCGTTGCGCAAAATCGCTTCGACGTATTCACGGGTCTGCGTGAAGGGGATTGACTCAACAAACTCATCGATCCCGGAGTAGGGCCCGGCCGACTGCCAATCCGCCACGCGCATATCTCCCGCGTTGTATGCAGCCAGGGCGTACTCCTGCACCCCGCCGAACTTGTCGAGCATCTGGCGCAGGTAGCGTGTTCCCAAGCGAATGTTAGTGGTTGGGTCGAGCAGCTGGAAGGTCGCGAAATGAGTCATGCCTTCTTCGCGCGCCATGGCTTTGCCGACCGAAGGCAGAAGCTGCATCAAGCCGTACGCATTGGCGTAGGAAATAGCTGAGGGATCGAACTCCGATTCTTGCCGGATGAGTGAGGCCACCAGATACGGATCGAGGTGGTTCTTTGCTGACTCGGCCTGGATCGTGTCCCACCAGGCCTCGGGAAACAGGATGCGCCAATACGCTAAAGGGACCGACTGAATCGAAGCAGCCGACGCATTGGGCAGGGCCTTCTTCAGTGCGCGAATGCCGCGGTAGACTTCGCCGTAGGAAGAGTAGATCTGCGCCTCGGCCAGTGCGCTCCACGACGAGGAGTTTGGGTCGGCCTTGATCTCGTCGGCAACGTACTCGTTCAACCCGGCGTTGGCCAGCAGACGCGCCTTGGCCAAATGGGGGCTGTCCTCGGGAAAGGCATCCACCAGATGCGGTACGGGCAAAGGCTGAAACTGATCGAGCTGCGGCTGCGATGCCGGCTGCGTCGCGCCCAGCTCCGAGAGCCGCGCCCGCGCCATTTGCGCATAGAAAAAGTGTTGGTAGGCACGAGTGATGGCGTGGTAGTTTGCCGCAGCCAATGCGGGCTGATGGTCTTGCGTTTCGTAGAGCCGGGCCCGCCAATAGAGCGCGGCCACGGTTTCGATTGCAACAGGGTACTGCTTGATCTGCGCATCGAAGAATTGTTCAGCATCGGGATAGAGGTGCTGGCGATAATTCAGCCAGCCGGCGCGCCAATGTGCGGCGGCAGCATTCTTATCGCCCGGGAAATGCGCGGCCAGGTAGCTGTAATATTCAGCCGCCTTCGCATAGTCGCGGCTGAGCAGATACATATTGCCGCTCGAAAACAGTGCGTCGGCCAGCCAGGAGCTGCGCGGAAACCGCTGTTCCATCTCGGCGACGATCCGTTGTTGATCCTCGGTATCGTTCCTCCCGCGCGCCAGCTCCATCAGCAGGTCCAGGCGATGCGCGCCGTTCTCATCGTCCGTGTCCGGCAGCGCCTGCACCTGGGCGGGTGTCAGATGTTTCAGCTTCAGTTCGCAAGCAGCGTCGGCTAGAGCAATGCTGTCGCGCGATTCCCTGTCGAGTTCAGGCTCGCGCAGCAGGGCCCGAAACTGTTCGTCTGCATCGGCGTACCTGCCGGCGTTATAGTAGGCGTCGCCCAGAGTGCGAAGTTCTGAAATCGTCAGCGACGACTCGACGCCCATCTCCGTGAGCCTCGCCCGCGCCGTCAGGGCTTCAGGGCTCAGAGGAAAAGTCATCAGCACATGCTTGAACGCCTCTTCCGCCGCCGTCTTCTGGCCCAGCGCGAATTCCACTTGACCATTCGCCAGCTGAAACGCCGATCGATTTGCGGATTCGGTTTCCTGAGCCTGAGCCAGAATCTGCCGCGCCGAGGCGGGGTTGTTCAAGGCCAGCAGCACGTTGGCTTCCAGCTCGGGCGCCTGCAGGTTGAAGATGCTTTCCGGATAGCGGCTGGCAAAGCCGTGCAACAGCGCTTCGGCGGCCGGCTCATTGCCTGAGTCGTGGTCGGCGCGAGCGCAGAGAAAGTCCGCGTAGTCGGCCAGCTCATCTCCGCTCCGATGGGCTTGAGTCAGATTCGTCACTGCTTCGGCATAGCGCTTATCGAGCAGGTACGCATGGCCCAAAGCCAGATATGCCGCAGCAGCGGCGGCGCCATCGTGGTTGCGCGCATAAGCGGTGACACCGGCATAGGCCTCCGGCGTGCGGAGCAGGGCAAGCTGCTGAGCCATCGGCTGCAATTCTTTTGAGGCCACAAAAGCCTGCTTCAGGCGGGCAGTGCGTGCCAACCGCGCCGCGCGGCTTGAGGTTCGAGCCGGCGTGCGTTTCTGCGGCGCTTTCTTTAGCGTGTTCGGCTTCTTAGCCGCGGAAGTTGTCGTACTTCCACTCGCCGCGCTCGTCGAGGGCGCAGATGCAGCCGGCACGGTTGTGGATTGTGCCGCAAGGGTCCAGGCAACCAATAATGAGCAGAGCGCAATCGCCGCAGAGCGGCGCCTGACGGTAAAACCTAAGAATGGGGAGGGCCGGCAATGCATACTTCCACTTTATGCTGAATTGGACGCGTACAGAGGCGGTAGAGAATCACCTGCGTAACGTTGAGCCCGTCTTTGGCCGACGGGCCAAATTTGAGCAAATTGGGCACAGCGCCGCGGAACGCCGAATTCGCGGCTAAAATAAGCCGCTGAGCAGTTCGAGAGCACACTCCAGGATCGGTACTATTCGTGAATCATCTTCTTCATCGCAAAAGGAGCTCTCGGCGGGGTTTGTAGGGTTATACAGGAAGCCAACTTCTGCCCCTTTTTCCCAAGCGTGTGAGGAATGAAATCTGCCCTTGTAGCGACTGCCATCAACCGCATAGGAACAGACGACCGTGAAGTGGCCAATGAAAAGGCTGCCCGGAATCTGTGATTGGGGCCCTTCCCAGTCGCAACTATTGATTGTCGCCGTTGTCACGAGCCAATTTTCGTAGCTCATTTGAGCCCAATTCTTGCACTCCTCGCGGGTTAGTGTCGAGTTACCGCCAAGGTCCAAGGCCGGTCCAAGCACACGTACTTGGCCCCCTGCCCCTGCGTCCATTACACTCATGCTTTGCGCCCTTTCTGGTCCGCCTTCCGCAACTCCCAGCGGACACCGAACGTAACCCTTGTTGAACCGATTTTTCGCATCGATTGCTCATGGCGACCATCCAACCAATCGCGGGAGAGAACGAGCAGCACCCCGACGTGGCCCTGGTTGAAAGGGTTCGGGCGGGTGATGTTGCAGCCTACGACACTCTCGTCCGCAAGTACGAGCGGCAGATCTTCAGGATTGCGCAGCACATCACGCAAAACCGCGAAGACGCCGAAGATGTGATGCAGGATGCCTTCGTAAAGGCGTTCGAGAAGCTCGATCAGTTTCAGGGGAACTCGAAATTCTACACATGGTTAGTCCGGATCGCGGTGAACGAAAGCCTGATGCGGCTGCGCAAGCGGCGTACCGGCAGGTTGGTCTCGATGGACGACGAGATCCTGACCGAGGAGGGCAGCGTACCCCGCGACTTTGCCGATTGGGCGCCCAATCCCGAACAGAACTACAACCGGGCCGAACTGGCGGAGATTCTGAAGAAAACCATTCAGGGTTTGCCGCCGGGGTTCCGCGTGGTTTTTGTTTTACGCGATGTGGACGGGCTTTCGACCGAAGAAACCGCAGAAACTTTGGGTTTAAGTATTCCAGCCGTCAAGTCGCGGCTGTTGCGCGCACGCCTACAGCTGCGCGAGCGCCTCAGCCGCTATTTCAAGCGAAAACCGGCAGCGAAAGCCACGCCGGCAAAACGGAGTTGAATCAGTGACCTGCACCGAATTTCTGGCCATGCTCGACGATGTGATCGACGAATCGATTGCCAGCCAAACCCGCTCTGAGATCGAGACCCACCTCCGCAAGTGCGGCCACTGCGAAGTCGTTCTTAACACCACCCGCCAAACCATCGAAATTTACCGTTGCCACGAAATCTACGAGCTGCCCACCTCGGTCAGCGAGCGGCTGCACGCCGCCATCAGGGTGCGGTGCAAGAAGGTCCGCTGAGCTTCTTGCCGATCACCCGCTATCCTCCACACTCTTTCACATGTAACTTGTTTAGACTCAGTCAATTAACCTAGAAATCCCGATCAAAAACGTCACCATAAGCCCCGCAAGACCGCGGACGCCACTTTGGTTCTCTTGCCGACGCCCTCCTCCTGTGCCACGCTTGGGCTGCCTGGCCACAACTTTCGCCCCAGCCTGGCGTTTGACTGAGCAGGACCACCGTGCCGGGCCACGCTCGCCGGCCATCCCACCCGAGGAGCCCGCGATGGATTGTTGGAAGGCCCCGCTGGCGATCATCCTTTGCTGGAGCCTTACTCTTCCCGCTCCGCTCGCAGTCGCGCAACAGGCCACCGGCTCCGCCGATCACAATTCAGCGCTTCCCAACCCGCCCCGCCGCCTGGCTTATCACTCCGACCTGATTCAGGGCGACGACCGCATTCTGCACGCATTGAATCGCTTCACCTTCGGGCCGCGACCCGGCGATCTGGAAGCGGTGCGCAAAACGGGCCTCGATAAGTGGTTCAACGAGCAACTTCGTCCCGCGAGCATTGACGAAAAGGGCCTGAACGCGAAGCTGGCCAACTACCCGGCGATGCAATGGACGCCGGAGGACCTGATGTACCGCGCGCCGAATGGCGCCGTGATCCGTCAGGCGATGAACGGAAAAGCACCAATGCCGGCGCAGGGCACGCTGCGCGCTGTCTATGAAAACCAGATCTACCGGCTGCAACTGAAGAGAGAGGGCCTGGCCGGGAAGAAGGCGCAAGCCGCGACCGTCGCGCAGAACGCGGGGTCCAACGATCCGATGAGCGTTGCGACACCCGGAAAGCCCACGAGTGCGGACACGGGCATCGCGGAGAATCCCGACATGTCAATGGCTGCGCCGCAAGCAACCGCACCCAATCCAGGCTCTGCAGACATGCCCGCCCAGCTGAGTGCGGGCCAAATGCCTCCGGCACAATCGAACTCCGCGCAGACGAACGCGCAACCCAATCCACTCGCGGCCGACAGCTCGCCTCTGGTTCCTCCGTCTGAGATTCGCGCGGTGCTGGCGTTGCCGCCGCAGCAGCGCGTCGAGCGGCTCTCGGCGATGCAGCCGCAAGAGTTCGACGGCTTCATGAAGTCGCTCAAAGGGCCGCAGCGCCAGGCGCTTGTCGCCGACCTCGAGCCGGGGCTGCGCGAGTGCGTGCAGGATCTCGAAAACCCGCGCCAGATGGTGGTTGGTGAGCTTTCTGCGCAGCGGCTTACGCGCGACATCTACTCCAACGCGCAGTTGCAGGAGGTGATGACCGATTTCTGGTTCAATCACTTCAATGTTTTTGTGGGGAAGGACGAGCCCGAACCCTACTACCTGGTCACCTACGAGCGCGACACGATTCGCCCGCGATCGCTGGGCAAGTTTGAGGATCTGCTGGAAGCCGTGGCGCACAGCCCGGCGATGCTGCTCTACCTTGACAACGCGCAGAGCGTAGGCCCCGATTCGTTCTTTGCATTGCGGGCCAAAGAGAACGACCTTCGCCGACCCAAAGACAAGCGCCAGGCGCCTCAGGGACTGAATGAGAACTACGCGCGCGAGCTGATGGAGCTGCACACGCTGGGCGTGAATGGCGGCTATTCGCAGGCTGACGTGACGCAGGTGGCGCGCATTCTTACGGGATGGGGAATCGATCGCCCGCAGCAGGGCGGCGGATTCATGTTTAACCCGCAGCGGCACGAGCCGGGCGCCAAGCTCGTGATGGGGCAGAAGTTCAAAGAGAATGGCGAGATGGAGGGCCGCAGGCTGCTGCATTTTCTGGCCACACGGCCGGCCACGGCACAGTTTCTTTCGCGCAAGTTGGCCATGCGTTTCGTGAGCGACGATCCTCCGCAAAGCCTGATCGACCGGATGGCAAAATCGTATTTGGCATCCGATGGCGACATCGCAGGGGTGCTTTCTGCGCTCTTCCACTCGCCCGAGTTCTGGGCGGCAAGCGATTTTCGCGCCAAGGTGAAGACGCCTCTTGAGTACGTGGTTTCTGCGGCGCGCGCCAGCGGCGCGACGATCGACAACATGCAGCCGCTGGTGGCCGCGATGCGGCAGATGGGTATGCCGCCCTACGGAGCGGTGCCTCCCACGGGATATAAGTGGGACGCGGCGGACTGGGTGAGCACCGGAGCGCTGGTGGAGCGCATGAATTTTGCGCTCTCCCTTGCTGCCAACCGGCTTCCCGGCATCACGGTCGAGTGGGCTCCGGAGGTGGACATCAACACGCTGGTGAACGACGATTCCAACAAGCAGGTCGTTCCCACGCCGGAATCGGAAGAGGCTCGGCTTGAGCCTCTGCTGGTTGCCGGTGGCGTGAGCGATGCCACGCGCGCCGCAGCGCTGAAGGAGTTTGAAGAGCAGAGTGGAGCTAGCGGTGTTGGCGGAGCTAGCGGAGTTGGAGCGGCGGCGATAGCCGTGACTGCGCCACGGCGCAACAATCGCGCACCCGTCGATGCTTATGAACGCGAAGATCAACTGCTGGCCGGCTTGCTGCTGGGGTCGCCGGAGTTTCAGCGGAGATAGCGCCAAGCCGTCAGCTTTCAGCTATCAGCTATCAGCCGATCGACGAGAGAACGAGCTTTTGAAGAGAACCGGAATCAAGCAGGAGAAGCTAATTCCCTGTATTGAAATCGGATGAAGCTGAAGGCTGATCGCTGAGAGCCGACAGCTTAGGAGTTTCGAATGAACCGGCGATTCTTTTTGCATAGAGGCGCGCTGGCTGTGGCGGGAACCACGGCGATGCCACATTTTCTGGTTCGCTCGGTGCTGGCACAGACGGCTGGCGCTCAAGGACAGCGGCTGGTCGTGATCTTCCAACGCGGCGCCGCAGACGGATTGAACGTTGTCGTCCCATTCCAGGAAAAGAACTACTACAAGATGCGCCCGAGCATTGCGATTCCGCAAAACCAGGTCGTAGATCTGGATGGATTTTTCGGGCTTCACCCCTCGCTGGCCGCGTTCAAGCCGCTGTACGCCGCCGGCAATCTGGCGATTGTGCATGCCTGCGGTTCGCCCGACATGAGCCGCTCGCATTTTGACGCGCAGGATTTCATGGAGTCGGGCACGCCGGGAATCAAGAGCACCGAAGACGGCTGGCTGAACCGCGCGCTGCAGGCCGAGGATCTGATCCATCGCTGCGCTGGAACCTGCGAGCAACACACGGCGTTTCGTGCCCTGGCGCTGGGCGCCGACGTGCCGCGGACCCTGACAGGCAAGGTTCCGGCGATTGCCATCAGCAACGTGAACACATTTTCGGTGGGTGGGCGCGGGGCGCAGCCGGGTCCGGCGGCGAGCGCTTTCGAGGCTATGTATGCCGGCTCCGGGGATAAAATCTTCCATGCCGCGGGCGACGAGACCTTCGAGGCAGTCAAGATGCTGCGCGCGGCGAATCCAGGGCAATACGCGCCGGCGACCGGGGTGCAGTATCCGAACTCGGAGTTTGGCGGCAACATGCGGCAGATTGCGCAACTCTTGAAGGCGAACCTGGGAGTGGAGGCAGCGTTTACCGACGTGGGCGGCTGGGACACCCACCAGAACCAGGGAAGCGTGAACGGGCAGCTCGCGAACCGCCTGACCGATTTCTCCAATTCGATCGCCGCATTCTGGCGCGACATCGGCGACGACGCGGCAAACATCACGCTGGTAACGATGTCGGAGTTCGGGCGTACGGCGCACGAGAACGGAACGGGCGGCACCGATCATGGCCACGCCAACGCGATGTTCGTGCTCGGCGGCCAGGTGAAGGGCGGCAAGGTTTACGGGCGCTGGCCGGGATTGGACAACGACCAACTGAATGAGGGCCGCGATCTGGCGCTGACCACCGACTTCCGCCAGGTGCTGGGCGAGGTGGTGACGCGCACTCTCGGCGCGGAGAATCTGGAGATGGTTTTCCCGGGCGCGCGCCTCAATCCGCGCGGATTCCTGCGGCTCGTTTAACGACAGGGAGCGAGGGAGCAGGCGCAGGTTCAACCGGTAGAAAAAGACGAAGCTTATAATAAGGGGAACGTGCGGCCCCGCGTTACAGAGCGATGACAAGATTCGCCCGCCATTCCCTTCTCTTCCTGGCAGTTTTGTTGCTGAGCGCGTTCGCGCTGCTCGCGCCTAGTTCTCCCGCAGCGCAAACCCCTCCGACAAAGCCCAAGCTGGCGTTCGAAGTGGCGACCATCAAGCCGTCGCCACCGCTTGACCGGGAAAAGCTGGCTGCCGACATCCAGGCGGGCAAGATGCCGCGCCTCGGTCCGCACGTGAGCGCGTCGCGGGCCGAATACATCTACATGCCGCTTGCCCACCTGATCGCTCTGGCCTACAACATGAGGAATTATCAGGTAACCGGTCCGGATTGGATGTCGAGCGAGCGGTTCGATATCGCCGCGACCATGCCCGAGGGTGCGAGCCGAGACGATGCGCCGGCTATGCTGCGCGCGCTGCTCCAAGATCGCTTCAAGCTATCGGCTCACAAAGAGACGCAGGAGCACAAGGTCCTGGCGCTGCTGGCCGGCAAGAATGGCGTAAAGCTGAAGGCGTCGACGGCTCAGGCGCAGGCGGTCGACCCGGATGCTCCGCTCGAGCCGAATCAAACGGTGATGGACGGGCCGGACGGGCCGGTGCGCATCACGCGAAAAGGCGACGGGACCATGGTGTTCGACCTGGGTAAGCGGGGGACGGTAACACAATCCATCGATGCACAGAATCAAGCCGTGCGGCTGGAATCGAGCATGGTCACCATGGCGGGTTTCGCTGACACTCTTTCCACCATCTTTGCACCGATGGGCGGCCAGCAGGTCGTCGACATGACGGGACTCAAGGGCAATTACGAAATTGCCATCGAAATCTCGTTCGCCGACCTGATGGCGATGGCCCGGCCGCAGGGCGAACTGGCGCCGCCCGCGCCAGGGCCGGGCGGCGCGGCGAATGCGGCTCCGGTTGCGTCGGATCCGGGCGCGGTCAGCATCTATCAGTCCCTGAAGCAGCTTGGGCTGGAACTTGAGGAGCGAAAGGCGCCAGTGGAGCAGCTAATCGTGGATCACGTGGAGAAGATGCCGACGGAGAATTGAGTGGGGCCAGCACTGGCGCGCCCGTCGCCGCATGAATTAACCTAAGACTCGAAATGAAACGCAGACACACTCTTCTTTTCTCTACGCTCTGCGCACTTGGCGGAACTTTCGCGATTTCCGCAGCGACGGCTCAACAGTCAACGGCGTCGCAGGAGATTCCCGACGCACCGCAGGCTACCGCGGAAGCGACCACCGTTCCCAATGGGCCGACTGTGGTGATGGACACGTCGATGGGACAGATTACCTGCCAGTTCTACGAGAAGCAGTCGCCGAAGGCGGTGATGAATTTTATCTCGCTGGCGACGGGGAGCAAGGACTGGACCGATCCGGCGACGGGCAAAGTGATGCACCGCAAACCGCTGTACGATGGCACGACATTTCACCGCGTGATTCCGGAGTTCATGATCCAAGGCGGCGACCCAGCGGGCAATGGAATGGGCGGACCGGGTTATCAATTCGACGATGAGTTCGATCCCGGGCTGAACTTCGACCGGGCGGGACGGCTGGCAATGGCGAACTCCGGGCCGAACACAAATGGAAGTCAGTTCTTCATTACCGAGCTGCCGTTCGAGTCGGGCGATGGGCACTACGTGATTTTCGGCCAGTGTGACGACGCCAGTGTGGCCGTGGTGAAGACCATTGCGCGCGTCGAGCGTGACTCCAACGATAAGCCGCTGACGCCGGTAGTGCTGCAGAAGGTGACCATCCTGGTGGACGGGAAGCCGCTGCCGCCGGTGCCTGACGCACCCGCGGCGCCGCCGGCCGATCAGCCCAAACGCGTGAACATCTCCGCCGGAGTCGCCGCGGGGATGCTCATTTCCAAAACGCAGCCGGTGTACCCGGTTGATGCGAAAAAGGCCGGCGTATCGGGACGCGTCGAGCTCGAAGCGATCATCGGAAGAGATGGCGTGGTGGAGAACGTCAAGGTCATCAGCGGCCCCGATCTTCTGCAGCAGGCAGCACTCGACGCCGTCAGGACCTGGCGCTACAAGCCCTATCTGCTGAACTACGAGCCGGTAGAAGTGCGCACCACCATCAACGTGATCTTCACCCTGGGCGGGAAATAAAGACCCTCCCCTCACAATCTCTCTAAATCAGGAGTTCACATGGCACTGGCAGCTGGAACTTACGCCGTTTTCACAACCAGCGAAGGAAAAATCTCCGTACGCCTTTTTGAAACTGAAGCGCCGGTCACGGTCAAGAACTTCATCGAGCTTGCCGAGGGCTCGCGCGAATGGACGCACCCCACGACGCGTGCCCAGTCGAAGAACAAGCTCTATGACGGCACGATCTTTCATCGCGTGATCCCGGATTTCATGATCCAGGGCGGCGATCCCGCGGGAACGGGGATGGAGGGGCCAGGCTACCGGTTCCAGGATGAGACCAAAGGGTCGCCGCATCGCTTTGACAAGGCAGGCAAGCTGGCCATGGCCAATTCTGGGCCGAACACCAACGGGAGCCAGTTCTTCATCACGGTTGCGGCCACGCCATGGCTCACCGGCAATCACACCATCTTTGGCGAAGTGGTCGAGGGCCAGGAGATCGTGGAGAAAATCTCCAAGGTGGCACGCAACTCTCAGGACAAGCCGCACAAGCCGGTCGTGCTGGAGGCAGTGACGATTGAGCGGGTAGCCTAGGAGCAGGATCTTGAAGCAAAAG
The DNA here is from genome assembly GCA_049520675.1 of Occallatibacter sp. GTDB lineage: Bacteria > Acidobacteriota > Terriglobia > Terriglobales > Acidobacteriaceae > Telmatobacter. Next base: position 9,373 of record JBEKPO010000039.1, on the reverse strand, counting down.
GCCCGGGACGCGTTCCGGGCTTTTCTTTTTTGTGAGGAGCAAGAAACGCATTGAGTTGGGGAACCGCACTCTCGGAGGAGGTCGAGCATGAGCGGAAATGGCATCGTCGATGTGGAGAGCCGCCATTCGGTGGAGGAGACGGTCGAGAGGCTGCGCGGGATTCTTGCCGCCGTGGGCGTGACATTGTTTGCATTGGTCGACCACAGCGGAGAAGCCGAAAAAGTGGGCATGAAGATGCGGCCGACGAAGCTGCTCATCTTCGGCAACCCCAAGGCGGGCACACCTCTGATGTTGGCTGCGCCAAGCATTGCCATCGATCTGCCGCTGAAGATCCTGGTGTGGGAAGACGAAAACGGAAGAGTCTGGGCTTCATACAACACGCCAGAGTATCTGGGGGAGCGGCACAATTTGCCGGAAGAGTTGATGCAGAGCCTCGCCGTGGCTGGCGCTTTCGCAACCAAAGCGGCCGAGTAGGGTGCGGGGAACTCCCGATCGGTAGCATTCAAGACAGACTTTCCTGCGAAGTGCAAAGCCGCACACATTCCGAGAGGCCAGTTGATTTGAGCAGCCCAAGCGAATCGAAGCCAGAGGCAGCGAGTGCCGAGTCGCAGGGGCCGTCGCACGCATGGCGCGCGCTTCGGCATCGCAACTTCAGGCTCTTCTTTGCCGGGCAGACCATCTCGCTGGTCGGCACCTGGATGACCCGTGTGGCCACATCGTGGCTGGTCTATCGCCTTACGCATTCGGCGCTGCTGCTTGGCACGGTGAGTTTCGCGGGGCAGATCCCCACATTTCTCTTCGCGCCCTTCGCGGGTGTGTGGATCGACCGGCTCGATCGCAGGCAGGTTCTCGTATGGACGCAGACGCTGGCTATGGTGCAGTCGCTGGTGCTGGCTGGGCTGACGTTTTCCGGCAGGATCACCATCGCGTGGATTCTTGGCCTCAGCATCCTGCAGGGGATCATCAACGCATTCGATATGCCAGGACGTCAGTCGTTCATGGTGCAGATGGTGGGCGACAAAGCCGACCTGGGCAACGCCATCGCGATCAACTCGTCAATGGTCAACGTGGCGCGGCTTATCGGGCCGTCGCTGGCCGGCATGCTGATTGCCGCAACCAGCGAAGCCTGGTGCTTTCTCATCGACGGCATCAGTTACATGGCCGTCATTGCATCCTTGCTGATGATGCACATCGCGGCGCAGCCGGTCCGGCGCGTGGCACAGTCGACTCTGACGGAGCTCAAAGAGGGGTGGAGCTACGTGACAGGGTTCGTACCGATTCGCACGATTCTGCTCCTTTTTGCTGTGGTCAGCCTTATGGGCATGCCCTTTGTCGTGTTGATGCCGGTCTTCGCCGCCAGCGTCCTGCACGGCGGCCCGCACACTCTCGGTTTCCTCATGGCAGCCATGGGCGTGGGCGCACTTTTCTCTGCCCTTTCGCTGGCTGCGCGCAAGAGCGTGCGCGGGCTCATCCGAGGTATTCCGGTTGCTGCGGCGGTCTTTGGGTTCGGACTGATCGGATTTGGCCTGTCGCACGTCTTCTGGCTCTCGATGCTCATGGTGCTGGTGGCAGGCATGGGCATGATGCAGGGAATGGCGTCGAGCAACACCGTGATCCAAACACTGGTGAGCGAAGACAAGCGCGGCCGCGTGATGAGCTACTACACCATGGCGTTTGTGGGCATGGCGCCGTTCGGCAGCCTGCTGGCAGGAACCATGGCGCACACGATTCCTCCCATACCCATGTGGATCGTATCCGGACCGATGCTGGCCGGCGCGCAGTGGACAGTCGTCATCAATGGCATATTGGTGGTGTTAGGCGCGGCCTGGTTCTTCACCCAGCTTCCCGCTTTGCGGCGCGTGGTGCGGCCCATCTACGAAGAGATGGGCATCATTCCGGCGCGGGCTGTGGCTGTGGACGAAGTGCAGACGTGAGAGGCAGCTTGGCGCCTGGAGCCGTAGCGCTTATTTCGCCCTTTTCAATAGAAGCAGAGCAACCTCGATTACGAGGCGGTGCGAGGTCGATGGTATCCCAGGTCTCAAGATCGAGACCTGGGGCACCCAAGATTCCTGGCGAGCCGAAATGGACAGGGTGAATCTTCAACTTTGCGTGACGCCGCAGAGATGGACCTGAATGCCCAGTTCTGCAAGCATTGCGGCTTTCGTGGCCAGTGCTTTGTCGGCGATTTCGGCTGACGGCGCGTAGGCCACATTGACATGGTTGGCGCGATGGCGGGCCATCATCTGGTTCTGGCTCACGCCATGGAGAATGGCGTGGACGATCGGCCATTGCGTCGTAACCTCCCGCCAGCGGCGCTCGGTTTCCTCGGCAGGAAGACTCACGACCGTGCCCCGGCCAATGTCGCAGTGCAGCGCCCCGCCCTCGACAAAGAAGCGGCTCCAGACGATCTCGCCCGGCTTGCCGATTCCTTTGAGCGTGCCTCCCCCGAGCGGAAAGTACATGGGAGGCTGGCGTTCTGAAGAAGCGCCCGCGTAACTGCCGACAAAGTGATTGGCGGGGGCAGCCCCGGAAATCTGTAAGAGCCAAACGAAGTCGTCGATTCCGTCGCCTTTGTAGTGTTCGCCCCAGCGAACGTCGTGAAGCGTGGTGGAGGGATCGAGACCCAGCGCCTTCCAACATTTGTTGGTGATCAAGGCGTCCACTCCCGCGCACTCGTCCACTTCGTTGAAGTGGGGGAGTGGGCCGCCGGCATAGAGCTCTTCGCGCGTACCCTCGGCATAGACCGGGGGACGGTCGGCGTTGTTGAGCATGCCTTCAGCGAGGTCGGACGCAGGCGCCAAGTCTTTGAGCCCCTGTTGATACTGGATGCCAACGGCGTCGCAGCCGAACTCGTACGCAATGCGGACCGCAGCGATGTACATCTTGCACTGATCGAGCACCTGGTCGAGTGTGAGCTCGCTGACGGTATCCTTACCGAAGCTGAATTTGACGCCTTTGGCCACCAGCCAGTCGTAAACCGCCAGCGCCTCCGCGTCAGAGATTGTGCGCATCCTGGCGACCAGCGCCGACTGGCTCAAGCGTTCCTTGTAAATGCCGGCGGGATTGATCAGCTCGTCATCGATGATGGCGTTGTACATGCCCATGCAGCCTTCGTCGAAGATGCCCATGATGGCCTTGCGATTCTTGAGGCCGGCGGCGAGCTCTGCGCCCAGTTTCGCGCTCGTGGCAGGTATTTTGCCCTTGTCGAGCGGATGCACATGAGAGAGATCTTGAGTGACACTGCCGGTCTGCAGCCACTGGGCGAGGGCATCCTGGAAAAACGAGTCGGTAAAGTCCTTGCTCCAGATGGAGGAAAATCGCGTGCCCGCCTTGACCAGCGAGCCATTCAGGTTGAGCAGGCCGACCAGTCCCGGCCACTGTCCCGACCAGTTGGCCACAGTGAGAATCGGTCCTTGATGGCTGCGCAGGCCGGAGAGAACATGATGGCTGTATTGCCAGGCCGCAGTGGCAAAAACCAATTTGGCCTCGGGATGAATCGTCATGAAGACATCCATCCCCATGCGCTGTGACCAGATGAAGCCATGTTTGACGTCGTCACGGTAGGGATGAGCGCGAAGCAGCTTGTAGCCATCTCGTGCGAACGCAGCCGTAAGCTTCTCTTCCATTGCGCGCTGCGCCGGCCAGCACACCTGGTTGGCCGATTGACGTAAGTCGCCACTGGTGACCAGCAGCACCTCATTTGCCGCGGGCTTCCTACCGTTGCCGTTTGCCAGTTCCATAGCGAGACCTTTCTTTATGAACGATTTCGGGAAACCTAAGTTCACGACTTCGGACCAGTTGAAAATATAACACCCGTAGATCGAGGCCCATCGTCAGCACCCTCGACCGTTAGCATGGAAAGAACTCCGCGAGGAGAGATGGAAAGCGAGTGAACGGCGGCCATGCCGAGCAAGAAAGCGAAGACAAACATCAATTCGCATGGATCGGCTGCCGGTGGCAAGGGGGCGAATGCCTCCCAATACGGTTCTGAACCACCGCGCGCGTCGGGCCGATGGCTGGTGCTGGCTATCGCATGCACGGTTGCTGCCGCGGCGCTTTGCGCCTGGGGAGCGCTCTGTCTGCTTTTCTGGCAAGGCAGCTGGCAGTTGCTCTACCATCCGGGGGCAGCGGTTGCCAATCCACCCGAAAGCGCTGGGCCCAAGCTGGAACAGGTGGCCTTCGCCGTAACAGAGGAAGGAATGCCGCGCCTCAAAGGATGGTGGATTCCCGCGGAGCCCGAGGCCAGGTTCAGCCGATTCACCGTGCTTTTTCTGCATAGCCAGACGGGAAATCTCGGCGACGCAGTCGATGCGCTGCAGCGGCTGCATGCTGCAGGCGTGAATGTGTTGGCATTTGACTATCGAGGTTATGGGCAAAGCCAGTTTGTGCGCCCCAGCGAAGCTCGCTGGCGGCAGGACGCGGAATGGGCGCTTGAGTACCTGACGGCGACGCGGCACATCAGCGCGGGGACGATTGTGCTGAATGGCCAGGAACTAGGCGCAAACCTGGCATTGGAGGTGGCCGCGGCGCATCCGGAACTGGCCGGTGTGATTGTGGAGTCGCCGATCCAGTCGCCGATGGACGCGATCTTCCATGATCCGCGAGCAAGGCTGGTGCCGGCACGCTGGCTGGTTCGCGATCGCTACGATTTGGAGGTCTCCGCAGCCGAAGTGCACGTGCCTGTGTTGTGGATTCAAGAGATCATGCACGACGAGGAATCACGGGCTTACGCACAAATTAAGGCGCGGAAGATGATGGTGGAACTGGACGCGGGCAAGAATACAAATCAGATGGTTGCAAATGCGCTGGCAAGCTGGTTCGACCAGTTACCGGCGAAGTGAATCATAGCGGGTGCGGAGCCTGGGGCCACACAACAGCCCGCTTTGAAAACCGGCACTCCAAATTCGTTATCGCGCAATGTCGCGATGCAGAGCCTTGACCTGGTAGCCAGCTTTTGCGAGGCGCTTGCCTACTTCCTCGGCCATCATCACGCTGCGATGCTGGCCGCCGGTGCAGCCAAAGGCAATCGTCAAATAGCTCTTTCCCTCTTCGACGTAATGGGGAAGCAGGTAAAGCATGAGCCTGGTGACGCGGTCAAGGAACTCGGTAGTCTGAGGAAAACCGCGAACGTAGGCGGCGACCTTGGGATCGAGTCCGGTCTTCTTGCGGAACTCGGGAACGAAATGAGGATTGGGGAGAAAGCGCACGTCGAAGACCATGTCCGCATCGAGCGGAACGCCATTCTTGAAGCCGAAACTGAGGCAGGAGACGAGCAGGGGTCTGGCTTTCTTGTCGTGACCAAACCGAGCCAGAATGTCGGCGCGCAACTGATGGACATTGAAGTCGGAAGTATCGATCAGCGTATCGGCGACGTCGCGAATGGGATCAAGGACCTGGCGCTCTTCCACGATGGAGCGCCACACCGTTTCAGAGCGACCCAAAGGATGCGGCCGTCGCGTTTCAGAGTAGCGGCGCACGAGAACCGCGTCTTGCGCGTCAAGGAAGACTACCCGGGTGTGCAGCAATTTCTTGATGCTTTTCAGAATTTCGGGCAGGCGGTCGAGAGTTGCACCTTCGCGCACATCCACAACCAAAGCAGCGCGTTCCACTTCTGCGGATTGGCTGACGATGCCGGCGAAGTTGGGCAGCAGTTCGAGCGGCAGATTGTCGACGCAGTGATATCCGAGATCTTCGAAGGCCTTGAGCGCCGAAGCCTTTCCGGCGCCGGAGATTCCCGTGACGATGACCAATTCCTTGGCTGGGCTCGGCGCCTTCCTGCGGCGTAACGCGGCCGTTTTGGAATCTGCGCTTCGGCGCCTGGGCTTCTTGGGCATCATGGGTTCATGCTACACCGAGGGCTGTACCGGCAAACGAAATGCATCCGAGCGCAATTTGCGGAAGCACGAGACGGGGAGCGCGCCCAGTGCTGGTTGCACAATTAGTCTGAGGCGATGAAGAAGTCTCCCTTAGGGGCTAAAGCCCCAATATTTATGCGGCTTTCGCGGCACGACTAAAGTCGTGCCCTTTCAAAACTGGATTATGCAACCAGTTCTACGACCACAGCGTGGTTCCGGATGCGATCGTCCAGTATCCTTTTTCGGCGATTGCCATGGCCTGCGCCGAATCCACTGGAGGGGACAGCAATGGACCCTCGCCAAGAGTGCAACCCATGCGGGCGAGCGCGGCGAGTTGATCCTGAGTCTCGATTCGCTGAGCCACGACCTGGATATCCAGAGCATTGCCGAGACGGATAATTGCCTCGAGAGCAGCGAGCTGCCGTCCTGAAGAAACCGCCGCAGCAGTCAACCTGGGGGCCAGCTTGACCATGGCGATGGGCAAGTGGATCAAGTGATTGAGCGGGGCGAGGCTGCCGCCAAAATCGTCAATCGCTGCGCGGATGCGGCAATCGGCTAGCCGCTGCAGCACGGCGACGGCGGCATCGGGATTGTCGTTGAACGCGCTTTCGGGCGCCTCGATCAGCAAGCGCGAAGGGTCGGCTCCGGTTGCTGCGAGAGCCCTCTTCAAATGGGTGACCAGGTCGGGGTGGTACAGTTGCCTGCGCGTGACGTTGATGATGACCGTCGGGTCAAGCTGCGGCGCGCGAACACTCCACTCGTGCACCTGCGTACAGACGGCGTCCAGGGTCTGCCGGCCCAGGATGATGGACAGGCCCGTCTCCTCGGCAACCGAGAGCAGATCGGGAAAGTCCTCGACGCTGCCATCTTCGCGAAGCAGGCACACCAGAGATTCCAACGCTTCAAGCTTGCCATTGGCGAGCCGGTAGATGGGCTGATAGCGGTAGGCAAAGCGGCGCTTGTCGAGCGCGGTGCGAAGCTCGCGCTCCCGCTCCTGCTGGCTGGTGACGGCGACTTCAAGGTGCTTGTCGAAGATCTCATAGCGGCCGCCGCCTGACTGCTTGGCGCGGTACATCGCGAAGTCGGCATCGCGGACGAGCATGTCGGAATTGGTGTGGTCGGGCCCGGCCATGGCCGCGCCGATGCTCGCGCCAGCGCGGACGACATGCCCGAAGATATCGAAGGGGCGCTCCAGTTCGCGCAGAATGCGCCCTGCAACAATCTCGAGATCGTATGCGGTGAGAATATTCTCGACCAGGACGGCAAATTCATCGCCGCCCAGGCGCGCTGCCGAGTCCTGGGGGCGCAGCGAAGCAAGGAGTCTTCCGGCGGCCGCCATGAGAAGAGCGTCGCCCGCGGCGTGGCCGAGGCCATCGTTGATTTCCTTGAATTTGTCCAGATCCAAATAGAGAACGCCGCAACCGTAGTCGGGGCGGCGCATGCGACGGCTCAGCGAGAGGTTGAGGCGGTCAAGGAAGAGCGCCCGGTTAGGCAAGCCTGTGAGCACGTCGTGCATGGCGTCGTGCTGGAGTTTTTCTTCGGCCTGCTTGTGCTCGCCGATGTCGCGAAAGGTGTAGACGTAGCCGACTCTGCCGCTGTCGACCAGGAGCGGCGCAATCTGCAGGCTGACATCGACAAACTCGCCGGCCTTGTTTTTGCGCACGGTTTCCATGGTCATGACGCCGTTTTCGTCGGCGGCCTTGGCCAGCGCGGCATTTTCGTTGAAACGAGTCTCTGGAACAATCAGCTCGCGCAGGCTGCCTCCGCTGGCTTCTTCGGCGGTGTAGCCGAACATGCGAGAAAATGCCGGATTGGTGTATAGCACATGATTCTTGTGCTCAATGGCCACCGCTTCGGGCAAGCTGGCGAGCACGTCCTCCATGAGCCGCGACTTCGGCACGCGCTCCTGATCGCTGAGATGAGCCACGATGACGCCTTCGCGCAGCTCCGCGTTCAAGATGCTGTAGGTGCCTTCGATCGGCAGGAGGCGTCCGTTGGTTGCGGGAAGGGTCGCGTGAAACAGGCTGCCGCGTTTGGTGGCGGAGAGCTGGGCCTTAGGCTCCGCTGTGCCGGGAAAGAGGCCCCACAAGAGATCCTCGACCCGGCGATCGGTCCACTCGCCGTCGGCAATGCCAAGCAGCTCGCGTGCCTCGGCATTTGCGAAGACAACCACGCCGGCCCGTTCTAGAAAAACCAGAACTGGAAGGCCGTCGAGAACTTCGCGCTGTGCGTCAGGGACCGGGTTTTCGTAAAGGTCCACTTTCATGACCTCCCTGGGCGCCGTCGCGATCCTCGCAGTTCCAGCACGAACCCGGCCTCAACTTCAGATGGCGCTAATGATCAGATGGTATGCGGCCAGCCAGCCGGCAACCATCCCTAAATCGGCTGGCAACGATCCCCTAAAGCGGGCAGCGGATGCAACCAAAGTCCTGGCAAGACAAGGAGTTCTGCACGCAAATTGCTGCGACGTTTTGCATGTCTCAGACCGAAGAGTTACTGAAGACGCCGCGCTTAGCACAAGCATGCGGCAAGAAAGGCTGCACATAAGGAAAATGGCTAATCACCGGTCGATGTCGACCGCCTAGTGCGGTGTCCCCGAAGTTGGTTGCATAGATGGAGGCCCCAAAATGCAGGTCCTTCGGCTTCGTTTGGCCGAAATCCGGCCAAACTCCGCTCAGGATGACCACAGTATTTCAGGATGACCGCACTATTTCAGGATGACCACAGTATTTATGTTGCGACCTTCAAAAAACATGACCCTAAGGGATCTCGACCAGTTCCATTTGCCCGTCGCGGCGGCGATGGAGCACGAACATATCTCCCGAAGAGGTGTGAAAGATGAGCAGGTCGCGGTCCCTGAACTCCGCGTCCTTGACTGCCTCCTCAATGGTCATGGGCCGGAGCGCGATGGCTTCGCCGTTCTTGAGGATGTGCGGCTCGACGAGGGCGGCGTTGGAAGGAAATGAGTGCACTGCGATGGAGGCGCGCGCTTTGGCCTCAGTGCGCGCCGCTTTCGCATCCGCGGCATCGGCGTCGGGATCGGTGCGCGCCTTGGGCCGCGCAACGGGAGGCGCCGTGAGCACCTTCTCTACTTTGGGCAGGCGCTTGCTGACGAGACGGCGATCGCGATAGCGGTGGGCCTGATGTTCGGCGTGCTCGATGGCCTCACGCAAAGCGGCATCGGGGGTGGATGCCTTGCCGGTGGCGGCGATCTTCTGCGTGCGGGCCTGCACGGTCAATTCCACCACGTGGAGATGCCTTTGCGTGCTGAAAGTAATGCTGGCGCGAGCGGTGCGCCCCAACACCCGGCCAATGCGCTCCATCCCCTCTTCAGCATCGGCGCGCTGAGTCTTGGAAATTTTTCCGCTTCTGACGGTCACTGTCACATCCATGTTGACCCTCCGCTTTCAATCGTCGACCCGGCGCCGGATTTCAGCGTTCGTGGAGCACAGTATATGCTGATCCAGCTATTCGCTTCTAGCTGCTAGTTCTTAGCCTTCAGTGATGAGTTCATAGTC
>JBEKPO010000038.1:0-36697 GCA_049520675.1 Occallatibacter sp. | reverse complement strand
CCAACCAGGTTGTCCTGGAAGATGTTGTGGTCGAACATGTATTCCGCGGCTTCGCCGAGATTCACAATCCATTCGGCCATTGCGGGAGGTCGAATGCCGAACGCCATGTTTTGCGCGTAGGTGGCACACGTGGCGTGATTGTCGCCGCAGATGCCGCAGATGCGGCTGGTGATGAAGTGGGCATCGCGCGGGTCCTTGCCCTTCATAAAGATGCTGTAGCCGCGGAAGATCGACGAAGTGCTGTGGCACTCGACCACTTTGCGCTTGCCGAAGTCGATTTTGGTGAAGATACCAAGGCTACCGACGATCCGCGTGATCGGATCCCAGTTCATCTCGACAATCTGGCCCTTCTGGCCCGTTTCCTCTTGATGTGGGGCAACAATCGTCGCCATCGAAGTCTCCTTTTCTCTGCTAGTAGGCGCTGGGGCGATAGCCGGTAGTGAGCTCGGCGCGGGGATGCCGCCACTTGGGCTCTTTGTTTACGGTCGTGTTGGTGAGGGCGCGCAGCGAGCGGATGGCTGCGCCATATGCGCCTATGGTCGTGGTGGAAACCTTCGCGCCCGGAGGTTCATCCATGAAGGGCATGAACTTGTCAGGGAAGCCCGGCATGGTGCAGCCGATGCAGATGCCGCCGACATTCGGACACCCGCCGAGCCCGGCCATCCAGCCGCGCTTGGGCACGTTGCAGTTGACCACCGGACCCCAGCAACCAAGCTTGACGATGCATTTCGGAGAGCCATACGAGGTGGCGAAATCGCCTTGCTCGTAGTAACCAGCCCGATCGCAACCTTCATGCACCGTCTTGCCGAACAACCAGGTTGGCCGCAACTGCGCATCCAGAGGAATCATCGGCGCAAGTCCAGCCACCTGGTAGAGAAGATAGAGCACAGTCTCCATGAAGTTATCCGGCTGCACGGGGCAACCAGGCACGTTAACGATCGGCAGGCCGGCCTTCGACTTCCAGTCCCAGCCGAGATAGTCCGCCAGGCCCATGCACCCCGTCGGATTGCCTTCCATCGCGTGGATTCCGCCATACGTGGCGCATGTCCCGATGGCAACCGCCGCGATTGCTTTGGGAGCGAGCCGGTCGATCCACTCGCATGTCGTAATCGGCTGGTTTGTATGCGGATCAGTTCCCACCGCGGCCCAATAACCTTCCTTCTTGATCTTCTCGTTAGGAATGGAGCCCTCAACGACCAGCACGAATGGTTCCAGCTTTCCCGCCTCTGCCTGGTAGTAGAAGTCGAGAAAATCGCCGCCGTTTTCATAGGCGAGGACGGGATTGTGGAGGTAAACCTTGGGAAGGCCCGGAATCGCACCCATCAAAACGTCCTCGATTCCTGGTTGCGTGGCGGCGGTTACCGAAACCGAATCGCCGTCGCATCCGAGCCCCGCGGTGATCCAAAGAATGTGCAGCTCGGACACGGCAGGCTTCTTTTGAGTGACTCGGCCGTAGGGGGCAGCAGTTGGGGTCATAAACTGGATTCTCCTTTCGCGTCCCGAAGAGTCGACCGGCGGCAAGGCACCGGGCTACGACAGGGGCAGGAATCTCCTGACACGAATTCTTCGGCGATCCACGGGACGAACTCACGGCCGAACGTCAACGCAAGGCTTCGTCGCGGAGAGGCTGACTCAACCCGTCCGGCGCCGTAGATCACATTTTGTGGGACCGACCTCTGTCGAGCTTTGAATCAGCTTCTGTCTTTTTGCGTTGCCCGGGCAGTTTAAATTTTCGAGCCGCCTGCGGAATGCGAAAAGGCAGTGGGAAGTAGCTGTCTTCAAACTCCGTTATCGAAACAGAGGTCGCAAGTGAGCCGCAAGCGGGACGGGCCTTATTCTCGTGTCATGATTTTGGATAGGGAGGGATAGGAGTTTCCCCGATGCCCGCGGCGACCGTCAACTCGCCATTTCATTGATCTTCCACTGAATGGCATGCTGGATCAATTCGCGGCCGGTGCGCAGAGCGAGCTTTTCTTTGAGGTGTGCCTGGTAGGTTTCCACCGTCTTTACGCTGAGGTGCAGCTCTTCAGCAATCTGCCGCGTTGCTTGCCCCTCGCCGATCCGCCGGAAAACCTCGAGCTCCCGATCGGAAAGAGCCGCGATCCTCGATTGCAGCAACGAGGGTGCCCCGTCGATATATTGATGGAGCATCCGCGACGACATGGCATCGCTGAGATAAACGTCTCCGTTCAAAATGCGGCGCACGGCGACGAGCACCTTCTCTGTCGCTTCCTGCTTCATGATGTAGCCATTGGCGCGGGCGCGAAGCGCGCGCTCGGCATAGATCGCCTCGTCGTGCATCGACAGGATGAGCACCGGCAGGTTGGAATGCGTGGTGCGAATACTTTTGAGCAGATCGAGCCCATCCGGGCCTTTCAGTGAGATATCGAGGATGACAATGTCAGGACTTTTCTGCGCGATGGACATCAATGCCGCATGCGCATCTTCGGCCTCGGCGCAAACCTGCATATCCTGCTGCTGATTGATCAGCATGGCCAGTCCCTGGCGCATAAGCGGATGATCGTCGACCACGAGGATTTTTTTTCTGGTCGCTTGTGTCATTTCGTCTGGAGCAGTCACAGTCTGCATCGGCAAATCCTTCTAACTAGCTGGGTTTAAGCGGAAACACACATGAAACAGTGGTTCCCCGCGTTCCATTTCTCTTCACTTCCAAGTGCCCGCCAATCATCGACGAGCGATAGCTCATGATGCTCAGCCCCATACCCTGCGTGTTTTGGCGATCTTCCTCAATCCCAATACCGTCGTCGATGACGGAAAGTTGCCCGCGGCCGTCAGCGGCTGAAAGGCGAAGCACAATATTCTTCGCTTTTCCGTGCTTCATTGCGTTGGTCACGGCTTCCTGTGCGATGTGATAGAGGTGGGTGGCAGCCGCGTTATCGTGAATCAGAACCGGGCCCGCGCTCTCAAATTCGCAGGAAACGTTGAAGACGTCTTCCACCTCGGCCGCCCAAAGTTGCAGGGCCGACATCAAACCTTGTGCGTCAGACATAACGGGAAGCAGTCCACGCGCCAGCTCCCGCGTTTTGTGGACGGCTTCGTTCACCAGGCGTACGATCTTTGCCGCATCGGCGGCGGCGGCGACGTTGGCATTCGCCAGCCTCTCTTCATGCACCTTGGCCATAAATGCAATCCCGGTGAGGTGCTGCCCCAAGCCGTCGTGCAAATCCTGGCCGATGCGGCGCTGCTCCCGGGCGCTTATGTTCAGCAACTCTCTTTCGAGTTGCTCGCGCTCCGTAATATCGATTCCCGTGGCAATGATGTAATGGGGTAGACCATCGCCATCCGACAACCGCGAATGGGACCAGGCGATTAATCGGTTGGCGCCATGCCGGGTCATCCAGTGACTTTGATAGTCCTGGGACGGCAGATCGGCGCTTAGCTGTTCGATCACGGACCGCGACCGGACGATCTCTTCGGGCGCCCTGAAGTATTCCCAGATATGTTTGCCGCGAACCTCTTCGAACGAGTAGCCGGTCGTCAACTCGCATGCGCGATTGAATCGGACAATGCGACCATCCTGGTCGAGAACCGTGACCAGAGCCCCCACCGTGTCCAGGATGCCGGCGACAAAGTTCCGCTCCTGCTGCAAAGCCCGCTCGGTGTGCTTGAGATCGGAGATGTCAAATGCAACTCCATGAATGAACCACGGCTGGCCATCGGGCCGGCGCACCATCCGCGCGTCGCAGTGAAACCAAACCACGCGACCGTCGCGTGCAATCACTCGATACGAAGACCGGAGGGGCTTTCCGGAGACAAACATCTCCGCCGCTTCGAGGCTCCAGCGCTGCTTGTCGTCGGGATGAATCCGCTCGTACCAACGAACTGGATCTTCAAGCCACTCCTCGCGGGAATAGCCCAAGGCCGCTTCAATCTCCGGACTCACGTAAGCTTCGCTCGTGCCTCGATCCACGTACGCCATGAACACAACAGCCGGAATCTGTTCGAGGAGCGCACGGTACTTTGCTTCAATATTCGAGGCCGACACCCCGGGCGTCAGCCCAGGCCGGTTCACTGCAGACGCAACAGCGTCCGGGCCGCCTCCGAAGACGCCCGCCAGTTCCAGCAGCAGCACCTCGGCTTGCCGCAGTTCCGCCTCCACGGCCTTCATATCCTCTTCTTGATTGATGGGGGCCTCAGTTTGTGTGGTTAACGCCATGCAAGGCTCAATAGGTACGATTGATTTTTCGTGCGATCAGGTTGTCTTCAACTCGGTGCGATCTCGTTGGGAGCCGAGCCAAGCCGGCGCCAACTGGGAACTTTGTTCAACGATGCCTGGGTGAATCTGCGGAGGGAGTGTATGGCCCGGCCGTAGGTCTGTACGGCCGCGGATGAGAGCAGGGACCCCGGCGGCTGGTTCATGAAAGGCATGAATTTATCGGGAAATCCGGGCATGGTGCACCCAATGCAAATGCCGCCTACATTTGGGCAGCCGCCAATCCCACCCATCCAGCCGCGTTTTCCCACATTGCACTGCACCACGGGGCCCCAGCACCCGAGCTTCACGATGCAGAGCGGCGAACCGTATTCTTCAGCGAATTGCGCTTGTTCGTAATATCCTCCACGGTCACAGCCTTCATGGACCGTGCTGCCAAACAACCAGGTCGGACGCAGCGCTTCGTCCAGAGGAATCATCGGCGCGCGTCCCGTTGCCATATGTAACAGATAAAGCAGCGCCTCGGTAAAATTGTCGGGCTGCACCGGACAGCCAGGAATGCAGACGATCGGAATTCCTGCCTTGGTTTTCCATTGCCAGCCGAGATAATCCGGAAGACCCATGCACCCCGTCGGGTTTCCTTCCATCGCATGAATCCCGCCGTACGTTGCGCAAGTACCTGCGGCGACGACTGCCCATGCATGGGGTGCAAGGCGGTCGATCCACTCGCACGTCGTGATAGGCTGGCCGGTTGCCGCGTCGGTACCAAACGAAGCCCAATAACCCTCCGCCTTGTTCTTTTCATTGGGGATTGAGCCTTCGATGACGAGAATGAAGTTTTCGACCTTGCCGGCAGCAGCCTGATGAAATCGGCGCAAGAATTCGTCTCCATTTTCAATCGAAAGAAATGGATTGTGCAGGTGCACCTTGGGAATCCAGGGAATGCCGCCGCGCACGATGTCCTCGATGCTGGGCTGGGTCGCGCCGGTCATGGCGATGGTGTCACCGTCGCAGCCAAGCCCCGCGGTAATCCATAGAACATCGACCTCCTGCATCGCGGGAGAATCCTGTTTCCAATGTTCCACTCGATCGACCTCACCGTGCGTCAACGGGAAGGGAAGCAAGGACGCATGGATTATCTTGCCGCCTGTCCCCGAACTAAGGCAAGCAAAGATTTTGAAGGATTTGTAGTGGTAACGGAGATCGGGCCGGCGCGGACTTTCAGACCAGACGGACGGCGAGTCGAACAGAATTCCGCCTGCTGGGCGCAACTTCGGGCGCAGCCTGACGTGAGAAGGTAGTTATTGGCCCGGTTCGCCCGTGGCAAGAAAAGCCACTCCCTTAATAGGCTTGCCCGATGCCAGAAGGTTGCGAACCTTCCCGGGGTTTGCCCCCACCCGCGTCACGGCATCTTGCAACAGACACAGGGCCAGCGCTGGCTCCGTTCCCGCAGGAAGGCGGAAGATCCACGGGACATTGATCGAGGTGAGCGTTTTGTCGTCGGCCAAAGCGATCACAGGAATGAAGCTCTTCAAGGCCAGTTGCTCAGAGAGATGGCCCGCGTCGCGATCGAGTGCAATAATTGCCAGCGCATGATCGTCTTTGAGCGCGTGAACAAGCTGTGTGGATGCGGCGCCCCAGTTCTGGTTGCTGTCGACCGTCAGCGGTTGCCACTGTTGCGCGGTGCCCGCCTGAGGCCCAAATACGGCCGCTAACTTCGGCGACAGGACAACGTTTTTCGCGTCCGGCCCGAAGACTACGACACGCACCGGTCCCGCCGGCACGTCGGCTGTGCGCGGTCCGTTGAATTCCACTCCGTCCTCACCCACCCGCGCATAAGGCACTGGCGCAGAGGCTTTCTCTACGCTGGCGACACGGTAGTTGATCGCGCCGTTATGCACCGTGCCCAGGTACAACGCAGCCGTATTCTTCTGATTGGGATCGAACACAAAGTGCCCGGTCACGCCATCGTACTGCTCGATATCGGCGAGCGCATCGTGAATGCGCGCACGGTTCAACCCGGCCTTGCAGATCGAATCGAGCAGCATATTCATCGTGTCATAGGCCATCGCAGCAAACTGCTCCGGCTTTTCATTGAAGCGGTTCTCAAAGCGGCTGTTGAAATCGAGCCAGCGAGGATCCTTGCGCGTTGGATCGTAGGGATACACGGCCTCGAATCCCTCGGCCGCATCGCCAGCTTCCTTCAGCAATGTATCGCCCAAGGTACGATATGCGCCAAAGACGTGCTGCGTCATCCCCCCGGCGCGCATCTGCTTCAGAATCGCCGCCGCCTCTGGCTCGTCTCCCACCACAAGCACGGCGTCAGGGCGCGAACTGCGAATCACCTTCAGTTGCTTGGCGTAATCCTTCGTTCCGGGTTGAAAAACCTGTTCCATAACGACCGGATGGCCCAGGCGGCGCGAGGCGTCGAGAAACTTGGTAAGGCCAAAGCGGCCGTATCGGCTGCTCGATCTGAGAACCGCCACGCGCTTCAATCCAAGCTCGGTATAGATGCGGCGAGACAGCGTCTGGTACTGTTGCCTGTCATCCTGCATGGTGCCGAAGTACCACGGAATCGTAGTTTCTGGAACCGTGGGATCGGTGTTCGCCGAGCTGATGACCGGAAGCTCCGCGCGCAGGGCTACGCGCAGCGCGATGTGTGTAGACTCGGAGCTGATCGATCCGAAAATCGCCCAAACCTGTTCGTCGTAGGCCATCTTCACCGTCTCATTGGAGGCCGAGCCCCAGATCGCCGGGTCGGTAGGCCGCACATCGCCATACACCGCCTTTTCCTGCCAATTGTTGTAGTCGTTGTGCAGCATCAGCTTGAAGGGTTTGCCGCCGTAGCCGCCGCGCGCGTTCCATTCGTCGATCGCCATCTGGGCGCCATGCAGCATGCGCAATCCGAGAACCGATTCCGAGTTGTTCTCAATGGGCCCGAAGAAGCCGATGCGTATCTCGGTCAATCCCTTGGGCTCGGGAATATCGCGCGCCGCGCCGACGTAGATGTTGGGATGGGTGTAGTTGGTATCGTAAGGCACGGCAAATTTGGCATAGGGTCTCATGTCGTCTGGCTCGCCCGCATAGGGCACAACCTCGCGATCCCGGGGAGGTCCCGGAGGATGTGCGCCGCATTCACAAACATGCTTGCTCGCGGTCGAGCTTTGGCTGGCTGCACGTGGCAGGCCGCCCGCAGTCCAGACCAGCATCATCATCAAGATTGAGATTCTACGCATTGTGATTCCCCTTTACGGACACTCCTGCGTGCCCGCTGTCGTTCCTGGCCTTTTTGCGGCTGGGCAATTGCCGGCTCCCGTGCTAGAAGCTGAAGGTTGAGAGCTGAAAGCTAGGAGCCCGTCTTTTCCGCGCGGAACATGGCGATGGCTTCGATCTCGATCAGCAACTCGGGCCTGCATAAAATCGCCTGAATCCCGGTGGACGCAGGCAGCGGATCAACTCCCTGCTCCGCGAAGAATGCGGTTCGTTCTTCATTGAATGCTTCGTAGTCGCGCTCGATGTCACGCAGGTAGCAGGTGGTGCGCACTATGTCGTGCCACGTGCAGCCTTCACTTTCCAGCAGTCCGGTGATATTGGCCAACGTGCGCCGCATCTGGGACCGGAAATCGCCGATGTGCACGCTTTCGCCTTTTTCGTCGATCGATGCGGTGCCCGAGATGAGCAGAATCGTAACCCCGCCCAGGTCGATCCTCATGCCGCGCGAAAACGAGCTTGGCTTGGAATACGCGAACGCTTCGTTGAGCACACTGTGGTTGGTGATGGCGCGCTTTTGGACCGGCGCATGTGCGATGGCTTCCAGAATTTCTGCGAATGCATTCATGATTGGTTTTCTCCTGATATCTCTACTGTTTTTGGCGAATTCCGTGGCTCAAGCCTTTGGCGGTAGCGACCCAGAGGTCGTCACCCTGAAAGTCGATGCTAAGGATGTAGTTATGCGCCGGGGCGCTGTTTACAGCCACCGGCGTCACGTTGCCGTCGCCGTCGCGCACCGTCATCTCCGGCTTGCCGTCTTTCAGCGAGGGGGTATAGACGGCCCAGTTATCGCCGTCGTAGTAGGCCAGACCCTTGTCGGTGCCGAACCAGGCGCGCTTGCCGTCCACGCCCTTCACAACATTCGTGAAATTCGAGGGGAGCCCGCTGTCTTTCTTCAGGAAGTTATGCCAGTAGCGGCCGTCGTAGTGGCTGTCGCCAAAGTAGGTCGCTGCCCACAAAACCTTGTCTTTCTCCATATAGCTCACCGAAGTCACGATCTCGTGGATCAGCCCCTGATCCTTGAAGAGCACTGTCTCGGTCTCACCGTCCGGGTCGTCGTATTTGTCCCAGCGTCCGGTCTTCTGGTCATACTCAAGAACGCCGCTGCCCCAAATGCCGTAGTAGACCTTGGTCGGCGTGGCAGAGACCGAATACGACCAAATCTCGAACATGGGCGTGTTGCGCTCGTTGTAGAGCGACCACTGGTCGGTGTGCAGATCCAGACGGCAAGCGCCTGCAGCCGTGGCGATCCACACGTTCTCGCCTTCGATTGAAATGCTGTAGACCACGTCGTTGCTCAACCCGGAGTTCAACTGTGTAAAGCTGTCGATGCGCCCGCCCGAGATTCGGCTCAGCCCGCCCATGGTGCCGGCCCATACGTCGCCGGTACGCTTGTCCAGAGCCAGCGAAAGTACGGCGCGATGCGCCAGGCCATCGGCAGTGGTGTAAACCTTCCAAGTGTGGTTTTCATAGAGCGCCAGTCCGTTGTCGGTGCCCGCCCAGATGCGGTCTCCATCTACGAGCACACAATACACGTGATCGTTGGGCAGGCCGTTGGCGGTGGTGAAATTCTCAAAGCGGAAAAGGGGCATCTTCGGCGTTCCGGCAAGAGCCAGCGTCGCAGCGGCCAGCAGCAGTGCGATCGTACACAGCCGTTTCATCGCGTCATCTCCTATCGAGACTTGAGGTATTCGATCAGGTCGTTGAGTTCATCCTTGGTCAGGTCGTTGGTACGGCCGTGCTTGTCATTGGGGTTGTAGACGGTCCAGATCTCTTCGAGGGTGCGCGCCGAGCCGTCGTGCAGATAGGGCGCGGAAAGGGTAATGTTGGCGAGCTGCGGCGCTTTCAGAAGCCCGGAGCTGTCGGTGGTCTTGCGTGTACCCACATCGAAAATCCTCTGGCTGGTTCCCTTGGGGCCGCTATGGCAGTATGAGCACCGATTCGCCTCGGGAATCGGCTTACCGAACTTGTCGACGCTGCGCTCGAAGAGTGCCTTGCCGCGCTCCTGGGCGGGGGTGAGCTCACCGCCCGGCTTCAGCCATCGATTGGGCCGCGGAGGAAGGCTGCGAACATACGTCACAAGGTCGGTCAGTGTCGGATCGTCGTAGTTCTCCGAGCGCCAGAAGTACTTCTCCGTGCGCGGCCCGCACTCTGTGGGAATGTTAGGATTGCCTCCGTTCCACTTGTAGGGCGCGATGTCTTTGATGTCCTCGAGCATCTTGTTGTCCACGATGTCGACGCCGAAGCCGTTTGGTTCCAGATTCCACTGCAGACCATCGAAGGTGGAATCGATATGGCAGCTGGAGCAGCTAATCTGGCCCTGAAAGGAGTAGCGCGCGGAATAAAAAGTTTGCTCGCCGTGGCGCAGCGGGTTCACTTCCTTCGGCCCGTCGAGCGAAATGGTTGAGGCAACACGCAGTGCGCGCGTATCGATCACGCTGATGGTGTCGTCGAGGCGGTTGGCGATAAATAGCCTGCGTCCGTCGCGGCTGAGCGCCAGCCCACGCGGATTGTGCCCCACGGGAATTCGCGCTATGACATAGTTCGCGCTGGCCGAGAGATCGCCTGCGTATGATCCCGACGCCGGACGCGGGTGCGCGTTAACGAAGTGCAACAGGCGCGGAATGTCGATCGCCAGCACGCACTCCGAGCCGCCGATGGTGACATAAAGCCGCGACTTGTCAGGGGCAACGGCCACGCCGAAAGGCTGCGAGGCGTAGCGGTCGAGCTCATCAAGAGGAATCTCGACGGGCTTGCCAACGTCCCCGCCAAAGATGGTAAGCGCATAGGCGAAAGCACCGCCGTGCTCGATGTGTGCCAGCGGGATGAGGTTCTTGGGATGGTATTCGACGACGGCGCCAAACCGGCCGTCAGTGGAGAGTGCCAGATGAAAAACGCCGGCGATCGCGTGAAGCGGAATACGATCGACCACCCTGGCGTTGGCCGCGTCGATCACCGTAATCTCCGACTCGGGAGCCGTGCGATTTTCAAGACCGGTCCGGAGCGGCGAGGGGTTGGGATAGATATGCGTGGCGTAGATCCGGCTGCCGTCGGGTGAAAGCGTGAGATAGCTGGCGCCACGCCCGGCCAGAAGGCGCTTTTGCTCCGCGCCAGTCTGCGCATCGAGCACTGCCACATCGTTAGAAATGCGGTTGGCAACGAAGAGCTGTTTTCCCGCCCGGTCTTCAACCACGCCGGAGGGCTCTGCGCCGACCGGCCAGGTGGCGGCCACGGCCAGGCTTTGCGTATCGATCACTGTAAGCGTGTCGTCCCAGGAGTTAGTGACGAACACGTGATCGCCTACGGCCGAGAGCGCCATGCCGCGCGGTACGCGACCCACAGCAATAGCCTTGATGGGCGCGTAGGTTGTTGCATCGAGCACGCGTACCTCGTCGCTCTGCTGGCAAAGCACGTAAAGTCGAGCGCCGTCGGGCGAGAGCAAAAGCTCTAGCGGTGAGGCATAGTTCAACGAGTCGCCTGTCGTGGAACGCTCTCCGGCGAGAGCCGCCCGGTTCATGGCGGGCCCCAGAGCCACTCCCAAAGTCGCTGCGATGCAGGTCAACGCAGCCGCAATCGAGCGCGGCGCGAGACAAGACGTGCGCGGCCCGCTCATTTCGGCTCCCCGATGGTCAGAACCTGGTCCGCGCTAACGTTCTCCAGAGTTTGCTCGCGCTTGCTCGGCCAATGGATCGAGATCCTGTCGATTTTTGTCGCCGCGCCCAGGCCGAAGTGCAACCTGCCGTCGTCTTGCGAGAGATATCCCGTCGCGGCGACACGCTCCGCTGTCCAGCGCTTACCGCCGGCGAAGACCTCAACGCGTGCGCCGATTCCGTCGCGGTTGCTCTTTGCGCCGGCTGAGCCGGCAGCGAGGGCGTGGTCACCCGGGCGCATTCCGCCGGCGAGTTTGATCTCGATCCAGTGGCCCGTATTGGTGGAGACGTTGTGCAGCAGCGTGCCGGGCGCGCCAAGATTCACGAGGTAAGCGTCGACCTTGCCGTCATTCGTGTAGTCGGCAAAGCACGCGCCGCGCGCCACCGTGCGCTGGCTCAGCACTGGACCGGCCTGGAGCGAGACGTCTTCAAACCGCCCGTTGCCCAACCCCCGAAACACCGTGTGCTCCTGCGGAATGAGATGAATCAACCCGCCGTGAAAAATGAGGATGTCGGAGTTGCCGTCGTTATCGAAGTCGTAGACACCCGTTCCCCAGCTCACGTATTGGGCGTTGGCCTGCGAGATGCCATTGGACGCGCCCACGTCTTCAAAGTTTCCATTCCCTTCATTCCGCAAGAAGCGGTTGTAATGGCCGTCTGTGACCCACAGATCGAGCACACCGCGTCCTTCGAAGTCCGCAAAGACGGGCCCCATCGACGAAGTCGCCTCGCCATTCTGGCCAAAGGCTGTTCCGGTGTCGTTCGCGATTTCTTCGAAGGTTCCGTCGTGCTTGTTGTGGAAGAGGAAGTTCTCTGTGCGGTCGTTAGCAACGTAGATATCGTCCCAGCCGTCGTTGTCAAAATCTGCTGCAGTTACGCCCATGGTCCGGCCAACATATGCGCCGATACCCGACTTGTCGGTTACGTCGGTGAACGTGCCGTCACAGTTGTTGTGGAACAGCATGTTGGTTTCGCCCTCGTAGTCGAGCGGGCCCGGATAATTGGTCGGTGCGTAAAAGGCGCGGTACGTTGGGTCAAATTTGACATAGCGGCCAACGAACAGATCGGCGCAGCCATCCCTGTCGTAGTCGAGCCATGTGGAGCTGATCGCCCACCCGTTCACCTTGATGCCGGCCTTTTCGGTCACATCGGTAAAGTGGCCGTTGCCATCGTTGTGGTAGAGAATGACCTTGCCGTAGCCGGTGACCAGCAGATCCTGGCTCCCGTCGTTGTCGTAATCTGCCGCCGTGACGGCCACGGAATACAGATCCGGATTCAGTCCGGATTGCTCCGTCACATCGGTGAAGTGGCCATTGCCGTCATTGCGATAGAGGTGGTTGTGCGGCAGCGGGTTTGGCTTTTCCTTGAGTGGATAGGGATGCATTGAGTCGTCGAGCGGCCGCCCGTTGACGACGTAGAGAGAAGGCAAGCCCGAGTTGTTGTAGTCGAACCAGACGCAGCCGGCGCCGGTTCCCTCAAGCAGGGATCCCAACTGCCGCGATCCGAAGCTGTGCGTAAAGTGAATTCCGGCCTCCTCGCTGGCGTCGTCGAAGCGGATCATTGAGAGTTGAGTTGCGACCACGGTTCCTTGCGCATTGGCGCCGAAATGGTCTGGTGCAACGTCCTGCGTCGCCGGCGCTTGAGCGACGACTCGAGAGCAAGCGACGGATATAAGAGCGATCGCGAAGAAAAGAAGCGGCCGAAGATTCATCTCACTGGCCTCCCTTGGATGGATGAGCAAGCGCATTGCCGGTGAGGTCGACGGGCGTAGTGGTATGCATGAGCACCCCGGGTACCCGATTTTCCGAAGCGCGCTCCGGCCCGGCATGACAGCCCACGCAATAGCGCTGCTCGCCGCCGCGAATCCAGAACCAGCCATGTTCCTGGCGCAACACGGCGCCGCTGCGATCGAGCAATGCGAAGCGGATGGGGCGATCAGCGGGAACGCTCACGAAAAATGAGCCATCAGCTTCGACCGGCGCAGTGCCCATAGCGGCGACAAGGCCGTTCGCATCCTGGATCTCGAGCCGCGCGGTTACGGGCGTTCCTCGCAATGCGCCGTCCCGCGACACGCGCGAGTCAAGCGCCATCAGATTTGCGTAATTCCATGGATGTAATCCCGATGGATGGCGATTGGGGCGGGTGCGGGGCGTCAGGACCGCCGGATCGATCAAGTCCATGCCCCCCATTGCCAGTGCGGTTTCGAGATTTTGGCCACGCGAATGCGACGATGAGCCGGGATCTAAAACCCCGATCGCGAAGCGTGAATTGTTCACCGAACGCGCACTTACCAGCCACGCGCCGGAATCCGTTTCGGCGATCGGGCCTTCGTATTGCGCCTGTGGTGCGGCGATAGGTTCCTCATGAGCTGACGACGATGTGAAACGCGCAAGAGACGCCCCGTGAGTAAAAACCACGTCGCCCGATGCGAGCTGGTATGCACCCCATCGTGCGCGGCCGTGGTCGCAGCGGTACGACTCGACGCCCGAACCATCGGCATACACCAGAAAAATCTCCGGAGTTGACCCGGACCCGAGAGGGAAACCGGATTCGAACAGAATGCGGCCGTCGTGCAAAACGCCGGTAGGAAATGCGCTGGTGTGGATGTACGTGAGCGGCGTGATGCCGGGCCCTGCTGTTGGATTCAATGGAGCGGTGCCAAGCGGCTTGCCATCATCCGAGGAGTCGAGTTGAAATCCGTGCGGCGTCCGCTGTGCCCAGACCAGGCGCCCGCCCGGGAGATGGAACGGCCGTTCAGCATCGTCGCTGGTCGAGGTGACCTTGCGAACGGATTGATCGGAAAGGGTCAGCTCCCAAATCTGCCACGGGTCGCTCGAGGCCTTTTTGCCCGCGAAGAGCACCGACTTTCCGTCGTAGGAAACGTCGGCATCGGCGGTGGCGGCAAATCCGGATACCAGCGGTTCCGGCTTGCCATTGTGCACCAGCAGGAGCCTCGCACCGTTGGGAAATCGCTCGCCGCCGCGCAATTCGGCGAGCGGTTTGTACGTGGGAGCAGCAGTGACGATGAAGTCGGCGTCCAGGCTTTGTGACGGAGTGGGCGTGAACCCACACAAAACCGTCATCGCGAGAATTGCGGCACCCGCCACTATGACCCGGGGCATCAAAGACATTCCACTGCCTCCAGAGCCCGTGCTTCAGCGGCGTGCCTGCGGCCCCAACTGGGTTCGCGCAGAGCAATCCAGGGCGCGAGGTCATCCATCATGGCGTCGAACTCGGCGAAGTTCAGCGATTGCTCGCCATCGCTCCAGGCCTTGTCAGGGTCGGGGTGGACTTCCACGATGAGCCCGTCTGCACCCGCGGCTATGCCGATGCGCGCCAGCGGGGGGACCAGATCGCGATAACCGGAAGCGTGGCTGGGATCGGCAATCACCGGCAGATGGGTGATTTCTTTGAGCAGTGCGATGCCCGCGGCATCGAAGGTGTTCCTCATTGCCGTCTCAAATGTCCGGATGCCGCGCTCGCAAAGGATGACATGGGGATTGCCGTTGCTGAGAACGAATTGTGCCGACCGCAGAAGGTCGCCTATGGTGGCCACCATGCCGCGCTTGAGCAGAATGGGCCGGCCTGTCCGTGCCGCCGCCTCGATCAACGAGTAGTTCTCCATGCTGCGCGAGCCGATCTGCAGAATGTCGGCGTACTCGGCGACCATCTCAACGTCGCACTCCGACATGACTTCAGTGACGACAGCCAGCCCGGTCTCTTCGCGAGCTTTGGCCAGGAGCTTCAGGCCTTCGAGGCCGAGTCCGTGAAACGAATAGGGAGAAGTGCGGGGCTTGAAGGCGCCTCCGCGCAGAACGCGGGCGCCGGCGCGGCAAACATGCTCTGCTGTGACCAGGAGCTGCCGCTCGGTTTCGACCGAGCATGGCCCGGCAATGGTGATGAACTCGTCCCCACCGACAACGAAATCGCGCACTGGGACGAGCGTGCGTTCACGCTTCGGGGTAATCAGGACATCAGGCGTCTCGGCAAACTGTTCCAGCCAACTTTCGCGCACCGTGTGCGCTCCAATCCGCCTCCATACATTGGGGAAACATTAGGTTAGCGTTTTCAAACATAGCGCGCCTCAAACCAAAGGTTGAGATGGAGGAATCCTGGGCAACAAGAGTGACCCAGCGCACACTCGCTATACGTTCCGGCCTTCGGTTGCGGAAGATCGGCCGCTCAAAAGTATCTGGGATTGAAGAGGATACGGGCTGCGCTGTTCGAGATGAGATGGCTATGTCCTGGCTATTGGGGGTGGCTGGAAGCCGAAGGCGCCGTCCAAAATCGTGGCGACACCAAGAGCAACCTCATCCTCGAAAGGCCGCGCAACAATTTGAACTCCGATGGAAAGGCCTTCCGGCGACCGGCCTACGGGAACCACGGCTGCCGGGGCGGCCAGCGCGTTGAACCACTGCGTGTGCCTTACCGCGTCGAGGTATGCGACTTGCTTTCCGTCGATGGTCCACTCGCGCTCCCTATGCCGAAATGCAGGAATGCTGGCCACAGGGCAAAGCAAGACGGGAAACTCGCTCATTTCTTTTAGAGTCTTGACACGCAGAATGTCCCACTCCGCCCACGCATTCAGCAGGTCTCGAGCTGAAAGCGGCGGCTGCTCCCGCGCAATCCCGAGAAACTCTTTGAAGATGGGACTGAGCAGCTGCTCCCTGCCGGCAATCTCTGGAGCGTAAAACATCTCTCCGCATTGCACGAAGAACTTCCACCAGAGCTTCCTGAGCTGCTCCAGAGTGCGCGGGCGGAACGGGGTCACGCGAAATCCGGCGTCGCGCAGCGCCTGAGCAGCTGCGTTCACCGCGGCTCGCGTCTCCCGCGTCACGGGAACGAGGCCATCGTCTTCGAAACAGCCGATGGCATTCTGCCGCAAATCGCCGGGGGTCGGATCGCGCAAGGCCAGCGGCGGGCTGACGGGATCGAGCGGGTCCTGACCGCTGAGTGTTCGGAAGAGCAACGCGACATCGGCGATGGTTCGTGCCATGGGCCCGATCGCGCCCAGAATTGAGAAGGGCCCGACGCACGGCGGGAGATGGCCACGGCCCGGAATCCGCCCAGGCGTCGGCTTGAGCGAGCAGATGCCGGTAAAATGCGCAGGCACACGCACCGACCCTCCGCTATCGCTGCCCAGCCCCGCAGCTGAAAGTCCCGCTGCGATGGCGGCCGATTCGCCACCGCTCGATCCGCCCGACGAGCGATCGAGATCCCACGGGTTGCGCGTTTGCCCATACAGAAGATTCGCCGTTTCATAGGCCATTAGAAACTCGGGGCAGTTCGTTGTGCCCAGAATCAACGCTCCCGCCGCACGCAAACGGGCTACCGCCTCGGCATCTTCCGCCGGTATCTCGCCCTTGTGCAGCAGGCTGCCGATTTCGCATCGGTGCCCCGCCGTGGCGATCGACGATTTCACAGTGACGGGAAGTCCATGCAGGGCGCCGCGGGGCTCTGGCGCAGCGTCGAGCTGCCGAGCCTGCGCGCGCACACGGTCCGGATCGAAATCAACCAGCGCATTCAACGCGGGGTTGAGCCTCTCGATCTGGCGAATATGCGCCTCGGCCAACTCCGCGACCGATACTTTTCCGCTGCGCAGAAGCTCCAATTGTCGCGTCGCCGAGGCGAGAGTCAGTTCGCTCATGGCTGTGCGAGCGGCGGCCTCCCGGCAGTCAAATCATCGATCGGGGCGGATGGCAGCGCAACGAAGTTGAATCGGTACGAGCGCACCGGTTCGCCGGAGTCGAAGCGGTCGTTCCAGTTCAACTGATAGTCGAGGGACTGCGCATCCAGCGGGTGATCCTCGGAGTTGGGATAAGGGTAGGTGACCATGCCGTGAAACGGCATCTGCGCTACGGTGAAGGGCGAGGCATCCCACCAATCCATATCTTTCTCATAACCGTTGGCGTAGAAAAAGTAATCGCGCTTCCATCCGGCCCGCAGCGCGGGCAAGCTGGTGACGTCGAACTCGGCGGCGACTTCTTCGCCGCTGCCGAAGACAACAA
The DNA here is from genome assembly GCA_049520675.1 of Occallatibacter sp. Classification (GTDB taxonomy): domain Bacteria; phylum Acidobacteriota; class Terriglobia; order Terriglobales; family Acidobacteriaceae; genus Telmatobacter. Next base: position 19,595 of record JBEKPO010000038.1, on the reverse strand, counting down.
AGCGATTGTCGGTGCGCGTGAGAAGCGGCGTCACTTCGCCCATATGCGTATAGTTACCGCGCTCATGCTGGTATGAGCCGGTCAGACTCACGAGGTTGTAGTCGTAAGTCAGATCGCCCGGGCTGGGCAAGTCAATTTCTTTCGGGTAGCCGCGGAAGCGCAGCGTGGCGGAAGCCAGCGGCGCCTCGGCTATACGTGACTTCGCGTCCGTGCTTTGATCGATTAACACCTGGTCCCAGAAGACCTGCAGGTTGGTCATCAGGCGGATGCGTCGCGTGCCGGCCGGCAGTTTGCCCGTCAGATCCACAACGATAGTTCGCTCTAGGCCGGCTGGAAAGCCAGCATCGCCCGGGATGCGCCGCCATGTGCCGTCGGGCAACTCGGCCTCGACATAGGGAGGAATCTCCTTCAACCCCGCCTGCCAGGCGGCGTAAAGCGAAGTCGCACTGAAGTAGTTCACGTATCCGGTCATCAGCAGGCGCAGCGGGGACTGCGCGTCCAGCGGACCCAGGTCGAGCGTGAGAGCGTGGAGGTTGGCGAACCCATCGTAGGGCAGCCTAGTGAATCCGCTGGCAAATTGATGATCGCGGCGGCTGAGCAGATCGAGCACATCGCGGCCTTGGCCATCCCACGCGCCCGCTGGCAGATGCGCGCCGGCGCTGGCCACCACGCGGCCGGAGGCAAATGGCGGATCATCAAGGAATCGCTCGTCAGGGTTCACTTCGACGTTTGCGGGATGATCGACGGCAATCAGGCGCAACTGGTCGATGTAGTTCACCTCTTCCATCGGCTCCATAAAACGCACGCTCACCTTGCCGTTTACCGGCGTAACGTCGTCGCCGTCTACTTTCACCCACTCACTCGGGTTGGGTATGTTGCGCCGCCTGGGCGTGAACCAATGGCCAACAACGCCTGCCCCGATCACGTCGGTTACGAACTTGTATTTCTGCCCGTCCCAGACGAACAAAACGGGGCAGGAGCTGCCGCGGCGGTCGGCTTCCTTGTAGGCAAGTACTGTCTTCTGAGGTATGTCGATCTCGTCCTGCAGCACGCCCGTGGGCCAAAGAATTCGCAGCAGGTCAATGCCAGGTGACTGGCCCAGCCCCACGAGGATTTGCGGCGCGGCTTCCGTCTGATAGCCAGAGGCGCCGGGCAGCTCCCACTTTTGCCAAAGCCCGTCGGCAAATACCTCCACCTTCACGCCAAGCGCTGTCTTGTTATCTGCCAGGCCAGTCAGATCGAGGCGCGCGAAGTGGTTCTTGTTCGCTCCGATGTTGCGCAAAAAGACCGGCGCGGCATGCTCCTGGGTGACGATCAGATCGGCGGCGCCATCGCCATCGACGGCAATCAGCCCGTGCGGCGATTGCAGGTGAACGCCGTCGAGCCCGAGAGCGTGGCTCACATCTTCAAAGCTGCCATCGCCGCGATTTCGCAAAACGACGATCTGAGGGCCGGTGTGAGTTTCCACGATCGCGGCCAGATCGATCCATCCATCGTTATCGATGTCGATGGGCGTAACACCCCAGCCGCGCAGCGCGCCATGCAACGGAAGCTCGACCCGCTCGAAGCGGCGCCCTACGCGATTCGGACCCTCCACGTTGCGCCAGAGCGTCAGGCCTGGCGAGCCGGCGTGGGTCACCGCAATATCCATCCAGCCGTCCTTGTTGTAATCGAGAACCGCGATGCCGGTTGTAGGTGGCATATCGGCGTGCTCGTACAGCGGCTGAGTGGGATACTTTCCTTCGCGTGGGTTGATATAAATCACCGGCGCTGGCCCATCGCCGGTGACAGCGAGGTCGACAGCGCGGTCGTTATTGAAGTCGGTGAGAATCGCCGCCGCCGTTGTTCCGCTGCCGCCCAGTCCCGTTGGCTCTGTTTGTTCCGTAAATGTGCCATCGCCGTTGTTGCGCCAGAGCACGTTGGAAAAACCGCCGTTCGCCATTGGCCCCGCTGGCGCTGGATCCGGGCCGTTGGTGTGATCGAGCGGCGCACCAGTCAACAACAGGTCCAGATCGCCATCGTGATCGTAGTCCACAAACGTGATGCCTGAAGGACGATTGCGTGGCACGATGCTAGTCTTCGCCGTCACGTCGCTGAATTGCCCGTGGCCGAGATTGCGGAACAAAAGCACGCGGTCTTCCAGCGCCACGGCAAGATCGTTCAAGCCGTCGCCGTCGAAGTCGCCAACAGCGCAGGCTATTGCATGGCCGCTGGCTTTCAGTCCCGCACCTGCCGCATTCCATTCGGCGAATTTCCCATCGCTGAGATTGTGCAGAACGCGGATGGCCTGCTCGCCCGATTGCATCAGGACCAGGTCCATCTGTCCCGAGCCTGCGGCGTCGATCATGCAGGCGCCGCCGGTGGCCGAGGAAAAACCGGAACTCTCCGTCTCACCCGCCACCAGCGGCCGCGCTTCGAGTTTTACCGGAATCATCGCCGAAAGGGATCCTTCTGGCTCTTTCACTGTGCTCGCCGTCGAGTAGTGTCCCTGCTCCCCATAACTCAGGCCGATGGCCGCCGAGATCTTGGTGCTGGTCAGATGCTGAAATCGCTTGAAGTGCTCGCGAGCCTGATCGATTTGGCCCGTCCGCTGCAGCGACCGCGCCAGCACAAACTCTGCCGAAGCATGCAACGGTTCGACCTGCAGCGTCTTTTCCAAGGTTGCGATCGCCTTGTCGTACTGCTTCATCTCCTGGTAGCTGACGCCCACGAAATAAAGCGAGTCTGCATCCCTTGGGTCGAGCTCCGCCGCATGTTGAAAGCTGGCCAGCGCAGCTTCCAGCTCATTGTCAGCGTGTTGCGCCAGCCCCAGGTTGTACCAGGCTTGCGCGTTGCTCGGATCGATGGTTATCGACTTTTGCAGCCAGCTCTTCGCGTCTTCGATCTTTTGCAGGGTCAGCAGTGCGATGCCTTCGTTGATCGCGGCCTGGGCCATATGCGGGTCTTTCTTGAAGGCTTCAGCAAAGGCGTCTGCGGCACGCTCGGTGAATTGTTGGCCCATCAGCGCTACGCCGCGATTGTTCAGGCGAACCGCCTCGGCATCGTTGCCAACTGCGGCCTTTGCGGCAACCGATGCCGACCCCAAAATCACCAATGCACAAAATGCGGTCTTTCCCATCGTCATAGCGCGAGTTCTCGCAGCTCTTCTCATGATTGCGGACACTCCAGTGTACGCGAATCAGCGCGCGGATCCCGCGCTCGATTTCAGGGCCCTAATTGAGGGGAATGTCTTCAGCAACCTGCGGAAATGGCGCCATTCGGATTCACGCGGCAGAAGTCCAGGCGGGCGATCAGCCCGCGGATTTCTTGCAACCGCGGAAGATCGCCAGACACTGCCTGGATCTGCAGAACGGCTACTCCGGGCCCAGCTTATATGGAACGGCGAACCGTCCGATTTGGATGATCGCTTTCTCCGCCGGCGGCCAGATGTGCAGGCTTTCCACACGCGACGAGCCCGCAATCCAATGTGCATCGGTGGTTCCCACCAGGTCGCCGGTCTCCGCGGCATTGAAATGAACAGTCAGCAGATCGCCTTCGCTTGAGCGGGTCCATCCAAAGACATATCTGCCCGGCTTGAGCAGGACTCCGCCTATTTGAATCGGAGCTTGTACGAGCAAATAGTGGGAGTACTTGCCCTCTGCCGAGTAGCCGGCAGTGATCAGCACGACTCCGGCAATGAAACGGCCGTGGCCGTCGACGATGCCTGACGCAGTGCGCATCTCGGTCTCGATGTGCTCGCCGACAACCGGCGCGCGCGAGGGCAGCACCGAAGCCAGCTCGGCTTCAGTCGCCTGGCGCCACGCCTCTTTTTGCGTAGCCGCCGCTTGGGTCATCCCGAGCAAAGCGATTCCGGATAACACCACGCCCTTCCACGTCTTCGTCTTCATCACTCTGGCTTTCTCAGCGACTCAAAAGGAACAATGCCTCGCCGGATGGCTGCCGTTGCCGCCTGGGTCCGGTCGGTCACACCCAGCTTGCTCAACAGCGTGTTGATGTGAGTCTTGACGGTGGCCTCTGAAATGCCAAGTTCAGTCGCAATTTCTTTGTTGCTCTTCCCGGATACAATCTGCTCCAGCACTTCCGACTCGCGCGGCGTCAGATCTTCGGTGCCCACGCGCTCGGCGAGCCGCTCCGCGATTGCCGGAGGGATGTGCGACTTGCCCGCATGAACCTCGCGGATGGTGGAGATCAGTTCATCGGTGGTCATGCCCTTGAGCAGGTACGCTTTCGCTCCGCCTTTAAGAGCACGATAAATATCCTCGTCGCCATCATAGGTTGTCAGCACCACAAACCGCGCCTGGGGAGTCTCCATGCGCACTCTCTGAATCACTTCAACGCCGCTCATCTTGGGCAGCCGCAAGTCGATCAGAGTAACATCCGGCTGGTGCTTGCGGAACTGCGCAATCGCTTCTACGCCGTCCGCCGCCTCGCCGACCACCTGTATGCCTTCCACCAAACTGAGAAGCGCCACCAAGCCCTGGCGCACTACGTTGTGGTCTTCTACCACCAGCACGCGAATTGTTTCGTTGGTCACCCTTGATCTCCTGTCTGCTCGCGCGTCGGTCCCGGAGCCGGAGCACGCAACCTCACCGTAGTGCCTTCCCCGGCGGAGCTGATCAACTCAAGCACCCCGCGAATCGATTCCGCGCGTTCTCGCATCCCTGTCAACCCAAATCCGCCGTGCTCACTCGCTTGCGCTTGATCCGGCGCGCCGCCCTTTCCATCGTCCCTGACCTCCAATTCGATCGCCGCGGCTTCGTACTTCAGCTGAACCCAAAGCCTCTGGGCGCCGGCGTGCTTCTTTACATTATGGATAGCCTCCTGGGCGATGCGCAGCACCTCGCGCTCAGTCCCCGGCGCGAGCGCTCGATACGCGCCGAAGGCGCTGAACTGCGCCACAAGGCGGGTGTCTCCGGCCGCTTCCACAAGCCGCCTCATCCTCACCGGCAACGTAGTTTCGTCGGCGTCCTGCGTGCGCAGCGCCCAGATCGATTGCCGTGCATCGGCGAGACCCTCGCGCAAATACTGGCGAGTCTTGTCCAACTCACCGGCGGCAGCTTCCACTTTATGCTGGCGCAAGAGTTCCGTGAGCATTTCCAGCTGAACCGAGATGCCCACATATCCCTGCGCCAGCGTGTCGTGGATCTCGCGTGCGATCCGGCTGCGCTCGCCCAGAACGGCTCGAAACTCCCGCTGCGCGGCCCGCAACCGTCCCTTGATCACGAGAACAACGCCCGCGCTCGCTGCCAAAAGAAGAAGAGCGAAGAACCACAACGTCTGATAGAAATGCGGCTTCAAAGCAAAGGGAAAAGCCGCTCCGGTGGTATTCCACACTCCGTCGTTATTGGCTGCTTGCACGCGAAACGTATATGTTCCCGGCGGAATGTTGGTGTAATATGCCGTACGCCGCGTTCCGGCATCGGTCCAATTGTGATCAAAGCCCTCGAGCCGATACCGGTAGCGCACTTTGAGCGGCGCGGTAAAGCTCAGCCCGGCGTAATCGAATTGAAAATGTACGTGTCCGGCGCCGATCTTGATCGGCGCATCTGTCTCGTGCAATGGTTGGTCGATGTCGTCGACGGCAAACCGCTCCAATGCAACTGGAGGCTCGACCGAATTCACCGGAAAATGTGCCGGGTCCACTTCCACCAGCCCTTTTGGGGTGGTGAACCATAGATGACCGTCCCCGGATTGCGTCGCTGAAGGATGGCTGTTAGCCGTAGTTTCGCGACTGCGCAACCCGTCCGCTGTGCCGAAGGCAATGCAGTTTTGAACAGGCGCTTCGGCGCCCGTCTGGCTGCCGTTCATCCAATCGCACCTTGCAATCCCGTTGCCGGTTGCGAACCAGAGATGGCCGTGTGCGTCATCCAGAATTGCGTGAATCGTGGCCTGTCTCAGACTTTCTCCTGGGCCCGGAGAGAATGTCCGGCCATCCCACAAATCCCAACCGTGATCCTGGGTTCCGACCAGCAGATCGCGCCCCGACAGCGGGAGCAGTGCTGTGGGAATGTTGCTGGATAGGCCGTTATCTGTCGTGAAATCCGAGATTCTGCCATCGTGCAGCCGTGAAAGCCCGCCCAGAGTCGCCACCCAGAGATCGCCGCCCGCATCGCGCGCCATGGCGCCCACCGTATCGCTGCCCAACCCATTCGCCTGTGTCAGGATCTCCATCTTCGGATGGGAGTGTAATTCAGCCGTACTGATTGTTGCCTCCATCCAATGGACGAGGCCATGCCTGGTGCCAATCCACAAGGAACCGTCCGAATCGGCCAGTAAGGAGCGGATGAAATCGTCGGGTAAGCCATCTGCCGAGGTAAATCCGTCAACACGGCCACCGCGGATTCGGTTGAGCCCGTCGGGCGTCCCCACCCAAATGTCGCCGTTGGGCGCCGCGGCCAGCGACAGAATCAGGTCGCTCATCAGACCGTCGCGTAAACTCCAGGTCCTGACCTTAGTTGATCCGTTCTTGCCGCGCTGCAGTGCGTTCAGGCCCGCTCCGAGCGTTCCCACCCACAGAGTACCCGCGCGGTCCTCGACGACCGATGTGGTGGAATCGGAAGCCAAACCGTCGCGCGTGTCGAGAATCCGGAAACGCTGGTCGCGAAGGATGTGCAGCCCTCCCGTTTCCGTTCCCACCCACATATCGCCTTCCCGATCCTCCATGAGGGCGAGCACCGATGCACCCGCCAGCGGGTCGGTGACCGCGAGCGATTGCAGTTTCCCTCCGGCCAAACGCGTGAGTCCCCTATTCGTGCCGATCCACAGGCATCCCTCGCGGTCTGCATGGAGCGCCTGGATGCGGTTTCCCGGCAGTTCCTTTCCCGCGCTCAATTGCTCGAGAACGTGGTCCCCTTGCATCACCAGGAGCAGGTTCTTGCTGGCGAATGCCATCTGTCCGCCGTTCAATGCGGATCGGAACTCGATGGAATCTTCCTGCACTCCAGCGCGTGCAACGGCGTTTTTCCATAAAGGATTCGCCGTCTCATCGCTCTGCGAAGTTGGAACCCAGAACCCGCTGCTACTACTTGCCGTTACCGCCAAGACTTCGCTCGAGCCTGGGTTAGCAGGCGCCAGGAACCTGTCGCCGCTCAGGCGCGCAATCCCTTCATCGGTATTCACCCAGAGCTGTCCGTTGTCGGCCGTCGCCAGCCCGCGGATCACATTGGCGGGAAGGCCGTCGCGACTGGTATATGCGCGGATCGTGCCGTTCTGCCATCGCGCCAGGCCAGCGCTGGTGCCGATCCACATGCTTCCGTCCGGCATCTCCATAAGGCAACAGATATCGTTGTCCGGCAACCCCGGATTCGAACTGCGGTCAAAGATCTGAAAGCTGTTTCCATCGAATCGCACCAATCCGGCTTCGGTTCCCAACCACAGAAATCCATGCCGAGACTGGATCATCGCTGTAATCGTGTTCTGAGGCAGCCCGTTCTCCATGACCCAGGTTTGCCGCGCATAATTCGCCAAAGCGGTGGAAGGATCGAGCGCCCGTCCGGTCTTGGGAGAAGCAACCACGAGCGCAAGGCAGGCAACGCCAAGCGCAACTCGAGCTTGCCATCCGATCAGACCGAAATCCGTCAGCGGCTCGACTCTTCGATTCGAGCAATTAGCCACATGCGGTCTCAGTGCGCGGTCGTACGCGCTGGTTGAGCTATTCATTCGATGGGCGCGAGTCCGAGGCATCGCTTAACAGCCGTCCACGTCGTAAGCGAATTCACTGCGCGTGAGCACGCTCCTACGATAATTCAATTGGCTCACTCCCCGTGGTTGGTGCTTCCGCGTTCCCGGCCGATCTAACGTCTGCTTCGAGCTACTGAATAGCGTCAATTCCGTTCGCCATCCAAGGTTGTACTTCATGCGGTATACTCACTTGCGAATCCCTAAAAGGAGCTGGGGCAATGCGCAAGACGATGATTTGGAGTACCGTTGCGTCCGCAATGATGGGCGTGGTCATTTTGGCAGCGCCGGCAATCGTCACCGCCCAGGGCGGCGACGCAATTCTCAAGCCGGCAGATTTGGCGAAAGTCCTTCCGGCGACAGTGTTCTATCGCGGACAGAGCGCGACCACACAGGTGCGAAACTCCGGCGGCGTCAAATTTGCCGATGGGTACTTCGTGATGGCGAGCCTGGTTGACACCTCTGGGTATTCAACGGGAGTTGCCGCCAAGTACCAGGCTTACTTCATCAATGAAGTGCCGATCAAGATCGGAGGTCAGAAACTGGCTCCCGGCGCGTATGGCATCGGATTTATTGCCGGCAGCAAATTTATTGTGACCGACATCGGCGCGCACGATCTCTTCACCGTGAGCTCGAGCGCTGACGCCGCGATGAAGAGACCGATGCCGCTCCAGGTGCTTCCCGATCCGGCCCACGGCTTCAGGCTGTATTCGGGACGGCAGTATGTCGTCTTCGAGCGGTAGTTCGCGTTTCCCGATCGCTGCTCAATGCCGAAAGATTTCCGCGCGGGCCTTCTGGCCTTCGTCGATTACGGCTTGGCCGATCAGTCCTTGACGGTCACGAACTTGGCGTTCATCTGCGCCTTGATCACCAGTTCTGCCGCCAACAGGGCCTCGTCCTGGCTCTGCGCCGTGTGGGTGCGATTCACGATGTCGGCCACAAACCGCGGCCCGAACGGCAACGGCATATTGCTACAGTCGATATAGCGCGCCTGCTTGCCATCGACGAGAAACAAATTGTCTCCCTGGCGGCTGACGCCGACATTTGCATACTTGCGCAGCTCTATATAGCCATCGGTGCCCAGAATGAAGAGCCGCCCGTCACCCCAGGTCCCCAATCCATCGGGAGTGAACCAGTCGAGCCGCACATAGCCGAATCCGCGGTCGCCGCGCAGCACCATGTCGCCGAAGTCCTGAAACTTTGGGTAGTCGGGATGGCGCACGTTGGCCACCTGGGACTCCACCACTTCGGCCTGCGTCGACCCTGTGAAATAAAGAAACTGGTCCACCTGGTGCGAGCCGATATCGCACAGGATTCCCCCATATTGCTCCGGATTCCAGAACCACTGGGGCCGTCCCGCTCCGCCACCGGCGTCGCCGGCGTGCTGAAAGATCTGATGCGGCGCGATGTTGATCGTCTGAATCACCTTGCCAATCGCGCCCTGCCGCGCCAGCTCGCCCGCGTACACGGCAGCCCTTACCTCAAGCAGTTCGCTATACAGGATCGCATAGATCCGCTTGGTTTCCGCGATCGCCTTGCGCACATCGGCAAGTTGATCCAGCGTCGTCATGCCCGGCTTGTCCGACAGAAAGTCCTTGCCGTTCTTCATTGCGCGTACGGCGATTCCGGCGCGCTCGCTGGGAATCTGCGAAGTCAGCACCAACTGCACAGAGGGGTCTTCGAGAATCTCGTCCTGTGTCTTGACGATCTTTACGCCGGGAAAGCGCCTGCGAAAGTCGGCCAGCTTATCGTCTTCGCCGCCCCACGCCGCCACCAGTTCGCCGCCGCCGCGCTCGACCGCCGCGATCATCCCGCGGATATGGTCGTGGCTCATGCCGCAGACGCCAAACCTGACGTGATACCTGGGAGCCTCTTCAGCCTGCACGGGAAGAGCCTCTGCCACGTCGGACGCTCCGCCGCTCAAAGCTGTCGCTCCTTCGGGAAGCAGGGCCATCATCGCTGCCGACCCTACGGATCCCACCAAACCTGCCTGTTTCAAGAATTCACGCCGGTGCGAAACGCTCATCGTTTCTCTAGTCAGCTCCACCAGCAGAATAATTCATCGATTGCGAGTCATCGATCACCGCGAACGCGGGATCTCTGACTTTGGCTCGCGGGGCCTGCGATAATTAGTCCGCCTCCGCATTCATTCTTAATGAGGAATTGAAATGAAACGATACGGAATGGTGATCGGCCTCAAGCCCGAGGCTGAAGCCAAGTACAAGGAATATCACGCAGCCGTCTGGCCCGGAGTGCTGGCCACGATTCACGCATGCAACATCCGCAACTACTCCATTTACCTGCACAATCACATGCTGTTCGCCTATTTCGAATACCATGGCGCCGATTATGCCGCCGACATGGCGAAGATGGCCGCCGACAAAACCACGCAGGAGTGGTGGGCCATCATGGAACCCATGCAACAACCGCTGCCCGATCGCAATCAAGGCGAGTGGTGGACGCGGATCGAAGAAGTCTTCCACGTGGATTAAGCCGATCGCAAGCAGCCCGCTGAACAAGGCGGCCAAGCCCGCACTCTGCGAAAATAAGATCGGATGCTCTCCCTGCAAAATGCCGGCAAGCGCTTCGGCTCGCGTGTGCTTTTTCTCGAAGCCAACTGGCTGATCCGAAACAAAGAGAAGACCGCACTCGTCGGCGGAAACGGCGCCGGAAAATCCACCCTGATGAAAGTGCTCGCCGGCCTGGAAACTCTCGATTACGGCACGCTGGAGCAGACTCGCGGCCTGAGCATCGGCTATCTGCCGCAGGAGGGGTTGCAGCTTTCGGGCCGGACCGTTTTCGAGGAATGCCTCACCGTCTTCGACGAGCTGCGCGAGATCGAGCGCGAAATCGAGCGGCTTACCAGCCGGCTTGCCGAACTCGACCACGAGAGTTCCGAGTACCAATCCGCCGCCGAGCGCTATTCTTTGCAGCAGGATCGTTTTCATGCGCTCGATGGCTACGCGCTCGACGCTCAGGTGGGGGCGGTGCTCTCCGGCCTCGGATTTGGCAAAGAAGATTGGTCGCGTCAAACCGCGGAGTTCAGCGGCGGATGGCAGATGCGCATCGCGCTCGCCAAGCTGCTCCTTGCCAAGCCGAACCTCCTTTTGCTTGACGAGCCGACGAACCATCTCGATCTCGAAACCCGCAACTGGCTCGAGGACTATCTCAACCACTATCCCTTCGGCTACATCCTTATCTCGCACGACCGCTACTTTCTTGACGTCACCGTCGACCGCACCGTCGAGATCTGGAACAAGCGCCTGACGATCTACCAGGGCAACTATTCGAAGTACCTAAGCCAGAAGGACGAGCGGCGCCAGCAGCTCATCGCGGGCTACCGCAACCAGCGCGAGCAAATCGAACATCTCGAAGCCTTCATCAATCGGTTCAGATATCAGGCCACCAAGGCGAAGCAGGTCCAGTCGCGCATCAAGGAACTCGAGAAGATCGAGCGCATCGAGATCCCTGAGGAAGAGCCCATTATCCACTTCAAATTTCCCCAGCCGCCGCCCTCGGGGCGCATCGTTGCGGAGGCAGAGAGCCTGAGTAAGGATTACGGCACGAAGTGCGTCTTCAGTGGGGCGCGCTTCACTATCGAGCGCGGCGACCGCGTGGCGCTCGTGGGCGTGAACGGCGCCGGCAAATCGACACTCATTAAACTCCTGACAGGCGACGAAGCGCCCACCGCCGGCTCGGTGCGCCTTGGTCACAACGTCGTTGCCGAATACTTCGCGCAGGACCAGTACAAGGTGCTTGATCCCGAGGCGCGCATGCTCGACGACATCAACCGAACCGCCGTGCGCACTCCCGAGGTCACGCTGCGTTCGCTTCTCGGCTGCTTTCTGTTCTCCGGCGACGACGTCTTCAAGCCGTTAGGCGTGCTCTCGGGCGGCGAACGGAATCGCTACGCCCTTGCCCGCATTCTTGTTTCGCCCTCCAACTTCCTGCTTCTCGACGAGCCAACCAACCACCTCGATATGCGCGCCAAAGACGTCTTGCTCGAAGCGCTCTCCGGCTACAGCGGCACCGTGGTCTTCGTCTCCCACGACCGCTATTTCATCGACCGCCTGGCCACGCGCGTGCTCGAGATCGCGGATGGCGCCATCACTGCCTACGAAGGCAATTACGAAGACTACCTTCGCCGCAAAGAAGCGCTGGCCGCAGAAGCCGCTTCTTCCAGTTCATCCTCTTTGGCCGGTCATCCTGAGCGAAGCGCGGAATCCCAGCGCAGCCGGGTTTCCGCGCCAGTCGAAGGACCTGCATTTCAACTCGCTCCCAAACATTCTGCCGCCGAAAAAGCCGCGCCCAACACCATCGTTATCGAAGGTGGCTTCGACGAACCCGACGGCGCGTTGCCCCATCCTTCGCGCAGCGAAGGGTGGGAGACCAGGTCTACGACAAAGAAGCAAACCCGCCGCCTGAATCCCATCAAGCAGAAGCAGATTCAAGACCGCTGCGCTTTCCTCGAAGAAGAGATCCCACGCGTTGAGTCCTCCATCGCCCATACCGAGGAACAGCTTGGCGTCTACGTCAGCGCTGCCGAGACGCAACGCCTGACCAGGCTGGCCGAAGAACTCCGAGCGCAACTCGCCGCGTTCACTGCCGAGTGGGAGGAGTTGATGGCGCAACTCGAAGCATGAGGCCTGGCGCTGTCCGAGCTTCGGCGCATACCATCGAGAACGATGGCCGATACCGCAAAATCCCGTTGTGCCTGGGCAGAGAGCGATCCAATCATGCGCGAATACCACGACACCGAGTGGGGTGTGCCTGAGCGCGACAGCCGCGCCCTCTGGGAACTGCTCATGCTCGAAGGATTTCAGGCCGGCCTGGCGTGGATCATCGTGCTGCGCAAGCGCGACGCCTTCCGCAAAGCCTTCAAAGGGTTTGATCCGGCTAAGGTCGCCCGCTTCGGTGAACGTGATATCAAGCGTCTCCTCCAAAATCAGGAAATTATTCGCTCGCGTGCCAAAATTGAAGCCACTGTCCAGGCCGCCCGCATCTACCTCGAGATGCAGAAAGCAGGCGAAGATTTCGGCCCATTTCTCTGGGGCATCGTGGGCGGCAAACCCATCCGCCCTCAGGGGCCTGTTCCGGCACAAACGCCTCTCGCCGTTGAAATGTCGAAGCAGCTCAAGAAACGCGGCTTCAAATTTGTCGGCCCCGTCATCGTCTACGCCTTCATGCAGGCGGCTGGGATGGTCAACGATCACAGCCCCACTTGCTTCCGCCGCAACGCGACCGCCGCCGCTAGTTTGCTGAGTCAGAAGTTCGCTTCAAAATGAAGCTGTCATCCTGAACGGAGGTCGCCGCTGCGACCGGAGTCGAAGGACCTGCATTTGGGGCGCCTGTCTCTCTTACGAACATCGGATTCACCACCCTCAGACCTGGTGCGCTACTTCGCCTTATACCCCTGCCACACCCACTCCAACGCTTCCGGCAGTGTCTGCTCGCGCACGCTCCGTTCCACATGGCCGGCGTTGCGGGCAAACACAAACTGATAGGGGTAATGCTTCTCGGCCAGTACCGCCGCCATGCGCTCGTTGGCCAGCACCCAGTCGTGCATGTCGTCGCGCATGGTGTTTGGATTGAGCAGATCGCGGTCGCCCACCTCCATCCAGATGCGAATCGGCTTGCGCGGGCTGTGCGGAATGAGCTGGTCGTGGAATCCCCACGCGCCGTGCGGCGTCTCCGGGTTCCACGGCCATTGCTGATTGATATACGTTCCGGAATAGGTGAGCACCCGGTGGTACCACTCCGGGTGATACCACGCCATCTCCAGGGCGCAGGACCCGCCGGAGCTATTGCCTGTCGTCGCGCGCCCATCGGGATCGTGCGTCAGCTTCACGTTCGCATGACTCTCTACCGCCGGCAGCACCTCGTTCTCTACAAACTCCGCGTACTTGCCCGACATGGTGTCGTATTCCAGGCCGCGCTCGCTGCCCTGCGCGTCGCTGCCGCCGTTTTGGATCGAGATGGCCACGATCGGCGGTAGCTTGTGTTCGGCAATCAACCCGTCCAGCGCCGCGAAGAGCAACCGATCGGGACCGTCGGCGCCCACGATGAACGGCACCTCGGTGCCCCGCACGTAGCCCTTGGGCACATAGACCGCGACCTTCCGCGTGTAGGCCTGGGGATGCGTCTCGATTCCTAATAGCCGCGCCGGATTCGCTGGGTCGGGCGCAGGAAGCGAGTCGGGATTGCGCGCGATCCCCGGATAATACTTGCTGTCCTCCGAGTTCATCGTGAACTCTACGACCGTTCCGTCGAGCGGCCGTGCCGGATCGGCAAGCTCAGGCGCAGGCGTGTGCGTCGGTCCGATGATGAAGTTGCCGTTCTGGTTCGCGGCAGGAACAGCGCCGTCCGGCAACTCCTTCGCCTTCACATATCCCGGCGTGTGCGGATCACGCGTCGGCGGAACGGGGCGGGGCGGGTGCGGAGCCGCTGGCTGGGCGGCAGGCGGGGCGCCACCCTGGCTGTACGCGAAGTGAGCGCCGGCAAAAACGCAGACTAGAGCAAAGGCGAAGACTCGACCGGATCCTGGCATGCAGCCATTGTGCTTGATCGGCCAGCGATGGCGGAAGTGCATTCCGCAGTGCGGGGCGGTCACGAATCCATCAGGCATAATCAAATCACGATGGCTCTGTTGTGGAACCCTGAAAGCTGGTCGCAGCGGTTGGCCGAGCTCGAAGCACAGTCGGGCGAGTTGAAAGAGGCGCCCCTGCGCCGCGACGTGCGCTCGCTGGGCGCGCTGCTGGGGCAGGTTCTGCGCGAGCAGGCCGGCAAAGAGCTATTCGAGCAGGTAGAGGCACTGCGTCAGGGCACTATCCGCCGCCGCGACGCCGAACTGCGCGGCAACACCGAGGAAGCGGCCCGTCAGGCGACCGCCGCGCTTGCGCTTGTCCACTCGCTGCCCGTCGAACGCGCCGTTCTGCTCACGCGCGCCTTCGCCTTCTACTTCGAGCTCATCAACCTGGCCGAAACCAATCACCGCAAGCGGCGGCGCGTCGCTCTGCGCTTGAGCGACCAGGCCGGCCGACAGCGCGGATCGCTCGAAGGCACATTTTGCGAAATGCGACGCGTCGGCATCGATGCGCAGGAGGCGCTCGGCTGGCTGCGCCGCGTGCTCGTCGTGCCGGTCTTTACGGCGCACCCCACTGAAGCGGCGCGTCGCACCGTGATGTTCAAGCGCCGCCGCATCGGCGAGTTTCTCGAAGCTCTCGACCGTATCCCCATTCCCGAGCAGGACTTGGCGCGACTCGAAGAACTCGTGCTGGCGGAAATTACCGGCCTCTGGCAGACCGACGAGGTGCGCTCGCGCCGTCCCACGGTCTTCGACGAAGTGAAGATGGGCCTCGATTACTACGACGTCTCCATCTTCGCGACTTTGCCCGAACTCTACCGCGAGATCTCGTCGGCGTTTCACGCCGCTTACGGGCTGGAAATCGATCCGCTCGATCTGCCCCTCGTGCTTCGATTTGGCTCCTGGATCGGCGGCGACCGCGATGGCAATCCATTTGTCACGCCTGAGGTGACGCGCGGCGCGCTGCAACTGGCGCGCGGGCATCTGCTCCTCTACTATCAGCGCCGGCTCGACGAGATCATCGACCTGCTCACCACCAGCGCGCAACAGCGGACGGTCAGCCAGCAACTCCTCGAACGTCTCCGCGCCTATATAGCCCACGTGCACACGCCAGAAGCGCAGGTCTTCGGCGCGCAATACGAATTTGAGTATTACCGCCGCCTCGTCATCTGCATCAAGGCGCGCATCCAGCAAGCGCTCGAGCGCACCAGCGAGACGCTGGCCTCGGCGGGCGCGGCGCTGCCGGTCACGCCCTACACTCTGGGGCGTGGCCAGGACAAGCTCACACAGGCGCTGCCGGCCTACTGCTCGGTGCAGGATTTCCTCGACGATCTCGAAATTCTGCGCAGCTCGCTCGCCGAAAACAGCGGCATTCGCATCGCGCGCACGCTCATCGACCCGCTCATCTTGCAGGTGCGCACGTTCGGCCTGTACCTGCACACACTCGATATCCGTCAGCACGCGCGCGTCCACGCCGCGGCTTTGCAGGAAGCCATCAGCGACACCATCGCGCCCTCGCTGGCCAGCGGGCTTTCCGCGCAAACCGCCAGCGTGCTTGAAACCTTCCGCGTGGTCGCCGAGGTCAAGAGCGGCTGCTCGCCCGAAGCCGTACGCCAGTATGTCATCAGCGGCGCAGCAAGCGTCGACGATGTTCTTGCCGTCGTTCGGCTGGCGCGGCTCGGCGGCGTCACGGTGGAGGGAGCCGGCGATGTCGATCCCGGCCTTCCATCCCAGCGACAAGGACCCGTCGCCGCGGACCCCGGGTTGATGCCCGTCCCGCTCTTCGAATCCATCGAAGATCTGCGCAACGCGCCGGCCATCTGCCGCGAGCTGTGGAGCCGGCCCGACTATCGCAGGCTGCTTGAGTCGTGGGGCAACTGGCAAGAGGTGATGCTCGGCTACTCCGACTCCAACAAAGACGGCGGCATGCTGACCTCAACCTGGGAGATCTTTCGCGCCCATCGCGACCTGCACGTTGTGGCCCGCGAATGCGGATTAAAGTTGCGCATCTTCCACGGCCGCGGCGGCACGGTGGGCCGGGGAGGCGGACCGACGCATCGTGCCATCTTTGCCCAGCCCTTCGACTCATTCGATGGCCAGTTGCGGCTCACCGAGCAGGGCGAGGTGCTCAATTTCAAATACGCCGACGAGGTGCTGGCCGAGCGCAACCTCGAGCTGATGATCGCCGCCTCATTAGACGCTCTGGCCCGGCCCAATGCCCGCGATCCCGAGGGCCACTTCACCGGAATACTCGAGCCCGCGTGGGAAGCCGCGCTCGACACGCTCTCCAATCTCTCCTACGGCTTCTATCGCGAGCATATTCTCAACGATCCCGGCGTGATCGCGTACTTCGAGCAGTCCACGCCGGTGGGCGAGCTCGAAAATGCCAAGATCGGTTCGCGCCCCGCGCGCCGCAGCGATTCGCCGAGCCTCTCCGATCTGCGCGCCATTCCCTGGGTCTTTGGCTGGACGCAGTCCCGCCTCCTCGTGCCCGCGTGGTTCGGCGTCGGCTACGCCATCGATCGCTATCTCGGCGAGAGCGGCGCCGGCGACTCCGGATCTGCGGGCGGCGCGAGTCTCTCTCTGCTGCAAACCATGGCCACGGAGTTTCCCCTCTTCATCGATCTGCTGCGCAACGTAGAAATGGCGCTGGGCAAGGCCGATCTGGGCACGGCACGCCTCTATTCCACGCTAGTCAAGGACGAAAAACTGCGCGAGCGCATCTACGATTTGTTCGAAGCCGAGTTCCATCGCACCGTGCGCGCGCTTCTCGCCGTCCTGCGCCAGACTGAGCTGCTCCAGACCAACCAGGTGCTCGCCCAGTCCATCAAGCTGCGCAATCCCTACGTCGATCCCATGCACTTGATCCAGGTCGATATGCTGCGCCGCAAGCGCGCCGGCGAAGACACCCCGGAAGTGAATCGCGCCATCGCCGCGACCATCAACGGCATCTCCGCGGGATTGAGAAACACGGGCTGAGGCGAAGAGGAAGCAGGGTCGGTGAACGCTTCGGCGTTTATCAGGACCTATCCAATCCGACTAAGATGGTTGCACTATGCGCTTCGTCACTTTGTCCATTGCCGCTCTCGCGTTTTCCGTCTCAGCGTGCGCCCAGTCAGTGTTGCCGGCGTTTCCTGATCCCACCAAGATCATGCAGGACGAGAAACAATTCAATGCGACTACGCTTGGGCCTGGCAACACCTTTACAGTCCGCGAAGCCCCGGACGACTTTCAGCTAGAGGCGTTTGACTTCAATGCGACCGAGACATCCCTCTTCACAGAGTGGAAGTCTGGGCGCCTTGAGACCCGGGACATCGCGACTGGCAAACGGTTGGGCGAGATTAAGCCCGTGGCGGGACCTGTTTGGGAGGCCTACGACGACCGTTCAGCGAAACGGATCATTGTGATCACGAAAGGTGGAGTGATCCGCTTTGTCGATCCTCAGAAGGGCAAGAAGATCAGCGAGATCGTGGTCGAGAAGGGCCGATTCAACTACGACATTCAAAAGGTACTGCTCGCGCCCGACGGTAGTTGGTTGGCCTACGTCAATCAAGATAACGGAAAGGTGTTGGACCTTCGCAATGGCTCGCCGAAGACCGTCGCCGACCTTGGGGATGGTTACGACATGGCGTATAGTCCGGACAAGACAACACTTTGGGTCATAAACCGAACCAAGATTTTCGGCCTAAAAGTCAGCGACTGGAGCCAAGTCGGCACGGCGACCCTTCTTGATCAGGTGAAACCGGACCAAACGCCTAATCTGGCAGTTCTTTCGAGCGGCACTTCAACGTTTGCATACGTTCCATCTCAAAGTGGACTTCTGAAGTACGATCTGCCGTCCCTTCAAGGAAGTAAAGCAACAAGCGTACCGACCTTCTGGGTGGGCGCAGATCGGGAGCATAATCAACTCTTCGTTCGTGAGTTCAAGGTGTCCGCACTCTACACCGCCGATGGCACGGTGAAGTGCCGCTGGCAACTTCATCCGGCACAGGATTTCAAGATCAGTCCAAGCGGCAAGTGGCTAGGCGATCGTCTTTTTGGCAAGGTTGAACTTTGGTCGACCGATGCTCTCATGGCTTGCAGCCCATCGGCTAAGAATTAGGCTATGGAGCCTGTAACGGAGACTCTGGCTCTAGCCCAATCCGGTCATTCACGGCATCGCGAAGCCGCTGCTTGCACCCGAGATAACGCTCCGTTGTCTGTACCGAGACATGCCCGAGGAGAAATTGAATTTGTTCCAACTCGCCACCAGCTTGGTGGCAGAGGCGAGCGCAGGTTCTTCGGAGATCGTGAGGAGCGATCATACCGAAGCCACACTCTTGTGCCGCTTTGCGAACGATAGACCAGATCACCTTCGCGGTGAATCCACTACCTTGAACGATTCCGGTTTTCCCGATGGCACGAAAGAGCGCGCCGCCTTCTAGCTCGGCGCTTTTGGTCCAGATGTCTACTGTGGCTTTGACCCAGGCTGGCACCGGCACTGTTCGCATATGACCGCCCTTGCCGACGAGATCTGCCAATACCCAATGCTCCTCTCGAAGCTCGAAGTCCTCAACCCTGACCGTCACAATTTCGGCCCTTCTAAGGCCACAGCTCACCAGCATTGCAAGCACGGCGCGGTTCCGTTTGTCTCGAAGCGTCGAGCCGGAAGGTGCAGCAATGAGCTTCTTACTCTGTTCAACAGTTAACCAATTTCCTATACGAACACCGCGCCGCTTCGCTCCCTTTACCCTCCGTATTCCGGCGGCAAGGTCAGGGCTCAGCAATCCGCAATCAGAAGCCTCGTATGCAAGCCGGCGAACTGCGGCAAGTCGCAGGTTGATGGTGGAGGGCGCGTATTTGCGCTGTTCTAAAGCTATCCGATAGCGGGTCACGACGGTTCGGTTGAATGCGAGCCGGGGTTCGGAGCAGTACCACTCGATGAAGTCGCGTATGGCACAGTCATACGACCGAGGTGAGTTTAGGGAGGGAAGGCTGTTCAGAACAGCTGATTTTGAAAAGTCGAGGTCGGGGAGCTTTAGGATGTTTCGTGGTTTCTTTGCTCGTTTCGCCATCTAAACGGCCTCCTAGCCGTGGCGAAAAGAATCTCTCAACCGGATCGGTACTGATAAGTCGGCTTGTGGGAAGTGACCTCGACCGCGGGTGAGCGATCCGCGCTCGCCGGGACGAGGCTAGGTCTAGGTTCGTGGGGTGAATCCAAGCTCCGCTCGGGTGGCTCGGGGTTCAGTCCCACCTAGGCGCAAAAACAAAAGCGTGCCGAGAGCGGTGCAAAACGGCAAACTGCCAAAACTCAAATTGTCTCACTCGAGGGTGACCCCAAAAGATGTCAAGTCCC
>JBEKPO010000037.1:0-37013 GCA_049520675.1 Occallatibacter sp. | reverse complement strand
CGAGTCGGCGCGGCGCGTGGCGGAGAGCATGAGAAAGTATGGTGGCGCGACGGCCGCGGCAGAAAAGCTGGAGGAGCTTGCGGCAAGACGGGAGATCACCTAGGTCGTAGGTCGGTCAAGGGCCGCTTCCCACCTAAGCAACGCCTGGGGGGAACACCCGGCGTCGAGCGCCCCGCTAAATTCACTTGCAATTCGGCCTTGGCTCCATAACAATCCGAAGTACCGAGCTTAGGGTACGGGGACCCCGGCTTCCCCCGTTATGACGACGGCGACATTTTCGTGGCAGACGTGGAATAGCGGTCCATTCAGCATGGAGCGCAAGCCAGGGAAACCCGGCACGCTGATTCACTGTTTTCGCGGGCCGTTTACCGTGCGCGATGCGTACAGTTGCATGGAGCCCCGGACAATAAGCAAGATGCTCGATCTGGATGCGGCGGCGGGCGAGCCGCCAACGGCGAAGAGCATTCTGGACCTGACGGGCTGCACCATGATGGATTCAAGTGGGCTGGGCGTGGTTGCCAGACACCTCGTCCACTGCCAGAAGAGAGGCGTGAAACTGATTGCCGCCGGCCCTAGCCCGCGCGTGAAGCAGGTCTTCCAGATCACGAAGATGGATACCGCGATTCCTCTGGCACTCACGGTCGAGGAAGCGGAGGGAATGTAGCAGGTGTCAGAGCTCAGCGCTCAGGTGTCATTTGGGTCGCGCAACGCGCGACCCGAACTGTTTCAGGCCGACCAGGGCAGTCAAGCGCTTTGCATGCGGGCGCCAAGCTGGTTGACGACACGATGGGCCGAGAGCGCCGCTCCTTCTTGCCATCCGACGATCCGGCTGGTGTGGTCGCCGGCAAAATAGACGCGGCGATCGGGTGCCTGCAGCGTGGCGAGAGCTTTCTCGTCATTCCACTTGAAACTGACCCATGAGCCGAGATTGAAGGGGATCTGTCCCCAGCTGATGTAGACCGGATCGGCAAGGTCTTTGCCGCGTCCGGGATGCAGCAGTTCGATCGAACGGCGTGAGGCGTCGAGCTTGGCCTGCATGCTGGGGAGCTGCCCAAAGGGCGTGCCGTTCTCGATGGAGTAGCCGCCGACCACAATCCCTTTTTCACTGAAGATGCGCGCGCTGGGATACCAGACGATATCGACGGTCTGTTGCAGGTAGGAGATGCCGCCGTAGATGTTGGCCTCCTTCTCCCAGAAGCGCGGCGCTTCCCAGCCGATCTTGTAAGCGGAGTCGTACTGGATAGAGTCGAGAATCGCGCGGATATCCGGGCCGAAATCTGCGTCCAGGGTGCGCGCCACGGTAAGCGGCATGGCGCAGATGCAGTAGTCTGCCACGACGGTCTGTGGCGAACCGGAGCCGTCGATATAGGTGACCGTAACGCCGCTGGACGACTGACGCAGGCCAGTGACGACCGCGCCGTAACGGATGATGGGCTCGAGGCGCGAGGCGAATGCGAAAGGAATGCGGTCCATGCCTCCAATGGGTTGAAACATGGTGGGCTGCCAGTCGAGGACGTCCTCAACCATCATGCCGAACCAGAGGTTGGCATCGAGCAAGGCGTGCATGGGGAGTGGGTCGTTTGCGACAGGCGGTTGGGAGCCGGCGCCGGGCGGGATCTTGAAGCCCGAGCGCGACGTGCCCGTGAAGAGCAAGTCGGGCGAGAGGTCGCCGTATTCGCGGAGAAACGTGATGACACGATCGCGATCGCTGGCGTCCAGCTCCTGGTCAAGAGCGCCTTTGCGGGTGCACTTGGCGAGTAGCTCGGAGATATGGCCGCGCGTATCGTAGACCACGCGGCGCTGGACCACCGGCGCGCCACCGTTGAGCTTGTCGCTCTGCATCAGTGCACTGCGCGAAGAGTTAACTTCGACTTCGAGCGCCACACCGAGCTCGTGACAGTAATTGAGCATGGTCTGGTGCGTAGAGGGCAAACGCGCAGGACCGGCGTTGAGGTAGTGGTCTGGCTGCCAGCCGCAGGTCTGGCGCGTGCCGTCGGTGAATTCCACCACTGTGCCGTTGCGAACGCTCCAGTTGCGGCCGCCTGGACGGTGGCGTGCTTCGAGCAGGGTGCAAGACCAGCCCGCCTTGCCCAATTCGTAGGCGGCTACCAGCCCGGCGATGCCTCCGCCTAGGATCACGACACGCGTCCCCCGGCCGTCAACCAGGCGCAGAGGCGCGTCGGCTGCTGCTTCGGGAATGGGCAGCAGGCCGAGCGACTGCATGAGAACGTAAGTGGCTCCGAAGCCGCCGGCCTGGCCGGCACGCATAAGAAACTGACGACGGGTGAGGCTCATTGAGACTGCCTTTCACAAGAGCGAAGCTGCTGGGTTTAAAGGGGGGAAAGAGCGCTATTGCGCACTATATACCGTCCGGCATTAGGTTGACGTGTGGAGAAATCGGCGCGCGCCAGGCTGAAAAGACGCCAATGCGGCTGAGCCGTTTGCGCTGACTTTTCAGTCAGTTGGAAGGACAAAGCCGCAGAACTAGCCCTGTCTGAAGAAAAGCCTCATAAGGTACTTGACAGCATACACAGTGTATCATACAGTATGTGAAGTACGGTGTTTGGAGCACAGGATGACATTGGCGGAAAACCTCTTCGAGAACCTTCGCCTTGAACTGCGGCGGGGCTGCCTGACGCTTGCGGTGCTGGCGCAGCTCAGGCAGGAACACTACGGCTACACGCTGCGCAAAGCACTTGCGGCGCGAGGCATGGAGATCGACGAGAACACGCTGTACCCGTTGCTGCGGCGGCTTGAGGCGCAGGGCCTGCTGACCAGCGAGTGGCGCGAGGAAGACAAACGCAACAAGCGGTTTTACCGGCTGTCGACGGACGGCAAAGAGATTTTTACGCGGCTGCTGAAGGAATGGAACGACATCAACACGGCGATTACGAATCTGCTGTAGACGCGAGGAACGCATATGGAACTGCTCGATCGTTATTTGCAAGCTATAAGACGGCACCTGCCCTGGCGGCGGCAGGACGACATCATCGCTGAGTTGCGGGCCAATCTTGAAGCGCAGCTCGAAGACAAGCAGACGGAACTGGGCCGCAAGCTGACCGACGCTGAGATGGAGGCCTGGGTCAAGCAGTTGGGCTCGCCGCTACAGGTGGCGGCGCGCTATCAGCCGCAGCAGTACCTGATCGGGCCGGCGCTGTTTCCGACGTACCGGTTTGTGTTGCGGCTGGCTTTCGGGTGGTGTGCCGTGATTTATACGATTGCAAAGACGGTGGAGATTGTGGCCAACGGCCTTAGCCTTGAGGCGTGGGTGGGGGCACTGGCGCAGTTGCCGTGGGTTCTATTCATCAATGCCGCGGTGGTCACGCTGATCTTCGCCATCCTAGAGCGGAGCGGAGTGAAGTTGCCAGAGCCGTCTGCGCAGGGCGCGGCGATGGGCACTGACTGGCCGCAGGGCGTGGTTTCGCCCTTCGATGCGCGGCTCGACGAACGAAAGAAACCGAAGACATACGCGCAAGCGGTAATCGAAGTGATCGCCGGCTGGATCGTGCTGGGGTGGCTGCTGCTGGTGCCGCATTATCCCTTCCTGTTGATGGGACCGGGCGCAATCTATCTGAAGGTGACGCCATTTCAGTTGGCGCCGGTATGGTGGACGTTTTACTGGTGCGTGGTGGTGTTGAGCGCACTGGAACTGGCGTGGCACATCGTCGATCTGCTGCGGGATCGCTGGCAAGGACCGCACAGAGTGCAGCACTTGGTGAAGCTTGTGTTAGGGCTGGTTCCGCTGCTGGTCGTCCTGGCTGCGCCGGGCCGCGCGCTTGTCGTGCTTAAGAATCCGACGGACGCGGCACACGCCGCGCTGCTGGCGCAGATCAACAACGGGATCTACCGCGGGTTTGAAGTGATCGCGGCGATCGTGTTTCTGCAGCTAGTGTGGATGGCAGGGCGGATGAGCCTCGAAGTCTATCGCCGTCGGCTGGCGGCGCAGTAAAGGCGAGCGCCGCATGACGGATTTCTACTCGCGCAGCAGTTCACTTCCCTGAGCAAAGGAGTTCAACATGATTCATCCCCGGCTCGACTCAACTATCCATTTCGTCAACGGTGCCTGCGAACTCGTCAGAGGCCGGGAGCAGGAATTCATCGATGAGCTCCAGCCTCTCGTACGCAGCCAGTCCGTGCGCCTGGACTTGAGCAAAATCGAGCGGATTGACGCGGCAGGATTGGCCGCCCTGATCTCGCTCTGCCGCGAAGCATGCAAGGCGGGCCACGGTTTCACAGTCGTGAATCCGTCGCGCCCCGTGGCACGGATGCTCGTTCTGGTTGGTCTCGACCGCATCGTCGTGTTGAAGGACTCGGGAGAGAGGCTGCCGCCGGCGCCCTTGCTCGATCTGGCTGGTGCATGAGCCATGCACAGAGCCGGCGCGCTGCCTCGGTGCTTCCTGCAAGCGAATCAGGAACTGCTGACGGTGATCTCGCCGCCGGCGCCGACTGTTACGCGGACTGACGACACGGTTCGCCCGGTGTCATCGCTCTCGGAAGTGGCCTTCACCTCGCGTCCATTCACCATGAGTGCCCCGTGCTGCCCCTCGAACATGGCTCTCCAGATAAGCGCCGGTCCGCGCTGATTGGTGAAGGTGGTTTTGCCGGGGCCGTCATGCCGGACCGTGACTTCGCAAGCGCGGATGGGCAGATTGCGAATCTCCGCCCACTCAATGCCCGAGCCCAACCTCGACAGTGTTCGGACAGTTACTTCGACCCAGAAGGCCGCGACCGCCGAAAGCAGGGGCGAGCTGTACTCGAGCCGAATGCCCATCGCGTCGGTCACAATGTCGCCGATCCTTGAATACGAGACTTCGGGATACTCGAGGCGCGCGTGGCTCAGATCGAGCAAGCGTGTCATCGTGGCGACACTATCTTTGCTGCTGGCGATGATTGCGGGATCGGGGATCACATCGGTCCGCCAATCGATGCTCATGTCCTCGCCCGCGCCACGTCCTCCGCAATCTTCCATCCGATGGTCCCCGCTCTCGCGCGAGTAGAAGCATTGGCTGGTCTTGTTCCACCAGACGGTCTTCATCAGGTTCTCGACCGCCGCGGCTTTCCTAAGGTACTCGCCGGCCAGCGCCGCGTTCTGCCGTGCCTGCTGGATGTGCGCGTAGGCAAGATAGGCGGCGCGCTGGGTTACCAGCACATCGAAGCCGATCACGTAGTCGTGGTCGCCCTCGTCATAGCCCGGAATGCCGCGGTTGGGCGGAAATTTTGCGTTGGGATCGAAGATTCCCCGCTGATTCAAGAGGCGAGGCCGCTTCATGATGCGATCGAGATCGAGGCCCCAGCGCTGCACGTAGTCGTTGACGGTGTGGTCATAGAAATTCAGAAACACCGGATCCTGAACGTACGTGAGGTCTCCGCTCCAGACGTACATGCGATAGCAGCAATCGAGCAGATCGAAGTTCGATGGCAGGTTGTACCAGAAGGACGCATCGTTCTCGTAGTCGACCGGGGCCGGCCGGTTATAGCGATCGATCTCCCAGTAACTGGACCAGTCCTTGGAGTCGGAGATGTTTTCGGCAAAGCGGCGCAGCATGTTCAGGTTGAAGCGCGCCAGCCCGAGTGCCTGCGCACCCAGAGCCTGGTGGCAGGTGTCGCGGATGCAGAAACCTTCGCGGCCCGGCTCGACGGCTTCATACCAGGGCCCGACAGGGTCGCCACTGTCGAATGCGCACGCCATAGCCTGGCTGCGCGCCCAATGAAACACGTCCACCAGTTTCGCGCTCGACGAATCGATTTCGAGCTTCGACTCCAGTTGCCCCGCGCCGGGTTTCACCTTGCTGATTCCGGTGACCAACTGCGCCATCGTGGGAGCGAACCCTGGCGCCAGCAGCCCAAGTGAAGGCAACATCTTGCAAACGTCACGACGCGTAAGATGTTTCATCTTAATCGCCCCTCAACAGAGCGCAAATTCTCGGCATGCGGATAAAGCGGACGCCGCAGGCGTCACACCTGCATCACTTCCGCTTCCTTCTTTTGCGAAAGCTCTTCCATGCGACGGATTTCGGCGTCGGTCATTTTCTGCACTTCTTCGAGGGCCCGTTTCTCTTCGTCCTCGCTGATCTTCTTGTCCTTGGTCAGCTTCTTCAAGGCGTCGTTGCCGTCACGACGCACGTTGCGAACCGCCGTCCGGTGCTCTTCGAGCACCTTGTTCAGGTGCTTGCAAACGTCGCGCCGGCGTTCCTCGGTCATAGGCGGGACGGGGACACGGATCACCTTGCCATCGGAGATGGGATTGAAGCCGAGGTCGGCGGTCTGGATGGCCTTTTCGATCTCCTTCACCACGGTGGGATCCCAGGGCGAGATCACGATGAGCTGGGGCTCGGGCGCCGAGACCTGCGCCATCTGATTGATAGGGGTGAGCGTGCCGTAGTAGTCGACCTTGACCTGGTCGAGCATGTGCACGCTGGCGCGGCCGGTGCGCGTGGCGGCCAGGTTGGCCTGGAAGTCGGCGACCGACTGATCCATGCGCCGCCTGAGGTCGCCCGAAAGGCTCTTGAGTGCCGGATTGCCGTCCATGAACGATGCCATTGGTACTTGCCCTCGCTACGCAAGAAGAAACAGAATCTTCAACGGCTTATTCTACAAAATCTGAGCGGGGCCAGAGATTGCGGCGAATGGACGCCCAGGCCCGGTCAATGGAAGCAGCCCGCGACCGAGTGCGCCTGTCCGCATTCGTCTTGCGCCCCTCTTACTCAGTGCGCAGGAGGACGAGCGGATCGACCGCTAGCGCGCGGCGGGCGGGGAGAGACGCTGCCAACATCCCAAGCAACAGCATGGTGAGCGTGACGCCGCCAAGGACGAGCGGATCTTTGGGAGTGGCCTGGTAGACGATAAAGGCGAGCACGCGAGTGGCTAGGACGCCCAAGCCGATTCCGGCGATGGAACCGATCGCCAGGAGGCGGAATGCGCGGCCGAGCGAGGCGGAGAGGATCTGCATGCGGCTGGCGCCGAGGGCAACGCGGATGCCCAGTTCGCGCATGCGTTTCGAGACCACATAAGAGGCCAAGCCGAAGATTCCGGTGACGGCGAGCATAGCGCCGAGGAACCCGAGGACACCAAGGGCGATAGTGGCCACGCGGGCAGTGAACAGAGCCCACCCCAATTCGGTATTCCAGGGAAGAGCGGTGAGCGGCAGCGATGGATCGAAGGAGCTGAGTGTGCGCAGGAGCACTGGAGCCAGATCCTGCGGATCGCGCGCGGACCGGACAACAAAAGTTGTGTCGTTCTCAGTGTGCTGAAGGAAGCTGAAGAACATGGCCGGCATTTGGTCTTCGGTGAGTGTGCGGTATTTGCCGTCTTCGACCACGCCGACGACCTCAGCACGCTTGCCATCCCAATATTTGAAGTGGCCTCCAACCGCGTTATGAATGGAGCCGAAGACCTTGATGGCGAAGGTGCGGTTGACCAGGGCGGCGGTAGGGGCATTCTTGTTGTCGCTGAAGGCGAGGTCGCGGCCGGCGAGCAGGTGTGTCCCCGCGGCCTGGATATAGCCGGGAGAGATGTTGTAGTTCATGGCGTCAGCCACGGTGTTGGTCGGGCGGAAATCCGTGGTGGTGTCGGTGTAAACCCCCGAGTCGCCGGTGCCGACAGTGAGCGGAGGACGTGCGACGTATCCCGCGGCGGAGACGCCGGGAATGGCGTTGACGCTGTCGAGCATACGGCGCTGCATCTCGGGGATACGGTCGCCCTCGTAACCGCCCATGTGCAGATCTGTCTCCACGACCATTGCGTTTTGCGGGTTGAATCCGAAGTCGGAGTGCATGGAGCGGGCAAGGCCGCGCACGGCGACCAGCGAAGAGGTGACGAGGACAGCGCAGATAGCGATCTGCGCAATGAGTAGCACGTCGCGCACACTGAAGCGCTTCAGGCCGTCTTGGACCATGCCCGTGCGGATGATGCGCCAGGGATCGGCGCGAAGGACTTGGCGCATCGGCACCATGCCGAAAAGGAATCCGCTGCCGAGAGCGAGCAGAAGAGCGACCGCGCAAGTGCGCAGGTCAGGGCTGACGGGGATATTGATCGGGACGCCGGGGATGGGCTGCCAGTTGCTGAGCAGGCGGAGGATGACCACTCCGCCGGCAAGGCCAACCGCACCTCCAGCGAGGGAGACCAGTACGGCTTCAGTGAGGAGCTGGCGAAGGATGAGCGAGCGGCGGGAGCCGAGAGCGAGGCGCATCGCGACCTCTTTGGCGTGGTCAGAAGCGCGGGCAGCAAAGAGGCCGCCAAGGTTGGCGCATGCGGCCAGCAGGATCAGACCCGCAAGGAGCATCAAGCCGGTGATGAACGCACGGGCGGCGCCTTCGAGCATGTCGCCCATGAGGCCGGGGTGGGCGAGTGTAAATTTGATGCCGTCGTCGGCGCCAGGATAGGTCCTGGCGAGCCACGAACCGATGGCGTTGAGGTCGGCTGTGGCCACGGCCGGCGTGACGCCAGGGCGGAGGCGGCCGACGATGATGGGAGAGTGGTTGCCGCGGTCTTTCAGAAGATTGCCCACGAAGGTGGGGTCTTCCACGATCGGAATCCACATATCGGGGGAGAAGAAGAACTCGGTGCCGCGGAAGGTGGGCGGGGCAACTCCGATGATGGTGAACGGGTGCTTATTGATGGAGAGTGGGCGGCCCACGACCGTGCGGTCGCCGTGAAAGTAGGTGTTCCAGTAAGCGTAACCGAGAACGACGTAAGGGGCGCTGTTTTCGCCTTTCTCGTCGGAGGCATGGAAGAAGCGGCCGAGATAGGGCTGTACCTGGAGGGCATCAAAGTAGTTCCCGCTGGACATGTAGGGCCACGCGCTGGAGGGTTGAGCGCCGGTGTTGATGCCCACCGGGCCAATGATCTGGAAGGCGACCATGCTCTCAAATGTGCGGTTGCGGTCGCGCAGGTCTGCGTAGTCGGGGTAAGACTGCGAAGGGTAGCTGAAGCGCTGCACGGTGTAAAGGCTCTCGGCTCCGGGCAGATTGATGGGCTTGAGAATGAGAGTGTTGAGCACGCTGAAGACGATGGCATTGGCGCCGATGCCCAGTGCGAGCGTGATGATGGCGGTGACGGTGAAGCCCGGGGACTTGGCCAACTGACGAAGCGCAAGTTTCAGGTCGCTGAGCATGATGAGGCTTGATACGCGCGCTCACAATGCGGGGTTCCCATGCGACATCACAGTTGCTTGTGATAAGACCGTCGTCGACCTGAAGTTGCCGGCCTTTGCCGCGAAGACCCCATAGAAAGATCAATGTGGAAACGACGACCACGATGCCCACATCAGTCGCCGTTGTCGGTTTCGATGCGGATTCTCCTTTTCGCCCGGGGAGGCCGGGTTGAGCGCGGGGGAGATTTGTCAAATTTCTAGCATCTGCCCAGGGGGCAGGGCAATGCCTTGAAACAATGCCAGCATGTAACCGGCTATGAGGAAGTTAAACAAGAACTTTATCAATCGCTGCAGCCTGCTCATGCGCGTGATAGCTCGACCGCACCAGCGGGCCGGACTCGACGTGCCGGAAACCCATTTTGAGAGCTTCCCTTTTGAGTTCGGCGAACTCGCGCGGCGTGTAGAGGCGCGCCATCGGCAGGTGGTCGCGCGAGGGGCGCAGATACTGGCCGATGGTGAGAATGTCGCAGCCCACCGAAGCTAAATCGCGAAACACTGCGAGCAACTCGTGGGTCTCTTCGCCGAGGCCGACCATGACGCCACTTTTCGTTACGCCCTCCGGCCGCATCTCTTTGGCGTAGCGCAACAATTCGAGGGTGCGCTCGTAGCGTGCGCCGGAGCGGACCACGCGATAAAGCCTCGGCACGGTCTCTGTGTTGTGATTCAGTACATCGGGGAGAGCCTCGACCACTGTGCCGATTGATTCCCGGTCTCCCTGAAAGTCGGGGATAAGCACCTCGACGCGGCAGCCCGGCGCCTGGCGCCGAATTTCCTCAATGACGAGTGCGAAGGCGCGCGCGCCGCCGAGGTTGTCGTCATCGCGGTTCACGCTGGTAACTACTGCGTGGAGCAGCCCCAACCTGGCCACTGCCTCCGCGACCCTGCGCGGCTCGCCGAAGTCGATCGGCTCGGGACGGCCCTTGGGCACAGCGCAGAATCCGCAGCGGCGCGTGCACAGGTCGCCGAGCATCATGAAAGTCGCTGTTTTGTGGTGCCAGCACTCGCCAATATTGGGACAGTGGGCGCTTTCGCATACCGTGTGCAGCGAGAGCGAGCGCGCCAGGCGTTTGAGCGAGTGATAGTTCTCGCCCATGGGGGCCCGGGTTTTCAGCCACTCAGGCTTTCGCGCGGGGATGCGGCGCGCCGGCTCAATCTGCACAAGTTCCATCTCGACTCTATTTTAGCGGTTCGCAAATCAAGCGGTGGTGCGGAGTTGGCCCGAGCCGTCCAAACCATTCGCCCGGTTGACGCATCTATGCGAGTAGGTTGCCCTGGTTTCGGTGTTGGCTTTGATGCAGCACACACCGATTTGCGTTGCCGAAGGCGCAGCATCGAGAAGGAGAACTGTATGAGACCCGATCGTCCCGTGATTGGCGGGGTGGTTTGCCTGGCAACCGGAGTTGCGCTCCTTGTCGCGTATTGCCACGACGCGAGCAGCGCTAACATCGCCTATCCTTTTTCCAGTTCCGCGCTGCATGTGAATCTGACTACAACAGGCCCGGCCGTGCTGGGTGGGCTGGCCTTCCTGGCCCTTGGCATCCTGTTTCTGGCGTGGTCGCTGCTGGTTGCAATCGGGAGCCAGATCAGCCTGCTGTTTCACCGCGACGATCGCCCCGAAGGAATTTTCGGCCGCTATGACGCGCCCTCGTTCGAAGCATACGAAGACCAGAGCCACATCAGGCTGGCTGACAGCAAAAAAGAGGGATGAGGCGGGGTCCTGAGCTAGCGCAGCTTGTCGCGCAGATCGGTGCGCACCAGATAGAGGAAACAAACCAGATTCAGCAGGCCCTGCACCAACGGAGCTTCGCCGTGTTGTGTGAAGGCCGTCCAAAGAAAGAATCCCGACATCATGGCCACAGCGGCGAGCGTGAGGGCCCATCCCCAGCGAAGCAGGAATATGAGGCCGAACGCGCCGGCAATAAAGAAAACCGAAAATGCGAGATACAAGGCAGATTGACGGCCCGCGACGACATCGAAGCAGATGACGGCAGCCAGCAAGACCATGTAAAGGCTAATGGCTACGAGGCCAGGGAACTGACGGATGCGCGGCCGCCCGGCCGAGGAGCCCGAATGAATCGGCGCTCTGCCGGTCTTTATAGCGCCCGCTTTGGCGTCTGTCGTCATAGGGTATGCAGATAGGCCAGCAAATCGTTCAGCTGGTCCTCGTTGAGAGACGTTGCGGGCATCATCTGCCGCCCGTGCAGAATCACTACGGTCAGGCGCTCGTCAGTCGGCGGTGCGCCCGAGGGCATTGCCTTGAGCTTGGTCAGGGCCTGCAAGCCGGGTCCGTTCAGCGGCTTGGTGTTGGTTGGGTTGTGGCAGCGTGCGCATTTTGCCTGGTAGACCGCGGCGCCTCGCGCCTCCTGGGATGTCCACTCCGACGCGGGCTTGGAAGGCGGCAGCGAACGGCAGCCTGCAAGGCCGGTCGCCATGCCGATGGCGCAGGCTGGAAGCGCCGAAATCCCGAGAATGCTCCGTGCGCGCATTCGCACTCCATCATACAGCGTATTTTGTCCGAAGCGCTGCGCGTGGCACACCTCCGTAACCGGATTGGCAACGCCTTTGCTAGGCAAAGGCGCGACAAAGCGCTCGATCACTCGGCAGCGGCGATGGCTTCAGCGATCTTGTCGATGGCTTGTTCTTCGGCGCTGCTAGCCGGGCGGCGGCCATTGACGAGGATCGAGAACGCCAGCGTTCTGCCACTGGCTGCGGTCAGGTAACCGGAGAGCGCGTTCGCCTCCGCTGCCGTGCCCGTCTTGGCCCATAGCTTACCTTTTAGCGGCGAGTTCAAAAAGCGGTGATCGAGCGTGCCGTCCATGCCTGCAACGGGCAGCGTCTGCCGCCAGCCTATGCCCCAGAATTGTTTTGACGCGTACGACAAGAGCTGCGTCAAAGCGCGAGGTGTGATCTGATCTCTGGGGCTCATACCTGAGCCGTCGTAGAGAAAGAAATCGCTATCGGAGATTCCGGCTTCAGTCAGAAACTGCCGCACTACGCGCGTACCCTCGGCAAAGCTGCCTTCGGTTCCCAGGGTCTTGCCGAGCAGGCGCAGCAGCAACTCGGCATGAAGGTTCTGGCTGGTTTTGTTGGTCACTGTAATGTCCTGTGCAACGGGAACCGAGATGTGCGCGGCAAGGACGCGGTGGCCCTCCACCTGGGCGGAAACCGTGGTGAGGTTGACGGGCGTGAGCTTGATGGGCTGCTCGCGTTCGCCGGCGAAGTCGCCCGTACCCAGCGGGTATTTGTGGCGCGACTCGGCGCTGCCGGTCACCTTGATTCCGCGCAACAGAAGGGCCTGCTTGAATGCCGCGGCGGTGAACTGCGCGGGGTCATCCACTGCGATGTTCACATGCAGTCCGCCCGCCGGCGCTGTGCCCCAGGCGCGCACAAGAAGAGCACCCGGACGCCTTTCGAGACCGGGGTGGGCTGCCTGGCCGCCGGGCACGACGGGCGTCATGGAGTTGTCGAGCGTGTAGTAGTCCACGTCGGGCGACCACTCGGCAACGGTTGCGGCAGGCCTTGCGGGATCGGTGGTGATGTTCAGCTGGTCGGAATTTTCGTTGAAGGTGAGCGCAGAGACGGGCGCGCCGTAGCTCCACTGCAGATCGTCCCAACCCCAGCCCAGGGCAAAGGGCTCGTCGAGAAAAAAGGTGTCGTCGCCGACGACGTCGCCCTCGACGGTGCGTACACCGGCCTGCTCCACCTGCTCCGCGAGCAGATCGAGCACGGCCATGGGCTTCGGCTGGGGCGGCTTCACGGCGGTTTCGGCCGGCTGACCTTCTATCGGCGGCAAAGCGGGGGCTTGAGCCGTCCCGGGCTCGACGTAGGGATACTGCCGCGAACTGATGGTCGGGTCACCGACGCCGAGAATGAGCATGTCGCCATGAAGCGTGCCCGCGGCGTCTACATCGCCGTAGCCGGTAATGAAGGTGGTCCAGGTCAGCGTCTCCACAGGCAGCAGCGCGTAGGCAGCGGCGGTGGTGGTCAGCTTCGCGTTGGAGGCGGGTGCGAAGAGCCGTCCCTCGCTAAGTCCGTAGATATCGCCGCCGTCAAGAGTAGTGACGCTGATGCCGAATTGCGCGTGGCTGAGCGCGGGATCCGCGAGGATGGCCTGGATGCGGTCGGCGAGCGGGCCGGAGGGTGCGGGATGACGCACCGCGGGGTGTTGCGGCGCCTGTGCTTGAGCGGCGAAAACGCAGATGAGAACGCAGGCCAACGCAGAGGCGCGGCGACGATGGCGAGAAGAGCGCATGCCCGGAAGTGTAGCAGGCCGAAAAGCTGCCGCGGCGTACCATCGAATGTGAATGAAGCGGGTCATCACAAACTGGCGCTTGCGCACTCGTACGCTGGAGCTCGGTCGGCGCACCCAGGTCATGGGCGTGGTCAACATTACGCCCGACTCGTTCAGCGACGGCGGCTCTTTTCTGGATTCGGAGGAGGCCGTCGACCACGCACTTCGACTGATAGAGGAGGGCGCGGACGTGATCGATTTGGGCGCTGAGAGCACCCGGCCAGGCTCGAATGCGGGAGGAACACAGCCGGCCGTCAGCGCGGAGGAAGAGCAGGCGCGATTGCTGCCAGTGCTGGAAGGCATATTGCGCGAAAAGCCGGACGCGGTGGTTTCGGTAGATACCTACAAGGCGGCGACGGCTCGCGCGGCCCTCGCGGCTGGCGCGGAGATTATCAACGACGTGAGCGGATTCATTTGGGATCCGGCGCTGGCGCAGGTGTGTGCCGAATTCGGCGCGGGCGTGGTGCTCACACACTCGCGTGGCCGGCCGGAGGAATGGCGAACGCAGCCGCAACTCGAACCCGATGAGCTGTTGGCTGCTGTGCGCAGCGGACTGGCAGCAAGTATGGCAGTCGCGCAGCGCGCCGGAGTGGCGCCGGACTCCATTGTTCTCGATCCCGGCTATGGCTTCGGAAAACGGTTCGGCGAGAACTACGCATTGCTGGCCAGGCAAGCTGAGCTGCTCGTGCTGGGTCAGCCGCTACTTGCGGGCCTGAGCCGGAAATCGTTCCTCGCCCACACGCTTGCGCCGCTGTTCCGCGGGAAGGACGCGCCGACAGACGCGCGCGAGAATGCGAGCCTGGCGGCGATGACGGCTGTGATTCTCAACGCCGCGTCGATTGTGCGCGTGCATGCGGTAAGGCCGGCAGTTGAGGCGGCGTGCATCGCGGACGCGATCATAGAGAAGCAGAAACTAGCGACAAGGGGACAAATGAGCCGCGCTAAACGCTGATGCCCACTTTGTGGCGCTGCCACAGCGGGCGCATCGCGCCGTGATCGACGCTGGGCTCGCCGTCGCATTCGACTTCGATCACGGTCGCCGGCTGGTCCGGTGCTTCGAGCGGCAGGCCGGTCAAGCGCAGGCTGAACTCATCCTGCGTGAACTCGACCTTCTGGCCAGTCTTGAGCACCTGCGCCGACAGCGCCTTGGGCTTGAGCCCACCGATGGCGACAACTGCCTCAGGCTTGAAGAAGTCGAGCCATTCCGCGGCGGGCGTGTGGCCGGGCCAGAAGTAGACGTGGACGTAGAGCGTGTTGCCGCGGCGAGTGAAGTTCTCAAGTGCATACCAATCGGCCTGCATCCGCTCCGTGCCGTAGATCGCCGTGCCGTTGGTGTCGAGCCACTTGCCGACGGTTTCGAGAATTGCGACCGATTCGGGAGGAATGGAGCCATCGGGTTCAGGCCCGATGTTAAGCAGATAGTTGCCGCCTCCGCGCGCACAGGTAATGAGATTGTTGACGATGGTCTTAGGCGTCTTCCAGGCATCGTCGCTGCGGTTGAACCCCCAACTGTCGTTGAGTGTCATGCAGGTTTCCCAGGCGCGGCCGGCTTCTGAAGCCTCGATGTGCTGCTCCGGGGTGGAGAAATCGCCCGGCAGCCCATTGCGGTTATTCACGATAATGTCTGGCTGCAGCGAGAAAACCATCTCGTTCATGCGCTCCGATTCCCACTGCTCCGCGCTGAGCGGCCAGTCGACGTCGTACCAGAGGATGTCGATCTTGCCGTAGTTGGTCATCAGCTCGCGCACGAGGCTGTGAGTGTAATCGACGAAGCGGCGGCGGGCAGCCTCATCGGTCTTGCAGATGGCGCCGTCGGGGTGGTGCCAGTCCATGAGCGAGTAGTAGAAGCCGACGCGCAGGCCTTCGGCACGCGCCGCCTCAACGAACTCGCGGACCAGATCCCGGCCGGGGCCCTGGTCCATGGCGTTGTAGTCGGTGAGCTGCGTATCCCAGTTGCAAAAGCCCTCGTGGTGCTTGGTGGTCATCACCATGTATTTCTGGCCGGCGCGCTTGGCCAGGCGGGCCCAGTCGCGGGCGGCGTTGGGCTTGGGATGAAAATGCTTGGCGAGCAGCTCGTACTGCAGAAGAGGAACTCCCTCGTTCTCTTTGGCCCACTCGTGCTGGCCGATGACGCTATAGAGGCCCCAGTGGATGAACATGCCGAACTTGGCTTCGTGCCACCACTTCATGCGCTCGGCGCGGGTCCCGGCCTGCTTCTGATCGGCTGCCGTGGGTGCTGTTTTCGCGGAATCTTGCGACCCAGCCGAAGGCAGAGCAAAGCCCTCGGCGTTGGCTGCGGCAAGCGCCGCAGCGCCGGCGCCAAACTGCTTCAAGAAAGACCGTCTCGTGCTGTCATTCCAATGCATCGAGCCAATATAGCAGAGGGGCTGGGACAGCGGTCGATAATCAGTGGTCAGAGAGAAAGGAGGAGAGAAAATCGCTGCTATTGTCGGTCCGTCGCCATGTAGACCGCAACTCCGGCCAGCAAGACCAATGCCGGGCCGAGCATCATCCAGGTCCATGCGGGACCGGCAACGAAGGAAGCGCGCAGGTTGTCCCAATCGAGCGCCGCGTTTTGCGGAAGCCGCTGGAGCCAGACGCGCCAGCTATCACTGGTGAGCGCTTCAAAGAGGAGGAATCCGACTCCGGCAAGCAGCGTGAAAGCCAGCGCGACGACCTGCGCGCTGAAGAGCGTGCGCGCGACGCGCTCGACAGCGGCGTTACGGCGGCGCAGTTGCGCGCGCCACCAGAGAACACCGGGTGGCATGAGGCGAGCCGATGCAGCCGATGCGTCGCGAGCCTTGCGGAAGGCTTGGGCCAGGAGAACCAGATCGCCGCACCAGCGGCAGGCGGCGGCATGGGCGTGCAGTTCCGGAGATGTCTCAGCAGCGAGCGGCCGTTGACCGCAGTCAAGGAGTTCGCGGAGTTCCTTCTCGCGCGGGCAGCTGCGCAGCATCATGACCGCCTCCGGTTTTCTGCCCGGCCGGCGCGGAGAAGGGCCGCGATCTTGCGGCGCGCGCGAAAGAGGAGCAGGCGGATGCTGGCACGGGCGAGCCCGGTCACTTCGGCAATCTCGCGATGCGAGTAGCCCTCGGCATGCGCCAGCCAAAGCAGTTGCCGCTCACGCCGTTTCATCTGGCGGAACGCCGGGCCAAGCAGCATCTGCGAGTCAGATTGCGCGGCACTGCCGCTCGCGGCGAAGAACTCCTCGGGGATCTCTTCAATGGATGCGGGACGCGGACGGCGCCAGTGATCGTGGAGCAGATTGCTCGCGATTCGGAAAAGGTAGAGCCGGGCAGCGGTCTCGCCATCCGATTCGAGCGAGGGAGCATTGGCCGCGCAAAGAAAGCGCACGTAGCTTTCCTGCATCAGGTCTTCGGCGAGCGCGGGATCGGTGGAGACGCGCACAAGATAGGCCCAGAGCGGCCGCGCCGAACGCTGGTAGAACACGGCAAAGGCCTCGTTATCCATGGGTGCTTCAGACGCACGGGCTTGGGCGGCGTCGAGTGCGCCGCCGGCAAAGGCGCCCGGTAGTGTGAATTCCCAGGACATGATTCTGATTACGTCTGCGGTCATGGGCCGGTTCCTTCGGGCTCATGGCCGGGTATTGGGGTTGAATGATGCGGGTGGCGCGCCCCCGAGGCTTTCTTTCTCGGGCATCAGTCCTAACCGGCTGGCAACGATCCAGGTTGCTCCTGCGGAAAGAATAAACCCGACGCCGGGCATGAGCGCGAGCGTGCCCATGACCAGCATCGGTGTCGTCATATCGGGCCCAGCGTTGCGCAGCAGAAGGAAACCGATGCCAGAGAGCACGAGAACAATGCCGGCGGTGAGCGGCGTGAGTACTCGGGCGACGACGTTTGGCATGCGGACTCCCACATCGGCGCCGAGGGCGACCGGCGATGCCTCGAGGAAGCGTTTGCCGGCCTCCGTTTGCATATAGGCGGCCAGATCCTGGCTGGATGTAAACCGGTCGATCAGCTTGCTGTGGACCTCGCTTTGCAGTTTGAAGCCCCGGTTCCAACGGTGGCCCTCGAAAGAGATACGGACGATCCAGACAACCGCGAAGAAGAGGGCGGGAAGAATGAGGATGGGCTGCAGCTGATCGACTACGGCTGCAGTCGACGACTGCTGGCGCTCAGGCTGCACCAGATCGGGCCAGACGGTGCGCTCCAGAGCCTGCTCGCGGCGGCCGTGGCCTTGCTCGAGCTGACTGAAGAGATAGAACTCGGGGTTCTTCGCGATGTCGGGATGGCTGGCCATGAACTGCGCCAGCTCGGGATTGTTGCGGGCCACATAGGCCTGGTCGGAGAGCAGCGAGGGATCGCGGGCAACAACGGTCGTGAGCACCGGGCTAAGGCGCAACAGCTTGAGGAACTGCGCTTGTGTATCGGCGACGTCGTTCTCGCTGGGCGCGTTTACAGTGGGGGTCGCTGCGGCATGAGATTGCGCGGCCGCGAAGGGTCTGGATGCCAGAGTGAGCGCCGCGATTACGGAAAGGGTCCACGCCGCGAATTTGCTTCGAGCTTTCATCTGAGATTCCCTCGTTTTTCAATTCTTGGGACACGTCTGCACATACAACGAATGAGAGGTTGTGCCGGTTAACAAGGCGGTCTGAACGACGGGTCTCGCAGAAGCAGACGTTCTATTCCGGAGATGAAAGAGCGGCACCGCGCGGGGTTTAGAATCGGAGAGGACGTGGGCATAGCCCGGCGTCCACATCTTTTGAGCCCGCGCACAACCGGTTCGCCGGAACCCTGGTGGCGGGTTTTCGTGTGAAGTAAAGGTGACGATGCGCGCAAAAACGGCGGTGGTGCTGGGCGCCCAATGGGGCGACGAAGGCAAGGGAAAGATCGTAGACGTGCTCAGCGAGCGGTTCAGCGCCGTGGCGCGCTACGCCGGCGGGCACAATGCCGGCCACACCGTCATCATCGGCGACCAGAGGTTTGTTTTGCAGCTGATTCCCTGCGGGGTGCTGCGACCCCGGTGCAAGGCTGTCATCGGGAACGGCGTGGTGCTCGATCCCATCTATTTTTTGGACGAGGTCGACCGGCTGCGCAAGACGGGACTCGACTTCGATGGACGGTTGTTTGTGTCAAACCGGGCGCAGGTGATTCTGCCCTACCACCGCATGATCGAGCTGGCTGCCGAAACCGCGCCCGGCCGTAAGAAGATCGGCACCACGAGCAAAGGCATCGGTCCAGCCTATGAAGACAAAATGGCGCGCAGTGGCCTGCGTGTCGTCGATCTGCTGCACCCGACGCTGCTCAAAGTGCACATCGAGGCGGCGTGCGACGAGAAAAACGCGATCGCGCACGCGCTATTCGGAACTGACCCGCTTGACCCCGCGAAGATGTACGAGGAGTATGCGGCCGCAGCGGAGCGGGTGCGGCCCCTGGTCGCCGATACCGGCCGGCTGCTCAACGGCATTCTGGCCAAGGGCGGCAGCGTGATGTTCGAAGGCGCGCAGGGCACGATGCTCGACATCGACCACGGAACCTATCCCTTCGTTACATCATCCTCGGCGACA
Source organism: Occallatibacter sp. (assembly GCA_049520675.1). Classification (GTDB taxonomy): domain Bacteria; phylum Acidobacteriota; class Terriglobia; order Terriglobales; family Acidobacteriaceae; genus Telmatobacter. The sequence continues at coordinate 18,041 of JBEKPO010000037.1, read as the reverse complement.
GCGGGCGGCGCGTCGACCGGAACCGGCGTGGGGCCGACAGCAATAGGGATGGTCATTTCCGTGACCAAAGCTTACGTGACGCGCGTGGGCGAGGGGCCGTTTCCCACCGAGATCCACGATGCCGCCGGAGACGCGCTGCGCGCGCGCGGCCATGAATACGGCGCCGTGACGGGAAGGCCGCGACGCTGCGGCTGGCTCGATATTCCTCTGCTGCGCTATTCGAACCAGGTAAATGGGGCCGAGTGGCTGGTGGTGACCAAGCTCGACGTGCTCGATGGGCTAGAAGAGATTCCGGTGTGCGTGGAATACGAGATTGACGGCAAGGCGACGGACGAAATCCCGGCCGATGTACGGGGCCTCGATGCCATCAAGCCGCGTTACACCAGGCTCAAGGGTTGGCGCCAGCCCACAGAAGGCATCATCGATTATGAAAAGCTGCCCAGCGCGGCGCGCGAGTACCTGGCGTTCCAGGAGCGGGAGAGTGGAGCGAAGATCGGGATGATCTCGACCGGGCCCGACCGTGGGCACACTATCGTGCTGCCGGAGTTTGCCGAGGCACTCGACCGCATGAGTTCGCAGCCCGTATTGCACTGAGCAGCCAGGACAAGACTCCGAGCGGAAGCCCGTGTTCCCGTTGACGCTCCCGAACCCGGCCGGCTCTCTACCGCGGCTTCCAACGAGTTAAGTCCTGCGAATTCCGTTGGGCCGTTTGGCAATCCAGCCGCGGCAGAAGCAAGCACGTTACCGTGGTGAGCACATTTGCACATCTGTATTTGACCGCTGCATCGTCTTGGGCTACCGTGGACGCGTATGCCGGAGAGCTTTCCTGGCCAAACAATTTCCGGCTGGCGCCGGAAGTATGGTCTACGTGCCGTGGCGGCCGCCGTTGTGCTGGCTACGACGGTTCTCCCCGTGTGCGCGGGGCTGTCGATCGCGCAAAAGGAAGAAAGACGTCACGAGATCGACAGACTCGAAGACGCATGGCGCAGCGCTGTGCTTTCCTCGAACACCAAGGCACTCGATGCGCTGCTCGCCGACGATTACATGGCGATCAATCCTTCTGGAACCATCCAGACCAAAGACGACACGCTCCAGGGCATTCGAACCGGGCGTTTCCACATTGCGTCGCTTATCATGTCCGACCGAAAGGTCCGGTTTTACGGCGAAACGGCTGTGGTCACATCGCTTGCTGAAATTCAAGGTGTGGTTGCAGGCAGTCCGTTGACAGGCAGTTACCGCTATACGCGGGTCTATGTGCGCAACGCCCAGGGGCAGTGGAAGATCGTGAGCTTTGAGGCGAGCCAAATCAGCGATTCGGGGCCGCACAAGCGCAACGAACTTCATTAGCTAGAACAAGGTGCGCCGGGCAAGGAGCCTGCTCACCGGTCCGCCCGGTCCATCTGCGGCACTGCGCTTCGGTGCAAGTTCTAGGGGGTCAGCTTGCCAGGGTCGAGAGCACTCGCACGGACCACGCGTATATCGTGGTTCGTGAACGCAGCGTGCATCTCCGGCAACTCATACTTAGGCATGTGGCAGGTGACGCAATTGCGGGCCGCCACCTTGCAGACTGTCTTGGCCGCGTGCGCTCCCCTCGACTTCGTGCGGAGGCCATGGCACGCCAGGCACTTGGAGTCATAGGCGCTCGGCTCGTGAACGAGCGGCTGATGCGGGTCGTGACAGGCCGCACAGGTAATCCGCCGATCGCCTGATGTTCCCCAGCAGCGGCTTTGCTCGAGGCCGTACGGCTCAAAGCGTATTCTTGCAAGACTGATCTTGCGATGCGTCTCCACCACATCCGCCCACGTACTGTGACAAGCCCCGCAAAAGTCGACAGAATCGGAAGGGGAAAGATCGGCAGGATCCATGATCGCCGTCGATTGCTCCGGGTTATTCGCGGTCATGGACGCAGCGTGGGCGGCTCCCGGTCCATGGCACGCCTCGCAAGTAACTCCCGGAACAGCTTTTTCCGATTCGAGCACTTTTGAAGTGACCGACGCAGTTGTATGACAGCTGAAGCAGCGCTCTGCTTCAGCGATGCCCATCTTCCGGCCCAACGCACTTTCCAAGTTCTTCGGCGCTTCGGGTGTCTGTCCAGGAGTGATGTCAAGAGACTGAGTTTTCGTGAAGAAACTCAAACGGCTCTCAAAGTAGGCGCCGTCTTTCTCGAGGATATAAGTCTGTCCATTCTTGAATCCCAAGGCCCAAACCGCGGGTAGAGAAGTCGTGCCGTCACTGCCGGCCACGGTGAACGTAGCCCCTTCGGGCGAAGTTATGACAAGAGTACTGAAGCCGCCCTCCTGAAATCGGAGCGGCAAATGACTTGCCAATATCTCAGACTGCGCGGCGCGTACGCTGGCGTGATACATCGGTGTCGACTTCTGGAGTGGTGCTATCCTTCGGTGGCATCCGACGCAAGTCGCGTCTCCAGAATATTGGCTGCGCGGCGGATCTCCTTTCGTCGGCCACCAGCCTGCATCCTCCAGCCTGTCCGCAGTCGTCCGGCTGGTGTCATTCGCCGGCGGCCCTTGCGCTCGAGCCAGACAAAACGTCATTCCAGCCAATGCCAATATGATTCTCGGGACCCTGCAGCTCAACCTGGAATCCCCCTTTCCAATTAGAAGTTTATCCACCTTCCAGAACCAGAAAGTCAGGCTTTGAGCCGCCCCCGTGGGATGAGCCCAATCTCTCAGATTCTCTCTGTCGACACCGCAGCCTTGAAATCAACGAGGTCTCGGGGTAGACTAGGATCAATATAGGACTAAAAAAGTCCTATATTGCGGGATGCTTCTTGGCCTTCCATTGCAGATGCATTTGTTCCTGGCGAGAAAGTCGCAGCGACCAGAGCATACTCGGCATCTAAATACAGGAGAATCAATAGCAAACCCCGCGGAGGACAGATGAGTTCGAGTGTAGATACAATTCGCGGTCTGGCGGAACAGGATTACAAATGGGGCTTTGTTACCCAGGTCGATGAAGACCGCGTGCCCAAGGGGTTGAACGAGGAAACCATCCGGTTGATTTCGACGCGCAAGGGTGAGCCGGAGTGGATGCTGGAGTGGCGGCTGAAGGCGCTGCGCCATTGGTTCAAGATGGAGCGCGAAGAGGGTGAGCCCAAGTGGGCCAACATCCATTTCGGGCCCATCGACTACCAGAACATCACTTACTACTCGGCGCCCAAGCAGAAGCCCACGCTCGAGAGCCTGGACCAAATTGATCCCGAGATCCTGAAGACTTACGAAAAGCTGGGGATTCCGCTCGACGAGCAGAAGCGTCTGGCAGGCGTGGCCGTCGACGCGGTGTTCGACAGCGTTTCAGTGGCAACCACGTTCAAGGGCAAGCTGGCCGAGATGGGCGTGATCTTCTGCTCGTTCTCTGAGGCCGTGCAGAAGCACCCCGACTTGGTGAAAAAGTATCTGGGATCGGTGGTCCCGCATACCGACAATTTTTATGCAGCGCTGAATGCCGCCGTATTTACTGACGGCTCGTTCGTCTATGTGCCCAAGGGCGTGCGCTGTCCCATGGAGCTGTCGACGTACTTCCGCATCAACGCCGCCGAGACCGGGCAATTTGAGCGCACGCTGATCGTGGCCGATGACGGCGCGTATGTCAGCTACCTCGAGGGCTGCACGGCGCCGATCCGCGACACCAATCAGTTGCACGCCGCAGTCGTCGAGCTGATCGCGCTCGACAATGCGGAGATCAAGTACTCGACCGTGCAGAACTGGTACCCCGGAGACAAGGAAGGCCGCGGCGGCATTTACAACTTCGTGACCAAGCGCGGCAAGTGCCTGGGCAGGAGCTCGAAAATCTCGTGGACGCAGGTGGAGACGGGATCGGCAATCACCTGGAAGTATCCCAGCTGCATTCTGCAGGGCGACAACTCGGTGGGCGAGTTCTACTCGGTAGCGCTGACCAACAACCGCCAGCAGGCCGATACCGGCACGAAGATGATTCATATCGGCAAGAACACGCGCTCGACGATCGTGTCGAAGGGCATCTCGGCGGGCTACGGCCAGAACACCTACCGCGGGATGGTGAAGATCATGCAGGGCGCGACTGGCGCACGCAATTACACCCAATGCGACTCGCTGCTGATCGGCGACCGCTGCGGCGCGCACACGTTTCCCTATATCGATGTGCGCAACTCGACGGCGCGCATGGAGCACGAGGCATCCACTTCCAAAATTGGCGAAAATCAGCTTTTCTACCTGCGGCAGCGCGGGCTGAAGACGGAGGACGCCGTTTCGATGATCGTGAATGGCTTTTGCAAGACGGTGTTCAAGGAGCTCCCGATGGAATTTGCCGTCGAGGCGCAGAAACTGCTGGGCGTGAGCCTGGAAGGCAGCGTGGGATAGGTTTTGGAGCGCCGGGCTCCAGTCCGGCTGTACTGCGGGCCTCAAGACCCGCACAAAGAGAGTCATTGGCCAAGAGGTTTGAAAGGGCACGACTTTGGTTGTGCCGGAAGAGGCCACAAAAACTTGCCGGGGCTTGAGCCCCTGAGGGAATTTTTCAAGCGTAAGAACTGAGAGGAAAAGAATGGCGTTGTTGGAGATTCAAGATCTGCATGCATCGGTGGATGGCCACGAGATTTTGAAGGGCCTGAATCTGACGGTGGATGCGGGTGAGGTGCATTCCATCATGGGCCCGAATGGTTCGGGCAAAAGCACGCTGGCGCAGGTGCTGGCGCGGCGCGAGGCCTACCAGGTCACCGGCGGCCGGGTCCTGTATGACGGCAAAGACCTGCTCGAGATGAGCCCTGAAGTAGCGGCCTGCGAAGGCGTGTTCATGGCCTTTCAGTATCCGGTGGAGATTCCCGGCATTGGCAATGCGTATTTTCTGCGCTCTGCCATGAATGCGATCCGCAAGTATCACGGCCAGGAGGAGCTGGACGCGATGGATTTTCTGCCGCTTTACAAGGAGCGGTTGAAGCTGCTGGAGATGGACGAATCGTTGATGAACCGCTCGGTAAACGAGGGATTTTCCGGCGGCGAGAAGAAGCGCAACGAGATTCTGCAATTGGCCATGCTCGAACCCAAGCTGGCCATTCTCGATGAGACGGATTCGGGTCTAGATATTGACGCGCTGCGTATCGTGGCGCAGGGCGTGAATTCGATGCGCAGCAAGGATCGCGCATTCCTGGTGATCACCCACTATCAGCGATTGCTCGATTACATCGCTACAGATTTCGTGCACGTGCTGGTCGACGGAAAGATCGCCCGCTCGGGCGGCCCGGAACTGGCCCTGGAACTTGAAGAAAAGGGCTATGGCTGGGCCGAGGCCGATGCGCAGGTTCAACCGGCATGAAAAGAACGCGCAAGACGAAAGTCAGGAATGGGAAATTGAGACAAGAGACGAAGTCGGGCACGCAGGATCGGCTGGCCGGCTATTCCGAGGCCTACAGCCAACTGCGCACCCAGCGGCATGGGCGCGAGCCGCTGTGGATGCAGCAATTGCGCGAAGACGGCTGGGCACGGTTCACCGCCAGGGGATTTCCGACGACGCACGATGAAGATTGGCGGTTTACCAATCTCGCCCCGCTGGCGCGGATTCCATTCCGGCGTGCAGAGAAGGTCGAAGCAGGGTTTCTGGCCAAAGAGCTTGAGGCTCATCGCCTGATGGGTGCGGCTTGCCAGTTGGTTTTTGTTAACGGCCATTTCGCGCCCGAACTTTCCGACGTGGCGAGCCTTCCCAGAGGCCTGGAGTGGTGCGCGCTGAAGCGTGCAGTGGATTGCGGCCTGGAGGCCTGCGCGCCCGGAGGCATCGAACAGCACCTGGGCCGCTATGCCGATGTGCGGCGGGATGTGTTTGCGGCGCTGAATACGGCTCTTTGGGAAGACGGCGCCTATCTGCGCATTCGCCGCGGCGTGGCGATCGAGCATCCCGTGCATTTGCTTTACATCACCGCGGGCTCGGGCGACGAGATCATGACGCATCCGCGAACCCTGGTTGTGGCCGAAGAGCAGAGCCAGGTTGCGATCGTCGAAGATTACGTTTCGATCGGTGTCGAAGCGGGGTTCTCGAATGCGGTGACGGAGTTGGTGGCCGCCGATGGCGCTGTGGTTTCGCATTTTCTCGTCGAGCGCGAGAATCTGGCCTCGTTCAACGTTTCAACCTTGCGCATCGAGCAAGGCCGGGCGTCGAACGTTGCTTCGCACTCGATCTTGACCGGCGGCGGGCTGGTGCGAAACAACGTGCATCCGGTGCTTGCCGGCGAGGGCGCCGAGTGCCTGATCAATGGCCTGTTTGTCGGCGACGGTCATCAGCATATCGACAACTACATGCTGGTGGAGCACGCGCGGCCGCAGGGCGCCAGCCGGCAGTTCTACAACGGCATTCTCGCCGGGCACGCGCGGGGAGTTTTCCATGGGCGCATCGTGGTGCACAAGGACGCGCAGAAGACCGACGCCAAGCAGACCAATCGCAACCTTCTGCTTTCCGACGCGGCGCGCATCGACACCAAGCCGCAACTGGAGATTCATGCCGACGACGTAAAGTGCACGCACGGCGCGACGATTGGCCAAATCGAAGAAGAGCAAGTCTTCTACCTGCGTTCTCGCGGCTTCCCCGAAGTTGAGGCGCGCAACCTGCTGCTTTATGCCTTTGCCGCCGAATGCCTGGATCGCATGAAAGAGCCCGCGGCGCGCGCCTTCGCCGAGAGACTGATCGAGCAGAGGCTCGACGAGCTTGCCCTGGCGAAGGATTCCGCGGCCGGCGACGCGATGCTCGAAGAGGAGACGCAAAACCGGGAGGAAGTGGGATGAGCACCGCGGTACATCGGACCGGCCTTGGTTCGGCGGCGCTGGATGTGGATCGGATCCGGCGCGATTTCCCCATCCTTGACCAGATGATCCACGGCAAGAAGCTGGTCTATCTGGATAACGCGGCCACTTCGCAAAAGCCGCGCGCGGTCATCGACGCCATTGTGCGTTATTACCAGCACGACAATGCCAATATCCATCGTGGGGTTCACACGCTCAGCATGCGCGCCACTGAGGCGCACGACGAGGCACGGGAGACGGTAAGGCGCTTTATCCAGGCTTCTGATGCGAGCGAAATCGTTTTTGTCCGCGGCGCAACCGAGGCCATAAACCTGGTGGCGGAGACGTACGGCCGCGCCAACGTGGGCCCAGGCGACGAGGTGCTCATCACGGCGATGGAGCACCACTCCAACATCGTGCCGTGGCAGATGCTGTGCGACGAAAAGGGCGCGCACCTGCGCGTGGCGCCCATCAACGACGCCGGCGAGCTCGATCTCGATGCGTTCGAAAGGTTGCTGTCGCCGCGCACCCGTATCGTGGCTGTGCCCCATGTGTCGAATGCGCTGGGCACGGTGAATCCGGTGCGAAAAATCGTTCAGCTTGCTCATGCGCATGACGTGCCCGTGCTGGTGGATGGTGCGCAGGCTGTTCCGCATCTGCCCGTGGACGTGCAGGCGCTGGGGTGCGACTTTTACGCCTTCTCCGGGCACAAGGTCTACGGGCCCACAGGCATCGGCGTTCTCTACGGGAAAGAGGAAGTGCTTGCCGAGATGCCGCCGTACCAGGGCGGCGGCGACATGATCCGCTCGGTGACTTTCGAAAAGACGACTTACAATGTGTTGCCCTACAAGTTCGAGGCCGGCACTCCCGACATTGCCGGCGCAATCGGCTTAGGGGCGGCGCTCGATTACGTCAGCAAGCTGGGAATAGACCGCGTGGCCGCGCATGGGCAGGATCTGCTCGCTTACGCGACAGAAAAAGTAGGCGCCATCGACGGCGTGCGGCTGATCGGTACCGCGTCCCACCGTGCCGGCGTGCTTTCGTTTGTTGTGGACAACATCCATCCGCACGACCTGGGAACGATTCTCGATCGCGATGGCATCGCCATCCGCACCGGCCACCATTGCGCCCAGCCGGTGATGGAGCGCTTTGGGGTTCCCGCAACCGCGCGCGCCTCGTTTGCCGTCTATAACACCAAAGAAGAGATCGACGCGCTGGTTGAGGGCATCCGCGCGGCGCGCGAGGTGTTTGCGTGATTGCAGATAGGTCCGATCTTGGCGATCTTTATCAGGAAGTAATTCTCGAGCACAGCAAGGCGCCGCGAAACTTTCGCAAACCGGCGACTGCGAATCAGGAAGCCGAGGGCTACAACCCGCTCTGCGGCGATCGCTGCACCGTCTATCTCGACGTGGAAAACGGCGCGATCAAGGACATTGGATTTCAGGGGTCGGGCTGCGCCATTTCGCGCGCTTCCGCCTCGATGATGACGCAGATGGTAAAGGGCAAGACCAAGGCCGAAGCCGCGAAGCTCTTTGACCAATTCCACACGCTCGTCACCGGCAAAGCCGAAGCAGCCAAAGCCGATGATCTCGGCAAGATGGCGGTTTTCGCCGGCGTCTCGAAGTTTCCTGCGCGTGTGAAGTGCGCAACGCTTGCCTGGCACACACTGCAGTCGGCGCTTGAAGAGAAGCACGAACCCGTGTCGACCGAATAGGGAAGCGGCGGGCGTATTCGACTGTCCCCTCAGGGTCGATCGGATCCTGGGCGGAGTTTTCGAAAAGCGAAGAGTTCCACAAGAATGACAGACCCTCAAAACCAGTCCGCCCCCGCCTCCGAACCCTTCCGCGACGAGATGATCTGGCAGCAATTGAAGACCGTCCGCGATCCCGAGATTCCCGTCAACATCGTCGATCTCGGGCTGGTGTACTCTGCCCAGGCGGTTCCCGTAGAAGACGGCGGCAGGCGGATCGAGATGCGCATGACGCTCACCGCGCCGGGCTGCCCAATGTCGGATGTCATCAAAGCCGAAATCGAGCGCAAGCTGGGGAGCCTGCCCGAGGTGCGAGAGGTTCGTGTCGACGTGGTTTTCGATCCGCCATGGGACAAGAGCCGCATGAGCGATGCAGCCAAGCTGCAGCTCGGGTTTGACACGGACTACGACGCAGCGCCCAAGCCGGCCGGGCCATTCAAGGTCGTCCGCTGAACAAAGCCGCGCGCCTACCGATCTCGTCTCCCGAAGCGGCCTACTTTTCTCCGGCCAGTCGGTCCAACTGCTTCCTCCAGTCGAGCGACTCGACGAAAGCGCGTGACTCGCGCCAGCCGGGCTCGACGATGACGTGCAGCTCGAGATAGACCGGCACGCCGAGCAGAGACTCGATCTTGCGCCGCGCGCCGGTGCCGATGGCCTTCAGCTTCGATCCGCCCTTGCCGATGAGAATCGCCTTCTGCCCGTCGCGCTCGCAGTAGATGGCGGCTGCGATGTGAGCCTTCCTATGAGTTTTGGGTGACGACTCCGGCTCGTCGAACTCTTCAATCACGACTGCCGACGCGTAGGGAACCTCTTCGCCGGTTTCGATCAGAATGCTTTCGCGGATGAGCTCGGCAACCATGAAACGCACAGGCTGGTCGGTGTACTGGTCTTTCGGAAAGTAGCGCTCGCCCTTGGGCAGCACTTCGACAATTTTGCGAAGGAGCACGTCGAGGCCGTCGCGCTTGAGGGCGCTCACGGGAATGACCTGCGCGAAGTTGTAGTGGTTCGTCAGGGACTCGATGAGGGGAAGAAGCTGGTCCTTCTGCACCAGATCGATTTTGGTGAGAACCAGAAAAACCGGACAGTCGAGGTGGCGGACAAGAGAGAAAAGAAGATCGTCTTCGCTGCCACCAGGTGCCCCCGGTCTCGATTCTGAGACCGGGGAGCGATCCTCCTTCAGTTTCACCCTGCGCGTCGCGTCAACGAGCACCAGCACAAGATCGCGCGATTCGAGTGCTTCGTGCACCTCCTGCAACATCCGGCGGTCAAGCTGCGAGGCAGGCTTGTGCACGCCCGGCGTGTCCACAAAAACGATCTGCGCTGCCGCCTTCGCGTCTTGCTTTCCTTTCCGCGCCGGGGGAACCTCGAGCACGCCGGTGATGCGGTTGCGCGTGGTCTGCGGCTTTGCGGTGACGATCGAGACCTTCTCGCCTATGAGGGCGTTGAGCAGCGTGCTCTTGCCCACGTTGGGCCTGCCGAGGATGGCCACAAATCCGGATTTCACGCGATGCTCCTGACTGAGTGTAACTAAAGGAGTGACGAAGTGAAGAAGTGAAAGGGAGTGAAGGAGCGAAGAAAGTGAAGGCGTGGAAGAGTGAAGGCCTGCGCTTTCTGCTTGGTGTATTCAAAAAAATCCCTTGACCTGTCTATAACTATAGGGTTGACAGTGGGAGTGGACGATGTGGACGGTAAGCAAACTCGCCCGGCGGGCTGGACTGAGCCGGACCGCGCTCTTGTATTACGAATCGATTGGCCTGATGCGCGCGCCGGAGCGGAGCTATGGCAACTATCGCTGCTACGGCGAGCGGGATTTAGAGCGGCTGCTTGAGATTCGCGCCTATCGCGATGCGGGTCTCAGGCTGGCGGATATCCGCACCATTCTGAATCGCCCGGCCGGCGATGCGGCAAGTGTGCTGCGGCGGCGGCTGATGGAACTGGACGGCGAGATCAGGACGCTCCGCGAGCATCAGGCGGCGATTATCAAGCTGCTGAGCCACAGAGGTCTAAGGAGAGAAAACATGATGACCAAGCAGAAGTGGGTTGCGATCATGAAGGCCTGCGGATTGAGCGACGATCAGATGCACCGCTGGCATGCGGAGTTCGAGCGTTCGGCGCCGGAAGAGCACGAGGAGTTTCTCAAGTACCTGCACATACCTTCGGCGGAGATCAAGACCATTCGCGAACACAGCCGGAAAGGGTTCTGAGCGCTCGCAAAATGCAGAGGGGGCTGACCCACCCCGGGCGCAAGAGCAAATGACCGCGAGGGTGGGCCAGTCAAAGAGTGTGCGGTTGATATCATCGGCGCATGGCACGAGACGGCGAGACAGAAAGGTTGCTGTTGCGGCCGCTGCGCATAGCCGATGCGGCGCAGATTCAGGAGCAATTTCCGCACTGGGAGGTAGTGCGCTACCTGGTCAACCGCGTGCCGTGGCCCTATCCGGCCGACGGAGCGCGCCGCTACATCTCAGACGTTGCGCTGCCCGCTATCGCCAAAGAAAACCAGTGGACGTGGACCCTGCGCCTGAAGTCGCGGCCCGAGCAGATCATCGGCGCCGTCGATCTGCGCCGCGGCGACGAACATAACCGCGGCTTTTGGCTCGGCGTCGATTGGCAGGGCAAAGGGTTGATGAGCGAGGCCTGCGAGTGGGTGACGGACTATTGGTTCGACACGCTGGGCTTTCGCGTGATGCGCGTAGCCAAGGCTGTCGGCAATACGGCCTCGCGCCGCATCTCTGAGAAGCAAGGCATGCGGCTTGTCAGATTGATCGAAAACGACTATGTGTGCGGCCGTCTGCCTACGGAAGTCTGGGAGATCACGGCGGACGAGTGGCGAAAAAGGAAGTCGCGTTTCAGTTGAAGGCCGCGCTGGTTCGCCGTCACCAAATGAATGGCACCAGATGGAACCGGACGGTTTGGCAATACTCGCGATAGCCGTGCAGTCCCTCGGTGAGGACATCTTCTTCGTCGAGTAGTCGTGCTACCAGAACTGCGGTCATCGGGATGAGCGGCAGCAACCCCCAAAGCGAACCCAACGCCAAAGGCGTTCCCAGCAGAAGAATCAGCGCCCCCGCGTACATGGGGTGGCGCACCAAAGAATACGGCCCGGTGGAGATGACTGACTGCTGCTGTGCGATCTGAATCGTGGCGCCGGAAAAGGAATTCGCCTGAAAGGTGCGGTGGACGACGAAGAATCCGATAGCTGTCGTCACATCGCCGATTGCTTCGGTCGCCAACGATACGTGTGACCAGCCGAAGCGGTGGTCGAGCGCAGGAACGACCAATATTGCGATGAAGCAAGCGGATGCCAGGGCCTGAATCAGGTTTTGACTCTTCCTGATCTCGGCGCCGGGGCCCGCTTTGAGCCGCCTTTCGAGCAATTGCCGGTCATGCCGCCAGAGGTCGATCGTGATCGCGCACGAGCAACCAAGAAAGACCGCGAGATAGATCCAGGCTTGCCAGTAGCGCACTGCCCCTGCCGGTACGAAAAGCAGCACGGCCATAATGACCGCCAGTTGCAAGAAGCCTGCAATGGTCTTCAACAACATAGATCGACTATGGCTAAACCTCGTCATCTTTCGGGAAGGGAAGCTTCCCAATCGGCGGGAAAATGCGCAAGCGCTCAATGCGTCGACCGGTCGAGGCGACGATCTCGACGCGCAGCCCCAACGGCTCCAGCGTCACCACTTCGCCTGCCTTGGGAATGCGGCCGACGATTTCGCTGACCAGTCCGCCGAGCGTGGTGGCTTCATAGCGTTGGTCCTGCTCAAAGGTCTCGCCGATGATGTCGGCGAGGTGGTCTGCGGGAAAGCTGCCGGGGACGAGCCATGAGCCGTTCGGCTCGCGCTGCGGCTCCTCTTTCTGCGTATCGGTTTCGTGTTCGTCGCGGATGTTGCCGACGATCTGCTCGAGCAGATCCTCGATGGTCACCAGGCCGGCGACGCCGCCGTACTCGTCGATCACGATGCGCATGTGCTGCTTTTCGCGCTGCATCTCGCGCAATAGTTCATAGCCCTTCTTGGACTCGGGGACGAAGGCCGCCGGCCGGCTAATGGTGGCCACGGAGCGCTCCCGCGCCTCGACGTCGGTAATCTGCAGCAGGTCATGGGCGAAAGCGAGGCCGGTAATGTTGTCGAGCGTGCCGGTGTAGACGGGAACGCGCGAATAGTTGTGCTGGCGAAGCAGCTCAAGAAACTTTTCGAGTGTAGTGGTCTCAGGGACGGCGAAAATCTCGGGACGCGGCGTCATCACTTCGCGCACCAGCATGTCGCCGAACTCGACGGCCGAGCGCACCAGCTCTTTGTCGCTCTGCTCGAGGATTCCCTCTTCCTCTCCGGCTTCGATGAGCGCTTCAACATCGGGAGAGGGCTCCTCCTCGGCTCCGGCGGGAGCTTCGGCCAGCGCCGCGATCGAGAAGAAGAAGCGGATGATGACGGTGACGGGAGTGACCACCCAGAGCAAAACCAGGATGAGCCACAGAACGCGCGCGGCCCACAAACCGCGGGTGCGATTGAACAGCAGCGAGGGAATGAGCTGGCTCGCGAACATCACCACCAGCACAACCGCGAGCACGGCCTGCAGCATTTCCAAAGCGGTGGGCGGGCCCAGATGGGGCGTGCGATCGAAGAGAATGGCGCCGAACTGGATGGCGATGAGGCCCAGCGTGAGCAGTTGCAGTACGGCAGAGCAAAGCGCAGCGTGGTCGCGGCTGAGCCCGAGGCGAGGCTCGATGCGTTCTTCCCACACGTCGAGATTTTCCTGCACTTCGCGGCTTAGGATCTTGCCGAATTCGGAGTAGACGCGGCTGATGTAAGAGGCCAGCGTCTCAACGACGACCAGCAGCGCGAGCAGAAGCATCCCAAGGGGGCTCATCGCGTTTCACTCCTGATCGATGCCCCATCCCTTCGCGTCTTTTGCCGCAGGGTGGGCCGGGATGCCCTCTCAATCAATCCCTGCGGCAAACCGAGTTGTGCGCGGAGCCGACGCTCACGGCGCGCCATGCGGCCTTCATCGGATTCGTGATCGTAACCGGCGAGATGCAGCAGTCCATGGAGCATCAGGACCTTGACCTCGACGCCAAGGGAGTGGCCGCACGCAGTGCCCTGGCGGCGTGCCGTGTCGACGCTGATGGCCAGATCGCCTGCGATTCTTTCCTGTTTCCTTCTCTGGTCTCGGACGGGTTCCGGGGCCGGGAACGAGAGCACATCGGTGGCCTCGTTCTTGCCTCGGTACTCGCGATTTATCCGCCGGATGGCGCGATCGGTGGTGAGCAGCACATTGACTTCGCCAACCAGGCGAACTGCGGTTTGAGCTTGCCTGAGAAAACCTGCCAGGCCACGCGTGGAAAGCCTTCGCCCGCGAGGTGAAGGTTCAGGCTCCAGGTCTGGATCGAGGAGGATCATCGTGCGCGGGGCCGCGGCTGAGGCAAATGGCGACTCCGGGTCTGATTCGATGATACGCGATCAGCGCCTCGGCAAGCAGGCCCGTCTTCCGGCTTCGTCACACAAGCCTTGTCACAGACGGGGCAGCGGTTCGGGCGTAGAATCCCGTGCCGAAGGGAGAAAGACGTGCGCAAGGCCCTCTTTTCGACACTGCTTCTGCTTGTACTCCCGGCGGGCGGCCAGAACGCGGCCGGTAAGTTCGACGGAACGTGGAACACCACGGTGGTCTGCGATGTCAGGAGCAACGCTTTGGGATACACCTGGAAATTTGTCTCAACCGTGACCAACAATGTCCTGCACGGAGAGCGCGGCACACAGGGGCAGAACACCTATCTTGCGATCGACGGCAAGATTGGCGGCGACGGAAAGGCCAAGCTGACGGCCAGTGGCATCACCGGCAGCAGCGAGTACACGCACGCGCCGACCAAGAGCGTGGGCGAGGAGTACAGCTACGAGGTGAAGTCTGAGTTTACCGACACGAAGGGCAAGGGCGAGCGCTCGACGGGGCTGGGAATCGCCGGGCGGCCGTGCCATTACACCTTCGAGAAACAGGCGGCAGGCGCGGCGGCGAATCCATAGGGTCCCAGAGACGGCAAAGGCCGGGATCGCACTGTGGCGATCCCCAGCCTGATCTGTTATTTTCCTTTATTGCGGCTTGGCCACAGCCGACTGCGCCGGCGCTTCCATTTGCTGTGTGGAAGGCTCGATGGCGTCCCCCATCGAAAGCGGCAGCTCCTGCTGGCGGGGCTTGGCGCTCTCGTAAGCGCGGACGATGCGCTGGACAAGCGGATGACGCACGACATCGGACTCCTCGAAGTGGCAGAAGGCGACGCCCTCCACCCCATTGAGCACGTTGATGGCATCGAGCAGGCCCGACTTGCGCGGGTTGGGCAGGTCGATCTGCGTAATGTCGCCGGTGATCACGGCCTTCGAGTTGTTGCCCATGCGCGTGAGGAACATCTTCATTTGCTCGACTGTCGTGTTCTGGGCCTCGTCGAGGATGATGAAGGCATCGTTGAGAGTGCGGCCGCGCATGAAGGCCAGCGGAGCGACCTCGATGACGTTGCGGTCGAGCATCTTGTCGACCTTCTCGATGTCGAGCATGTCGAAGAGAGCGTCGTAGAGCGGGCGCAGGTAGGGATCGATCTTCTCCTGCAGGGTGCCGGGAAGAAAGCCCAGCCGCTCGCCGGCCTCGACCGCGGGGCGGACGAGAACGATGCGGCTGATGCGCTTGGCATTGATGGCCGCGACAGCCATGGCGACGGCGAGATAGGTTTTTCCAGTGCCCGCCGGGCCAACGCCAAAGACCATATCGTTCTGCTCGATGGCCTCGACATAGCGGCGTTGGTTGAGCGAGCGCGGCTGAACGGTGCGCTTGATGCCGGCAGAACGCTGCTTGCCGGCCTCGGCCACGGAGCGCAGAGTGGCTGCCGGGTCGGCGACAACCAGGCGCAGCATGCCGTTCAACTCACCGTTGTGGGGATGGATCCCCTGGCGGCGCAGCAATTCAAAGTCCTGAAAGATGCTTTGGATGCGGGCCACGCTTTCGCCGGGTCCCTCGACGTGGACGGCGTCGGAACGCAGATCGATGCGTACGCCGAGCGAATCTTCCATGAGCCTTAGGTTTTCATCGCGGGTCCCAAAGAGGGGCTCGAGGTTGGGTGTAATCTCCAGAGCGATCTTCAAAGGGTTCTAGGTCCTCCAGGGCGGCGGGTTAAGGTTCTATAAAACCGGCAGCGGGCCGGTAGCTCCGACAACGGTGCGGATGGAACAGGTTGGTCGGCGACCGGCGCAATCGACGCGCCGGCCGTCGTGCCATGGCGCAGAGAGGGAAATAACTGATTTTGGTGGGAGTCCGGAAGCGCGAGGCTAAACATGTCCAACGAACGGGCTGCCCGGCGCGACCGCGAAATGGAGTTGTCGACCAAATTCTGTATTGCGAGATTAGCGCGGTCCTAATGCCGCGTCAACCGCTGCTCTAACAAATTTGATGCATGAGTTGTCATGGGAGATACCGGTCGGGCGCGGACGGCGGAACGCAATCTGCAAGCTCAAGAGAATGTTGCACGCGCGGATTACCAACGTGTTTGTGCGCGTGACGAAAGTGTGTTGAATGCGACTGGGCAACGCGCATGAGGCCGTCCCTCGGGATCTCGGACGAAATGGTACGCCACATACCCGAAGGTCACGGAAGGATGAGAGCGGGGGTGCCCCACCCACGCCGCGTTCTTGTGCTTGCGGCCAGGGTGGGAAACTCCGCTCCCGCACCGAACCATGTCTCTGATCCGCTACACTTCTTGAATCGCACCTAAGCCCGCCGAGGAAGGCTGCGCATGTCTGCCCTCTATGTTGCCGTTCTGGTTGTGATCGCCGGCGTGCTGCTGGCCGTCGCCGTCTTCCGCGCGCTGCGCGTCAAGACCAAGGCCGACTACCTTGTGGCCGGCCGAACGCTCTCGGCCTGGGTGCTGGTGCTTACGCTGCTCACCTCGTGGATAGGCGCGGGCTCGCTGTTTGCCGGCGCCGAGAACGCCTACCGCAACGGCTTTGCCGCGCTTTGGCTGCCGGCGGGCGGCTGGCTGGGCCTGCTGCTCATCTACTTTATTGCGCCGCGCGCGCGCAAATTTGCCCAGTTCACGCTGCCCGATCTGCTTGAAGCGCGTTACAACCAGACCGCGCGCGTGCTGGGGACGATCGCCATCCTGTTCGCTTATGTCGCCATCACCAGCTACCAGTTCAAGGGCGGCGGCAACGTGCTGCATCTCATCTTCCCCGAGGCGGTAACGCCCGAACTCGGCACCTACATCATCGCCGCGTTCGTCATCCTGACAACGGCCATGGCCGGCATGTCGTCCGTCGCTTATATGGATGTGGCCATCGGCTCGCTGGTCACCGTGATCTGCATCATCGCCACGCCGATGCTGCTGGCCAAAGCCGGCGGCTGGCCCGGCCTGCACGCCACGCTGCCCGAAACGCACTTCGAGGTTCTCGGCAACCTGACCTTCTTGCGCGCCATGGAGTTCATGGTGCCGACCATGCTGCTCATGCTGGGCAACCAGGTGATGTATCAGAAGTTTTTCTCCGCAAAATCCGAAAAGGCTGCGCGGGCCTCCGTCGTTGGCTGGATCCTGGGCACGGTCCTGCTTGAAACGCTGATCGTGGCCATTGCGGTCTTCGGCTCGGCGCTTTACAAGACCGGCGAAGTCGCCCAGCAGCCCTACGAGATCATCCCTTACACGGCGCGCCATGGTCTGCCGGCCCTCATGGGCGCCGTGCTTTTGGGTGCGGTCTTCGCGAAAGTGATTTCCACGGCCTCGAATTACCTGTTCTCATCGGCCAGCAATCTCATCGAAGACGTTTTCGTCCGCTATATCGCACCCGGCGCCTCGAACCGGCGCGTGCTGATCGTCTCGCGGCTCTCGGTGGCGTTGCTGGGCTGCTGGGCGCTTTACCAGGCCATCTACGCGCCCAGCATTCTGGCTAAGATGCTGTATGCGTATACGATCTACGGGGCGGCTGTCACGCCGGTGGTGCTGGCGGCGTTCTACTCCAGGCGCGCCACGGCGTGGGGTGCGGTGGCGGCAATCGCCATTGGCACCGTGGTGACGCTGGCCTGGGACGCGCCGGGAGTGAAAGACCTCTTCCCGCCCATCCTCGCCCAGCGCGACGCCATCTTTCCCGCGCTCTTTGCGGCGGTCGCAGCGCTGGTGGTGGTGAGCGTGTTCACGCCCAAGCCGACGAAGGAGCAGTTGGCGAAGGTGGCAGAGTAGGCTCGTCCCCACTCAAGCGGAGCTTGGATTGGGCACCCTAGTATTTGAATTGCGAAGAAAAGTTGAACAGTTCCACCAAACCGGCCTTACACTGTCGGTGTTTCTTCCGGACCCTTATGCCGGTGGCTCAGCTCACCCTCGAGATTCGCATCGAGCATGCCCAGTCACTCAAGGACAGGCGGCAGGTGGTGCGCTCGCTCAAGGACCAGTTGCGGCAAGGGTTCAACGTGTCGGTGGCGGAGATGGATGAAGCGGTGACCTGGCAGTCGGCGACGCTGGGCGTAGCGGCGGTTTCGCGCTCGCGTGACTACCTGCACGGCCTGATGGA
>JBEKPO010000036.1:0-36872 GCA_049520675.1 Occallatibacter sp. | reverse complement strand
GGTATTTCAGGTGCGGGAATTGCGCCCGGTCGGGGTCCGCCTCAACCGCGACCGCATTGCCGACGTAAAACTTCAAGTGCTCGCAGTTCGATGACACCAGCGCGGTCGTGAATCCCACGCTCTCGTCGCCGCGAGCCCAGTGAAATGCCGGCGCCAGCACGATCTCTTCCTCGGGTTCGCACTGCGAGCGATAGAAACCGGCGGCGGGCTTTGGTTCGCGCCAGATATCGGTCACGCCGTGATAGCAGATGCGGTCGCCCGAACCGAAGTTCGCGTGGGTGTTGTAGTCGAAGGCGCACCACCCGATTCCTCCTGCGTACTGCGGATTCGAAGCGAGCTGGTCGTGCACGCGCGCATGGCGGATGGTGTGCTCGCGCAGCCTCTCCACGTTATCGATAGTCTTGGTTGGATAAGTGTGGCCCGCAAACTCGGTGTTCAGGTACAGGGGGTGATTGGGAGCCTTCAGTGGCCAGCCGAAGTCGTTCATCGTGAATACATCCTCGAGGAACTCCGACTCCTGGAAGTAGCGGATGCCGCCGGTCTGCCGCGACGGATCCAGCTTATGGGCCACTGCATTGGTACGAACGTAGAAGTCGTGATTATCGCGCGACTCGTTAATACGCACGCCCCATAGAACGATCGACGGGTGGTTCCAGTCGCGGCGGATCATCCGGCTCACGTTATCCACGGAGATGTCTTGCCACGCCTGGTCGCCGATATGCTGCCAGCCGGGAATCTCCTCGAGCACCAGCAATCCAAGCTCATCGCAGGCATCGAGAAAGTGCCGCGACTGCGGATAGTGCGAGGTGCGCACGATGTTACAGTGCAGATTCTTGCGGAGAACAATTGCATCGCGGCGCTGCGCGCGTGCCGGCATCGCCTGTCCAACCCAGGGAAATGTCTGGTGTCGATCGAGCCCGCGCAGCTTGATGACTGTTCCGTTGAGGTTGAATCCTTCGGGAGTGAACTTTGCCTCGCGGAATCCGATGCGCCGGGAGTCGCTGTCGTGAATCCGCCCGGCTTTGAGCAGTTGCACCTCGATGCTATAAAGCTTCGGGGACTTGAGATTCCACAACGAAATTGCGTCCAGGTTGTCGAGCGTGAGTGTGTGCGGAAGATTGCCCTGGTCTTCGCCGCCGGGAATCTCCTGGGTTGCCTTCGCCAGCAGTTTGTCACCGTCATAGAGCTCGGCCGTCAGGGTGAGACCGCTCTCGAGAGACTTGCCGCCGCTCTCGAGCCAGCACTGCACATCCACCGCCGGTTTGCCTGAGAGCACATTCTTAGGTTGGGCAAAGATGTTCTCGATGAACGTAGGCGGTACGAGCCTCAGCGAAACCTCGCGATAGATTCCTCCGAACGTGAGGTAGTCCACCTCGTAGCCAAACGGCGGAATATCGGGACGCTCGCTCGAGTCGACCTCCACGGCGAGCACATTCTCACTGTCGAAATCTATTTGCTGCGTCAACTCGAAAGAGAATGGAGTGAATCCTCCCTTGTACTCGCCCAGTTTTGTGCCGTTCAGCCATACAGACGATGCCGTCATCACTCCTTCAAAGTCGACAAAGACGCGCTTGCCGCGAGTTCCGGACGGCAACCTGAAGCGCCGGCGATAGATCGAAACGAACTCGTATGTCTTCTCGTCGAAGCTATGCCACGGCACACGCAGATTCGTATGGGGGACGGTCACGCGTGCGAATCCACTGTCATCGAAGACACGCGCACGAGCGGCCTCGGTCGCCTTCGGGCTGAATCTCCAACCGCGGTTGATGGGCAGAACTTTGCGCCCTGATTCTGCACTGGTCGCTTCGGCGTCGGCGTGGCCCAGGTTCGAGGCGACTGTCGCCCCTGCGATCAAAGTCCCCGTGGTCTTTATAAAGTTGCGGCGGTCCATGGCGTCTCCTTTTCCACTCGGCCTGCTTCCTGATTTCGCACCAAGGCAGAGACCTTCGAGTGAGAGAGAATGATGAATTTTAATCAGCGTAATTGTATACGTTTACCCAGGAAAGCCGGTACTGTTCGCGCCTTGCGAATCCCGGCGCTTCCGCTCTGACGAGTGGATGGAAAGCTTCGCGCGGATGAAGAGCGGCCTTTTTTCCTGGACCGGGAAGGATGGAGCTCAATCCCCGCGTGTACACTGGTCAGGCCATGAGTTGCACCTTCTGCAAGATCATCGACAAGCAGATCCCCTCGACGCCCGTATTTCAGGATGAGCTTGGCTACGCCTTCGCCGATATCAATCCCAAGGCGCCGGTGCACGTCCTCATTGTTCCGCGCGAGCACATCGGCTCGCTCAACGAGGCAGGCAAAGAAAAGCAGGCGTTGCTCGGCCATCTGCTATGGGCCGCAGCGGAGATCGCGCGCCAGAAGAAACTGGCCAATGGCTACCGCATTGTCGTGAACACCGGCGAGGACGGCGGCCAGACTGTCGACCACCTCCATCTGCATTTGCTTGGCGGCCGCCTGCTGACCTGGCCGCCGGGATAAAACGAGGGGACAAGAGAGCGGGCGGCGAAGGATCAGCGGAAGGCAACAGAAAGGGCGAGCCAATTGAGCCCACCCTTCGCTTTCTTGTTCTCTTGTTCCCTGTTTCAGAACGCCGGCTGCTGTTCGAATTCCTCTTGCTCTTCCACCCCATAACGGCGCAGAAGAACCGGCAGGCTTTGTGAGAAAGCCGAACGGGGCATCACTGCGTCGCACCCGGCCTCAATCGCTTTCAGCTTCAGGTCGCCCTGCAGATGATTGAGGAAGCCGATGATCGAGACGGCCTTCTTGAACCTGGATTTGAACTTGGGGATTAGCGCCATGGGCTTGGCATTCAGGTTGTTCAGATCGAAGACCAGCAGCGAAGGCTTCTCATTCTCCGGTGCATCGTAGATGCGGGCCACCTGGTCCTTGTCACCCTTCACAAATTCGACTTTGACGCCGAGTTTGCGCGCCGTCTCTTGAATCTTGGCCAGGAAAAACAGGTCCTCGATGAAACAGAAGATGCGCGTCGGAGCATTTTCGCGTACGGGTGCAGCGGGCGCCGAGTACGCGTCGGGATAGTAGCTGCCGCCGTGGCCGTTGCCCGTCACGGGAATGGTCGAAGGCGGCCCATCGGCTACGTTGCCATTCGCCACACGATAGCTGTGGTCCATGGGACCGACGAACATGCGTGGTCCCTTCTGCCTTCCCTTCCGCCTGCCCTGAGAGGACCCGGAGATGCTGTTGCCGGGCTGCCCTGGCTGCGAATTCTTCTGAAAGAACTTCTTCTTCTTTCGCCCGCGGCCCTGATTCTGATGATTCTGGTGATGCGCTTGCGGCGGCGCTGGGGGCGCCGGAGGCGGTGCTTGCATTTGCGGCTGCGACTGCCCCTGCATGGGCTGGGTCGGCATCCCGGCCTGCTGGCTCGATTTGTTCTTGCGGCGGCGGCGGCGGCGGCGATGGCCGCGCGACTGCACCTGACCGTTGTCAGGCGCGGGCCCCTGCTCAGGCTGGGGCTGGGTCGATTCTATTGTCATGATGCGTGTACTTCCTGATGCATTGCTCTTTGTTACGTTGAACTTCGCGTTCTGCTTTAGCTACGCAGCTAAACCTGGGGCTCGCGCTCTCCTGCCCCGCCGCAAGGTACGCAATACCCCTCGCGGCACTTTGCCCCTTGTAATTGAGCGGCCGACGAAGATCAATCACGCGCCAAACGCAGCTACCGGCAACGTAAAGATGCCGGCCACCGAGCCTAAATTCCTCGATTCCACCTTAGACTCTGGGAAACGCGATCGCCGCATCACTCGCGGGAGCCGTCCCTGGCTCCATCCGTTCGCCGGTATCGATTCGGCGCGGCGTCTCGAGTTTCTCAGATGATGCCCTTTCCTATGTCAGCCACCGTCGCGCGCTGCCAGCGCTGTACTGAAATTGCCGGACGGAATGGCTTGTTAAGCGGCGAGCTTGCTCTACCCATCCATCGAGTAGCCCGCATCAGCCGCCTGATAGGCAATTCCGATAGTACAGCGAAGCCTTTACTCTGGCAAGAGGCCAGCCAAGGGGGAATCCTGCTTGACATGTGACCTTGGGTACGTGTACGAGGACCGGCAAACAGCACAAGCTCCAAACGCAAGAAAACGCCACTCGCTAAAGTGGCGTTCGCTGCCTGCGCTGGTCACTGGCCTCCCATCACAGGAAGAGCGGTGGCTTTTGTCCACCGCTCGCTCTCAGGCTTCCCGGTGGGCTCTTCCCTTTTGAGGGCCGCTCGTAGGCGGTTGCTCACACCGGGTGCCTGCGTGGTCCTGGCTCGCTCGGTTTTCCCCGGCGGCCGATACATCACTGGCGTTGATTACAGTGCAATCGTGGTGCCGTTGGAGACGTCATTTATTTTCATACACTTACGATGATGGACGCCCTCGATTGTCTGGATTATGGAAATAAAGACGATATAAGATTTCCAAAAAGCATAGACCCGTGCTTGGACGACAGCTTCGACGCCTCTTCACCGCTGGCATTTGGGGCAATAATGGGTCCCGCGTCCGGCTACCAGGATGCGCCGGATTGGAGCCCCGCATTTCCGGCAAGGTTCATCTGTCCGCTGGTAGACGTAGTGCTGGAGCTGAAAGAACCCGGGTGCACCGTCCGCGTCTACATAGTCGGACACTGACGAGCCACCCAGCCGAATGGCATGGCGAAGCACCTCGCGCAACGCAATCCTGAGCCTTTCGTACTCCTCGGCCGAGATCCGGTTGGTCCGCCGCCGAGGGCGAATGCCCGCTCGAAAAAGGCTCTCATCGGCATAAATGTTGCCCACACCGGCAAGCAGCCTCTGATTCAGCAGCGCAGCCTTGATGGGCAAGTGCCGGCCGCGAAACAAGGCCGCAAACTCATCGGCAGCGATGTCGAGCGGCTCCGAGCCCGGCGCCGCGAATGCCGCATCCGCGCCAAGCGAGCGGAATTCGAGCCGGCCGAAGCGCCGCGGATCGACGAACCGCAGCTCGCGGCCACTCGCCAACTCCAGGCGCGCATGGGTATGCGGGGCAAGGGCGCTGTCGGGTGTCGTCACAAGGAGCTGCCCGGTCATTCCCAGGTGTACGATCCATTGCGCATCGGGCAGTTCGGCTTGCTCGCGATTTGGTATTCGCCCTCGTTCTTGACGTCTCTGCTTTGCTTGACTGCGGCCCAACTCGAAGACGATGTGCTTCCCAGTGCGATGCACTGCCAGGATCGGACGTCCGACAAGGCCGTCTCTTTGCCGACCGGGTGGATTCTTGAAAGGCTGCGGATAGGAGCTGAACCATGCGTCGACGATGCGGTCGCCGCGCACGCGTTTATCTACGCCGCGCGCAATGGTTTCAACCTCGGGCAGCTCAGGCACCGGTTTATTGTAGAGGATCGTTTCCGGCGCGCGAGTTGCGGCGCGAGCGAAGTGGATTTGAACTCGACGAGTGGCCGCAATTGGGCAGAATCGTTATCGGCTCGTCTCTCGTGTCAACCCGGCATCTTCCTGGTCCGCGCGCGGTTGCGCAGCGCCCCACTTCTCCAGATAGACAACGCCGATGACAAGCCCGATGAGAAAAACTCCCACCGAGGAGTACTCAATAACGTTGAGTTCGCGATCTTCCGGCGCGGTCTGGTAGATCGTGATGCCATGAATCTCGCGGGGAACTACGCGCATCTGCTCGGGAACTGGCGATCTGGGCATGGTGTCAAGGTAATGCGTTGAGATCATTGCCGATACGATCAGGCCGGCGAGGCCCGGCAACAGGAACAGCAGTGCAACGAACTTGAGCGTGGCCAACCGGGCAGCTTTCATCGCACGTACCTTCAGGCTGCCTGCAATCGCAGGCGGGAGATTCTCTTATGGTACGGCGGAATTGGAGGACGCCGCCAAAGTCCGCAACCTGAAGCTGTCAGAGCCGGGCTTCGGCGCGGACCACTAAACTGAATACATTCCATGGGTTCATCCAGCGCCGCCACCGACACCATCGCCGCCATCTCCACGCCACCGGGCCGAGGCGGCATCGGCATCGTGCGGCTCAGCGGTCCGTTGGCCGCGGCTATTGCGGCGCAACTGGTTTCGCCGCGCCAACCTCTCGAACACGCCCGCGCGCGGTTGGCCGATGTCCTGGATGGCAGCATTCGGGCGGAAGAACCTGAAACCCCGCGAACCCATGCCGGCCGTATCGACGAGGCGCTGGTCACCTTCTTTGGGGCGCCGAACTCCTACACCGCCGAAGACATGGTGGAGATTGCTGCGCACGGCTCGCCGGTGGTGCTGGAGTTTCTGCTGCGCCGTGGGTTGGAGTTAGGAGCGCGACTGGCGGAGCCCGGCGAGTTCACGGAACGCGCATTTCTAGCCGGCCGCATCGACCTGACTCAGGCTGAAGCCGTGCGCGATCTGATCGAAGCGCAGACTCTCACCCAGGCGCGCCAGGCAGCGAGCCAGATGGGCGGCGCGCTCAGTGGCCGCGTTGCTCCGGTAAAGCAATCGCTCCTAGAGCTGATTGCTCTTCTCGAGGCCGGAATCGACTTTGCCGAAGATGATGTAGAGGTGGCGCAGCAAGCGGCAATTGCTGCCCGCATCGACGAGCTCAAGCCTCCGCTGGTTGCGCTGGAAGCATCTTTCTCGCGCGGCCGCCTGGTTCACGACGGTTTGTCGCTGGCGCTCGTGGGCCGGCCTAATGTTGGGAAGAGCTCGCTTTTCAATCGGCTCGTCGAGCGCGATCGCGCCATTGTGACGGCGGCTCCCGGCACCACGCGCGACACGATCACGGAACGTATCTCGCTGGGCGGCATTCCTCTTGAACTTGTGGATACAGCAGGGCTGCGCGAAGGTTCGCGCGAGTCGCTGGAAGAAGCCGAGCAGATGGGCATGCGCCGCAGCCGCGAAGCTCTGGCCGACGCAGATCTCGTGCTCGTCGTTCTCGATGCAACCCAACCACTCAGCGACGAGGAGCGAAATTTGCTGGCTGCGGTCGATGGCCGCCCCGCGCTCGCCGTGCTGAACAAATGCGATCTGGTGAAAACGCCTCCGAAAGACGAAACAGCCGCCGGGATTCCTACGCTTGCCACCTCGGCGCTGACTGGTGAAGGCATTGCGGCGTTGCGCGAACGCATTCTGTCCCTGGCGACGGGCGGAGCCGCAGCCGAGCCCGGCTTGCTGACCAACCTCCGCCAGCACCAGGCCATCACGGCGGCTCTCGACGCTTTGGCCGACGCGGCCAAGGCCAACGCCGGCGGCATTCCGCACGAAATGATCCTGCTCGACCTCTACCGAGCGCTCTGGGCCCTCGACTCGGTCACGGGCCAAACTACACCCGACGATGTTTTGAATTTGATTTTTTCCAGGTTCTGCATTGGCAAGTGATTGTAAGGCATTTATAGTCAATAATATAGTGGCATAAAGCGCCTCGCTGCGGAGCCTCTCGACCACGACTCCATCACGTGCCAACAGAAAGGGCGAGGCTCCATCCGGACCGGCCCATTCGTAGCGCAAGTAGTGCATCCCTGTCGCAGAGAAACGCCACCGCTTAGGTGTTGAATTGTATTGCCAGTCGACCGATTCCGCAGACGTTGCAGCCAGTGCCACGTGCAGAGCGTCGCGGATCGCATCCTGAGCCTGCCTCGATGGCGACGCGCACTCGCTACGTACCGGTTTCTGCCCAGCGATACTTGGAGACTCAATTCGTTTGTTTGGGCATTGAAGGCACAAATCGTTCCAGAAAATCCCATACATGCCGATATGCCTCGATATCTGCTTCCGCTCCGAACATGCCGTGGCTGCCATGCGGGACGGTGTAGACCTCGTTGGACACAAGGACGCTGTCGAGCTCCGCGTGTAGCCGCTGCGACTGTGAATACGGCACGACGGGATCACTGTCACCGTGAATGATGAGGATCGGCGGAAGTCCGGCGCGCACGTAGGTCAAAGGCGACACGCGCCTCGCCTCGGAGTCCCGGTCCGGCAGGCTGCCTAGCCAGGCAACGGCGTATGTCTTACGATTGGGCCCCGCGATCAGGTCGGAAACATCCGTCGGCCCGTACCAGTCGACAATGGCAGCAACTCTGAGAGGGCGATCGCCCATGGAGCTGTCAGCGGGGCAGTTGTTGTCCAGGCCATCGGACTCTTGCAGCATTCCCGCCATGAGAGCGAGATGACCTCCGGCTGAATGCCCGGTGACGATGATGCGATCGGTATCGAGATGAAAATGTTCGGCATTACGATACACCCATCGAAGCGCACACCGTGCGTCTTCGACAGCCGCTGGAGCAAGCGCAGTTCCGGACATTCGATAATCGACGTTTATGACGTTCCAGCCGCGAGCAAGCCAAGGCATCAAATAGGGGAGCGCGCCGGTACGATCTCCGAAAAACCATCCGCCTCCGTGATAGTAGATGACGGTGGGCACGGGCTTTTTCGTCTGTACCTGCCAGACGTCGAGCTTGACGGAAACGCCTGAGAAATAGCCGTAGGATTGATCAGGGAATACGAGATAACGGTCGCTTGCAGAGGCCGCCCAACTCGATAAGCTCTCCTGAGCGTGACCGGTGCTCAGTAGAGCCACGATTGCCGACACTGCCACGATAAGGCCGAGGCCGCGCCGCTTGATTTTGGTTTTTTTCTTCCCCCCACAGGCTTGAGGATGATTGCCGCCACCTGCTTTGGGTTTTCGCAATGGTCCATCGTGAAGGCGGATGCCGACGCGCTCGGTAGTGGGTTCGTTTGCTTCGTCCTGATGGTTGGCCATTCTACGTCTCCTGGAATTTGCGAGTCGTCGGCATTGACCTCGTCTCAGAGCCCGCGCTTCCCTGCACAACGGCCGGTGCGGTTCGGGTTCGACGAATGCCCGATTCGCCAAATTATATCTCATTTTCCCTGTCGATACGCTATGTTTCGATCATGTTTTTGTTCTTTTTGTGCATAAAAGAAACACTCATGATATGATCACAACTTAATTCGCACTTCCAACAGGAGAGTGTTGTGTACGATAGGTTTCCCAGCATCGCATCGGGAAGCGCAGATGAATGCCTGACCGGATGGAATGCAGTTGGTGCCCACCTGAGCCGTAGCGTCGGTTCTCGCGGGGTCATAGCCGTCGAGTGCTATCCCGCAGTAGATCTCGCTGAAATTCAAAAGGCGCTGCGAGAGTTCTTCCCGGGCGCCAGATTTGTCTGCACTGAGAGTTTCCTGCGGCCGCCAGCCGAGATTAACGAAATGGTTGGGCTTGTTCTTGGCGACGACCCGGTATTTGGACAGATGAACTCCATCGAGATTGCGGATTTTTTCGATCCGCATAAGCTCACCGATGCGCGACAGAGTTGCGCCGCAGGACGCGATGAATTGATGATCGTCATCGGCACCGCGGCTTCCCTGATTTGCCCCAGCCCCTCATTGCTCGTGTATGCGGATCTCGCTCGTTGGGAGATCCAGATGCGCCAGCGCCGCGACGAAGTTGGAAACCTGGGAGTGGACAACCTTAACGACCCGCCATCGCTGAAATACAAACGAGCTTTCTTTGTCGACTGGCGCTCAGCCGATCGGCTTAAGGTTCGCCTGTTCGATCGCATCGATCTTCTCCTGGATACAAACACACCGGGAAAACCGAAGGCGATCAGCGGAGATGTGTTCCGCCGCAGCCTGAAGAAGGCGATCGAACGCCCCTTTCGCGTTGTGCCCTTCTTCGATCCGGGCCCGTGGGGAGGCCACTGGATGGAGCGCGTCCTTGGTGTGCCGGTAGACGATGCTCCCAACCATGCCTGGTGCTTCGACTGCGTGCCAGAAGAGAACAGTTTGTTGCTCGGTTTCGGCGATGAGCGTGTGGAAGTTCCGGCGATCGATCTCGTGCTCTCCCATCCTAAAGAATTGCTCGGCGAATCCGTGGTTGCGCGCTTTGGAGCGGAGTTTCCCATCCGCTTCGACTTTCTCGACACGGTGGGTGGCGGCAATCTTTCACTCCAGGTGCATCCACTGACGTCGTATATTCGCGAGCATTTCGGAATGGGTTACACCCAGGACGAGAGCTATTACATGCTCGACGCGGAAGTAGACGCGTGTGTTTACCTGGGCCTGAAAGAAGGGATCGATCCCGGCGCCATGCTGCGCGATTTGCGTCGCGCGCAGAACGAAGACTTTCAGTTCCCCGCGGAGACCTACGTCAATCACTTTCCTGCGCGAAAGCATGACCATTTTCTGATTCCTGCGGGGACAGTTCATTGTTCTGGAAAAGACAGCATGGTTCTGGAAATAAGCGCCACGCCCTATATCTTTACGTTCAAGCTGTGGGACTGGGGCAGATTGGGATTAGACGGCCGGCCACGGCCGATCCATCTTGAGCACGGAGCAGCGAACATCCAGTGGAATCGGACTACAGAGTGGGTGCGCCGTTCGCTGATCAATCGCGTGGAACCCGTCGCCACGGGCGAGGGTTGGCGCGAAGAGAGAACCGGACTTCACCAGCTCGAGTTCATCGAAGCCCGCCGACACTGGTTCACCGGAATCGTCCCGCACGATACGAAGGGAACCGTTCACGTGCTGAACCTGGTCGAAGGCGAAGAGGTCGTGGTGGAAAGCCCAAATGGAGCGTTCGCTCCATTCCTTGTGCACTATGCTGAAACCTTTATCGTACCGGCGGCGATTGGTCCTTACACGATCCAGCCTACCGGCTCGACCGGCGGCCGCGAGTATGGAACCATCCAGGCAAGCGTGCGCGTATAAGTAAACTTACGATCCCCAGAAAGCCGTCCACGCAGCGACGGTCGGATCGAGGTTGACGATGCCTGACGCTGCGCCGCGGTGCGCCGCGCCATCGACGCGAACCAGGACTGCGCCGGTATCGAGCCTGCCGGGAATTTCAATGGTTGCCGGCGGCTCCGCGCTGCTTTCCCGCGAAAAGTGCATCTTCCATCCGCGCGTGCCCCATGGCTCCGCGTTCAGTGAAACACGGCCGAAGCGCGTGGGCGATCCCTGAATGGCAAATGCTGCGCGATCTTTCAGGTCCGACGGCATGAGCCCGGCCAGCAGACGAATCTTCCGGTCATCCTCGAGTACAAGCATGTGCCGCAAATAGCGGATGCACTCGGCGCTGGCCCAGTTGTGGGGCATGTCACCCCAGTTATCGCCGAGCAAAGCATTCTGCAATGGCTGCTCCTCTCGCCAGGCATGAAGCGGCGACGCATGGTTCAGATATCCGGTAAAAGTGCGGTGCGCCCAGTCGCGCAAGCCCGCCCATAGATACACCTCGGCGACAAAGGCAGCGTTGTAATTCCAGACCGCCTCGTGACGAAGCCATCCGGTCTCAGCTGGGATGTCCTCCTGCGTGCATGCCTGCATCAGCGCGATGTGGCCGCGCACAAC
This sequence comes from Occallatibacter sp., assembly GCA_049520675.1. Lineage (GTDB taxonomy): Bacteria > Acidobacteriota > Terriglobia > Terriglobales > Acidobacteriaceae > Telmatobacter. The sequence continues at coordinate 25,555 of JBEKPO010000036.1, read as the reverse complement.
CGGATCGTCCTTGGCGAAAACCTCGCCCGGAAAAATTGCATGCGAGAGCGCCCATTGCGCACTCTGTGGCTGCGGCCTGTCCCAGGCATCCTGGTGCATCTCCGGATCTTCGCGCATAAGCATGGGCAGATAGGCGAATCCTCGTGGATCCTGCACCGTCTGGTCCCGCGCCGCGAGATCGAAAGCCGAACGAAGTTCCTTGTAGAACGTGGCAGCGCGGTCCAGATCGGATATATGCAGTTTCTCATTGGCCTTCATTACGGCTCGCAACCCCGCCAATGTCCAGACCGTGTTGGTGAAGTCGTAACGAACACCGGCCATGCCTCCGTCGGGAAAACCAGGAGCAAGAAGCCCGTAGCGTCCGTTCGGCGAGTCCCCTTTGCGTGCTTCATCGCGGAGCCCAATCAGGAATTCGATCGCATGCCCAACGTTGGGCGCGAGCTGCCGCATCAAATCCCAGTTCTGCTTTAACTCGCAGGCGCGGACCAACGTGAACATGGCGATTGCCGTGTCCTTCCAGTGCTCCTTCCCGCCAGAAGCAATGATCTGGCCGGAAGCTACCTGCCGTCTCCACTCTGAAAGCAGTCCCTGATCCGCCTCTTCGTCATAACCGAGATAGCGAGCGGCTTCGAGAAGAAAATTACCGTCGACGATCCAGAGTCCGCGATAGACGGTTGGGCCCACCTCAAAAACAAGCTTTCCTTCCTTGATCTCGCGTGCCTGCTGGATGTTCCGCGCACAGGCGGTGAGGAAATCGCCCTTCGTTGCGGGTATTGACCACTGAACAGATCCTCCGAAGGCGCGCCATTCCTGCCACCATGTACGCACCTCGGCCAGAAGTGAATCCGGGTCGACCGATGTATCCGCTGCGTTGGCGCTACCCGCCTGGGGCATACGGAACAAGTAGCGCACGGGACGGTTGCGCGTTGCTGTTCCATGTTCGAGGGTGAGGCGATAGCCGCCTTCCTCTGGAAGCCAGGTAATATCGTGCGCTTGATTGTTCTGAGGAGCGCAAATCATCCAGGGCTGTTCCGCCGATTCGCGCACCACTTCCGTCACAATGCCATTCTTAGGTTTCAGATCGTACTTGCGGGCGCTGCGAATCCGCACCAGAGGAGTGACGACCACATTTTCACTGCGTGCGTGAATCTCCATCAGGACGTTGTCGACGCGCCCCTCATTCTGCCAGCGACTGGCAAATGCGATCAATTCCAACCTGGCCGTGGGCCTGTCGATCACCGTGTGCAGGATGGGAATCCCAGGAGCTTCCATCTTCTGTTCGACCCAGTTATCGCGATCCATGCCGGCGAGAGTGAACTCAACGATGGTGCCGAATTGGTTGATCGCGGCAAAGTGGTCGGCGGGAAAGTCGTAACGGAAATCGCCGTGCTTGCCGACCACGGTTTTAGCAGGATCATCGGGAAAGCAGATCGTCGACTGAAAATCCTCGGGCGCATAACGAAAATCGACAGTGGCGTTGAAGGCAGTCTGCGATTCCTTCCTTCGGTCCGGTTCCTGCGCTGGCTCTTCACCGGCTTGAGCTGCGGGCATGTCCAAATTAGTGAGGAGTGCGGCCGCCGCCCCCCCGGCAAGGAAGGTGCGTCGATCGATTGGCTTCATTGTGCCATTCTCCCGCGTCGTTATGGTTCAAAAGTTGGCCAGACCGCAGCCGTTTGAGCAGGTTCTGAAACCCACTGCACTCGCTCTGGATCGGCTTGAAATTGCCGGTAAACAGGAGTCGCGGGATCCAGCCCCAACTCTGGATAGGGACGCGTCCCGCGCACCTTCAGATCAGAACGGAGATATCGCGGATTAGCCTCCCACTCGATGTGCCCATCATGCAACATTGGGAACCAGGCCAAGCCGCCGTGCGCGCGTACGCCGTCATACACGAATGAATATTCGCGCTCGCAGAGAGCGCCAAAAACCATGCGCTCGGTGGCGCTCGCATTGGCCACAAAATGCCCCCAGTTTGGAGGAACCACCACTTGATCTCCCGGACCGGCTTCGACGGCTATACAGCGACCCGGGTCGTCACCAACAGATTCCTGCGCGTAGATCATCGCGCGACCTTCCCATATCTCAAAGATCTCCGGTGTCGACCAGCCGCAGTGCGGAGCAACTCCATGAACGTGCCCCTGGCTGCGCACTGGCTCTTCACCCAGCTGCCCACTAGCGTAGGCAACAACACCGAACAGCAGAAAGCGCTTGCGAAGCTCTGCGGCGTCGCTCGCTTTGCCCACGTCCATTGCGATTCCATACACGGGATCGGGCCCTGCGCAATTCGGGTCGAGGAGACTCTGGCGAATATCGTCGAGTTTGCGCAACTCTGATGGCGGGCCGAAGACGCCTTCCCCAAAATCGAAGGCAAGGCTTTCGGCGCGCAGACGAATGTCCAACCCAGAGTTGAAGGCTGTGTTGACCGGCTTATCACTCAGCAGCAATGAAGACCGGCTTTCCATCGCGCTCGACAAGACGTGAGCTAAAACCCTGGCCCGCGATCGATTCGTAGTCGTATCCTGCATCGGAAGGCCAGCACGCCCAGACAATCAAAGGGGCGCTACCTGTGTTCGCAATACGGTGCGCGTTCTCTCCACGAACATAATGAAGACTTCCCGGCGTCATGATCTCGCCCCAAGTCCTGCGTTCCGTATTCATCTGGATGAGCATGCCGCTGCCGGAAACAGTGCCGTAAAACTCCGCACGCGAACGACTCGCATGGAAGTGGCCGTGCGTCATAAAGTACTCGTCGCCCACTTTGCCAGGCTGCAGCGCTGTGAGCCCCCAAAAGAGGCCGCCTTCGGTTCCTGAATTCGCGGGTGACCACCAACGAACACGATAGACCTCGCGACTCGGCGCCATGTTGCTGAGAGCGGAAGAATCGCGAAAAACCCGCTTCAGATCATGAAGGGTCTTGAAGCTTTCCTGGACGGGCTCACCGGTCATCTTGCCGCGACACCAATCGAGAAAAACCGGCGAGGTCAGGCAGTCGTTCATTCCGACTCCAGTAAGGGTTTCCATGGCAGTATGCGATATTAGCACACGATAGTTTCGTTTTCAATATAAACAATCATATATTTGCATTTTCATGCTACAATAGCACGCTAGATGCTCCGAAATTGGCGTAACCGCACAGAATCTCCGTGTCGGTCCATGTTGTGCGTGGCATGATCCTCGGTGCGATTCGCGTAACTGGGTTGGTGCGTCCCGGCCCGCAGGAGTTGTTTTTGTATTCTTTCGAAAATCCCGGCTTTCGTATATAACCGTACCGTTCGAAGTTTCTTGAAGGAGCACATGGCAATTTCTCCAGCAGATCTTCAAGCCGAGGGAAAATACCGGTCAACCGGCTACATCGTTTTCCTCGCCACGATCGTCGCGATTTCCGGTTTCCTGCTCGGATTCAACACTGCGGTCATCAGCGGAGTCCTGGTTTTCCTGCGCGTGGAGTTTGCCCTCAGCAACACGGCAACCGAAATTGCCACGAGCGCAATCTTGTTGGGATGTCTGCTGGGCGCCGCGGGCGCCAGCCTGATCGGTGACCGCTTTGGCAGGCGCAAATCTTTGCTGCTGGCGGCCGTTGTTTTCGCCGGGTCCACAGTCATGACCGCACTTGCGAACTCCGTCACGGTGTTTTCTGTTGGCCGGTTGGCAGGCGGCTTGGCGATTGGGCTCTCTTCTGTGTTGACGCCTGTCTACATCACAGAGATTGCGCCGGCGCGCAATCGTGGAACTCTGGTTTCGATGAATCAGATGGCAATCGTGGTCGGGATCCTGATTGCATATCTGGTCAATTGGGGTTTTGCCGGATTAGGCCAAAGCAGCTGGCGCTGGATGCTAGGAGTCGCGGTCATCCCCGAGCTGGTTCTTTTCTTTGGCCTGCTCGGGGTGCCGGAGAGCCCTCGATGGCTCATCACTCACGGACATTCCGAAAAGGGAAGGCAGGTGCTCACTCGATTCTTGGGCGCAGCAGCGGCCGATGTTCAACTCGCTCAAATGGAACAGGCAGCTGTCGGCGAACAGGGCTCGTGGCACGAGGTTTTTGCGCGGCCTATGCGGAGGCCACTCACCATCGCGCTGGGACTCGCGATTCTGTGCCAGATCACCGGGGTCAATGCCGTTCTCTACTATGGCTCCATTCTTATCAGCGAGCATCTTCAAGGCCAGACAACCGATACCGCTTTGTTGACCAGCGTTATCATTGGTTGCGCAAATCTCTTCAGCACTCTTCTGGCAATGCGTTTTCTCGACCGTTGGGGCAGGCGTCCCATGCTGCTTACCGCTGCCGGTGGCATGGCGATTTCTCTCACCATTCTGATCTTCGCTTTGCACGCAAGTGGATTGTCGACTTGGGTAGTTCTGGGCAGTATTATTAGCTACACCGCGTTTTTCGCCTTCGGCATGGGGCCGGTCCCATGGGTTGTCATCTCTGAGATCTTCCCCAACAAGATTCGGGGCAGAGCGGCCTCGGTCGCTACTTCTGCTTTGTGGTCTGGAACGCTGCTGGTTACCTTTACTTTCCTCTCATTGATTCGGGCACTTGGCGTTTCCGGCACCTTTGCGATTTTCGCCATCCTGTCTGCCTTCAGCTTTGTTTTCATTTGGGTCATGGTTCCAGAAACGCGGGGTAAAACTCTCGAAGAAATTCAGCAACAGTGGGGGAACTGAGCGGTGATCAAGCGCGGCAAGCGAAATTCTGCAACGAAGCCCGAAGAAAACGTGGAGATTGCGCAAAGCCGGGAAACTCAGCAGCAAAGGATTCAGTTCATCCTCACATCGCTGCAGGAGACTGGATCGGTCGTGGTTGAGGATCTTGCCGAGCAGCTCAAGGTATCCGTCGTCACCATCCGCCGCGACCTCGATCAACTTGAGCAGCAGGGGCTACTGCGGCGTACGCACGGCGGAGCTGTCTCCATTGAGCCATTGTTTTATGAGCCCTTCAAGAAAGACCGTTCCTTTCTTGACCAGGTCGAGCGCCAGGCCAACGAGAAACGCCGCATCGGCCGCGCCGCGGCGGCGATGATCACGCCAGGCGAAACCATCGCCATCACCCCCGGCACCACTACCGCCGAGATCATCCGCGGCTTGCCTCTCAACTGCAAAATCACCGTTGTGACGAATACCGCCAACATTGCGATGGAGCTGTCGAAGCGTAAAGACGTGAATGTTTTCGTCACTGGCGGCCATCTGCATGGAGAATGGTTCTCGCTCGTCGGTCCAACTGCGATCCGCAGCCTCGAGAACATGCTCATCCATACCATGTTCGTTGGCGCCGACGGCGTCGACCCCAAATGGGGAGTGAGCTGCTTTAGCTCCGACGAAGCCGAGCTCAACTCCACCATGGTCCGGCTCTCGCGGCGTCACATTGCCGTGGTGGACCACACGAAGCTCAATGTGGTTGCAAACTATCGCATCTGTGAAATTGGCATTCTGACCACTTTGATTACGGACACAGGAGCGACGGACGAAATGATCGTGCCCTACCAGAAGCTTGGGGTTAAAGTGTTGCGCGTTTGAGCTAATCGCACTTTCGGCGAACGTGCTCCGCCGCACTTCTGGTTGACCCCGGTCTGCGCCCTACTTCTTTTAAGCCCAACCGACCGGAGACGAATCTCGAAGGGAATCCAACGCCATGGACCGTCGCATGTTCTTGAAGACTTCCGTTGCCACAGCCGCTGTCGCAGCCGGCAATTCCGGGCTTGGCGCCGTCTCATCGAGACCTCTTCCAGCGATTCCCACACTTGCCTGCCTAGCCAGCATTCGCATGTCGCACGGATTCATGGATCTCTTTAATCTTCCGATTGCAATGAACGACTGGGGATACGCTCAGACTGTGAAATCGGTCGCGGGCCTCAGCGCGATCGCATTTCCGCCCTATGCGTCTTGCGGCGTTCCCGACGTCGCATGGAGTCCTGGGTATCTGCGCACGTGCGAGCTCTTCATCAATGGCAAATTCGCAGCGCTCTCTGACGACCCGGCGAAGGCGGTCACTTATCAGTGGTTCCCGCATCGCGTTGTCCGGGAACAAAGCTTCGATGGCCTGCACATCCGCACCACGATGTTCTTGCCTACGGATATGCGCGCCGTGGTGCAAGAAATCGAAGTGCGCAACTTGGATTCTTCCACTCGTCAATTCACGCTCGAGTTCGACATGCGCGGTGGAGTCATCCACAAAGGCAGCGCATGGTTCAATGAACTCCCCGGCGAGGGCGATAATCGGCTGGCCTGGAGTGCGGGTCAAGGGCGACTCACCTTCGCGGCTCAGCATTCCCCGGCAGCCTGCGTGCAGGGAATTCATCCGCCGGCTCAGCAACTCTCCGGCGGCAACGTCCTGCGGTATGAACTCCAACTCCGCCCAGGCGAAAAGCAGGAGCTGCACTTTGTGGCGGCGATCGCGGCGACGGCGATAGAGGCCGAAGCGATACACGACCGGCTGCAGGCGGATTTCGCGCGACTCGATCAGCAAAATGAGAGTGACTTCGATCATCTTCTGCAATCAGCGTTCACGCCCGGCAACAGCGCATTCTCAGGACATTTGCCGCAGCTCAAGACCGAGAGCGAAACGCTTTGGAATCTCTATAACAATGGGTTGAAGAATCTGCTCACTGCGCGCCGGCGTTCTCCTGACTCGGCCTGCGGACCAACCCTGCTCACTTTGAGCGGTCACGTGCTGCCCACGCTGAGTTTCCCGTGGGACACCGCTCTCAGCAGCCTCAGTCTCGCTCTGCTCGACCCGCAACCGTTTCGGCAACTTGTTGAAATCTGGTTCCAGCGCGACATGCACCAGCACCTGGCCACCGACTACATCACCGGCGAAGCGGTCGGCCCCTGGTACGGCGTGAATGACATGGCCATTGTTCGCTGCGCGCAGAATTATCTGCGCGTCACGGGCGACTTCGCGTGGCTGGAGAAGAGAGTCGGCGATCAGAGCGTCCTCGATCACCTTTACGAGCACGCAACCTACTGGAAAAAGTTGATCAAAGGCGGCAATGGCCTCGCGGACTACGGGGAGATTTCCAATCTGCTCGAAGTCGTCAGCACCTATCTCCACGAAGTCGCCGGCATGAACGCTGGTAATGTCGCCAGCATGCGATTTGTTGCAGAGTTGCTCGAGCGCAACGGACGAGAGCAGGACGCGGCGCATTTGCGCAGCAACGCCACCGATCTCGCCAGCCGCATCAACCGCATCCTCTATGTACAGGGGAAAGGCTGGTGGCGATGCGGCCAGCCCGACGGCACCTTCAACGAGGTCCGTCATTGTTACGACTTCCTGGCCGTCCTCGACAACATAAGCCAAGATTTGTCTAACAACCAGAAACGGGAGATGGCGCAGTTTTTCTGGTCGCAGCTCGCTTCAAAAAAGTGGATGCGAGCCCTTGCCAGCGGCGATCCCGACGCAACCTGGAATGTGCGCCCAGATCACAGTTGTCTGGGGGCATACGCCGCATGGCCGGCCATGTGTGCCAAAGGGCTCTTGAAGATCGACAATCCCGCCACAGTCGCCTCCTGGCTGAGTGAAGTTGCCAAGGCCGGCAACCAGGGCCCGATCGGACAGGCGCATTTTACCGAAGATGTTGTTCCGCCTTTGCAGGGGGGCGCTTGCAAGGCATCTGAAGATGCTCCCTACATCGAAGACTGGTGCTGTATCGCGGGAGGAACGTTTACCGATCTGGTGATCGATTCCATCTTCGGCGTCAACTTTGGACTTTACGATGGGCTGCACGCCACGCCTCGTCTGCGCGAGTTCGATCAGGGCGCTCGCCTCGAGAATATCCACTATCAGGGCGCCGAATACTCTGCCGACGTAACCGGCGCCAAACGGGTTGGGTGAAGCGTCTCTTGTGGAGAGTTGATTCTCATTTCCCATCGTCCACAGGCTGGGTCAGCCGTAATATGCGCCTGCCGCGCTCTTTCCGCTCCTGCTCGAGCCGGGCGGCAATTTCCAGTTGTTCGCTCGACTCCTGCTTGCGCCCCATGCGAGCGAGAGTAAGGCCGAGATAATAGTGAGCCTCCTGAAGGGAATCGTCGTGGCTCACGGCCTGCTGTAGAAGGGATATTGCGTCCGGATAATGTTTCTGCTCGAATTCCACCCTTCCGAGCGCCGTCAGAGCGCCGCTATCGTTTGGTTTATTCTCGAGAACCTTGTGCAGGTCCAACGCAGCCCGGTCGTAATCTCCCGCATCAAGATCGAGGAGGCCGAGCCGGTAGTACGATTCGCTTTGCTTGGGATCGAGCGCGATCGACCGCTCAAATTGCGGGCGCGCGTCGTCCGATTGCCCCAGCGCCGCCAGCGCCATGCCCAATGCACCATAACCGGATGGATCGTCAGGGCGTAATCCGACATATTGGGCGAACTGCTGACGCGCATCGTCGTACCTAGCTCGATTCATCAATGCGAATCCCAGGTAGAACATGGCAAGGGCATCGTTTTTGCGCAGTTTCAACGTTTGCTGAAATGCCTCGATGGCATCGTCGTCTAACGACAGTTTTCGTGCCGCCATACCGAATTCATATTGGACGTCTGCATTGTCCGGCGCATACTTTCGGGCCTCCATCAGGGAGTTGAGGGCGCCGTTCCAGTCTCCGGACTCCGAAGCCGCCTTGGCCTGATCCTCGAGAATGTGGACCAGGGCGCCCGCAGCGTCGGTCCGGCTGGGATCGAGGAGCAGGGCCTGACGAAACTCCGGAAGAGCGTCCTGCGTGCGGCCCAGACGCAAATACAAAAGGCCAAGGTGCGCGTGCCCAGGCACAAAGTCGGGCTGCGCCTTCACAACCTGCTCAAACAATTCCTCCGCCTTTTCTTCCTGGTGCTGGAGCACGCGCGTGACTCCTAGCAGATCGAGAGCGCGATAGTCTCCAGGATTCGAGTGCAGGACAGACTGCAGGTCTCGCTCGGCCTGATCCAGCTTCCCGGCGGAGAGTTCTTTCGCAGCGTCTTGCAATTGGGAGGGTGCGGTCTGGCGGCTTGCGGTCTGGGCTGAAGACGCCGCAGCCGCGGCAAAACAGAGACTGACAAGAAATAAAACGTGGCTCGTGATTGTCGAAACGCGCACTTAGCGACTCGTTTTACCGAAACTCTCGACCGGTTCGGTAATCGTCAGTATTGTATCCGCTTTCTGATTGCTCAGGAGCTGACGAATGCCGCTTGGCCAGCGAATCTCGATCTCGCGGATGGAATCTGCGGCGCCTAACCCGAAATGGAGACGTTTGTCGCTCGAAGATTGATAACTTCCGGTTGTCGTGACTGTCGCGAACTGGTCTCCCACAGAGGTAAGCACTCGTACCTGAGCGCCAATCGCATCGCGATTGCTCTCGACTCCGACGAGCTTGAGCGTAACCCAATGATTCGAGGTCTCAGTCTCATTCAACAACACCCAGGCGGGCCCGTCATTCGAAGTAACCACAGCATCCAATCTTCCGTCGTTATCGATGTCACCGATCGCCATGCCGCGCGCCGCCCATTGCTCATGGAATACGCTGCCCGAAGCCCCAGAGACGTCAACGAACTTCGTTCCCTGCTCATTGTGCAGCAGAGAGGGGGATTCTCGATAATGCAGGCTCGGTTCGCTATTCTCGATCGTGTCCATCACATGCGACTGGACGATCAACAGATCTTTCCAACCGTCATTGTCATAATCCATGAAGCGGACGCCCCAGCCTGAGTGCAACATAGAGATCGGCGCCAGCCCCAGGACGGAAGTTGAGTAATCGAACGTGCCGTCCTTAAGATTTGTAAAAAGAGCGAATCTCTGGTGGGCCAAATCGGTAATGACGATGTCGGGCCAGCCGTCATTGTTGTAGTCGCTGAAGTCGACTCCCATTCCCGAAAAGGCGTGACCCTCGCCGTCGAAAGCTACGCCAGAAGCCAAGCCAACTTCTTCGAATGTTCCGTCGCCCCGATTGTGAAACAGGTATTGCTGGATCGCGTCATTGGCGATCAGGATATCTGTCCAGCCATCCCGGTCATAATCGGCGATGGCGACACCCAAGCCCTTGCCGGGCTTATCAATACCTGCACGGTGAGACACTTCGGTGAATTTTCCGCCGCCGTCGTTATGAAACAGCAAGACCGATTCGGGCTTGAAAAGATCAGGGTGGCAATACCCGCGGACTCCTTTGGCATCGCGACAGACAATGTCATCGAAGTCCCACTGCATATAACGCGCAACGATCAGATCGAGACGCCCATCGTTGTCATAGTCCACCCAGGCAGCGCTGGTCATCCATCCCGAGCCTGCCACGCCAGCGGCATCGGTAACATCGGTGAACGTTCCATCACCGTTGTTGTGATAGAGCGTACTGCGCCCGTAGCCGGCGACATAAAGGTCTTCGAATCCGTCGTTATCGTAGTCGCCAACAGCCACTCCAGTGGAATAGCCATATCCAGTGAGGCCGGCTTTTTCGGTCACATCTTCAAAGGTGCCGTCGGGTTTCTGATGGTAGAGGCGGTTCCAGTATTTCGGCCCGTCCTTCTTTGGAATCGTCCCTTTGCGCGTTGAGTCAGCGATGGGCGCACCGTTGGCGAGAAAAATGTCGAGCCGGCCATCGTTGTCGTAGTCGAACAGCGCAACTCCCGAACCCATGGTTTCCGGGAGGTACTTCTTTGCGGTCGGCGACGCTTGTTGGCGGAAATGAATGCCCAATCGTTCTGTGGCGTCGACAAAGTGCCCAGCCACAGGCGGCGCGGCTCCGTGCAATGGGAAGATGCAGGCGATGGCAATCGCGGCAACAAGAGCGGCACAGATTGCGTGTGCAATCGTGAGGTGAGAATTCTTCACTGATGCTGGACCTCAAGGTGCAGCAGTCGCGAGACGAATCGCAAGGTTGAGCGCACGTGTTGCTGCCAGTACGGCCAGTCATGGCCGCCGGAATGCTCCTCGTAGGTGTGCGGGATTCGGTCCTTAAGAAGCGCCGCGTGCAGGGCACGATTCCTTTCGAGCAGGGCATCTTCTGTGCCGCAATCGATGCGGATCGGCGGAAGTTGCGCTCGATGTCGCCGCATCCAGTAGAGGAGATCGGTGTCGCGCTTCCCTGCCGTCTGATATTCGCGTAACGGCTGCTGCACATGTTTGACCAGGTCTTCGAGGCTCGTCACCGGTGAATGAGCGGAGATTCCGGCAATGCGAGACGCGTATTTCGCTCCGAGGCGGAGGGCCCCAAAGCCGCCCATCGATTGCCCTGCAAGGAAAGCGCGTTCAGCTTGGATTTCGGGACATACTGTCTGCACGCATGCGGGCACATCGTCGATGATCCACGACTCCGCGTTCAGCTCGCGATGGACGACGTAGCCACTGCCATCGCCCCACAGCCCGTCGGATGGCATGGCGATCGCGAATGCTCCGATGCTTCCGTCCTCGATCATTTCCATCGCAGTGCCGGGAACGCTTCCTAGCACGGCCCAGTTCCAGTGACTCCCATATACGCCATGCATCAGGATGAGAAGCGGCAGTGGCTGATTCTGTTTTCCTGGCGGAACGAAGAGCGTGATGTCGGTGCGGCGGCGCAGGGCGGGCGAATATAGCGTGACGAGCGAAACGCCGGGCTGCCCCGTCACGGGCGCGGCAACGACGTTGCGTATCTGCTCAGAGCTGATTGCTTTTCTCCTGCATGCACGATCTTGGATGAGGCCGCAATGGGCCGCGACCCCGATCAACTCGCGGATGAGCCGATTCTAAAGCTTGGCTCCTCTACTGCGGCGGCATCGGCCTGCGGACGGCGCGCGGGAAGTAGATATTCAGGTTCGTGGCTAAAGTCGGAACATCGAATGTATTGCAGACATACGTAAAGAGCAAATCGCCTTTTTCGAACTCCGGATGTTCCTTCGCTGCGTAGCAAAACGTGTTCTTGTCGTAGCCTGGACCCTGAGGCTGCATTTCAGGAACCTGGTAAATCACTTCGCCTTGCGTCCATGGTCCCGTGAGCGAAGGCGAGGTGCGGAGCAGAATTTTGCTCGAGAATGCATCCGGCTCGAACATGATGGCGATCCATTGCTTTCTGTCCGGATGGTAACGAATCGAGAGCTCCGGCGAGCCTTTCTGCATGATGGGCATTGCCTGCGCCGGATCAAACCCGCTATGCCACTGGCCGTCGATCGCCAGATATTGCAAATTCTTCGCCGGGTCACTCAGACCGTCGAGCGGGATCCGCGTTGCCAGGAGCGGCCGCGTGCCGCTTTCCTTGAGCGCGAAAATATAGGCGAAGCCTCCCTCGACCACCGCTGCTGCGGAGGGATACGCGTGAGCGCCATCGGGCACCAGCGGGAAATAATCGATCTTCCAGACTTGCGGATCGGCTCCCTGAAAGTCGACGCGGGCCAGGTCTGTCCCGCAGGTTGCAAACGCCATCGCCGCCGATTGTTCGGGAGCATTGCGCACACACAGCAGCGTGACCCAAAGCTGATTGCCTGAGACAAAGCCATCCATCGCCCAGTACCAGGTGTTTGGGTGCTGCGCCTTGAAAAAGTCTGCCGTGTGGCCCTGCGCATCTTTCCTGATCACATAATCGAGCTTCCACCGCCCACGATCGCAGGTGGAGATGCCAATGCTGTTGCGAACCATGGCAGGGGTATTGTCAACTACGACGCGATGCTCCCCGTGCAGAGTGTCTCCGAAGATCCACACATCGCGCCCGTCGGGCAACGGGATGGAATAGGCCGCATCGGCGCCGAGCCAACCTTGCGTCATACCGTGCTGCAGCGGGAATTGCGGTGTGCACGGGGGTTTGGCGGCGTGAGCAAATGCCGAATGGACTGCCACAAACAACACCAGCAAACCAGGCAGCGCCGATGAACGAACCAAAGACTTCATCTTTCAACTCCCGCCCTTGCGGGCATGATCCGCAAGAGGCTCAGCTCCGAGGCTATTTGCTCGGCAGTGTTTGCGTGACCACAACCGGGTGGTAAAGATTCATATTGTTCGTGACGTCGCTCTCCACTGTCGAATTGCAGGCGTAGGTAAAAAAGAGCTGGCCTGCAGTCTCGAACTCGATGTGCTCCTTCGCGGCGTAACAAAAGACATTCGGAGTGAAGTTCGCATTGGTCGATTGCATCTCAGGATAGGAATAGAGGCCCCGCGATGGTCCCCAGCCGTTGATGAGCGATGCGGAAAGACTGTAATAGGCCTGGTTAGTGAGGCCGCCTGGGTATACGGCAATCCACTGATTTGTCGATGCGTGATAGCGAACGGTCATCTCGGTGGCACCGGGATTGATCACCGGTGCATTATCGCTCGGCAATGTCGTGGCCGTGTCCTGCCATGCCTCCCAGGTGCCGCTGGTGCCCAGATATTGCCAGTTGGTGTTGCCGGGCCGCGCGAGAGTATTCACTTGGGCTAGCGGAATGCGCAGGAGTGCGAGATAGGGAGGACTGCCCACCCCCGCGAAGAAATAAGCGTAGCCAGCGCCCTGGGGATCGGCCGGATTCGGATTCCCGTTTGGCCCCTGATTGACGACGATGGAAATTCCCGGTACCGCACTTCCCCCGGTGTTCAACTGCTGATACGTGATCGACCACTGGGACGGAGAAGCGGTGTAGTTGGCGATGCTGGCCAACTGGGCGCCGCTGTAAGCGAATCCAAACGCTCCGCTGCCCTGAGCATGCATCTGCATTAAGGCAAGATAGAGGGTTCCGTGGTAAACGAAGCCGTCCATCGGCCAGAACCAGTCAGTGCCCGGAGCGGTGAATACGGGGCCGGGACTCGAGGTACCCATGCCGGGCCAATAGTACTGGAACGTGCAGCGGGTTCCCGTACATGTCGATATTGCGATGGAGTTGTGAATGAATCCTGTGGCCTGCGTACGGCTGGTTGCGCTCGAAGGTCCGATAAAGGTGTCCGCGAAGATCCAAAGACTCTGCCCGGCGCCGATGGGAATGGAATACGCGCCATCGGCACCAAGCCATCCTTGCTGATACGGAAAGTATCCGGACGACGATGGGTTCGTTGGCGAGGTCGGCGTCTGAGTTCCGGTACCACTACCGCCGCACGCGGCAGGGAACCCGCCGGCAAAGAGAGAGGCGAGCAACAGGATGGATGCCCTGAAATACATGACCGACTCCGACGCAGACCAAGCGCTGTCGCGAAGACAATGGAACGACGCTTGCGGCTGGGCTGAAGGACGACGGGCGAAAGGATTGCCTTTCGCCCGCCGGCTGGTATGAACGGATTCGTTGGGCCTTAGAAGATCAACTTCAATGCTAGTTGAATCTGCCGCGCCGTCCCCGAACCCACAAGGCTATTGTCCGAACCGGCAATGGTCTCGCCGACAGTCGAGAATGATGCATTATCGCCCACTCCTGTCGCCGGGCCCCCCGAGCAGGTCGAGGTGGGCAGCGTTGACGAGATCGCTGTACAAATTCCCATGTTTCCGGGGTTGCCAAAGTTCGGGTGATTCAGGATGTTGAAGAGATCGCCGCGGAATTGCACTTTGATCTTCTCCGTCACCGGGAAATTCTTCATCCCCGAAAAATCCCATTGGAAGAACTTCGGACCCGGAAGGCTGTTCCGCGGCACGTTTCCAAGGGTCGAGGGGTCGCCAGGATTGGCATTGTAGCCCGGCTCGACCATATACGCCTCCGCGTTGTAGTAGGAGTAAGTAGAGCCGATTGTGCTGTCGGTCCACTTGCCGTGGGGATTACGAACGGGCACTCCAGAGGCGAAATCGGGTCGTGTGGGCAGGCCGAAGAACGTTCCGGTAAGAGTCGGATTCAGTGCAGCTCCGGAGCGAGTCTGGACGATACTCGAAGTTTGCCACCCTCCCAGGACTGTGCGTTCGAAGAGGCTCGATCCCTTCAATTCGGGGAAGTTGTAGGTGACGCTGCCAGTGAGGTTTTGGCGGATGTCGCCGTCGCCGTTCCCCATGTCCTTTCTCAGGTCGGTGGGATCGGAGGGATTGTTAAGGAAATTCACAAAGTCGTTGATGGTGTGCGCCCAGGTGTAGTTCGCTTCATAATTGAGCCTGCCAGCATTGTGGCGTATTTGCGCCTGCAAAGAATGGTAGGACCCGCTCAATTCGCAGGCTTCATAGTTTTCGTTGGCGAAGCCGGAGTACGGGCGACCCGAGTCTGTAACCCAGTTATACGGATTCAGATTGAATCCGGCAAAATTCTGCCCAGCTTGCATGCGTTGGTCTTCATTGCCAACGTAGTTGAGCGTCATCACTGTGTTGGGAGCCACCTCCTGCTGCACTCCAAACAGCCAGTTCTCTGAATACGCATCATGCACATTCTGGGGCATGATGCTGACGTTTTGCGAGCCGGCGGGCAGTGCGGGGTTGGCCTCGGGGTAGGCAATGGCGGCCTGAAAGACGTTGATGCTGTAACTCTGATAGGCGGGGTTATTCGCGACAAAGTTCGCGCCGAATTGCAGCGGCAGGTAGAACAGGCCGAAGTATCCGTGAAACACGGTCTTGCCGTGACCGTAGGGGTCGTAGTTCAACCCGATGCGAGGCGCGACGTCAACGGTCGGCCCGTTGTAGAGCGCTTTGTCGGGCGAGAGGAACGATTGCGTCGCAAAATCGAAATTCTGCTGCAAATGGCTTCTTTCACTCCAGACTGAGTTGATGTCGGCGCGCAGTCCCAGATTAATTGTGATTTTACTGTTCGCCCGCCAGTCTCCCTCGGCGTATACATCCCAGTTAGAGTTGCGAACGTTCAAGAAACCCGGAAAACCAATCTTCGACAGGATGAATGGCTGGTCGGCCTCCAAAGAATCGAAGCTGCCAAATTCAAACTCCTGCTGTGGGCGCAACCACTCGCCGAGGCGATTGAATTGAATCTGGGTACCAAACTTTGCGGTCAGTCTTCCCGCTGTTTTGGTGGCATTGTCCAAAATGTCGAAGGTTGCGTCATCGTTGATTTGATTGAAGGTCGCCGGACCAGGGAGGGCGCCCAGAACGGCAAAGAACCCCTCGAAACCGACAAGAGGCTGCGGTGTGTTCGAGTTAGTGTCGGAGTGAAACTTCTGGATTGCCGCGCTGACTTCGTTGATGAAGGTCGGGGTGAAGGTGTGGGTTTCGTCAACCACGCCGTACTGATTCACCAGATCCAGCGGCGAGGTTTGACCCTGATCTATCCCGTATGTCTGATTCGTCAGCCCGTCGTCGAGGGTATAACGGGCGAAGATCCGATCGGTGCTGGTGGGAGTGTAGTCGACACGAATAGCTCCGCTGTTTTCACTGACGGTCGTCGGCAGAGCCGTGGGTTGGTAGACGAGGTCGGTGCCATTCTGCGGCAGCGGGTCGCCAAATATGTCCACATCCTCATAGGTGGGAGTTCCATTGGCATTCGTCGGATAGGGGCACGTACCAGGGTAACCGGGTTCACCAACTATACCCTGGCAATTCGCAGGCAGAGGCGCCATTTGGGCCAAAACCGGCTGCATTGCGGCATTGAACTGCGAGCGCACATAGGCGCTGGGAACTGTATTCAGTTTGTTGATCTGGGTGGTCTTCTGTTGGAGGCCCTCGTAGTCGGCAAACAGGAAGAGCTTATTCTTCACAATGGGACCGCTTAAGTTGCCGCCGAACTGGTTCATTCTCAACGGAACTTTGGGCTGAGTGAGCGAATTGGCGAAGTAGTCCAATGCGTCAAGGGCGTCGTTGCGGAAGAATTCGAACGCCTCGCCATGGAATTGATTGGTGCCGCCCTTGGTGATGATATTCATTTGCGGGCCGAGCGAATGTCCCACGTCGGCGCTGTAGCCGCTGTTGGCGAAATCGATTTCCTGGACGCTGTCGACGCTGGCCCGCGTCATGCGGTTGGCTTCGTTGCCTTCCGTTTCGTCGAAGCCGCTGATGTCAGGCCGCGAAGCATTTTGGCCGTCCAGCGTGACTTCGATGCCAGTCATGAAATTCTCCTGGCCGTTGATACTGCCCTGGAAGTAGCCGGTCGAATTGACTGAGCCGGGAGCGATGTTGAGAAAATCCATCACGTCGCGCCCATTGGTCGGCAGATTCTCGATCTGCGCTTCATTCAGGGTGGTTCCCGATGTGGCGTTGCTCAAATTCACCGTCGCCATTGTGCCCGTCACTTCGACGTTCTCTGACACGGCGGCCGGCGACAACTTCAGGTCGACTCGCGCTGTGGCGCCAACATTCAGCACAAACTGCGATGACGCGGCCTTGCCGAAGCGATCAGCCGAGGCGCTGACCACGTAGCTGCCGAACGGCAGTGCCGGAACGGTGAAGAGTCCGGCGTCTCCGGTTGTCGCAGTGGTCACATTGCCGGTTCCGGTGTTGGTGATCGTCACCGAAGCATGCGGAATCACTGCGCCTGTTTGATCGCTTACTGTGCCGGTGATAGTGCCAGTGTCGAAGTTGCCGGCGCTCTGTGCGGCAGCCCTCCACATCGACGGCATCAACAGAATCGCCAGGATCGCGATATAGGCCAAACGCACACAGCTACGACCGATAGAATTCCTGCCGTTATCAATTGAAATCATTCCGAATTGCCTCGCCATTCTTGCCTCCCGCAAAAATTTCCTATCCGCAGCTCTCTGCTTACGGAACACAACTCTGCATGTTCCGTTTACAGCCGTAAAGACTACTCCTTGTTTCTAATTGATGTCAAGCGAAATGTAACACTTTCGTTTTTCCATTCGGCGGACATGAAACCTTCCGCGCTCAGCAGTCTAGAGGTTAAGCGGAGTGTGCGTTTGGTCAGCAGGCTATGCCAAATTTGGGAAAAGCGGCTTGAGTCGCGTCACGTTGGCTGATCGCGCGGAGACACGTTTGGCTACGAGACCGAATCGAGCCCAAGAAAAGCCAAGTTCTGTCCCGACACGGTCGCCAGCCGGGGGGCTATTGCTTGGCCTGTGCCATCATCGGAATCGCCCCTAAAAGAGCGGCGTTGTCGCCTAATTCAGCGGCGCGCACTTCGACCTTGCCCCAGGGCGTCCAGGCATACTTTTGCACGTGCGACCTTATATATGGAAGGATCGCATCGGCACTCTTCATCACGCCGCCGCCCAGAATCACGATCTCCGGGTCGTAAGCGTGCACAAGTCCTACGGTGACTGTTGCCCAGACCCGCAAACAATGATCGCGGATTTCGCATGCGATTCTGTCACCGCGCGCCGCTTCAGTAAACAACTCCAGAAAACCGACGTTCTCGCGGCGGCCGAGAGGGCTGTCTTCGATGTTTTTCCATTCCCGCACCAGCCCGGGAAGCGCCCATCCCGATGCCTCCGCCTCGGCGCATCCGAGAGCGCCGCACGTACACTTGCGGCCATCAACCCTGACGGGGAGATGCCCGCCGATACAACCAGCCTGCGCATGTTTCCCGCGGAGGAGTTTCCCTTCGATCATCGCGACTCCACCGATCCCCGTACCCAGCGTGATCATCACGATGTTTTCGAATCCACGCCCGGCGCCGGTATATGCCTCTCCAAGCAAAGCCATGCGCGCGTCATTTTCCACAAGCAGCGGTAAACCAAGCGACTCCTGGCACCATGACTGCAGATCAACCTTGTCCGCGTCGACATATTTGCCGTTGCTACCCAGAGCCTTCCCGCGATAAAAATCCACAATCACGGGAAGCCCCATGGCAACGCCGCTCACTTCCCCGCCGTGCGGAGTCCTCCCGCCGCCCAGTCTTTCGAGCGATTCGGCTAAGCGGGGCAGGATTCCTGCAAGACTTGTCGCATTCTCGACATCCAACGTCTCTGACGCGAGGATCCTGTCGTCTTCGACCAGACCGCAGGTCGCATGAGTTCCGCCAAGATCGATGCTGAAGCATTTCATCGTTTGCTATTCCAGATCCTTATCTTGCTCTGCCATTCTTCGCCGCTTCCGACTGCAATTCGTTCTTGTTGTGAGAAATTGTCAGCTGCAGAGTCATTGTTTCGTGTGCGCCAATCTCGATATCACTTTCGTTCAACCCCGGGTGAAGAATAACGTCCTCGGTCATGGCAGTTTCCGCAACAGCTCCGATCCTGAGAGAAGAGTGAAGGTCAAACTTTGTCGCGTTTCCAGCAATCTCCTGCAGACGAAGCGTGAAGTGATCAGGGTTTCCGTCGGCTGATGGCTTGAATGCGAGAATTGCCACGTCGGGTGCGGAGATCGAAAAGAACGATCCCATCTCCTGATCCGGTTCCCGATCAGGAGGCAGCAGCGCCGTAATCAACGGCACGTTGTAATCCCAGCCAGTGCGATACGAATCCACCGGATCAAAACTTGCCGCCGACGTGATGGCGAAAGACGAAGTGTAACGTGGGCCATAGCCAGGTTCGACCGTGGGCAGCGTGACCACGCCGGCATCTTTCGTGTCGCCCTGGTCTGCTTTGCGCAAAGCCGTTACCCGTATAACGTTCGAGTAATCTTTCAGCGCTCCGGTTACGTCGTAAGTGAGCAGCGGAATATCGTAGAAGTCTTCGCGTTGAATCAGGTTGATCGCGTTTGCCCGCGTGCTACCGTCGTCCATCAGTGCGAGCGTGTGGATTGGCGTGGCCCCATCAGTTCTCGCTCCCGGCAGGTAATCTCTCGGCAAGTCGTGGAAGCCGATTCCGTCATCGACCATGATTTTGGCGGGATTGTCAAAGTGAAATGGAAATTCGAAGCTATAGTACTCGCTGCCTTTGTCCAGTGGCACCTGGGGCATCCGCGAACGATCGAATACCTCGTCGAGTTTCACGATTCGCTCACCGGAATCGAGCGTGACTCTCGTCTCCGGCCACCAGGTGCCCGGCCGCACGATCACTAACTCGTCGGCCAGAGGGCCGCGGAAGTGGCGGACCTTTGGCTTCCATTCCTCGTCGGGCAGATAATTCGCAAACGTCCACCGGACCAGTTGGCCGGCGCGTTGCGGCGACTGCGGGTTCACGAGCTCTCGGCCGGCCGACTTGTCCCAGATGCTGTCAATCGCCCCGTCCATTGCGCGCAGCCGGACTTTGTAAAATTGGTTTTCCAGCACGTCGCCGCTAACTTCTTCCTCCTTTGCTGGCGGCGCTGTCGAGCGTTCAAGAAAATATGTGCGAAGCCCGACCGGCGGGATATTCTCGGCCGCGAAGCTGATGCTTCCATCAAGGTTCAACTGCGAAGGGACGACCTTGCCCGTCGCGGCGTCGCGGACCTGCGTGAGATCTGGGGAGGAAGGATGCACGCGCGTGACACCGCTGCGCTCCCAACTGAGCGGATTATAGACCACGCATTTTGGAATCTTTTCCTGATCGCTCTTCGCCGCGAACATCCGCTCTATGCCCACCATCATCATGTTGCGGGTTTCGGTGCGCGCGGTCCGCGCGAACGTCGCATATTCCTGGTTCTGCTGGTTCACCTGAGCCAGCGTCATCACCTTCGGCCAGCCCGGCTGCCCCGCTCCTGAGTGCTCGTCGTAGGTAAGCATTTTGGTAGCCGCATCGGCTATCGTGTCGGCCGGGTATGATGTTCCCGGTCGAAAGGTGAGCAGCGACCACAACGCCTCCGCCTGCGGCAGGTAATCCTGCACCCAGCGCGCGTCGCCCGTGATGCCCGGCGAGTTTGTCTTGACCTCTGACCAGAGCCCGCTGAAATCGCCCGCGTAGGTCGGAAATGGATCTCCGTAGCGACGCTGAAGGTAATCGAAGAACTCCCTGGGCGTTGCCACCACCAGCCGGGGATGTTTGCCGACAGCGTTCCACGCGCGCACTGCCGGCAGCAATCCGTCCTCCTCGTACGATGGCGGAACGAAATCGTGCATGTAAAGAACCATCATCGCGTCGTACGGGTAGCCTGCTTTGCGGTATTCCGCGAGCAGTTTGTCTACGCCGCGCTGCATAATCTCGAGCGAAGACAGGTTGCCCCAGGATTTTGGATAAAAGTGGTCCTCAGGCCGAGCGCTGTAGTAGTGGGCAGTCGGATCGAGATAGTAGTCTGCCATGGCCTCGGTGTATCCGCCGTTCTTGCTGCCTGTCTCCCACATCAGCACCGTGCTTCCATCCGGAGACTGCCAGTGAAACGGCATCCTTCCCGGGTGCAGGCTTGTGCCTCCGCCGATAAACAGATTCGAGCCGGTCACGAAATAGCGGACTCCGCTGCGCGCCAGCACCTGGGGTAGCCGCAGAGTGAATCCCGGCACATCGTCCATCATGGCCAGATCGGTCGTTACACCCAAACGCTTCTCGATATCTCGCGTCGGGTCAACGATCCGGTTGAGCTGCTCGGTTCCCATGAACTCGGTGTGCTCGCTGCCCCACACCGCCGACAATTCGATCTGCCCACTTCGGACCAGGTTCGCCAGGTCCTGAATCGCCTGCGGATCCTTAGTCCGGTCCAGCCAAGCCTGCACCTGCCAGGCGCTCTCAATCACCCAGCGAAACTGCAGATCCTGTTTTGCTGTGCGGATCACCGCGTCCAGGTGCGGCTTGATGTCATCGAGTTGTTCTTGCGGAGGAAGTTTGAAACCGAGATCCCAGTGGCTGCTCGGAATAATGTAGATTGTCTGGATTCCAGAATTGCTCTGGTTCTCCTCCGCATGTTGTCCGGCCAGCGGGGAGCAAGTAGCCGTCAACAACGCAATACAACCTGAAAACGATCTGAACCGCATGGTTCTCCCTGATTTCTCCACTTGACCGCATCAAGAACAGGCTGGCTTTCGAGGAAGGGAAGCCAGCGGGATGGAATAAGCCCGAACTGGATGAGCACGCCCGGGTGCATGAGCGTTGTATTGCAGGTCGGCACCGAAGGCGTTTCAGGCGTTCGATGATGCTTTTTCTATTAGCGCACCACAGAATATTCTTATGTTCGTTTCTGTGTCAAGCGAACATATTAGTTTTCTTCGCGAGCAATTGGGGGCCAGGGTCTTGGGATCGGCGATGACAATTGACTTCGGCGAATACACACCCCGAAACCAGCCCGCGGTCAGTGAAGACGAGCGCGAAGCTCAACGCCCTGCGTTTCCGCCCTCTATTCGGAGGGTGCAATCGAACCCACTCGCGGGAGGGTATAGGTACTCAAATGTCGGCTTGTCCCAAGAGACTGCCTAATCGCTCTAATTCGTCTGCGAGTTGATGATGCATGACAGGTCGTTCCGTCCGAGACTATCCTGCCGCAATGAGGGTTCCAAGTCGCGGGAATTTGGAGTCTCCAGCGAGTCTCCAAGCATGGGTTGAGCCGTCGAAACCCCCATAAACACTGAGGTTCGGACGTAATCTCATCTTCTGCATCGGCAAGTGATTGTAACTAATTTATTTACAATTTTATTTACAACAAGTTGCATCAATACTTGCCCACCAGGCGCCGAATGGCGGCAGCCAGATCGTCTGGGTGGAAGCCGAACGGTCCGGGCTTGCTCTTATAGAGGACGCGTCCCTGTGGGGCGATCAGATAGAGGCGGTCGGGCCACCCCGTATATGCGCTCTCTACTTTGTTATCGAAGCGGTCCACAAGGGCAGGAAACTTGATTCCCAGTTTCCTTACACATGTACCGGCGACAGTCGCGCGCTCCTCCTCATCGCGCGGGCTGCGGAACAACACCTTGTCGGTGACGTTGCTCTGCATCTCCCACACGTCTGTAGGATGAGCCTCAAGAATATAGACCGCGTAGAAATCGACCTTACCCTTGAACTGCTCTGACAATTTATTCAGGGCGGGAACCTCCCGCCGAAAAGGTGGTCAGGTATAACTGCCGAAAACGAGGACAACCGGCTTGTCTGCCCACAGCGACGCCAGTTGGGTAGGCGTCTTCGTACTCAGGGTTTCGACTGTAAAATCAGGCGCCAAGTCACCAGCGCTGAGTGTTCCCTTGCGCGCATCAAACCACATGGTCTCGAATGGAAAGAGGAAGTAAGCCGGCATGGGCATTCGCGCCATCACATGGGCGAAGACCTCCGGCGGCTGGTGCATGGCCCAGTCGATATAGGCCACGAACGCCAACCACAGGCAGAAGAGTGCTGCCAATGTGGCGCCCAACCAGCGTTTTGTCTTCTTCTTTATCGTCCAGGTAAATTTCACGTTCCCTGCCAATTTGGCGTGAGATTCGAAACGTTGCTCGGCATCCCAGTCGCCGCCGGAAACATCACGGAGAAAGATTAGCACATTCTTGCAAAGCAATTGCGCGTGCCGCTCGTGCGGCAGAACGATCTCTAGAGCACGAGTCGCTGCTCTCCGACTTTGCGCGTCACTCTCTCGCGATCAAGGTACTCGAGGAGAGGTATGGCATATTTTCTGGATAGGCCAATCATCTGTTTGAAACCCGCGACATCGAGCGTCTGACCGCGCAATTTGCCGACTTGAGCCTTCAACTGGACCAGTACGCTCTGGTGGATATACAACGCATCTGTCCCCATCCTGATCAATATCCTGTCGCGGAGAAGCAAGGTCATCAACCTGCGCATTTCGGTTTCTGACAGGTTGAGCTTCGCCGCAACTTCAGAGGCTTGGGGAGCGGCCAGCCCGGCAGCTTCGTAGGCCGCCGCAATCGCGGTCAACTCAGCCCGATCGTGGGCTGCGGCCTTCGAATCCGAATCGTAAGGGTAGATGAGTTCTCCAATCAACCTGAGCTTCTGCTCGCGCTCAAGCTTCTCAATGACAAAATCGAATAGCTCTTTGCAGAATCCGATTTGATTTCTTAGCTCGCTTTGCCTGAGGCCCATAGGAGCCGCACCCACCTTCAGGCGCTCGGCTACGCTCTCGATTGCTGAAGCCAGAAACTCGCTTGCGACGAGCAGATCGCCGTGGATGCGAACGATCTGATTTCGATTCAACTTGGACCCGATGAATCGAAGCACCGCTTCGGACGTGAGCCCTGTTTCCGCTATCAGCCCGCGCGCGGTGAGGCCCTTGACGCCGCGCCGAGCGACACGCAACCGAAGTTGCTGTTCCAGTGATGCACCCAACATTGTTTCGAGCCAGGCCAGACATTTCCCTTTTCTCAGGTTGGGAAGCGGATGCGCATCCATTACAATGCCGCCGCCAATCGTGCCTGCCGGCGAGCACTGCCGCAACACGAACCGGTCGCCGGGCACGAGTATTTGAGGGGAATGGAGCCTGAGCCGAATCAATCGACGAGTTCCTGCCTCAATTGGGTGGTAGTCGTAAAGCGAAACGGTCGCAAGAGCGTCGGCGGTGAAGGCATGAAAGTGAACCTGAGCGCGATGTTTCAAACTCCTGACTCCGGGCAGCAGAACAACTTCAACGTCGACGACTGACACGGCGGTCAGCGTTTCCGGAGGGACGAGCGTCTGTCCCCTGCTCACCTCGGAGACATCAATGCCGGTAAGGTTGAGAGCAACACGCGAGCCGGAGCCGACGACCTGTTCCGGACGGCCATGGGTTTGCAATCCTCTCACGCGGACTGCGCGGCTCCCTGGCTCGAGCGTCAAGATGTCTCCGACACGGATCGCCCCGGAAAGAAGCGTCCCAGTAACTACCGTGCCAAATCCCTTCATCACAAATGCTCTGTCGATGGGCAAGCGAGGAAGATGATCCTCACGTGCGGCGACCGGCTGCATAGCCAAGAACAAAAGCTCGCGGCGAAGGTCTTCGAGACCAGCACCAGTGCGCGCACTAACGGGAAGAATCCTGCCATCGAGAAACGTCCCACTAAGAAACGTGCTTGTCTCGAAGCGGACTGATTCGAGCCGCGGTGCATCTACGGAGTCGATTTTGGTGATTGCCGTCAGACCGTGGCGAACTCCGAGAAGATCACAGATTGCGAGATGCTCTTGGGTCTGCGGCTTGATGCCTTCTTCGGCGGAGACCACCAGCAAGACGGCGCCGATGCATCCGGCGCCGGCGAGCATGTTCCGGATGAAGAGTTTGTGCCCGGGGACGTCGACGAAACTGATTCGCAGCGGAGTACCATCGGCGGTAACCGCATCGAGAGAGGCAAAACCCAGGTCGACGGTGATGCCACGTCGTTTTTCTTCAGGCAGGCGATCCGTGTCCACGCCGGTGAGAGCGCGCACCAGCGCGGTCTTGCCATGATCGATATGACCGGCGGTTCCGATGACGATCGATCTGGTCGGCATGCTCATTTGAGGATGGACTGCGATGAAGGCATTCTGGCGATCACTGTTGGCTTTGTAAGCCGGGAGGAGACACGGCATCACTCTGGGCAACCTGTTGGAGCAAAGCTGCGAGCATTTCATCGAATTCGGGTTCAACCGTGCGAAGGTCGAGCAATACTTTATCGTCGCTGACGCGGCCGATGACCGGCGGATCGAGCTGCCGTAGGAGATGCAGCAGCGCCCGGGGATGGAACACCTTATGACTTAGGGCTACGGCTGAACTTGGCAGCCGTGCAGCGGGTGCAGTGCCGCCACCGATCAGGCTGAGAGCGGGAACGACATCCGCGGCAAGATTCAAGCTGTTCACTTGTCCGACAATCCATTCGCATCTCTTCAATACCTCCGTTGGCGAAGTCCGGAGCATTCTGACAATGGGAATCGAGTCCGTTTTGTCCGATAGGTAATCCATCAGCGTTGCTTCCAGCGCGGCGTAGGTCAGCTTGTCGACGCGGAAGGTTCGCAAGAGAGGATTCTTGCGTATGCGCTCGATGAGGTCAACTCTGCCGGCGAGAAGGCCGCACTGTGGGCCTCCGAGCAGCTTGTCTCCACTTGCGGCAACCAGATCGGCGCCCAGGCGGAAA
>JBEKPO010000035.1:0-37743 GCA_049520675.1 Occallatibacter sp. | reverse complement strand
GACGAGCTTCGTGCTTCGGTGTTGCGAGTGCAGTTGGCGAAGCTTCCCCAGATTACCGAAAGCATGCATCGCAGCAAATACCGCATCAGGCAAGCGCTCAAGGAGTTCTCGGGAATCAGTTTGCGAAGGATTGTCGACGGAGCGGGAGATACGTCGCCGTTCCTGATCACCACGTATAGAGATTCAGAAACAGCGATCAAGGTGAACAAGGCGTTGCGAGCCGAGGGGATTGTCACCCATCCTCAGGGAATCTCGAACATTTTGATGACCGACTGGGGCTTCCATCTTTACTACAACATCGCCAGTCTGGTGCAGATGACCAGCGTCGATCTGGGAGGATTTCCATGGAACCTCACGGAGAACGCCGGTCTTCGCATGCAATACAGAAAGGGAGTTTGCCCTGTGGCTGATAGCCTTTTTGAAAGGAGCATCCTTCTCCCTATTCCGTCCGCGCTCACCGAGCAGGATGAAAGTGATATTATTCGCGCATTCAAAAAGGTCCACGTCGCACTCCTTTCCAGCTAGGGCACAGAAGCAGGATTGGGGTGGCAAGCGAGAATTTGGGCAGAGATCGACCGTCCCCCTGGCCCGCCCTGCGGTCAGTCTGAGTTGCGAATGGAATCTGATGATCGGAACGCGTGATGCGCTTGTGTTCGACTACGACGGGGTGATCGCCGATACCGAGCCACTGCACTGGAAGTCATGGGCAAACCTGCTCTCGCGGTACGGCATTCAGCTCAGCTGGGAAGAATACAGGCAAATTGGGCAGGGCGTGGCAGACGAAGAGATCTACGAGCATTTTCGCGCACGGATGCCTGGCACGGATGCAAGCGCATTCTCAATTCAGAACGCCGAGCGGAAGCGCTTTGTGCGCGAGTTGTCGCTGAAGCAATGCCCCATCTCGCCCCAGACAATCGCGTTGCTAGCGTCGCTCGATTCCTACCGCATTGGACTCGTGACGAGCTCGGAGCAGTCAGAGGTAGAACCTGTGCTGCGCGCCGCCGGGATCCACGAGAATTTTGATGCGAAAGTTTTCGGAGGAGAGGCCGCTTCGCCGAAGCCGTCGCCTGCTCCTTATCTACTGATCGCCGAAAAGCTGGGAGTAACGACAGGCGTGGCTTTTGAAGACTCTGAACCGGGAGTTGAGAGCGCTCGGGCGGCAGGGTTTCGAGCCATTCGAGTCGCGAGGCCAAACGATCTTCCGGAGATTGTGAAAGCTTCATTAAGATGACCGGATCGAAGGACTAGACAAATGCCCAAGAAGACCCGCTTGAATCGACGGTTCGCTCGCCGCGCTCGAATGGTCCCCAGGCGAGCGAAACATTTCGCTTTCCCTGGGATTTGCGCGCCTTTTCTCGTGGCGGTCCTCTTCCTGGCGACAGCGCTGCTCGGGCAGGGGCCCGGAGTGACAGCAGCGAAAATCCCTTTTAGCCAAGAGGCGCGTACCGGACACGCCGGGTCCCATGAAGTCTGGTGGAAGGACGCCGTCATTGAAGAAATCTATCCGCGGAGCTTTGCCGATTCGAATGGCGACGGAGTGGGCGATTTGAACGGCATCGCGCAGCATCTCGATTACCTGCAAGAGCTGGGCATTGACGCAATCTGGATCGCGCCCATGTATCCCTCGCCGCAGGTCGATTTCGGTTACGACATCTCCGACTACGAAGACGTCGATCCGCAGTACGGCACGCTCGCCGATTTTGACCGGCTCGAAGCGGCCGCCCGGCGCCATGGAATCCGCATCATTCTCGACATGGTCCTGAACCACACATCGGATAGGCATCGGTGGTTCGTTGAGTCGGCAAGTTCGCGCGACAACCCGGAGGCGAATTGGTATGTGTGGAACTCCGGTATCCCGGCGAATTCCCCCGGTGTGGGCGAGTTTCAGAAGAAGAACGAGCATGACAGTATGGTGCCGCCGAATAACTGGGAGTCGCTTTTTGGAGGCTCGGCATGGGAGTGGGTGCCGGCACGGAGGCAGTTCTACTATCACAAGTTCTACAAGCAGCAGCCCGACCTGAATTGGCGCAACCCGAAAGTGGAAGCAGCGATGTTCGAGGTGATGAAGTTCTGGCTGCGGCGCGGAGTTGCGGGATTCCGGCTGGACGCTATTCCGGAGCTTTATGAGGACATAAAGCTGCGCGACGAACCGGATCTGGGCGGGACAAACGACCAGGGCGATCCGAATCTCAAAGAGCTCTACACCGCGAATCAGCCGGAAATGCATGACCTGCTGCGGCGCATGCGCGCCATGGTGGACCGGTTCCCTGGCGATCGCGTGCTGATTGGAGAGACCTATCTCGCGGACATAGCGGCCCTGGACGCATGGTACGGCGGCGCAGCCCACGACGAGCTGCAACTGCCGATGGACATGCTGGTGGGATTTGGAAACGGAGCTGCGCTGCGAGCCGATTACTTCCGGCAGACTCTCGAGGCGGCACAGACAGAGCTCCATGGCTCGCAACCGCTCATCGTTTTTGACAATCACGACAATGACCGATCGATTGATCGCTTCGGGGATGGCGTGCATAACGTGGCGATTGCCAAAGCGATCGCGACCATTTTATTTACCAGCAAAGATACGGCGATGACCTACTACGGCGCCGAACTCGGCATGACAACGCAGACGCCGAAGCGCCGGGAAGAAGTGAAGGACCCGATCGGCATCACCGGATGGCCCAGGGAAAAAGGGCGCGATGGGGAGCGTACGCCGATGCAATGGACGCCGGGCCCGCAGGCGGGGTTTTCAAGCAATCCAAACACGTGGTTGCCCGTTGCGCCCAATTTCATGACAGTGAATGCCGAAACGGAAAGCGCGGATCCGAATTCGCTGCTCAACTGGTACAAAGAGCTGATTGCCCTGCGCCATAGGATCCCAGGGCTGCGTGAGGGCGACATGGCCATGATCGATAAGGATGATCCTGACGCGCTGGCATATGTGCGTCGCGTGCCCGGTGAAAGATCCGCTGTCGTGATCGCCATCAATATGTCGAGTCGCGCGAGGACAGTCATGCTTGGTCTTGGCGGACTGGAAATCAAAGGAGCAACGGTAAAGACGCTCGCGGCGACCGACGTCTCACTGCAATCTGCAGCAAGTCTCGATTCTGTGACGCTTCCGCCATTTGCGTCGTGGATTGGTGAGCTGCGATAAGCGCACACAACGAAGAGCCGGGAAAAGCTGCAAAGGTAAAAGTGGAATTGGCGCGGAAGATCGCCGCGTAACTATCTCTTGAGGATGAATTGGCGATGCACGGATTAAGTCGAAGAGAGTTGCTGCAAACGGCCGGCACGTTGGCAGCCGGGGCCGCGCTGGGTGGACTGGGTTCGAAGGCCGGAGCTGCGATGCCGAATCTTGGGCCGGAATCTCCGCTGCCTGCATCGTTTGAGTGGGTTCGCTCGGTGCGGCTGATGATCGCGGAAGGATACGCACCGCCCTTTTACCCGTCGCTCGATTATGAGCCGAAGAAAGCAATCGAGATCGCGCGTCAACTTGGATGTAATGCCTTTCGGTTTCCGAGCTTTTCATACGTAGCCTATTTCCCGACGAAAACCAAGTTGCCTCGTCACCCGGAGTTGGGATCGCGTGACCTGTTGAAGGAGACTGCTGATTTGTGCGGTGACGCGGGGTTGAAGCTGGTGGTGTATAACCCGCTGAATCACCCGTTCATGGATATCAAGGCCGGCGACCCAAATTACCTGGATTGGACGCGGCGCTTTGCCGATGGCCGGCCCATGACCACGACCCACTTTGGATGGGGCGAGTACTACGAAGGCTGCCTGAACAGCCCGGTTCGAGAGCAGACCAAGGAATGCGTAAGAGAGGTTGTGACCAATTATCCGGTCGATCTGATGTATTACGACGGTGCGTACGAGGGAATGAATCACGAGGCGGATTTTTGCCACTGCAAATACTGCAAAGAAGCATATTGGAAAGCGCGCGGCAAGGACATACCGAAGCAGGATGGCAGCGACAAGCTGGACGATCTCATCGAGTACCGCCAGTGGATGGAGCACGACGTAGTGGTCGCGTTCATGCAAGATATTTGCACCATGGTGCGTAGTGTGCGCGAGGTGCCGCAGACCTACAACAATGGCGAAATGATGAGCAATGGCTGGACGGCAAAGGCGTGGATGATTCCGGAACTTACGACTTTCATGTTTGAAGCGGCACGAACCCCGGAACAGAAATTCTTCAATCTGCGGGCCGGCCAGTCCACTGGAAAGAATATCTGGACCTATGTCAGTTCGCATACCGTCTATAACCGCGAACATATCAAGGACGAGGACGTGGGCGGGTGGTTCAGTTATCCGATGGACGGCGAACAACTGCAGCTTGATGCTGCGGTGGCGACGGCCGCGGGTGCGGGTTATTGCTACTGGGGCCTGAATCGCCTGTTTTACGAACCCGAAGCGTTGGATCGGCCTTCGCTACGCGGGTTGAAGGAAGTATTTGAATTCAGGCGCGCGAATGAGGCGTTCTTGAATCGCATGCGGCCTGAGCCAAAGGTGGGCATCCTGCTTTGCACGCAGGCAATCGGCTGGTACCACGACGACAAGTTTGTGGCCGACGCTTACGGCAACTATTATTACGGCGCGTTCCAAGTTCTGAAGGATTTGCGATACGACTCGGAGCCGTTCCTCGATTACAGGATGACGGCGGAGTCGCTGGCAAAGTACAAGTTGGTGTACGTGCCGAATGCTCCGTGCCTGAGCGATGCCCAATGCACGACCTTGTCGCGCTACGTGGAAAACGGGGGTGTATTGCTGGTTTCGCACCTGACATCAATCGCCGACGAATACGGAAGGCTCCGCGGCAATTACGGGCTTGCTGAGTTACTTGGCGTGAAGCTGAGCGCGGCTGATCCGATTGTGCAGATGACCGATCTCTACCTGCGGCCAGTTTCGTCGGAAAAGCTGATTCCTCAGGATCCGCAGATCATGCGCTTCGAAGCGGCTCCGGATGCAACGGTGCTGGCTGAAACCTATGAGCGGGGGTATCGCAAGGTATTTGGACCGGCCGTGGTCACCAAGAGCTATGGCGACGGGCGCACGATTTATATCGGGTCCGGACTTGAGGCGATTTACGACGAAACATTGAATGACGATGTCCTGAGTTATTTTCAAACCTTGCTTGACCCGATTCTTTCTTCGTCCCGGTCATATGAGGTGGATTTCAGGCAAGGACTGATGGCCGAGTTCGCGGCCTCGCAGGATTCATTGCTGCTGCACCTGATGGCGGATACCGGAAACGTCTGGAAAAAGAGGTTGGTCGAAGAGACGTTTCTGCCCGTCGAGAATGTTCGTGCCCGCATCAGGATCCCCGAGGGCCGAAAGGTCAGCTCGGTAACATTGATGTGGAGCAAGACGGATGTGCCCTGGACCGTGAAAGATGGCTGGGCGGATTTGACCGTACCGCGGGTGCGCATTTACGAAGTTGTGCGCGTCGATCTGGCGTAATGCGACATTGCCGCGGCTAATGCATTTTCGGTCGCAAGATAGGCGGCCGAAACGGGCCATGAAATCTGAAATAAAGATTGGACTTTGGGCCAATAAACTGGCAGGATTAATACTAAAAAGGAATTTATGCCGAGAACGTCAACGCACGCAACTGAGGCTTTGGAGAGGCTCGAGCAGCGAGAGCTCCATATCCTGCAACTGATTCATTCTGGGATGAATAACTCGCGGCTTGAGCTGGCCAGGCAGGCCGAGCTGAGCCCGTCCTCCATCACATCCATTGTGCAACGCCTCATCAAAAAGGGCTTGGTGGTTGAGTCGGAGCCGTCGACTTCTCAGCTGGGCCGCAGGCCGATTCCGCTGCGGGTTCGGGGAGACGCTGCATATCTTGTAGGCGTCGATCTCGGTTCTTTCTTTTTGCGCATTGTGATCACGGATATTAACGGCGAGATCATTTACCGATCGCAGACGCGGACCGAGATGAATGTCGGCCGCGAGCGCGTTCTCGAGAAGGCCTTTCTTTGCATTCGACAGGCGATTCGTGAGGCGAATATTGCACCGACGCTGATCAAAGGCATCGGCATTGCCCACTCCGGCGTGATCGATAGCGAGGCGGGAGTTGTGCTTTCCTATCCGCGGCCGGGACAGATGACGGAATGGAAGAACGTTCCGCTGCGCGAGATCTTTCAAAAGGAATTCGATCTTCCGTGCATGCTGGAAGACAGCGTGCGCACTACGACGATTGCCGAAAGGACCTTTGGGGCGGGCAGAGATCTGAGCAATTTTCTCTACCTCGAAGCGGGGATGGGTATCGGGGCCGGCATTTTCATCGATGGCAAGATCTATCGGGGCGCCGGAGGACGGGCCGGTGAGTTTGGGCACATTACAGTGAATGAAAGCGGTCCTCTCTGCTCCTGCGGAAATACCGGGTGCCTGGAGACGGTGGCTTCGTGCGGCGCCATTATTCAAAATGTCAAGGCCGCGATCGAAAAGGGCATCGACTCGAAGATCCGTGAATTGGCCGGCGGCGATCTCGAAAAGATCAGTATCGAATTGATTGCTCGAGCAGCGGAGGCAGACGATAGCCTTGCTTACCGGGTGTTGCAGCGCTCGGCATCTTATATCGGAATCGGGCTGGCGAATCTTGTGAATTTGCTCAACCCCAAGGTGGTGATTTTTGGGGGAGCGCTGTTTCGTGAGATTCCCCAACTCATCGCTGATCCGCTACGCAGGATCATCAAGCAAAGGTCGCTGGAAAAGTCCGCGCAGGAAGTGCAACTGGTGGTTTCGACCCTTGGTGGCGAAGCCAGTGCATTGGGGGCGGCGAGACTTATCGCCGAGGGAATCATGGAAGATCTCTACCTCCACTGGTCTTCGGGAGGGGTAGGTTCAACCGCGACCTCGGGCGTGCGCCGGGCCAATGACAACATTGCAGAGAAGGTTGAGGCGGAAGATAACGTCGCAACCCGCTGAGGGCGACGATCTCAGCCGCGGGGGATAGCCCTTCAAATTGATTCTGACGTGCGGCTTTCCGTCGACGGAAGGAGAGTTGCCATGAGTTCAGAGACACCGAATACTTCGCGCTTGATCACCCGACGCAAGGCACTTTGTGCGGCCGGCGCCTTGCTGGCTGCCGGCGCTACAAGCCTGAACGCTCTGGGATCGGCTGAGACCGCAGAAAATGCATCGAATGATCGCCCATTGGGCCCGGAGACGGGGGAGACCGCGCAAAAACTGAAAGTGGCGACATGCCAGTTTCCGGTGAGCGCAAATCCGCGCGAGAATGCGGCATCCATTGAGGGGTTCATGCGCGACGCAGCCAGGCAAGGGGCGCATTTGCTACATACCTCAGAGGCCAGCTTATCCGGATATCCGGAGGCTGATATGCCCTCGTTCGATGGATACGACTGGGACACGCTTCGCAAAGAGACCAGCCGGTTAAGAGCGCTCGCGAAAGAGCTCAATCTCTGGCTGGCGCTTGGTTCGTCGCACTACCTCGACGCGGAGACGAAGCCGACGAACTGCATCTACTTGATCGATCCCAGCGGGGCAATCGTGGATCGCTATGACAAGAGCTTCTGCACGACTGGCGATCAAGCGCACTATTCAGCGGGCAGCCGGCTGGTGACGCGCGAGATTCGCGGCGTGAAGATCGGGCTGGCAATTTGTTACGACGTGGCGTGGCCACAACTCTATATCGCATATCGAGAGCTGGGCGCTACGGTGATGATCCACTCCTTTTACAATGCGCACGGCACGGGCTCCAACTGCCTTGACGTTCTCGACCGCCGCCTCGCACCAACGCGTTGTTCCGACAATCGGATGTGGGCGGTCTGCAATAACTCCTCGCGATACCTGTCTCACTGGGGCACCTTCATTGCGCGCCCCGATGGAACGATTCCCAAGGAGCTGGCGGTGAACGTGCCGGGAATGCTGATTCACGACTTTCCCGACACGCTTTCAGCAAACGGCTGGTATCACAACTTCAAGCCTATGGGAATGCGGGATGATGAGATCATGACGTGGGGCACGCCGAGCAATCATCCGCGCCAAGTCGACGGCCGCAGCGAACCCTGATGGGAAGATTGCGGCTGCAGCCTACGGTGCGGGCGGCAGGTTTTTCCAGTTTGAATTCGGCGCGTCCTGGAAACGCCCGAGCATGCGATAAATTTGGAAGAGCGCGAAATTCTCCATCTCCTCGCCGGCTCCAACCTGGACCCAGGTCGTGGTGCTCACCGCTCCATAGCCCCCCTCACTCGCGGCCTTGATCGTCGGGAAATACCCGTAGTAACCGTTGGCGTAACCGAAGAAGAAACAGTCTTTCACGGGACACTTAGCGCGCAGGTCGGTCTGGAAATCCACGAATGGCTCGCCCGGCATGCCCACAATCGCAATCGTGCGATCGATAAGAGCGGTGGTCACTGGTAAGTTGAAGGTCTCCTTGATTGGCGGCGCGAAAATCTCGTAGGCCTTGGGACCGAGTTCGCTCAATGTCTCCTGCTTGAACTTCGCCGGATCCCAGCGAAGTTTGAATTCGACCGATTCGTTTGCGAAGTCGATCTGTGGATCCGGTTCGATCTTCGTCTGAATCTGTTGCGCTGTGCTGACCGCAGCCTTGCCGAGGGTTTCACCCGCCCAGTCTCTTCGGCCGATCACGTCGAGGTTCACCGGCGTTCCGGCATCGAAGACATTGATATCTCCCGCGGCGCCTTGCGCAAAGAAAGCCAGCGGTTTGCCGCCGAAGGCCTGCTCTACAACCTTGCACATCACGCCGGGAAAATCTGCCGAATAGCGAAGAGCATCGTTTCCGAATGTCACAGGGTGGGTGGCGTAATTCACCAGGATCGCCATCGGCTCGCCGTCCAGCCGATCGATGCGCAATACTGCAAGGAGTGGGTCGAAGGGATAGGTTGGAGCCTGAGTAGAGTTCGACCACAACATGGAGATGGAGCCGTCGGGATCAACGTGCCTGCGGTTGTATCCAATATATGCAGCACCATAGCCGACTCCCATACGAACCGGGACAGCATGCTCGGAGGCATCGTGAATAGCGCGCTCGATGCGATTCAGGTCCTCGGTTTCCCACGCTGGAGTTCCACCGGGATACTCATCCATGATCACCGGGCCGGTGTGCGTGTGCGTGGCCTGGACGATCAGGTCATCGATGTCACTGTTCTGCCTTGCGGCTTTGCGCAACCACTCGAGCGATCCCGGGCCGAAGGCTCTGCCGAGATCGAGATCGACGTAAGCGAGACGCGTGGTTCCGGTTTCAAGAACGAGGACGCGGGCGTAGAGCGGATCGAGTTCACCGATTGCGCCAGTCAGGCGATCGAAGTATCCCCACATCAAAGTGCCTAGCGGCGGCGTGATATCGACCTTGGCGATGCCTGCCTTCATCTCGGCCGCGCGACCAGATTGCGCGGGCACCAGGGCAAGAAGGAGAACCGGCACGGAAAGGAGAGAGCGTATCGAGTGACGATGAGAGGCCATGGGAACCGAGTTCCATCCTTGTGAAAATGCCGAATTCGAGCGGCAGATGTTCGAATTCTAAAGCAAGCGTGGTTGGGCGCGGGCAATCTCTCCGTGGACTTCTTCGAAATCGAATCAGCCGCAGAGACCCGGGAGATTTGGCGAACACTTCTTGCGGGACTCACCGAGCGTGGATACTGTGGAACTGAGGTCGCTCATGAACCTGGATCGGCGGACGGTGCTCAAGGGCCTGGCGGCAGGATTTGCCTCGGCGGGCGTGTATGCAGAGGGAAACGAACCTGAGCCCGGACCAAAGCTCGACGGCATGTGGAGAATCTGGGATGTACACAGCCATCTGGGCGAGTTGCCTGGCGACACACCCGAAGAGCGCATGGCGCTTCTGGTGAAGCACATGGATCGGCTCGGGGTCGAGCGGCTGATTCTTTCGCAAGGATACGAAGAATACGTGAGCCATGCGACGCCAGAGCAGGTGCAGATCGAGAACGACCGCACGATGCGGGCTGTGCAGCATTTCCCGACGCGGGCGTACGGGTCGCTGTTTCTGAATCCGGAGCACGTGGAGGCGAGCCTGCGGGAGTTCGATCGATGCGTGCGCGACGGGCCGATGGTGTGCGTAGGCGAGGTGCAGGGCGACCTGGTGTGCAGCGCGCCGCAGCTTGATCCGATTGTGGACCGCGCAGTGGCGATGAATGTGCCTGTTTTGCAGCACACATGGCTTAATAGCATGGGACATGCGCCGAATGAGTCCACGCCCTACGATGTGGTGGAACTTGCCAGGCGCCATCCCAAGGCGCAACTGATTTGCGGGCACACCGGAGGGAATTGGGAGTTGGGGATTCGCATCATCCGGGAGACGAAGAACGTTTATGCCGACATTGCTGGTTCTGACCCGACGTCGGGATTTGTGGAGATGGCGGTTCGCGAGCTCGGCGCCGAGCGCGTGCTTTACGGGAGCGATGTCGGAGGCAGGAGCTTTGCCTCACAAGTGGCAAAGGTGCTCGGCGCCGAAATTACCGATGAAGAAAAGAGACTGATCCTCGGCGGGAATATCCGCCGGCTGCTGCAACCGGTGTTGCAGGCGAAAGGGCTGGCGTAGCCCTCCACTCCCATGTGAATTGTTTCCGTTGACTCTTGCCGATGGACGAATTGGGGTTGCTATGGCCAACGAGAGACGCGAAGGCTATTCGCGTGCGAGTAACGGGAACACGTTGCGGCAGGGTAACGAGCACAACGGCTTTGATCGGAAGCTTGACGCTATGGCGTAACCGGCGCGACCCGCCTCATGTGGCGGACGAATCGGCGCGGCCCACCTGACCAGGAGAGACAGATCGTATGGCATGCGGAAGCGCGCCGAAGGATTTCAACGGTTGCTACGATCGCCCAGATGTGCGACTTGTTCGCCTGCCAGAAGAAATGCGCCGACTCCAAAGTTGTAGCTTGAGCTGGGAAGGTAATAGTTGGGCGCTCCGCCTGTCTGCTGAACGTTGCCGAGCCGGCCGTCGGCATAGATCTGATTGACCATTCCGCGCCAGGCTTTCTCAACAACCGGTTGGTAGGTCGCGCGGTCAAGAACGCCGTGATTTACGCCCCAGGCGAGACCGAGCGTGATCAGCCCCGAGCCTGAGAGTTCCGGCTGAGGATAGTCGACACCATCGAGCAGGTCGGCGTGCCACAAGCCATCGTTTGGATCCTGAATCGATGCAAACTCACTGGCCATTTCGCGCAACTGAGCCTCGTAGCGGCCGCGATCGGGAAAGTCCTTAGGCATGTACTCGAGGGTGCGCGCGAGGCCGCCCATCACCCAGCCGTTGCCGCGCGCCCAGAAAAATGGCTTACCCGCAGGACCGTTACTGTTGATGTATGTCTTGTCGCGATAGAAAAGGTGGTAGTGCGTGTCATACAAGGCGTCTGACGTCTCCCACCAGCGCTTATCAAGATAGTCGAGATATTTCGGATCGTGGGTAATGGCCGCCAGTTCAGCCCAGGAAGGAGGGCCCATAAATAAGGTGTCGCACCATTGCCACCAGATTGGGGACATACCTTCAGGCACCGGCGGCATCTTGGCTATGAAGAGCGTGTCGAATCCATTTTGCGTAGGTGCGAGCTTTTCCGGTTTGGGATCGAGCATGTACAGCTCGAGATAGGTCTGGGCCAGCGCCTGATCGTTGTTGTCGGGCCAGCCGCGTTCCGCAGGGCTTTCGACTCCAAGTTGCCAGTGGAATCTTTCCGCCATTGCCAGCATCGCGTTGCTGTACTTTGCATCGTCGAGTTCGCGCGAAGCGGCCATAAACCCCGCGTCGAGGACGCTCCATGTCCAGTTCTGCGTGAGATAGGGCCGCGCGCGTTCCAGTTCCCAGTCTGCCACCGTGCGCATCGCGGCCTGGACTGCGGCAGAATCCGTCGATGGTGAGAGATTTGCTTTCGGGCCCGGATCCGCAACAACATCGCCCAGGTGGTGAGAGATGTCTTCGTCGATGTCCGCCTGGGCATCGGTCGTGATTTTCGAGGATGTTGGAATTCCGTTTGGCGAAAACATCTGTGACTGCGAGGGAGAGACCGCGCCTCTCTCGGCGGGAATCGCCGTCTGCTCGAGCGCATCCATCAGGTGTTCCCGGGCTTCGAGATTCCAATCGTTCGCATGCTGTACCAGGAAAACCACAATCAAGCCGTGTGTGAAATCGACCTTCATGTCGGTCTTGTAGGCTCCGCTGTGCTCGAAAAAGCCATAGCCCACGTTCCAGCCCAGACCGTACGGCTTGGCAACGTTAGCAGGCGTTTCTTTGTTGGTGATGAGCCGGATGGCCTGTTGAGAAAGATAGCGCCTGCCTTCGAGTATTCCGTCGTTCAGCATCATCCGGCAAAAGCGCACAACGTCGTGAGCGGTAGAGAACAATCCGCCTGCCGGGATGGGATAGCGCCGCGCGCGGTCGCTTAGAGGATAGGTGAGCTGATCGATCGGAACCTCTTGAAGGCTGCCGCTTTCATACGATTTTGCGAGGCGATTGAGTTGTTCGCCGGCGGGCCAGAAGGTGGTGTCATTCATCCCCAGCGGGGCGAAGAGGCGCTTCTCGATAAAATCTTCAAAGGTCATGCCGCTCACAACTTCGACGATGCGGCCGGCAGTATTGATGCCTTCATTACTGTAGCTGTATTTCTCTCCGGGTTGCGATTGAAGCGGCTCGGCTGCGTAGCTGGCCACGGCTTCGTTGAGGGGAAGCAGATCGAGCGCCGGTTTTTCGCGTTTGGAACTGAAGGGAAGGCCGGCTGTATGACTCAGGAGCTCGCGAATCGTGATGGGGCCTTTCAATGGCTCGAGTTGGGGCGCCGCACTCACGTTAGCCGCCGGGTTCGAAGTCGATGGCAGCGGCGCGGCCGAATCCGGATTGGGAACACGAGACACGATCTGCCCTCTAAATTCCGGCAGGTATTTTTCGACGGGATCGTTGAGCGAGATTTTGCCCTCGTCCACGAGCATCATCACGGCCGCAGCAGTCATCGCCTTGCTCATGGATGCGATCCAGAAGATGTCGTCCTCTCGCATCGGCCTGTGGGCGGCGACATCGGCGTAGCCGGCGACCTCGCGATCGATCACTCGATCTCGATCGGCGATCAAAACGACGGCTCCGGAAATCTCGTGACTATCGATATACGGCTGGATCACCGTGGCCAGAGGCCCGCTATGATTCTGTTGGTCGGCTGCGCCGACCTGAGCGAAGCAGACAGCTGAGATACCAAGGCTGGCGATCAGTGCGGCGGCCGTTAGAGTTCGGGCGAGTGCAAAGCGGACTGCCTCTGCAGCGCACGGGCAATCAGTTCGACGTCTGTTTTGAGTCATTTCAGTTTTCCCCAAGACCAAGAGCCTTCTAACCAGTCGGGCGATCAGGATTCCCTAAAGTCAATCAACTTTGGAGCCAGGCGGAATCCTCTTGTGGTGACAACGATGTAAGTCAAACCCAGCGCGAACCATATGCCACCGACAGACTTGGCCAGGGGATTCAAGTTCCACCAGATCAGCCCGCAAAACGCGAATCCGGCAAGCGGCAAGACGATGTCGCCGAGGATTCGCGGCCGGCGCTGACTACGCATGACGATGCCGAAGTGCCAGAAGGCAGAAAAATTCACACCCATGAAGGCGAGAAAGGCTCCGAAGTTCAGCAGCTCTCCTGCATGCTCGTAGGCATTGCCGACGTAGTTCAATCCGATGGCGCCGAGGACTGCGATGATCCCGATGAGCAGGATGTTGTAGGTTGGCGTGCGGCTTCCGCTGCTGATATGCGCAAAGAAGCGCCGCGGCAGCACGCCGTCGCGGCCCATGCCGAAGAGCAAACGCGCAGCTCCCAGACCGCCGGTGAGACCGCTTCCCACGGCAGCCAGGATCAGGATGAGTCCCATAGCCTGGAAGAGCGGCATTCCGCCCACGCGCTGGCACACATCCATGAACGCTGTCTCAAGGTTGACGAAGCTATGCCAGTCAGGCCAAATCCTCTGGCCAAGATAAACTTCGGCACCGCTGAAGATGCCAGTGAAGAGGCACACCAGAACTGTCGCCAGCAAGACGTTGCGCTTGGGGTTCTTCACTTCTTCTGAGAGGGTTGTGATTCCATCGAATCCGATATAGGTCAGCGCGGCAAACGATGTGGCCATCCAGATCTGGTGCGCGTTGAAGGTGACGGGGTCGTAGAACGGCTGAATCGAAAAGAGCGCGCCCCAGCTTCCAACTCTCAGCAGATAACGCACCGCAAGCCAGAAAAAGGCGATGATCACGATACTCATCGCAACCAGGAGCACCTTGTTGGCGCGTGCCGACGACTTGATGCCGCGGAGATTGAGCAAAGTAATGAACGACCCGACCAAGATGGCCGCGATGGGGTAGGGAAGCTGCGGAGCATAACGGCTGTGAATGGCGGCCGCAATCCAGATGGTGCAGAGCAGTGGTTGCAGAATGTAGTCGAGCAGCATCGCCCATCCGACGAGGAAACCCAGGTGAGGACTGATGGTTCTGCCGACATAGGTATACGCCGAACCGGCCGACGGGTAGACGCTTGCCATTCGCCCATAGCTGAAGGCCGTGACCATCATCGCCAGCATTGCGACGAGGATGGTTGTGACCGTGTGCCCATTGGAGAGT
Source organism: Occallatibacter sp. (assembly GCA_049520675.1). GTDB lineage: Bacteria > Acidobacteriota > Terriglobia > Terriglobales > Acidobacteriaceae > Telmatobacter. The sequence goes on along the minus strand of JBEKPO010000035.1, from coordinate 23,171 downwards.
TTTTGCGCCACGCCGAATAGCGGAATCGGCGCGGTGGGCTGGATCAGGATGAGTCCGTAGAAAATAAGGTCCCAAAGAGTCAGGACTCTCCTCAGGTGCGGAGAGGCATCGGTCGTGGGAAGCGCATCAGTCGTCATATCATCAACTGGGGCAACGGTGGCTTTTCAGACCTCGCGAGAGGCTGAAGTCTGGATTCTCTCACGCCATCAGGAACCCGCCATTGATCTCGATGACCTGGCCATGAATAAAGCTGGCCCGATCGCTGCAGAGAAACACAACCGCATCCGCGATCTCCTTCGGAGCGCCCAAACGGCCAACAGGCGTTGCCGTCCGAACCCCATCGAGAGCCTCAGGCGTCGAAAACGAACGGTGATAGTTCGTATCCACGGTGCCCGGTGAAACCGCGTTCACACGAATATTCAAGGGAGCGAACTCTCGCGATAACCCCTTGGTCATAGTGGAAATTGCACCCTTGGCAGTCGCATAGGCGATCGCACCCAGTCCTCCACCGAACCGCGCCGCCACCGACGAAACATTCACAATGAATCCCCGCTTGCGCTGGGCCATCCCTTTCAGAACTGCCTGCGAAACGAAGAAAGCGCTGGTCAGATTCAGCATCATGACCTTTTCCCAAAGCTCAGGAGTAAAGTCGAGCACCCGGGTTCGAGCAATCAGCGAGCCGGCATTGTTCACGAGAATATCGACGGCTTTGCTCTCTGCAAACTTCGACAGTTTCTGAGTTCCCTCGGCTGTGGTCAGGTCTGCCTGCACCAGTTCTGCTGCCACGCCTTGAGCCCGCACATGCCTGAGAACCAAGTCGGCCTCGGCCTGCTTTGAGTTGTAGTGGATAAGGACGTTGGCGCCGTGCTGAGCGAGCGCAATGGACGTAGCCTCGCCGATGCCGCTGCTTGCGCCGGTGACGAGGGCGGTCAAATTCTTGAATGGACGATCGTTGTTCATACGGGACTTGTGATTGGCTCCTTCAGAAAATTTGAATCGGGTTCGAGACGGCCCATCAGGGCCCAAAGAATTGAAACGCAGATGAGCGGGATGAGGCCAAACAACCAGAAGACGGGCACGTAGGAGTACCGATCCACAAGCCAGCCAGTGACCAGTGCGAAGACCATGCCCCCAAACCCCGACCCCATGCTTGCAAGACCGTAGACCGAGGCTACGCCCACGGCCGGAAATACGTCCGCCGGCATCGCCAGCATGTTGGCGAGAGCCGCTGTGTATCCAGCCATGGCAACGGAGACGAACGCGATGGACAACGCGGAGCTTTGCACGAGGACCGCCGGTATGGCCATGGCCATCATTGCTGCAGCTACGGTAACCGCCGCCTTGCGCGCGGCGCTGACCGGCATCCGAGCCAGGAGAAATCCCTTGGCTATGAAACCGCCTCCGAGGCTGCCCAATCCGGCGACGAAGAAGGGAATCCAGGCATACCTGCCGATCGACGCCAGGCCGAAATGCCTGGCTTGAAACAAATACTGCGGAAACCAGAAGGTGTAGAAGTACCAGACGGGATCGATGAAGACCTTCGAAACTGTGAACGTCCAGACAAAGCGCGACCTCAAAAGGGCGCGCAGTGGTGGCGCGGGCGGGGCCAGCACGTCGATTTTCTGCGCCGGTGAGCGGTATATCGCTGCCCACGCAATCACCCATACGAATCCGAGAGTACCCACAGCGATAAAAGCGGAACGCCAGCCAAAGCGCAGAACCAAACCGGCAATGAGAGGCGGAGCGAGAATGGCTCCCGCGGCTGAACCGCTGTTGAAGATGCCGGAAGCGAGGGAACGCTCCTCCGGCGGGAACCACTCGGCCACGACTTTCACAGCGCCGGGCCAGTTGCCCGCCTCACCCATGCCGATGAGGAAGCGAAATACTCCCAACGATCCTGCTCCGCGGGCAAATACCTGTAACAAATCGCAGAGCGACCACCATGCTACGAACAGTCCATACCCAAGCTTTGTTCCCAGCCTGTCAATCAGCAATCCCGAAGCGCCGTTCATGATGGTGTAGGCAAGCATGAAGGCAAACAGCACGCGCGAGTAGCCGATGCTGCTCATGTGAAACTGAATGCGAAGGATAGGAGCCGCGACCGACAGCGCCTGGCGATCGAGATAGTTGACGAGAGTGGCAAAGAAAGCCAGTGAGATCATCCACCATCGCAATGTTGAAGATGTCGATGATCCCATACTGAACTCGCTTGATCAGTCTCGGCAGCGCACGCCCGCCGCAATGCGATTCAAATCACTTTGCCGTTATGCGAATCGCGTACAGAGACTTCTTCACAGCACAGAAGCGACCGAGCCAAATTCTTACAAGAACGTTGGCTCGTGGCTTGAGAAGCACCCGAAAATCCGCCCGCTAGGTGTTGCGAATGAAACAAGTCTAGCAGGCATTACCAGATTCAGTTCTATATTATACGTATTATTGAAATAACTTGGGGTTCGCAACTCGTCGTCTCGCGGCCTTCTGCCCGAGAGAGTGAACGGGTGCGAAGTATCGCGTACCTGAATCCCGAGGCTCCGGGGCGGCCCTAGCCGGGCAGCGAAAACAATGGCGGAAAGAGGCGCAGATAAGCAGATGAAGCTTCGGGTCATTCCAGTATTTCTGGTCTTTCTGGCGATGGGGTTCGTGGACGCGGTGGGGCCGTTTGTCAGTCTAGCGAAAAATGAGTTTCGTCTCAGTAACGCAGTTGCGTCGCTCACGCCTTTCGTCGGTCTCAGCATGTTTGGCTTGCTGTCGATTCCCGCAGGCATTTTTCAAAACCGGTGGGGAAAGAAAATTGTCTTAATCTCAGGCCTGACAGCGGCGCTGGCCGGCATGCTCGTCGCCTCTCTGGGGGCGGCCTCGTTCGCGCTTTTTCTGGTCTCTATCGTGCTGCTGGGTGCGGGCATGGCAATTCTCCAGGTGGCTGGGAACCCCATCATGCGGGACGTATCGAGTGAGGGCAAGTATGCGCGCAATCTGTCGTTGGGGCAGTTCGTCAAGGCGATCGGGTCGATGTCGGGCCCGGTGTTGCCGGTGCTCGCGGCGCGGTACTTTGGCGCAAGCTGGAGAATGATTTTTCCCGTCTATGCGGTAGCGCTGGGCGTCACACTGGTGGCGGTCGGCATTCTGAAGGTCCCTGAGAATGAGACGACGGCGAATGTTGCGACGCTTGAATCGTGTCTGGGTTTGTTACGCGACCCGTTTATGCTGGCCACGACGTGTGCCATTTTCCTCTACGTGGGAGCGGAGGTTTCAGTCAGCGCAGGTATTCCGCTCTTGGTGCGTGAACGCTTCGGTATGGATGTCAGCCGCATAGGTTTGCTCGGCACCGGAGTGTTCTTCCTGGCCCTGACCATCGGGCGGTTCTCTGGCGGGATGATCCTGAATTGGGTCAAGCCGGTGTATTTTCTGGTTGCCACGTGTGCGCTGTCTCTTGCCGGCTTGGCCACCGTTTTTGCGCCGGCAGGCGGCTTGGCTGCCATCGGCTTCTTCGTTGTGGGTCTCGGCTTTGCCAACATCTTCCCCCTGGTGTTCTCGACTGCCGTGGAATATTTGCCGGAGAGGGAGAACGAGGTTTCGGGGCTGCTGATCACAGCCGTCGTCGGCGGCGCGATTCTGCCGTTGTTGGTCGGCGTTCTGGCAGACCGCAGCAGCGTGCGAGCCTCGCTTCTTGTCCCCGCCGGCGCGATTTTTTATGTTTTCGTCATGTCGTTGGTACATTTGCAAAGGAAGCCGATGGGCGTCGCCGGCGCGGCGGGCGCCGAGTAGATCAGGGAAGATCGATGGCAAGAAGAGAGATTTGGTTCGGCGTAGACATTGGCGGTACCAAGACTGCGGTGGTGATCTCGGAGCAGCCGCCCAAGGTGATTTCGCGCGTGGAATTTCCGACGCAGCCCAAGGCGGGACCGCAGCAGGCCATCGATCGGATTTTCGCCGCGATTCATCGCATGCTGGCAGAGAATGACGTGAATCCGCGATCGCTGCGCGGCATCGGGGTCAGTTGTGGCGGGCCGCTGGATTCCATAGCGGGGGTGATTCAAGCCCCGCCTAATCTGCCGACTTGGGTCGATGTTCCGATCGTCGCGATCCTGGCAAGAGAGTTTGGATGCCCGGTGCGGCTGGAGAATGACGCGAACGCCGGCGCGGTAGCCGAACACCGCTACGGCGCCGGCAAAGGTACGCGCAATATGGTCTTTCTCACCATGGGAACCGGCTTGGGCGCGGGGATCATTCTCGACAAGAAGGTTTATGCCGGTTCGAACGGAATGGCTGGCGAAGTGGGGCACGTGCGCCTGACCAAGCACGGTCCCGTCGGGTACCACAAGGCGGGCTCGGTGGAGGGCTGGGCTAGCGGCGGAGGCCTGGCAAAAGTTGCCGAGGAAAGGATAAAAACCGCGCGAAAGGCCGCGCGCAAGTCCCTCCTGCTCGACTTACCGGCGAACCGCAACGTGACGGCGAAAGACGTGAACATGGCCGCGGCCAAGGGCGATTCGCTGGCGCGGAGCATCATTCGCACCTGCGGCAGGAAACTCGGGCTCGCGCTTGCCATCCTGGTCGACATCTTGAATCCGGAGCGGATTGTCATTGGCGGCCTGGCCATGCGCATGGGCGACACTCTGCTGGAACCGGCGCGCAAGGCCATGCGCGAAGAAGCGCTCGCGCCTTCGGTTGCCATTTGCACCGTGGTGCCGGCAACTTTGGGAGAAAGCATCGGCGACGTTGCGGCGCTTTGCATTGCCATGGATGCCGGTGCCGCGGCGCGCCCAGGAAAAAAATGAAAGGGGATCGGGATTGAGCGATTTTTCAAAGACAATCGAGGAATCAATGGCAGTCCTGGCTTCGCTCAAAGAACTTGAGCCGGCACTGATGCGAGCGGCGGAGCGCTGCATAGCGTGCCTCAATCGTGGGGGCAAGCTGCTGGTTTGCGGCAATGGCGGCAGCGCGGCCGAAGCCATGCACCTCGTAGGAGAGCTGGTAGGGCGATACAAGACAGAGCGTCGGCCCCTGGCTGCTCTGTCGCTCGGAACCGATCCAGCGCTGACGACTTGCGTTGGCAACGACTATAGCTATAACGAAATCTTCTCGAGGCAGTTGCAGGCTCTGGCGCGTCCGGGTGACGTGTTGGTCGTTTTTTCGACGAGCGGACGCTCAGAAAACGTGATTTCGGCGCTCAGAACTGCCAACGAAATTCGTGTTGCATCTATTGCATTTCTTGGACACGATGGCGGCCCCGCGATTTCGCTGGCGACCGATTCGCTTGTGGTAAGACATTCCGATACGGCGCGCATCCAGGAAGGACACCAGGTGCTGATGCATTGCTTGATGGACTCGGTGGAAGCTGCGCTGGACACCCGTGCGCGTCCTTGACTCTCAGGTCGAAGAGTTACCCCCTTCCATATCGGGCATCGTGCTCAACAACCTCGAAGACGGTATTTCAACTTCTTTGGTGGTCCATTTTCGCAAAGCGGCGATTTTGAGGCGCCGTTATTTCATTGAAGAATTAAAATAGCGAAATTCCTCGGTGGCCGTGTGGTATTATTTCGCTTATTGAAAAATAAGGACGCAATTGCCCCGTCCATATAGATCGCCAGCGCGTTTTGCGTCTGAGCGGAGTTTACAGTGGGCGAGTTTCTTGCAAGCAAGATCGTGTCGAGAGCACACTCAGATCGCTGGCATAAGCGACAAGCTCTCAACTCGATGAAGTCGGGAGTCGCCCATGAAGTTCTCTAGTCGGGTTTGGAAATCCGCATGCCCATGCATCCTCTCGCAAATGGTGCTGGTACTGGCGGCGGCTCTGCAGGCGCAGATGCTTTCGCCGCACGGTACTCCAACGTATCCCAAGATCAGCGCCGAGGAGCAGGCGGGCATTGACGAAGATATCTCTCGGCATCTTGGCGACGTGGTTGCAGATCCCGGTCCGAAGGCCGAACTTTCCGCATCCTTGAACCCGGCTGCGGTTCATGCGGCGATACGCAAAGTCGCGGATTGGGAACTCAAGCAGGCCGAGCCCTACCTGACCCAAAACTGGACCTTTAGCGTGCTCGACATGGGATTCATGGCAACTTCACGCGAGCTGCACGATTCGCGTTACAGCAATGCCATGCTCTCAATGGCCGAAAAGTTCCATTGGGAGTTGGGAGCTGAATATCCGCAGGACTTTGGCTTCCCCGACAACAACGATCAGGGGCTAGGGCAGACATATCTGGAGCTGTATTTCCTCGACCCAAAGCCCGAGAAGATCGAGCCGACACGGAAGGCGATGGACGGTCTTTTCACCACCACGATGCCCAAAGCACCACATGACCAATTCTCTATCTGGTGGTGGTGGTGCGACTCGTTGTTTATGGCGCCTGGTGCGTGGACACGCATGGCTGCTGCAACGCACGAGTCGAAGTATCTCGACTATCTCTACGCGCGATGGTCTGAGACGTCAGGAGCGCTGTACGACCCTCAATATCATCTCTATTACCGCGACAAAACGTGGATGAATCGGAAAGACCCGGCGGGCAAGCCGGTTTTCTGGTCGCGTGGCAACGGCTGGGTGATGGGCGGCCTGGCGCGCGCCCTCGAATACATGCCGAAGGATTATGCCGAGCGCGGCAAATACGAGAAACAGATGCGCGAAATGGCCGCGGAGTTTGCGTCCATCCAGGATCCGAATGACGGTCTCTGGCACTCCGATCTCCTTGACCCCGCCGACTATCCTCAGCCGGAGATTTCTGGTTCTGCGCTGATCACATTAGGCCTGGCGTGGGGAGTGAACCATGGCATTCTCGATCGCGCCAAATATGAACCGGTGGTTGCGCGTGCGTGGCGCGGAATGGTGAATGAGATTTATGCCGATGGGCGCCTCGGCAACATTCAGCAAACCGACGGCAAACCCGATTACTTCATGCCGTCGTCGAGCTATGTCTTCGGAGTCGGCGGGTTTTTGCTGGCCGCGGAACAGGTGGCGCACCTGAATGAGCACCCCGCCCGATGACGGGTTCGCAACGAGACGAAGTCAGGAGTGAAAGGTGGGCTTGTCCGGCCAGATTCGAATGAGTGGGCGCTCAACGATGTTGACGCTGGCGTGGGTCGCTTTCGCGGCATCGATTCTGCACCCGCAGATGCTTTCGCCACACGGTATTCCAACGTATCCGAAGATCAGCGCCGAGGAGCAGGCTGGGATTGACGATGACATCGCGCATCATCTTGGCGACGTAGTTGCAGATCCAGGTCCGAAGGCCAAGCTTTCCGCATCCTTGAACCCGGCTGCGGTCCACGCGGCGATGCGCAAAGTCGCGGACTGGGAACTTAAGCAGGCGGAGCCCTACCTGGACCCGGGTTGGACCTGGGGCGTTCTGGACACGGGCTTCATGGCAGCATCAAGCGAGCTGCACGATCCCCGCTACAGCAACGCCATGCTGGCTATGGCAGAGAAATTCCATTGGGAAATGGGAGCTGTCGATCCGAAGGATTTTGGCTGGCCCGACAACGACGATCAAATGATTGCGCAGACGTATCTGGACCTGTATTTCATGGACCCTAAGCCTGAGAAAATTGCGCCGACGCAGAAGGCTCTCGACGGCCTTTTCAGCGCGGCGTTGCCGCCAATTCCGAATGACCAGTTTCGCATCTTGTGGTGGTGGTGCGATTCGTTGTTCATGGCGCCGGGTACGTGGACGCGAATGGCTGCCGCTACACACGATCCCAGATACCTCGACTACCTCGACAAGCGCTGGTGGGAAACGTCGAGCGCGCTCTACGACTCGCAATATCACCTTTATTACCGGGACAGAACCTTTATCGGCAAGAAAGACCCGGCCGGCAAACCTGTTTTCTGGTCACGTGGCAACGGCTGGGTGATTGGCGGGGCGGCGAGAGCCCTCGAATATATGCCGAAGGACTATCCTGGGCGCGCTCGATACGAGAACCAGATGCGCGAAATGGCCGCGGAGTTAGCATCCATTCAGGATCCGAAAGACGGTCTCTGGCATTCCGATCTTCTCGATCCGGCCGACTACCCTCAGCCGGAGATATCCGGCTCGGCCCTGATCACGTTTGGTCTGGCATGGGGAGTGAATCACGGCGTCCTCGATCGCGCGAAATTTGAGCCGGTAGTGGCACGAGCATGGCGCGGGATGGTGAATGAGATTTATGCCGATGGACGCCTGGGCAACGTTCAGCAAACCGATGGCAAACCGGATTACTTCATGCCTTCGTCGAGTTACAACTTCGGGGTCGGCGGGTTTCTGCTTGCCGCAGAACAGGTGGCGCACTTGAGTGAGCATGGCAGCCAGTGAGAGAAGGGAAATGCGTATCTCGATTTCAAAATATTTGTTCTTGATGGCGGCAGCAGCCCCCGTCGCACTTTCGGCGTGCGCCGCGGCCCAAACGTCTTCGCAGGACTCGCTTCTAGACTGGATGAACGGTATCGCTCAGCAACAGTTGCAGCAACGGGCTCAGGAGATCAGGAAGGTCCACAGTGTGGATGAGGCTGAGAAGCGGAAGGAGTTTGTCCGCAAACAGATGCTCGACGACATCGGGGGATTGCCCGACTACAAAGGGCCGCTGAACGCTCGGGTCACCGGCGAGATTCACGCGGACGCTTTCACGATTGAAAAGGTGATCTACGAAAGCCTGCCGGGCTTTTATGTGACGGCGAATCTCTACCGGCCGAACGCTCCCGGGCGCTATCCGGCTGTGCTGATGCAATCCGGCCATACGCAAGAGGGTAAACCTGAGAATCAGCGAGTGGCGGCAAATCTTGCGGTCAAAGGATTCGTTGTGCTGTGTTTCGATCCGATTGGCCAAGGGGAACGCGAACAGACCTTCAGCCGGCAAGTGGACCTGCCCTTGGCGGGCTGGTCGGTTCCCGAACATATCATCATGGACGCTCAATCGCAGTTGATTGGGCAAGGGCTCGCCCGCTATTTCGTTTGGGATGCGATGCGATCCCTCGATTATCTCGCCAGCCGTCCAGAAGTCGATTCCGCGAAGATAGGCGCCGCCGGATGCTCGGGGGGAGGCGCGCTGACCACATTTATTGGAGGGCTCGATCCCCGCGTCAAAGTGGTAATCCCCGCGTGCTACCCGAGTTCGTTTCAGACGATGTTTGCCACCGCGGGTCCCCATGGCGAAATGGCTTTCCCGCAATTTCTGACAAGCGGTCTGGATACCGCCGACTTCGTGGAGCTCTCGGCCCCTACGCCATGGCTGCTCCAGGCCACCGAAACCGATCAATACGGCTTCAGCCACGAAGGCGTGCATATGGTCTACGAGGAAGCCCAGTCCTGGTACGACCTTTACCACGCCCGCGACAAAGTAGGTTTCATGATCGGACCAGGCTCGCACGGCATGCCGCTGGTGAGTCGAAACGCGGTGTATGAATGGATGATTCGCTATCTCAAGAATGGAGAAGGAGACACCCACGAACAGCCGGTGCAGATGTTCTCCAGCAGCGAACTCCTGGTGACGCCAACAGGGCACGTCGAGGATCTGCCAGGCAGCCGCAAGCTCTTTGAGATACTCAACGCCGATTTGAAGGCAGGCGAGAAAAAGGGAACCATCGCCGAACTGCACGCGAAGCTCGAGAGCCTTGGAATTCCAACCGATGGATCTGTACCCAAGATAGTCGTGAAGGAAGAACAAAGCGTGGCGACCGTCAGACGGCAGCAGATTCAGATCGAAAGCGATCCCGGCGTCTGGCTCGAAGGGACGTTGTATCTGTCTTCGGCGGCCGGGCGCAAGCCGGCGGTTTTGATTGTCAAGGACAACGAACGCTCGGGCGCAATGCCCCTGGGCGCTTTGGCTGAAAGGATGGCCGCGCTCGGCCGAGTCGTCCTGGAGCTGGAACCTCGCTCGACGCACGCGAAAAACGACGAGGGGCCCTATACCGGCGATTGGATTGCCGATATGCAGGCCAATTTGATCGGCCGTAATCTGCCGGCCATGCGGGCCCACGACATTCTTCGCGGCCTCGATCTGCTGCGCGCGCGTCCGGATGTCGATTCTGGCTCGATTCGCGGAGCAGCGCGAGGCGTCGCAGGGTTTTGGCTCTTGCTTGCCGCAGCCGCCGACTCCAGGTTGCAAGCAGTTTGGCTCGACAGGACGCCCTACAGTTTGCGCGCGGCTCTGGGGAACTCCGTTGCTTCTGATTTGTCTGACGCCGTGATACCAGGCTTTGTATTGAGCTGGGATATCGAGGACCTGGTAAAGGCGATGGGAGATCGGCAGGTTCTGTGGACCGACCCCACAAACTGGGTGGGCCACGTAACCGCGCTCGGTCCGCCATTTCGCTATCGCTATGTTCTCGGCGATCTGACCGACGAGGCGGACCTGCAAGATGATCGCTTGATAGGTGAATTCCTCAAATAGCCGATCACAAATCGATCGGGAGCCATGTGCCAGGAGAATCGAAAAATGAAGACGAGAATGTGCATTCTATTGCTGGCGTGCCTTCAGTTGGCTGGAGCCGCATATGCTGGGACGCTTCGTGCATCCGCCGTTGAGGTGGATATAACTCCGAGCTCTCCGCAGTGGCTCTCGGGATATCGCGCCAGACAGTCGGATGGAGTCCGGGATCGAATCTACCATCGCATTGCGGTGCTCGACGATGGAACGACAGCGGTGTACTTCATTTCCACCGATACGTGCATGGTTTCGCCCGCCTATGCAGACAAGGTGAAAGAAGACATTCATCAGCAACTTGGCATTCCTGCCGAGAGCATCTGGTGGTTGGCGACGCACACCCACTCGGCCCCGGAGATCGGTCCCCCAGGCACCCCGGCGGCGTTCATGCCCGAACGCTACAACCAGGCCTCTGCCGGCGAGTCCAATCCGGAGTACACGGATTTCCAAGAGACCAAACTGATTGAAGGGTTGCGCCTGGCGCGGCAGCAGTTGCAACCGGCGCGTCTGGGCTTTGGAACCGGCTTCGCAACTGCGAATATCGATCGGCGCGCCATCGACGAAGACGGAAAAGTGACCATCGGACTGAATCCGGACGGTCCGACCGACCGGCAAATTGGCTTGATCCGTCTGGAAACGCTGGATGGTAAGTTGATCGCCCTGCTGGCGAACTACGCTATTCACGGGACCGACCTTGGACAAGAGAATCTCAAGATCACGGGCGATGTGCCAGGCGTGGTGGCGCAATATGTGGAACAGAAATTAGGAGCGCCGGTGCTGTTCATTAACGGGGCCGAGGGGAACCTTGCCCCGATCTATAGCGTTTATCCGGATCCAGAATCCGGCCATCTGGACCAGTTTCGCGTGTTGCTCGGCGACCGCATTCTCCAGGCAAACCAGCGCATTCGGGCTCTCACTTCCGACGTCGTATTGGCTGAGAGCGAGACGACCATCGAATCGCCGCTGCGGGCGGGCTTGAAATGGCCTGAGGCGCTCAAGGCATATATTCGGAACACCCCTGAGGGCGCGACGCTCGTTCGGGTGCCAGTGCACTTTCTTGAGATCAACCACGAGGCCGTGCTGTGGGGCGCGCCGGTCGAACTCTTCTGCAAAATCGCGGTGGACGTGCGGAATCAGTCCCGGTTCCCCTTTACCTTTTATTTCGGGCTGCTGAACGGCTGGCTCGGATACCTGCCCACAAGCGAAGCGGTACACCAGGGAGGGTATGAGCCGGCAACGTCACCCTTAACCGATCGAGGTGAAGATGACTTCCGCCAGGGCGTTATTTCTCACCTGTCTGGAATGGTGCGCTAGAGCAAATTGCTCGAAATGGAATGACCCCGTGCCCGATTGGCGCGGGCGGATTCGGAACCTGCGGCGGGGAGGTCGGTCCGAGCCGTGGAGCCGGCGCCGCGCTTCGATGCCTTGCGTCCACGCCGGCTTCTGCCGGGGTCAAGATGCCGGTAACAGTCCAACTGGGACTTTGGCAGGAACCTCGCAACTCGGAGGCGCGGCTGCCACAGATCGCGTGATGCAAATCACGCATTTCGCTTAGCGATGAGAGATATTCCTCGAGCTCAAGGTCGATTCAGGGTTTGAAGATGGCGCACCTGATTCCAGGGCCGAAATCGGTCAATTAATTCAATTTATGCAATAGTGACACCCAATCTCCAAATATTTCCCAACATTTATGTTGACAATGCATTATCTGTCTGCTAGAAACTGTCATTAAGGCAGGCTTTATTGAATTTTTGAAGAAGCTTGGACTATTTTCTCTCGCCTCGAAGATAGGCGGGGCGTTTGCATATGAATGTTGCAGCCTGCGCTTGTGTATACCGTCGCCGCAACATGTGGGATGAAAGCGCACCGCATGAAGGCCCTTCTCGACGCGAGACCGGTGGGCAGATTAGGTTTGCCGCCGCCGCGCGTTATCCGCAAGAAACCCTCAAACCAAGTCGAAGAAGGGCGTTTCCCTCATTGTCGAGCTTGGTGAAGCTGAAAAGGAGAAGCCAGTGAATGCTGTACATCGCACATCATTGCAGCCATTACGCAATCTGTTGTTGGGCGTGACGAGCTCGATCAAAGGAGAGGCGCGAGCGGGCCTGTCTCGGGGACAATTCAATTCCTGGGCAAGGCTGGCCATGCTAGTGATCTTTCTGGGAATCACCGCTAAGTTCGCGCTTGCCGCCGATACCGGGACGATCTCCGGGACGGTATCGGATCCTCAGGGATCCGTGGTACCGGGAGTCACTGTTCAGCTCACCGCCGTGGAAACTGGAGTCATTCAGAACGTCGAGACGGATGGGGCAGGGTTTTACCGGTTCCCGGCGCTGCCTCTGGGGCACTACGACATCACTTTTAGCAAAGCAGGTTTCGAGAAGTTCGAGACAAAGGGTCTGCTGATCGATGTCGATTCGGCGCTCCACGCCGATGCGACGTTGAAGGTTGGCTCGACCAGCGAGCAGGTGACGGTCACCACCACAGAAGCGCAAGTGGAAACAGAATCGGCTCAGATCGGTCAGGTCATCGGCGGGAAAGAGATGGAGGACATACCCCTTGACGGCCGGGCCTACACCGATCTGCTGGCCCTGCAGCCGGGCGTTGTTCCCTTCAATGCGTCGTTGTTCGGCGTCATCGGTCCGCAAAATGGCACCCTCAACGCCGGGGCGCTTGACATTTCCGGTGGCCAAGAAACGCACAACGGCTACATGGTCAACGGCGCCAACGTGGTGGAGGGATACGAGGGCGGGACATTCCTGATTCCCGTGCTCGACTCCATTGCCGAGTTCCGCATTATCACCGCCGACGCCAACGCCGAATACGGCAATTATTCAGGCGGGCTGGTCAACGTGGTCACTAAGTCGGGCACCAACCAGTTCCACGGCGACGCCTTCGAGTTCAACCGCAATACCGATTACGACGCAGACGATTATTTTGCGAAGAGCAAGGGCGTCTACCACCAGAACCAGTTTGGTGGCACGCTGGGCGGACCGATCTGGCGAAACCATCTGTTTGCCTTCGGCGACTGGCAAAAGACGCACAACACCCAGGGTGCAAGCTCGGGCAACCAGTATGTTCCTGACACAGCCGAGCTCGGGGGCAACTTCTCCGACGAAGCCACACGGATGGCTTCGAGCGTAACTCTGGGGAGTGGAACCAGCGCTGTCACAGAGGCTGTTCCGTCACAGGTGAGCGGCCCAAACTTCGCCAGCTCGCTTACAAGCGGGTTGGGTTACACGGTCACGAACGGGGAGCCCTACTATTTCTATGCCGGAGAGTATCTTCCGGGTGGGACGAGCGGCCAATACGAGAGCAGTTGCACCTCTACCGACCAGTGCGTCTTTCCCAACGCCACAATTCCGTCGGGGGCAATTGCGACATTGTCACCGCCGGCGCCCAACTACATCAAGCTGATTCCAGGGCAGACGGTGCTGACGACCCCGGGCAACCCAGGATACTTCGTTTCCAACGCATATCCGTCGACACTGGACGACGATAAAGGCGGCGTCCGCATCGACGCCGACACAAAGATCGGAACTGTTTCAGGGTATTACCATGTCGATCCGTGGAAGCAGCTCAGCCCCTACGCTGGATGGGGAGGGAGCACGGTTCCCGGTTTCCCATCCGAGGCGAAGGGGAAGGCCCAGCTTTACGTCGTCGGCCTGACCTCTCGATTTGGAAGTTCGGCGGTAAACGTTCTGAGCGTCAACTGGACGAAGAATACCAATTCCTCATTGAACTCGCCGACCGACGCCGGCACCACGCCGCAATCGTTCGGTTTTGCCGCGCCGACGTCTGACGGCATTTTCACCACCGCGCCGGGGTTTGTGAACATCCCAGGAGTCAGCTTCAATAGTTTCGGGTTGGGTCCGCCAAATACCGTGCTTTCGCAGAACGATAACCTGTACGGGATTCAGGACGACTTCTCCAAGGTGATCGGAGTGCACACATTCAAGTTCGGCGGCGCCTACCACACCGACAAGTACGACGTCGGCCATGTGGACAACGCCAGCGACGGGGACTTTGTGTTCAACGGTGAAGAGACGGGCATCGATTTTGCCGACTTTCTGATCGGGGCACCATCCACGTTTTACGAAGGAACTCCGTCGGTCCTCAACCTGCGCAATTACTACGTGGGCATCTATGGGCAAGATACCTGGCGCATCAACAGCCACCTTACGGCGAATCTAGGATTGCGCTGGGATGTCGACCCGTTCTGGGAAGACACGCACAACGCAAGCCCTGTCGTGCGCTATGGCGTGCAGTCGACGCAGTACCCGACGGCTCCCGCCGGTTATGTCTTTCCCGGCCACGACGGCATAGCCAGGCGCAGCGGAGCTCTGACCCGTTTCAACAATCTTGGGCCCCGCATTTCGCTCGCCTATACGCCGCATGTCGCAGATGGGTTCCTGCATTCGATCTTTGGCGACGAAAGCAAGAGCAGTATTCGCGCAGGATATGGGATGTATTACACCAACGTCGAGGGAGCTAATACGTTCAACTTCTCAGCTCCGCCGACCCACCTGTTCTACTACCAGAGCATCCCCGTGTACTTTGCGCAGCCGTTCCTTAACCGGGACAGCGGGGTCGACCTGGGGCAAAGGTTCCCGGTTCCGGTCGTGGATCCGGCGACCATCAACTGGGCTGAGTATGAGCCGCTCAGCAGCTTTTCCAGCCCGCTTGCTAAATCCAAAACCCCGTACGAAGAACACATCGATGTCTCGTTTGAACGTCAGCTGGCGTCCAATATCGTCATGGACGTGACGTACGTCGGCACCTTCGGGCACCACCTGATTATTGCCGGTGACAACAACCCCGGCGATCCGGCTCTATGCCTGAGCGTAAGCCAACCTGACGAGACGACGGACGGCATTACCTGCGGACCGGGCGGTGAAGGTGGAACCTATCATCCGATCACCGGAGGGACGATTGACACGACCCGTGGGCCGTATGGGCCGAACTTCGGGAACAACCAGGACGAACTCGACATCGGCAACTCGGCTTACAACGCCCTCGAAGCCACCCTTCGCAGAACCGGCACCCGCCTTTCGCTGCTGTTTGCCTACACCTACAGCAAGTCGATCGACAACGGATCTGGTTTCGGCGATCAGGTATTCGAATACGGAAACCACAATGCCTTCAGGAGCCCCTCTTACTACAACCTGCCGCAGAACTTCGCGGCAAGTTATACGTGGGAGATGCCCTGGGATCTTCTCTTCAAGAAGAACAACCAGGTCACGCGCGGCTGGAAGCTTTCAGGCCAGACGCACTTTACTGACGGCACGCCAGTGGAGATTCTTGAAACCGACGACAGGTCCCTTGTTGGCAGCAGCGGGCTGACCTTTGCTGGGTCGACGGACGAGCCGGACGTGCAATTTGGCTCTGGCCAGTCGTTCTATGGGGACAAGAATCCCAGGCATGGCAAAGCGTACATCAACGTTTCACTCTATTCCCAGGAGCCGCTGGGAGGGCAGGGCAACGCGCCCCGCCGCTTCCTGCACGGCCCCGGCGAGGATAACTGGGACGCGGCGCTTCTGAAGGACATCAAAATCCACGAGAATATTTCGTTTGAGCTTCGTGGCGAGTTCTTCAACGTCTTCAATCATGTGCAGTTCTACGGCGGCGGAATCGTGAACGGCAACTTCGCCAATGGGTTGCCATCGCAGGGTGGATCGTTCGGCCTGGTCGGCGGCGATGCCGGTGCTCGCGTCGGTCAGGTGGCCGGCAAGTTGTACTTCTAATTCTCCAACCTCGGCTTGAGGGCAGCGTCCTGCTGTCCTCAGGCTGATATCAAGTCAAGAAAACTGAAAGCTTGACGGGCTCATAACCGCGCAAGCGGCGGTTGTGAGCCTTTCATTGCGTTTGCCTGCAGATAACCACCCGCGAGAAAGATAACCAGCATAAGATAAGCCGCAGGGCAACGGCAGAAGACGCGAGTGTTCGACTTATGAATCGACGGGATGTAATGAAAGGGTTGACCGCGGGCCTAGTGGCAGCCAGGATGCCGATAAGCGCACAAGAGCCGGCCGTGTCTGCACCGGCAGAGAAGAACTTCCGCATCTGGGACGTCCACAGCCATCTGGGTGCGATGCCGGGCGACACGCCGGAAGGTCGGCTGGAACTGCTGATCCGGCACATGGACCGGCTGGGCATCGAGCGCGTGATTCTGTCGCAGGGCTTCGAGCAGTACGAGTATCATGCCACTCCGGAGCAGATACGGATCGAGAACGATCGCGTCATGCGGGCAGTGAAGCTCTTTCCCGATCGCGCGTATGGATCCCTATACATCAACCCCGAGAATGTCGAATTCTGTCTCGAGGAGTTCGATCGTTGCGTGCGGGATGGACCGATGGTCAACATCGGAGAAATCGAAACCGACGTCCGTTGCAACTCGCCGAACCTCGATCCAATTGTGGAGAAAGCAATTGAGTTTCATGTGCCGATCTGCCAGCACACATGGATTAACTCGCTGGGTGATGGGCCCGGAGAGTCTTCGCCCTTCGACATGGCGGAATTGGCGCGCCGGCATCCCAAAGGGAAGTTCGTCTGCATGCACACAGGCGGCAACTGGGAAATCGGCATTCGCGCCATCCGTGACTGCGAGAATGTCTGGGCTGAGATCGCCGGCTCCGACCCGACCTCGGGCTTTACAGAGATGGCTGTTCGCGAGCTGGGCGCAGAGAGGGTCGTCTACGGCAGTGATGTTGGAGGCCGCAGCTTTGGCTCGCAAGTGGGCAAGGTGCTCGGCGCGAACATTGCTGACGCCGCCAAGGAATTGATTCTGAGCGGCAATCTGCGCCGCCTGCTGCAGCCGGTTTTGCAGGCGAAGGGACTGGCATCGTGATCGACACCAATGTGCATTTGTTTCAGTGGCCCTTTCGGCGGCTGACCGGTGACACGCCCGCGGAACTCGTTGCGCAGTTGAAGAGCAAGGGAGTGCGGCAGGCGTGGGCGGGAAGCTTTGAAGCGCTGTTCTGCCGCGACGTGGCCGGAGTGAATCTTCGACTCGCCGCAGCCTGCCGCGATCAGGGTGCTGATTTTCTGGTTCCCTTTGGGGTGGTGAATCCGAAATCGCCCGATTGGGAAGAAGACCTGCGGCGTTGCCACGAAGTTCATCGCATGCCGGGGATTCGCCTCTATCCCAGCTATCATCGCTACGAACTTACCGATCTGGATTTCGTGAAGCTGCTCACTCTGGCGACAAGCCGGCGATTGATCGTGCAGATCGCTCTTTCGATGGAAGACCCGCGCACGCAGTATCAATGGATGATGGCGATGCCTGCGGACCCCAAGCCGCTTGGGCCCCTTGTTGCCAAGCTGCCGGCGCTGAAGCTGGTTCTCTTGAATGGCGGATACTGGGCCGGAAATGACGACCCCGACATCGTCGCGCTTCGGAAAGCAGAGAATGTGTATTTCGACATGGCAAAGAACGAAGGCATCGGAGGGTTGGAGTCGCTGATCGCGGCTACCTCACCCGATCGCGTGGTCTTCGGGTCTTTTTATCCGTTTTTCTATTTCGAGTCGGCCTTGCTGAAGGTTCGAGAAGCCGATCTGACCGGCAATCAAAGTGCGGCACTTACTGAAGGAAATGCGCGGCGGCTGTTGGCAAGCGCCTAGGACCAGGCGATGAGGGAAAGCCGATGATTCGTAGGGAATTTCTGGCGCAATCTGTGAAGTCCCTGGCGGCTGCCGGGCTGGCGAGTAGATGCTCCTGGGCCGCGAAAGCAGGAGCGTCGTTGACCGACGCAACTCCGCCGGCTTCGCCCGAGAAAGTCTTGCCCGGAACGGCGCCGTTGACTGACACCGGAGATCTCGTCTTCGAAATGGAAGCTGGGATTGTCGAGTTTCTCAAGAAGCGCACCAGAGAGATCCCGCACGAGCGACGGCAGCTGTGGCAATGGGATTACTATTCGCTCGCAACGTACGAAAAGTCGGTTGCGCCGCACAGGGAACACTTTCGTACGATCACCGGCGCAGTCGACCCGCGTGTATCGCCCACTGCGCTCGAAGTCATTGCTGGTCCGGAGGAGTCTGCAGAAGTCGCTCGCGGACAGAACTACAAGGTGCTGGAAGTACGTTGGCCGGTCTTCGACGCAGCGGACTTTGGCTTGTGCGGTATGCAGGCAGAGGGATTGCTCCTCGAGCCTGCCGGACCTGTGAAGGCGCGTGTCATCGCAATTCCCGACGCCGATTGGACGCCTGAAATGCTGGCCGGACTCGCGGACGGGGTGCCTGCCAAGGCTCAATTCGCGCGCCGCCTCGCGGAAAATGGCTGCCAGGTGCTCGTACCCATGCTCATCAACCGGGAAGACACCTTCTCGGGAAACCCCGAAATACGAATGACCAACGAGCCCCACCGCGAGTTTATCTATCGGATTGCCTACGAACTGGGCCGCCACGTGATTGGCTACGAAGTGCAGAAAGTAATGGCGGGGGTCGATTGGTTTAGCAGTCGCGACCCAAAGGCAGGAATCGGAGTGATGGGCTACGGAGAAGGAGGCCTCATCGCTTTCTACGCAGCCGCTCTCGATTCCCGCATCGGCGCCGCGGTTGTCAGCGGATATTTCGACGAGCGCGAGAATGTGTCTGCCGAGCCGATTTACCGAAACGTCTGGGGATTGCTGCGCGAGTTCGGAGACGCCGAGATTGCGAGCCTGATTGCGCCGAGGACGCTGATCGTGGAAGCGTGCCGCGGGCCGGAGGTGAATGGGCCGCCGGCCGCGGTGGACGGACGCTCGAATATGGCCTGCCCCGTGGGACGCTTGAGTACACCGCCAATTGAATCGGTACGGCGCGAAGCCGCCCGCACGCGGGAGATATTTGGCCCATTCGGCGTCGGAGAGCTCGTGAATGGCGCCTGGAAATACGGCGCGAATCCCCGTTTTCAACTGATCGAGCGTGACGGCGGGACCGGCCTTCCTGGCGGCGAAGAGACAATTACTGCGTTGCTCAGTGCTCTCGTCGTGCAAGGTCCTCTTGCAGCCTCGGGCAATCCCCCGCAAAGAGTGCGGCAGGGATCGGACCCACAATCGCGGTTGCATTCGCAGTTCAACCAGATGGTCGCGTTCACCGAGGGCCTGGCCAAGAGATCGTCCGATCGTCGCGCTGAGTTTTGGTCGCGGGCCGATAGTTCTTCGCCGCAGCGTTGGACGGAAACGACCCGTCCCTTGCGTGACGAGATATGGAACGAGATCTTCGGACGCCTGCCCGACCCGAGCATCCCGCCGAACGTGCGCACTCGGCTGGTTTACGACACGCCGGAATTTGTCGGGTACGAAGTGGTGATGGATGTCTGGCAGGGTGTGAACGCCTATGGAATTCTTCTTCTGCCCAAGGACCTCAAGCCAGGGGAGCGGCGGCCGTGCGTAGTTTGCCAGCACGGCCTCGAAGCCCGAGTCCAAGAGATTGCCGACCCCGGCTTCGACAGCCAGTTCTATCGCCAGTGGGCAGTGAGCCTCACCAAAATGGGGTTCGTCACGTATTCCCCTCAAAATCCATTCGTTGGCGCCGAACGATTTCGTGCTCTCTATCATCTCGGTCATCCCCTGAAGCTGCAGATGTTCTCGTTTGTGCTCGGCCAGCATCAGCAGACGCTGAATTGGCTGGCCCAGGAGCCGTGCGTCGATCCTGAACGCATCGGCTTCTATGGAATGTCCTACGGGGGCAAGACGGCGATGCGGGTTCCACCGCTCCTCGATCGGTATGCCCTCGATATCTGCTCGGGAGACTTCAACGATCTCGTGTGGAGCATGACAGACGTCGATTCAAAGGGAGTCTTTCCGTTCGATGACAGCTACGATCTGTACGAATTCAATGCTGCAAATGTGATCAATTATTCCGAGATGGCGTGCCTGATGGCTCCACGGCCCTATATGGCCGAGCACGGGTGGCTGGATGGGGGCGACCCAGTGAAAACCAATGAGTCTATTGGTGCTCAATTTGCGCTGGTGCAGCATTTCTACGAGCGCATGGGCATAGCTGACCGCCTCGCCATCGAATACTTCGAAGGCCCGCACACCATCAACAGCAAGGGAACATTCGAATTCTTGCGCAAGCATCTTCATCTGTCGTCGACCTAAACTATCCCGCCCGCCGATTACCGCCTTATTGGTCGGCAGAATCTCGAGACCTGGCAAGGGAGGAACGCTGAGAGTTATGCGCAAGTTGAACAGTGAAGAAGCTTCGATAGCTAGGGCAATTCCTCCGGCCATTCCATTGCATTCTTCGTGCCGCGCGGGCCGAAGGTTGCCGCAGAATGTATCCTCGCGCCGGCCGGGCACAATTCGCATCGAGATCGTGTTGGCCATAGCCGCCACGTGCCTGGTTGGCATCGGGTCCAAGGGAACGCCTCTTGCCGCGGCACAAGACGTTCCGCCAACAGCGGCATATCTCGATCCCTCGCAGCCGGTTGAAGCCCGTGTGAACGATCTGCTGAAGCGGATGACGCTGAAAGAAAAGATCGGCCAGCTGAATCTTCCCTGCGCCTACGTGGATGAGTTAGGCAAGACGCCCGCGGAAAAGGTAGCGGCGGGGCGCAAGTTCGTGGCGGGAACATATACCGGCGACATCGGCCCCGGAGCGGGTTTCTTCACGCTGATCAACACCATCCAGCAGAAGGACCTTGCCGAGCAGGTGAACTACCTGAACGACCTGCAGAAAATTGCCACAACCGAAACCCGGCTTCGCATCCCGTTGCTCGAAGACGAAGAGGGAACACACGGAGTGATGCTGCCCGGAGGAACGGTATTTCCGGAGGGGCTTGCGATCGGAAGCACTTTTGACATGCCTCTGGTGAAGCAGATTTACTCCGCGTCAGCGCAGGAAGCCAGGGCGATAGGCATTCATCTTCTTTCCACACTTGTGGCTGAACTGGATCGTGATCCGCGCATGGGGCGGAACATGGAAGCCTATTCGGAGGACCCCTACCTCTACGCCCAGATCGCGAAGAACATCGTAGCCGGCGCCTCCGGAAATAACGTCGCGGCGCCGGACAAAGTCGGCACAGTCTTCACTGACTTTCCCACCCAGAGCGAGCCCGCCAGCGGAATGGAGCGCGGCGCGATCGAGATTTCAGAGCGCGCCTTGCGTGAGAACTTTCTCGCGCCCTGGGTGTCTGCATTCAATGCCGGTGCACTGGGCGTGATGGCCGGATATCCGGAGATCGACGATGAACCAGAGCATTCGTCGCAAAAGTGGAACACCGACATTCTGCGCAATGAACTGGGCTTCAAAGGCATCGTAGAAAGCGAGGGCTACGGTTTCGATTCCCTCGTCTACGAAGAGGTCGCCCGTGATCAGAAACAAGCCGGGCAAATGGCGCTGCAGGCCGGAGTGGATGTGAACATCACTTACGAGCCGGCCTATATGAAGCTTTTGGTCGAGAGCGTCGAGAACGGTGAGATTCCTGAATCGTTGATCGACCGCGCCGTCCGCCGCGTGCTGGAACTGAAATTCCGTTTGGGTCTTTTTGAGCACCCATACGCAGACCTTGCCCGCGCGCAACAGGTGGTGCATTCTCAAGAGCATCGGCAACTGGCGCTGGAGACGGCGCGCGAAGGGATAGTTCTCCTCCGGAATGAACACAACGCTCTTCCCTTAAGCAAGGATCTCAAGACGATCGCCGTCATCGGGCCGGATGCCGACAACGGCTGGGCCCAGCTCGGCGACTACTCGCCCTCGGTGGTTCCTTTCAAGATCATGACCATCCTGGACGGAATCAAGGCGCAAGTCTCGCCACAGACTAAAGTTCTCTATGCAAAAGGATGCGACGTCATTGGCGGCAAGGCAGATTTCACTGACGCGGTCGATGCGGCAAAGCGCGCCGACGTGGCCATCGTCGTGGTCGGCGAAAATCCAGACAACGCCGGCAAGGGTGATGTTCCGGCGACCGATGGCGAAGCGTTCGACGTTGCCAGCCTGAACCTGACGGGCGTGCAGGAGGATCTGGTGCGGGCGATTCAGGCCACGGGAAAGCCGGTGGTCCTTGTGCTCGTGAATGGCCGGCCTCTCTCGATTCCCTGGGAGGCGGAGCATGTGCCCGCAATCGTGGAAGCATGGGAGCCGGGCGAGCTGGGCGGCGAGGCCGTTGCCGATGTTCGATGTTCTGTTCGGCGATTACAACCCAAGCGGCCGTCTGGCGATCACCGTTCCGCGCAGCTCGGGTCAGTTGCCGGCCTACTACAATTACAAACCGTCGAAGGAGTACTGGATCAAGCAGGGGTGGTCGCATGATGGCGGATATGTCGACATGCCGGGCACTCCCCTTTATGCTTTCGGCTTCGGGTTGAGCTACACGGACTTTCGTTACAGCAACCTGCGAGTGGATCCAGGAGAGATTTCGGCAGGCGGTGCTGCGAAGGTGACGCTTGATGTTCAGAATGTCGGGCAACGGGCCGGTACAGAAACCGTCCAGATGTATCTCCATGAGAAGTACGCACCGGTTTCGCTCCCGGTGCGGCAGCTAAGAGGTTTCGAGCGCGTAACTCTAAATCCCGGAGAGACCAAGACGGTGACGCTGAGCATCCGGCCCGTCGATCTGATGCTGCTCGATCGGGATATGCACTGGAGAGTGGCGCCGGGAACATTTGAGGTGATGGTCGGCAGCGCTTCTGATCATTTGCCGCTCAATGGCGCGTTGGTTGTAAAGACCGGCGAGCCTCTGCCGGATCGCGGTTTTAGCACGCAGCCTGATCTGGCGCGGTGATCGGCGGACTCAGCCCGAGCCGTAGCCGGGAATTCGCTGGCTTTAGGCGGGGTACGGGTCCTCGAATTGCGGCGAGACA
>JBEKPO010000034.1:0-56473 GCA_049520675.1 Occallatibacter sp. | reverse complement strand
CTTCTAGCTGCTAGCTCTTAGCCTTCAGTGATGAGTTCATAGTCTTTTGGCTTCCGTGCCTCGGTCTCGGTCGGCGAGGATCGATGGAATCGGCTGGCGATTCTGACCGATGAAGAGAACCGCGTTCCCGCGCCCGGCTTGCCAGGAGCTAAGGGCTAAAAGCTGATGGCCCATGGCTGCCTTTCAGATTTCCCAGCGCAGCAACACGGTTCCCACCGTAAAGCCAGCGCCCACCGCGGCCAGCAGAACCAGATCGCCTTTTTTCAGATTGCCATCTTCTATGGCTGTCTCCATGGCGAGGGGAATGGTCCCGGACGATGTGTTGCCGTACTTTTCGATGTTGATAATCACGCGTTCCGGGCTCATGCCCAGCCGCTCGGCAGTTGCCGTGATGATGCGCTTATTGGCCTGATGAGGAATAAAGCAGCCCAGCTCCGCACCCGTGACTCCATTGCGCTCCAGCAGCGCTCCCGTAAGTTCGGCCATTTTGCGAACGGCAAATTTGTACACCGCCGGTCCATCCTGATGGATAAAGTGCATCTTCTTCTCGACGGTCTCGTGCGTCGAGGGATTTAGGCTTCCGCCTCCCGGCATGCACAGGCTAACGCCGCCGGAGCCGTCAATCTCGTTGAGGGCGTCGATGAATCCGATTTCGCCTTCTTCGGCCGGCTCGAGAAGGACTGCGCCGCCTCCATCGCCAAAGAGCACGCAGGTGGTGCGGTCGGTGTAATCGGTCATGCGCGTATTGGCGTCGGCACCACAAACCAGCACCTTGCTCTGCGCGCCGCTCTCTACCATCCTCACGCCCACCTGCAGAGCGTAAGTGAATCCCGAGCAGCCGGCCGAGAGGTCAAAACCCCACACATTCGTCGCGCCAATCTTGTTCTGCACCAGGGAAGCCGTGTTGGGATACATCATGTCGGGCGTGACCGTTCCGACCAGGATCACTTCCAGTTCTTCCGGCCCGATGCCGCGCATCGCCAGGCATTTCTTAGCGGCTTCCGCGCACATGTCGCTTAAGCCGAGACCCTTGGCCAATCTATGACGCTCACGGATACCCGTGCGCTCCATGATCCACTGGTCGCTGGTCTCCACCATCTTTTCGAGGTCTTGATTGGTGATGACATCGGGAGGGACGTAGGTGCCGAGCGCGGTAATCTTTGCGCGCCGGCCCACCACGGGACGAACGGTAAGACTCAATTCTCACTCCTTGCACGGGGTTAAAACAGTTCCAAGATGCCTTACCCCTTTGGCATCGGAAAGGCAACCGCAGATCCCCGTTCGACTTCGATTGCTTCGCGATCTCCGCTCAGCGCAGGCTATCGACTCGTCCGCTAGCGGCGGACTCGCTCAGGACGATAAGCAAACATTCCTTTTGCAGCGATCTAGGTGTGGTCGATCTGCGATCAGTGACCACTGACGCAAAAGTACCGGGTTACCTACTGCGCCCGTACGAGCCCGTTACCGTTGCTTCCTTCCGGACCTGGCGGGGTTGGCGGGATTACGTCGCGTAGGACCCGGCACTGATCGATTTTAGCACTCGCATCTGGCTGCCCATTGAGCCGGAGATGCGCACAGTTCATATCGCAACAGCGATCGTCGGGTTTGGGTTCACGGCAGCGATTGCGGCCGAGAAGCAAATGCAGATCCTTCGACGCGTTAGGAGCGTGGACGGCTCCCAACTCCGCTCAGGATGACAGCTCCGGATCAGGCAAGGTCGAAGCGATCGAGGTTCATCACTTTGGTCCAGGCTGCGACAAAGTCGGCGACGAACTTCTGCTGCGCATCGCTGCTGGCATAGACCTCAGCGAGAGCGCGAAGCTGCGAGTTCGAACCGAAGATGAGGTCGACAACGGTAGCTGTCCACTTGAGCTCGCCGCTCGCGCGATCGCGGCCTTCAAGTACTCCTTCTTCGGTTGAAGACTTCTGCCACTTCGTACCCATGTCGAGAAGATTGACGAAGAAGTCATTGGTGAGGGTTTCAGGCCGCATGGTGAAGACACCATTCTTCGACCCGCCGAAGTTTGCGCCCAGCGCGCGCAGACCGCCGATCAAGACCGCTATCTCCGGAGCGGTCAACGTGAGCATGTGAGCCTTGTCCAGCAAAAACTCGGCGGCGCAACTTTCGAGTCCCTTGCGGACATAATTGCGGAACCCGTCTGCCTTTGGCTCCAGCACAGCGAACGACGCGACATCTGTCTGCTCCTGAGAAGCGTCGGTTCGGCCCGGCGAGAAGGGAATCTTCACGTCTTGGCCGGCCTTCTTCGCAGCAGCCTCGATGGCCGCGTCGCCGGCAAGCACGATCAAGTCGGCGAGCGAAATTTTCTTGCCACTCGCCGGTTTCCCATTGCTCCGAGCCTGGGCGCCATTGAACTCCTTCTGGATGGCTTCGAGCTTCGCAAGCACTTTAGCCAGTTCGGCGGGCTGGTTCGCTTCCCAGTCTTTCTGCGGGGCAAGACGAATGCGCGCGCCGTTGGCGCCGCCACGCTTGTCGGTTCCGCGGAAGCTGGACGCGGCAGCCCATGCCGTACTGACGAGTTGGGAGATCGACAGCCCAGACGCCAAGATCTTGGCTTTCAGCGCATCCGCGTCTTTCTCATCAATCAGAGGGTGGTCGACGGCGGGCACAGGGTCCTGCCAGATCAGCTCTTCCTTGGGCACGAGCTTGCCGAGGTAGCGGGCGCGCGGGCCCATGTCACGATGAGTCAGTTTGAACCAGGCGCGCGCAAAAGCATCGGCGAACTCCTCGGGGTGCTCCAGGAAGCGGCGCGATATCCTCTCGTATGCGGGGTCGAAGCGCAAAGAGAGATCAGTGGTAAGCATGGTGGGCTGATGGCTCTTCTTCGCGTCGTGCGCATCGGGAACGGTGCCCACGCCCGCATCGCCCTTGGGTTTCCACTGGTGCGCACCAGCGGGGCTCTTGGTCAGCTCCCAGTCGTAGCCGAACAAGTTGATGAAAAAGTTGTTGCTCCACTTGGTGGGCGTCGTGGTCCAGGTGACTTCAATTCCGGAGCCGATGGCATCTTTGCCCTTGCCGGTGCCAAAGCTGCTTTTCCAGCCGAGGCCCATCTCCTCGATGGGCGCGGCCTCGGGCTCCGGACCGACGTGGGTGGCGGGGCCGGCGCCGTGGGTCTTGCCGAAGGAGTGGCCGCCGGCAATCAGCGCGACGGTCTCTTCGTCGTTCATCGCCATGCGGGCAAAGGTCTCGCGGATGTCGCGCGCCGCCGCAATCGGGTCAGGGTTTCCGTTGGGGCCCTCCGGGTTGACGTAGATCAGGCCCATCTGTACAGCGCCGAGCGGGTTGGCCAGCTCGCGGTCGCCACTGTAGCGCTCATCTGCAAGCCACTTGGTTTCCGGGCCCCAATCGGTTTCGTCCGGCTCCCAAACGTCAGGGCGGCCGCCACCGAACCCGAAGGTCTTGAAGCCCATCGAATCAAGCGCCACGTTGCCGGCCAGGATCATGAGGTCGGCCCACGAGATCTTGCGGCCGTACTTCTGCTTGATGGGCCATAGAAGACGGCGGGCCTTGTCGAGGTTGACGTTGTCGGGCCAACTATTGAGCGGCGCAAACCGCTGCGTGCCGCTGCCGCCGCCGCCCCGCCCATCGAAGATGCGGTACGTGCCTGCGGAGTGCCAGGCCATGCGGATGAACAGCGGCCCGTAGTGGCCGAAGTCGGCCGGCCACCAGTCCTGAGAGTCTGTCATCAGGGCATGCAGGTCCTTGATCACGGCATCCAGGTCAAGGCTCTTGAATTCCTCGGCGTAGTTGAAGTCCTCGCCCATCGGATTGGATTGCGACGGGTGCTGATGCAGAATGCCGACGTTCAACTGGTCCGGCCACCAGTCCCGATTGCCCTTTGACCCAGCTCGAGTGTGCTCAAGCGTGCCGCCCGCGTACGGGCACTTCGATTCGTTCGTCATGATGACTCCTATAACTGGCGATAAGTGATGCGCTCATTCAGTATAAGATTTCGAGCGGCACAGGGGCCGACGACCTGAGTTGCGGCAATCGTCGCCAGCCGATCGAAACCAATCCCAGGCAAAGAGTCGTGGAGTTAACGAATTCCGTCCTGCCTTATCCACAAGTGGCCAGGATTTGCGGCGTTGACCCTTGCCTTTCAACTTCGTAGAGTCAGTAATCAAGCGGGTAGATACGTGTGCTTCGGCGCTTCCCTTAAGGAGTGCGCGCTCTCCGCTTGTAAGAAAGACAGGGTCGAACCCTCCCCTGGAGTAAAGATGCTGAGATTAAAGAAGATCCACATCCTGGGCTTTAAAAGTTTTTGCGATCGCACGGAAATTGCCGTGGCAGGGACCGGAGTCGCCGTGGTGGTAGGCCCCAATGGATGCGGAAAGTCGAACATTCTCGACGGAGTGAGCTGGGTTCTGGGCGAGCAGAGCGCGAAGACGCTGCGCGGCAGCCACATGCAGGATCTGATCTTTGCCGGCTCACGGGACCGAAAGCCGCTGGGTATGGCGGAGGTCACGCTGACGATGATCGATCCCGAGGCTTACGAAGGACCGGTGCCTGTCGAGCCGGAGGTGGTTGTCGATCACGACGAGTCGGCGGATTGGGACGAGGAGGACTTGCGCCGGCAGCGCGCCACCGAGGCCGAAGAGATCGTCGGCAACGAACAGCCTGGACAGGTGATCGACGAAGCGACGGAGGAGGCTGCAACACAAGAAGTTCCAGCGGCAATTTCGCCGGCGGGCTCCAGCCCAAACTCCGCGCAGGAGCCTGCTTCGCCGCAGGTGGTCACGCTGAAGATTCGCCGGCGCAAGTTCCACAGCGCACCGCGAAAGGGCGAAGTGGTGGTGACGCGACGCCTGTTCCGCACCGGCGAAAGCGAATACTTGCTGAACGGAAAGCTCTGCCGCCTGCGCGACATCCAGGACATCTTCATGGGCACCGGCCTGGGACCGGAGAGTTACGCGATCATCGGCCAGGAGCGGATTGGGCAGTTGCTGAGCTCGAAGCCACATGAGCGCCGCGCCATCGTCGAAGAAGCGGCCGGAGTTACGCGCTTCAAGAACAAGAAGCGCCTGGCTGAATTGCGTCTGGAGAGCGCCAAGCAGAACCTGGCACGCGTGGATGACATCTTTGAAGAGGTCACGCGGCAAATGAACAGCCTGAAACGCCAGGCAGCCAAGGCGGAACGGTTCGCGGCGGTGCGCGAAGAGTTGCGCGGGCGTCTACGGGTGGTCCTGGCCAGCCGCATGGCCGCAATGGACGCGGATCAGACGCGCCTGGACCTCGAAATCGCCTCCCTGACTGAGCGCGTGAATCACTCGGTGGAAGCGATCACGGAACAGGAAGGCAGGCAGCACTCGCTGACCGAAGGCGGCTACGAGCTGGAACGCGAAGGCCAAAACGCGCAGAATCGCGCTGCCGAGGCGGCCGTCGAGCTGGAGCGGGCAGTTGCGAAGGAGCGCGGCAATACGGAGCGGGTGAGCGAGCTCGAGACGCGGATCGCGGCGCAGAATGCGGAGCTGGAGCAGACACGCAGGCAGATGGCCGGAATTGAAGAGGAGCGTGTTCAGCATCGCAGCTTTCTGGAGACGGCGGCGGGTGAGGCGCGGGAATTCCGGCAAAAGGTGGAGGCGCGGCAGCACGAAGCGCGTGCCGCGGCCGAAGAAGTCTACGGTGCGGAGCGGGAGCTCGAAGCGGGACGCCGCCATACCATGCACCTGATGACTCTGGCCGGCAGCGCGCGCAATTCCATGGTGCAGGGCGAAGAAAGCCTTGCCGCTCTGGAACGCGAGGCCGAGCGCCTTGCGGGGGAGATGGGCCAGGCCAGGACGGAACATCAGAGGCTCAGCGAGGAGGGCGCGGAGGCGCGCCTGCGCTTTGAGTCTTCGAGCGCGGAGATGAAGCGGCTGGAAGACGAGATTGCCGCGGTGCGCGAGACCATGCTGACGAAGCGGGCCGATGAGCAGGAGCGCCGGACCGTTGCCAATCAATTGCGCAGCGACCAGGCTGGGGCAGAAGGCCGGCGCGACTCGCTCGAGGCGCTGATCCGCAATCATGGCTACGCGACAGACACTGTACGGCGGCTGCTGAGGCCGGGCGCGCTGGGGCAATCGGTGGCTCCGGTGGGGACGCTGGCGGACTTTATCGAAGTGAGCGGCGAGCACGAAGGAATCGTGGACGAGTTCCTGCGCGAAGAGCTGAATTACGTGGTGGTGGAGAACTGGGGCGATGCAGAGGAAGGCGTCCGCGTACTCAAGACCAGCGACGGGCGCGCAACGTTCCTGGTGCACTCCGATCTTCAGGGCGAGCTCTTTGCTGCGAGCGAAGGCCCCATCAATGAACCTGGGCTGACGCCGCTGCGCGATGCCATCAAGGTGCTGAACGGATTCGGTAAATCGCTGGAAGCGGTGTTGCCCAAACTCAAATACAGCTACCTGGCGGAAACTTCGATTGACGCGAAGCGGCTCGCCTTGCGCTACGGCCATGCCTATTTCCTGACGCCCGAGGGGGAGTGCTTCCACCGCTCGACCGTCACGGGCGGCAAGCCGGCCAGCGAAGGCCCCCTGGCCCTGAAACGCGAGCTACGCGACATCGAAGGCAGGCTCGGCAGACTAGAGAGCCAGTTGACGGAGGCAGAAGGCGAGGCGGAGGCGCTGACGCGGGTTATCGCCGAGCTGACCACGGAGCTGGAGATGCGGGGCGAGCAGCGGCGGCAGGCGGAGACCGAGGCGGCAAACCTTGGCGCGGCTCTGAAGCAGATGGAAAACGAGTCGCAACGCATCGAGCGGCGCCTGGAGGAATGGCAGACGCAAGCCGCGCGCAACAGCGAGGCGCGCGAGGCGAGACACAGGTCGATCGCCGAAAAGCGCGAGGAGGCGGCACGCCTTGACGCGGAGCATACGCAAGCGGAAACCAGCCTCGACGCCCGGCAGGCTCAGCTAGAGAGCCTGCGGCAGACGCGCGACATTCTGCAGCAGGAGGCTGCGCAGATGACCGCGGAGCTGGCAGGACTGGAAGAACGGCGGCGCGGCGCTGAGGCGGCATTCCAGCGGATTGACCGGGTCTTTGCGGATCTGGAGCGGCGCGTGCAGGCAATCGAGGAGCAACTTGCTGCGGCGATCGCAGAGCGGGAGCATCGCATCGCCGAGAACACCGTGCTCGCCGAGCGGCAGAAGGAACTTGGGGAGGCTCGGGCTTCGGCGCTTGCGGCGGTGCAAACCATTGCAGAACAGGCGCGGGCCCTGCGCCAGCAACTGGCGGAACTGGAGACGCTGCTCAAGGCGGACCGGTCGGCGCTGGATCAGTTACGCGAGGACCGGGCGGCGTTGTCGAGCGAGCTGGCCACGCTGCACGCCGATCTGGCGCATCTCGAAGCAAGCTGCCTGGCAGAAGTGAATGTCGAGGCACAGGTGCTGCGTGCGGATGCCGAAATTGGCCGGCTGGGCGCGGAAGAGCTTGCCGCAGAAGAGGAGACATGCCGCGGACTGCGCCAGAAACTTGAGCAAATGGGGCCGGTGAATATGATGGCCCTGGACGAGTACAAGGAAACCGCGGAGCGTCACGCGTTTCTCGAGACGCAGCGCAACGACCTGATCGAGTCCATCGAAAATACGCAAGAGACGATCAAGGAGATCGACCAGATCTCGCGCACTAAATTCGACGAGGCCTTCACGCAGATCAACGCGAATTTCGGGGCCGTGTTCGCGCGCCTGTTCCAGGGTGGGCAAGCCATGCTGCACGTGAGCGACGAAGAGAACCAGGCTGAGAGCGGGCTGGATATCGTGGTCTCGCCGCCGGGCAAGAAACTGCAGAATGTGCTGCTGCTTTCGGGCGGCGAGAAGGCTCTGACCGCACTGGCGCTGTTGATAGGCATCTTCCAGTTCCGGCCCAGCCCGTTTTGCGTGCTCGACGAGGTGGATGCGGCGCTCGACGAGACCAACGTGGGCCGTTTCGCCGATCTGCTTCACTCGCTGGGCCACGACACGCAGTTCCTTATCGTCACCCACTCGAAGCGGATGATGCAGGGCGCGGACATGATCTATGGCGTGACCATGCAAGAGCCTGGGGTCTCAAAGATCGTGAGCGTGCGCCTTGGTCACCAGCGCGAGACGCAGCGAGCGACAGCGTAAGGACAGCTATCAGCTGTCAGCTATTAGCTTTTAGATTTCAGCTTCCCGGTCCCGAGGATCCGGGCCGGAGCACCCAGCCGAAGCTAGTCGCGGGGCGAACTGATTAAAGTCACCAGGCTGCCAATCAGGATTCCAGCGGCGAACATGATGCCTGCCGCCTGCAGAGGATTGCGCTTGATTGCGTGCCTGGCGTCATGGATTGCGTCCTCGGTGGCTTCGCGTCCCTGCTTCATTGTCCGTAACGCCGTCTTCACGCCATCTTCCACCGCTTCAGTGACTATTGATTTGATCCGGGAAACCTCGCGCAGGACCTCATCGACGTTTGCATGCCGTTCCAGTACCTCGACTGCCATATGGTTCCTCTCTTCATTCAGTCTTCGCCGGTTCGCCGCAGTCTTGCCGGCGAGTCCCGCGGGTTGTCTCTCTATCTGATGTTGGCCGGTCGATTGCTGTTGTACGGGGTGCGCCCGATGCCGGAAGAAGTATGCCCCGGCGACGAGCCGTGATAGGGGTTACAGCGACCGAAATTGATCCCAATTAACCTCTGAATTCGTGCAGGTGCAAGAGTTCGTTTATCCCGGGCATGACATTCCGCTCGTCGAAGCCTATGGCGAGCGGTTTGAATCGGTGTTCGTCGTTCTGCACCCCTTTGTGCGAGTCCCCGGCTCTCTCGCGTGGAATTCGGTGCAGAGCTATCCCACTGACGAGGAGATTCTTGCGCACGGAACGAAATGCCCGTGGGCTGAGGTAATGAAGCAGACCGGGATCACGTCGTATGCGGGGATGAGCCAGGCGCTACTGACAGCGATTGGCTCACTGGATGACGATCTGGCAGATTGGGCGACGCGAGACTCAATCGAGAGCCTTGCGAAGACGCACCCGGTGTGGATGCCCGCCGAGGGAAGATTCGAACCACTCTTGCAGCAGGATTTTCTTGGTGTGTTCGAATCGGCCGGCCAGAAGGAATTGATCTTTGTCCCGGAGTTCCCGCATGCCGATCCCGTGGTGCGGTTACCGACCGACGGATTAAAGAATGGCTCGGTTCCCTTCCCTTCGCGCGGAACGCTACTCGCGCCCGATCAGTCTTTTCTTTTCACCGTGGATTGGGACAGCTTTTTCACGCTGTTCTATGGGACAAGCGCATTTGTGACCGAATCGGCGCGCAGGCTAGGGCTGGAGGGCTTCTTTGCGACCCCCAACACAGAGCACGCGTGGTTCAACTATTCGTTTGGCTGCGCGACGGTGACGGTTTCTCCTGAAGACTGGCCCGGCGAGTAAAGTTCGCCGAGCACCGCAATTTGCACGATACAATCGGTGCGATGCATGGCTGCGTGAGGATCTGCAAACCGCTTTCGTCCGGCCGCCGGCAAGGAATGCTTCCATGAACAAAACCAGGCTTGAGGCCTTCAGCGACGGGGTTCTGGCGATCATCATCACCGTCATGTTGCTCGAGCTGCACATTCCGCTGGGCAAGGAGTTGTCGGCCCTGCAGCCGATGGCGCCGATTTTCCTGAGCTACGTGCTGAGCTTTGTTTATATCGGAATCTACTGGAACAACCATCATCATCTGCTGCACGCGGCGGGCCGAGTTTCGGGGGGTGTGCTTTGGGCGAACCTTCATTTGCTCTTCTGGCTGTCGCTACTCCCATTCGTTACCGGTTGGATGGGGTTCAACGACTTCGCCGCGACCCCGACAGCGCTGTATGGAGCGGTGTTGCTGATGTCGGGAGTCGCTTACACGATCCTTTGCTTTGCCCTGATCGCGGTAGAAGGAAGGCAGTCGATCCTGGCCAAAGCGATCGGTAGGGACCGCAAAGGCAAATTCTCGCTGGTGGTTTACAGCCTGGCGATTCCTCTGGCTTTCTATCGACCGTGGATTGCGCAAGCAGCGTATGTGCTGGTCGCACTGGTCTGGCTGATTCCGGACAGGCGAATCGAGCGAGCGCTTTCGCACGATGCGGAGTAGCGGGTCTGGAAGCAGAGAGCAAGGCTCACGGTGAAGCGGCCTTTGGCAAGCGAAAAAATCGCCCCCGAAGGAACTCGTCGCTTCGGAGGCGCTTGTCGATCTTTATTACACAAGATAAAGACGGGGACCAGTAGCCGGCACTGGAGGTCGGTAGCACGCGGCTACTGGTGATCCCTGCACTAAACGAAGCTAGCCGCGGCTTCCCCTTTCCACTGCTGCCTCGTGTCGCCCGGCTCAAAGAGGGCTTTCATAACTTACATCCCCCCGAACCAATGATGACAATGGCAGTCTCTCCGATCTCGGGGGGCGAATCGGTGACGGCCGTCACAGGGGTTTGTGTCGGCAGAAGCGGAGGCCAGGGGAACGACGATCCGGGGTCAGTTTGTGGGGCGTGGGCAGTGGGATCGAGTACGAGTGAAGAAGTGAAGGAAGTGAAAGGAGTGAAAGGAGGTTTCAACTTCTTCACTCTTTCACTTTTCACTTCGCTTGCACTTCGCGGGAGGAGATGCGAGGTGAACTGCGTTGACAAAGCGTGCCGCGCGCCGGAGAATCGGAGTTTCGTTGAGTTCTTCTCTCAGGAAGTTTTTCCGTGACAGCTTTATTGACCACGAACCTCGGCGCGACTCCCTTGCTGGGGCGCGGCAAGGTACGCGACCTCTATGCGGTGGACGGCGCATTATTGCTCGTTGCCACCGACCGCATCTCGGCGTTCGATCACATACTAGGCACAGGGATCTCGGACAAAGGTAAGATCCTGACCCAGATTTCGCTGTTCTGGTTCGATCTGCTGAAGGATGTGATTCCAAACCACCTGATCACTGCTGAAGTCAGCGAGTTCCCGGTTTCGCTTCGACCCTACGCAGATCAGTTGCACGGACGGTCGATGCTGGTAAAGCGGGCGCAGATGTTTCCCGTCGAGTGCGTGGCTCGAGGATACTTAGCCGGATCGGGATGGAAGGAGTACCGAGCTTCGGGAAGCGTCTGTGGGATCGCATTGCCGGCGGGACTTGAAGACGGCTCACGCCTGCCCGAGCCGATTTTCACCCCCGCAACAAAGAGCGAAGGCGGTGCGCACGATGAAAATATCTCATTTGCCGAGATGGGAAACATCGTGGGGACGGCCGACTCAAATGAACTGCGCCGGTTGACGCTGGGAATTTACCAACGGGCTGCGGAACACGCCGAGGGCTGCGGGCTGATTCTGGCCGACACCAAGTTCGAATTCGGCAGAACCGCCGAAGGCGTTATCCTGGCCGATGAGGTGTTGACTCCCGACTCCTCGCGCTTTTGGGATGCGAAAACGTGGAAGCCCGGAGGCGCGCAGCCATCGTTCGACAAGCAGTTTGTTCGCGACTATCTGGAGCAGATTCACTGGAACAAGCAGGCGCCGGCGCCGGAATTGCCGGACGAGGTTGTGGAGCGCACGCGAGCCAAATATCTTGAGGCCTTCCGGCGATTGACGGGGCGAGAGCTGGAATCATAGCGCCCGCGGAGTATTCCGATGCGGCAACCGCATGGATTGCATCAGACGGTAGAAGGACAACGGTGCGGATTATGTCGTGGGCAGATTTGGCGATTCTTGCCATATTGATCGTGGCGATCTTCGCTGGGATGGCGCAGGGATTTTTCCGCTCGTTCTGCTCTCTGGGCGGACTTTTTCTTGGGTTGGCACTGGCGATTTGGAATTACAGCCTGGTGGGCAAGCTCCTCATTCCTATCGTGCGAATTGAGGCGGTAGCTAACGCCATCGGATTCCTGGTGATTGCACTGGCAGTCATGTTGGCGGCGGCTTTCCTGGGGGCTTTCCTGGAAAAGACTTTTCGCTGGGCAGGCCTGGGTTGTATAGATACACTGTTGGGGGCAGTTTTCGGGTTCCTGCAGGGCGCGTTGCTGGTGATGGTATGCGTACTGGTAACGGTGGCCTTCTTCCCCGGAACCCGGTGGTTGACCGAAGCCAGATTCCCTCAGATGTTCTTTGGAGCATGCCACCTCAGCATGGACATGAGCCCCAAGGAACTATCTGATCGTGTGCATGAAAGCCTGAAGAGGCTGAAACATGAGTCACCATCGTGGATGCACCCAAGTCACGGTACGTCGTGAAAAAATATGCTGTACGTCATGGGCCGCGCCGTTTAGACTAGTTTGATCAAAAACAAGCCAGAGGGAAGAGTGAGACGAGAACTGGACAGTCTGGTGACGCAAATGCACTCCAGCGGCGTCCGCTACGAGGACGCGGTGCGCGAGTTCAAGCGGCAGTATCTGCGCGAGGTGCTTGTGGCCCACCGGGGAAACCAGTGTAAAGCAGCAGAAGAACTGGGCATGCATCGCAATACGCTGAGCCGGGCCATGGCAGATCTGGGACTGGACCTCGCAGAGGTGCGGGCGGGGCTCAAGCGTCCTCCGCGCAGCGAGCGTCCTGTCTTTAGCGCGGTGCGGCAGGGTTATCGCCAGGGCTGAGACCGCGCCCCTGAAAAAATGGCAACCACGCAGCAGAGCCACGACGCCCGCGTCGCCATCGAGCCGGGTTTTGAGTGGGATGGGCAGGACGCCTATCTCTTCGACATCGACGGCACGCTCTTGCGCAGCCGGGACCGGGTTCACTTTGACTCCGTGGCGGGGAGCGTGCACCGGGTAACGGGATTCGAGATCACTTTGGCCGGAGTGCTGTTGCACGGCAGCACCGACACCGCGATTCTGCGTGAAGCATACCGGCAAGCGGGTCTTCCTGAAAATGTGCTGGAGGAGCGCCACGAGGCCATCCTGGAGGCTATGCGCAACTGCGTCGCCGAGCGGCGCCATGAACTGGATCCGGTGGTGATGCCGGGAGTCAACGAGACGCTGCATTATCTGGCCCAAAAGGGCGCGCTGTTGGGTGTGGCATCAGGCAACCTGGAGGCTATCGGCTGGATCAAGATCGAGAAGGCAGGATTGCGCGAGTGGTTCCGCTTCGGGGGCTTCAGCGATCACTTCCCGATTCGTTCGGAGTTAATTGGGCAGGCGGCCAATAAGGCCCGGGAGCTGGCCGGAAAGGGAGCGAAGATTTGCGTAGTGGGCGATACGCCGCGCGACATTGAAGCCGCGCGAGCCAATTTTCTGTCGGTGATCGCCGTCGCCACAGGTACATACGGTTTTGACGAATTGGCTGCCTGCCAGCCCGAGGCCTGCGTCACTTCCCTGGCCGATCTATTGGCGTTGAACCGAGGTCCGGCATGACTCCCGATATCTCGCGCCTTCGAGGTCGAAAGGGCGGCTGGAGGCCGGCGCCGAGGGTGATCGTCGGCGTGGCGATGATGCTTGGCCTGGCTCTCCCCGGGCTCGCGGCACAGACTGCGCCTTCCGCTGCAGCTGCATCCCCGGGCCAGACGCCGTCGAAGAGCACGCCAAGCCAACCGGAGACTCTGCCGAGCGCGCCTGCACAAGCAACGGTACAAGGCACTGCAGAGGTGCAAAGCGCCACACAACCGCGCAGCAGCGACCGGCGTAAAGCAGCAAAACTCTACCTCGATGCGAGCAAGCTGTTTCTCAACAGCCAGTTTGAAGAAGCGAGGCAGAGGTTTGAGCAGGCAGCCCAGCTAGACCCCTCGAACAACAATTATGCGATGGCTGCCGAAGTGGCTCGAAGTCACGAAGTGACGGCGCTGATCCAGGCGGCAGCGAAAGACAGGTTGACAGGCAACGATGCGGGTGCGCGCGACGCTCTTTCTCGCGCGACGGCGCTCGATCCCAGGAATGCCGAGGCGAGCCAGCACCTGGACGAGCTGGCCGGCGACGCGACCCGTGCCGAGCCGAAGGAGCTTTACGAGCGGGGCGCGGGCAGCCTGGGGGGCGAACCCCAGCTGATGCCTTCGAGTGCGCACCATAGTTTCCACCAGCGCGGTTACGTTCGACCCATCATTGAGCAGGTATTTCAAGCTTACGGAATCAAAGCGATGGTCGACGACAGCGTGCGGGCCGACGCCATGCGGATCGATTTGGACGATGTGAATTTCGACGAAGCCGCCGGCGTCCTGAGCATGCTGACGAAGACGTTCTACGTTGCCCTGGACGCGAGGCACGCCGTTGTGGCTCGCGACTCGCGCGATCTGCGCACCAGGTTCACGCGCCAGGAACTGGAGACGGTGTACCTGACGGGGCTGGGCGACCAAGAAGTGAAGGACGTGGAGAACCTGGCGAAGAACGCGTTCTCGATCACCCAGGTGACGACATCCTTGGCCGAACGCACCATGACGCTGCGCGCCCCTTCGGCGACGCTGAGTGCCTTCAATGCAACCCTGCAGGGCCTCATGGCGGGCCGGAGCCAAGTGCTGCTCGACGTGAAGATGATCCAGGTGGCGCACACCGCGAATCGCAACACCGGCTTGCAGATTCCGCAAACCTTCACGGCGTTCAATGTTTATGCCGAGGAGCAATCGCTGCTGAGCCAGAACCAGGCATTAGTGCAGCAGATTATCTCGTCGGGACTGGCTTCGGCCAACGATCCGCTGGCGATTCTCGGCATCCTGATTGCCTCAGGGCAGGTTTCGAGTTCGCTGCTCTCGCAGGGATTTCTGGTGTTCGGCGGCGGGCTCACGCAATCGGCTCTGACCGCCGGCGCGACAACCCTCAACCTCAACCTGAACACGTCGGACTCGCGGGAGCTGGATCAAATCCAGTTGCGGTTGCAAGATGGCGAAAAAGGGACGCTGAAAGAAGGTTCGCGCTACCCGATTCAGACGTCTTCGTTTTCAAGCCTGTCGCCAAACCTGGGGAGCATTCCTGGGCTGACCGGGGCGGGAACTTCGAGCAGCCTGTCATCGCTGCTTTCGTCGCTGACCAGCACGGTACCGACCATTCCGATGGTGCAGTATGAAGACCTGGGTTTGACTCTTTCGGCGACCCCCGCGGTACTGCGCGATAACGACGTCGCATTGAGCGTCGAAATGAAGCTCGATGCACTTTCAGGAACCTCGATTGACGGCAATCCGGTGCTGGATAACCGCGCCTACAGCGGCGTGATAACGCTGAAACAGGGCGAAGCGGCGGTGGTGGCTACGGAGGTGGACAAGTCGCAGAGCCAGGCCATCAGCGGAACACCAGGGATCAGCGAGATTCCGGGATTAAACGACCTGACCGGCAAGGATTTGCAGCAGAACTACGGGACGATCGTGATTATTATGACGCCGCATGTCATTCGCGGGCCGCAGGCGCCGGGACACACAGCGATGATGCGGGTTGAGAGAGCTGGCGAGCAATAGGCGGGCGGCAAGTTAGCGAGTTAGCGTGGGGATCCCACCCTAGCCGCAAAAACAAAAGCGCGGCGAGGGTGGGGCACCCACGTTTCCGAGCTGAGTTGGGCCGCACGGAATGCAGGTCCTTCGACTACGGCCGCTGGCGCGACCTTCGCTCAGGATGACCAGGCCTTACGGCGTGCTTCCTGAGATCGCAGCCTTACTGGCCGGAGATGCCGTCGAACTTGACCTGGAAATCGACGATTTTCTTCAGCACATCGTAAGGCACATTGGCAGGAACCGCGCGGCCGTTCACGACCAGGGTCGGTACCTGGTTGATACCCAGATCGCTGCCCAGCTTGACTGAGGCGCCAATCTGCGCTTTGATTTGCGGATCAGCGGCACAGGCGGCAATCTTGGTGGGATCGAGGCCGGCT
Source organism: Occallatibacter sp. (assembly GCA_049520675.1). Lineage (GTDB taxonomy): Bacteria > Acidobacteriota > Terriglobia > Terriglobales > Acidobacteriaceae > Telmatobacter. Next base: position 40,766 of record JBEKPO010000034.1, on the reverse strand, counting down.
TTGGCGACTGCGCTGTTCAGGGTAAGGGTGGCGCCGTCAGGGGTAGCCAGTCCATCCTGCCCGTCAAACACCGCCGCCGCATACTGGAAGAAGGCTGAGCTGCTGCCTTGCTTGCTCACACAGAGCCCGTACTCTGCAGCCTTGGCGGCTTCAGGATGGAGGGAAGAGATGGGGAAGTTCTGGAAGATGACACGAGCTTTGGGAAAGTCGGCAACCAGCTTATCCATGTTGGCCTGAGCTTCTTTGCAGTGCGGACATTGGAAGTCGGCAAATTCTACAATTTCGAAGTCCTTTGAGGGAGAACCGCGATACGGACCATCGGCCTTTTCCTGTACTTGCCGGCGGGTGTCGGCGAACGGGTTTGCGCCGAAGTCGACCACGTCGTTTCCGGCGACCATATGTTTGCCATCGGGAAGCGTAAAGAGCACCAGGCCTTGCGGCTTTTCTTTACCTGCACGATCGGCATAGTAGACAACGACCTTGCTTACCCCTTCGACTGAGGTCTTGAGGATGGCATGCACCTGGAAGATGACGTTGTCGTCGTAGCCCCAGGTTGCGTGCAAGAATGCGTCCACTTGCTCTTTTGTAGGCGATGCAGCCGTAAAGTCGGCCGGGTTGGGCGCGGGCAAAAGCGGGGCCGTCGGCGCCGGCGCAGAAGGCTCGGCCGAGGTTTGCGCGGGCGCAGATTGGGCTGACGAAGCGGGGGCTTCTTGTGCGGGAGGTGCGGGCGGCACATGCTGCTGGGCCAGAACCGGGAATGCGGGCGCGAACAAGATGGCGAGCACAGCGGCGGTGAAAAAACGGACGAAAAGACGGATCAAGCTGATTCTCCTTCGAGCATTAAAAGACTCTTGAAACATCTAGATTACCTGCTCAGGCGAGGTGAGAGCCAGCAGGCAAGAGGTGAAGGGAGTGAAAGGAGTGAATAGGTGAAGTGAGTGAATCAGTGAATAAGTGAAGGGAGTGAATAGGTGAAGAGAGTGAAATGTACTTCACTTTCTTCACTCATTTCACTCCTTTGACTCCGTTCACTTCTAGTCCATGCACTACACCTGCACCTTCACGGCGATGGGAAATCTGCGGCCCATGCCAAACGACTTTCGAGTCACTTTCAGGACCGGCGCGGCTTGCTGGCGCTTGTACTCGGATCGCTCCACCAGGCGCACCACCTGTTGGACGAGATCGAGAGAGAAACCGTGCTCACGAGCGATCTGCTCGGGTGTTTCATAGCGCTCGACGTAGGCTTCGAGAATCGGATCGAGCACATCGTAGGGCGGCAGCGAGTCGGTATCCATCTGGCCGGGGCGCAGCTCGGCAGATGGTGGCTTGTTCAGGATCGCTACTGGAATCACTTCGCGCTCGCGGTTGAGCCATCGAGAGACAGCGTAGACGCGTGTTTTGACGAGATCGCCGATTACCGCCAGCGCGCCCACCATGTCGCCATAGAGCGTGCAGTAGCCTACGGCCATTTCTGACTTGTTGCCGGTGGTGAGCACCAGGGCGCCGAATTTGTTGGAGAGCGCCATGAGCAGGACCGCGCGAGTGCGCGACTGGATGTTTTCTTCGGTAATGTCGGGCTTGGTTCCGGCAAAGAGCGGCGCAAGGGCGTCGTTGAACTCCTCGAACAGAGCGCTGATGCCAATGATTTCGAAGCGGATGCCGAGGTTGGCGGCCAGTTGGCGGCTATCTTCGATGGAGCCGGCCGAGGAGTAAGGGCTAGGCATCCCTACGGCGATGACGTTTTTTGCCCCAAGCGCCTCGGCCGCGATGGCTGCCACCAGCGCCGAATCGATGCCTCCGCTCAGCGCCACCAGAACCTTGCTGAAGCCGCACTTGCGCACGTAATCGCACGTACCCAGCACCAACGCTCGATAGGCTGCCTCCGTATCGTCGTCGTCCGGCTCTGCCAATCGTGGGGCCTCGAAAGGATCGACGACGACAAGGTCTTCTCGAAAGGATGCGGCCTGAGCGATGAGCTCGCCACGAGCGTTGAGAGCCAGCGAAGAGCCGTCGAAGACGAGGCTGTCGTCTCCGCCCACCTGGTTGCACATCAGTACGGGAATGCCGTCGCGGCGTGCGATGGCCGCGAGCATCTCACGGCGCAGCGCGCGCTTCGAATGCCAAAACGGCGAGGAAGAGAGATTGATATGAAGAGCCGGCCGAGTGCGCATCAGCTCCTCGATCGGGTCGACGGAGTAGAGGCGGCGCGGCCAGAAGTTCTTATCGTTCCACGCATCCTCGCAGATGGTGACGGCAAGGCGGACGCCGTCGAGTTCGGCGATTTTCTGGGGACCGGAGGGGGAAAAATAGCGCTGCTCGTCGAAGACGTCGTAGAACGGCAGGAGGCACTTGTGCTGTTCAAGGATCAGCCGGCCGCGGTCGAGCATGACTGCGGCGTTGAAGGCCGGTTTTCCGTCATCCCGCCTGGTGGGCAAAGCGACCCCGGCGAGAACCGCGGTGGGGAGTTCGCGCGTTGCTCCAGCCAGTTCGTCGACGGCCGAGCAGCAGCGAGCGAGGAAGCTGGGTTTTTCAAGAAAGTCAGCCGGCGGATAGCCGCAGATGGCGAGTTCAGAGAAAACGGTGAGGCGCGCACCGAGACCCGCAGCGCGGCGGCTTGCGGCAACGATCTTTTCCAGATTTCCCGTGAAATCCCCAACCGTGGGGTCAATCTGGGCAAGCGCAATCTTCACATCTCCAGTCTAAATTGCGGCGCATCTCAAGGGTTGCCCATTGAATAACCTTTTGTTTCTAAACAAGTTATTTGGCAATGACGGAAGCTTTCCGGAACAGGCCGAGCCACGGAAAGGTAGAGGGCTGCTTCTGTCTGAATCTGAGAAGTTGACAGCCCCGGTGCGGGAGGCTTGGCTCAATTTGAAAGCCCCTGTGACCAAAATCGACGCGAAAGTTGTAGCCGCGACGTGAAGCCCCAACGCAGTCTTCATGCGGCTAAGTGACCGCAGAACAAGCTACTTCCGTAAGGCTGACTCCACCAACGGGGGATTCTTTATCAAATTGGTACCGCCTAGAATCAACCTGATTCTGTAGCGGCTGAGTTGCCGAGGCCGGCGGGGTGAGGCCTCGGGGAAAACCGTCTAGAGGCAGCCAGACTGTCGGGGAGAACACCATCGATCCGCAAGTGAGATTGAGTGACCTGCTGATCCGCGCCAGGCTGGTCACAGCGAAAGATGTGGCGGCCGCGCTGGAGCGCATGCGGACTAAGGGCGGCCGGCTGAGCGAGAACCTCGTCGCGATCGGCGTGATCGATCAGAAGACGCTGGATGTATTTGTGCGCCGCATCCCGCGCGAACCGGCCACGATCGCCGAGACCGGCCTCGGCGAAACCGAACTACTGGGTCTCTTCATGAAGCTGATCTACACCGGCCGAATGGAGAAGCTGGCACAGATTGCCGAAGCCATCAAGCTGCCTCAGCAGATCGTGATGGATCTGGCGCGCATGGCGATCGAGCGCCAGCTGCTCTACACTCTGGGCGCGCACAGTGACGACAGCATCCTGGAGATGCGCTACTCGATCACCGACGAAGGCAAGCGTTGGACGATCGACGTGTTGAAGCGGTCAGGATACGTAGGCCCCGCCCCCGTGACGCTGGCGCAGTTTGTGGAGAGAGTCAACCTGCAGAAGCCAACCAACGAGCATGTCACGGTGGATCGGATGATGGAGTCGATCCGCGGATTGACACTGAACCCCAACATGGTGGCGCAGGCAGGACCAGCCTTGAATTCGGGCCGGGCGATTCTGCTTTACGGCCCTCCGGGAAACGGCAAGACCTCGGTCGCCTTGTGCTTCGCGAACGTATTCCGCGATCTGATCCACGTGCCGTACGCGATCTTTGTTGAAGGACAGATCATCCGGTATTACGATCCGCGCATTCATGTTCCGCTTGGCCTCACCGGTAAGAGCGACGAAGACCCGGAAGTGGCGAGTTTTCGGCGCGAGTCGCACGACCAGCGCTGGGTTTCGTGCCGGCGGCCATTCGTGGTGGTGGGTGGCGAATTGACCATGGAGATGCTCGACCTGCGCTACGACGAAGGCGGCCATTACTACGAGGCACCGCTGCACATGAAGGCGTTGTCCGGCTGCTTTCTGATCGACGATTTTGGCCGCCAATTAGTGAGCCCGAGGGACCTGCTGAACCGCTGGATCGTGCCCATGGAGAGCCGGGTGGACTATTTGAAGCTGCACACCGGGTCAAGCTTCAGCATTCCGTTCGAAGAGCTGGTGATCTTCGCGACCAACCTGGAGCCGGAAGATCTGATGGATCCCGCATTTCTCCGCCGCATCCCCTACAAGATTGAGGTGGCATCGCCAAGCCTGGAACAGTTCCGCACGATCTTCGAAAACCATGCGAGACTGCACGGTTTGACGCTGGATGAAGATACTTTCAAGTACATGGTGTACCTGATCCGGCAGGAGAAGGGACTGGACCTGGCAGGTTTTCAGCCCACCTTCATCGTCGATCAGGTGATGGCGACCTGCAAATTCCTGGGAGAGAAGCCCGAGCTGAAGTCGCCGTACATCGACTTCGCGATCAACAATCTTCGCGTTCGCCGCAATAAGGAACAGCACACCGAGCCCACCCTGACGCTGCCATCCATCAAGCGGGAAGCAGACTCGAGAGAGGCGGCGCGGCCAACAGCCGACGTCCTGCCCGAGTACTGATCGAAAGACAATTCCTGGAAAGAATGCGCAGGCCTGCGCGAGACTACATTCCTGTGCCGGCCAGGACCACGCCCACGGTGCGCAGGATGATCTTGAAATCCAGCCAGATACTCCAGTTGTCGATATAAGTGACGTCCAGGGAAACGTAGCTGGCGAAAGAGGGATCCTGCCGTCCCTGGACCTGCCACAGGCCGGTGATGCCCGGCGTGACATACAGGCGGCGCAGATGATTGAGGTCGTAGCGCCGCACCTCGGCCGCCAAGGGAGGACGCGGACCGACGATGCTCATGTCGCCGCTGAGGACATTGAGGAATTGCGGCAGTTCGTCGATGGAATATTTGCGCAGAAAGCGGCCGAGGCGGGTGACTCGCGGGTCGTTGGTTACTTTGAAGAGGACGCCGTCGCGCTCGTTCATGTGCAGGATTTCGCCACGGCGCTTGTCAGCATCCTGGACCATGGTGCGGAACTTGAAACATCGGAAGACCACACCCTTCTTGCCGATTCGCTCTGAGGTGTAGAAGACGGGGCCGGGCGAATCCAGTTTGATAACGACGGCGATGAGGAGGAGGAAGGGCGCAAGCAAGACAAGCGCTAGCAACGAGAACACTGTATCGAAGATACGCTTGAAGAAGAGCCCGAGTTCCGGCACCTGGCCGCGATGCAGCGGAATGGTCGGAAATTGCCCGATGTATTCGATGGGGTTATTCCAGGCCACGCCGTCGTACATATCGGGAACGACGCGCAAATCCACGCCATGAATGCGAGCCTGCTCGAGCACGTCCTGAATGATGCAACGATCGCAGGAAGTCGTAAAGAAGATCTCGTCAACGAACTGCTTGCGAGTGTTCTGGAACAGAGTGTCGATCGTGCCCACGACGTCGCTCGAATCCGGCGCCGCGCCGTTGTTGGCGGCGGGCAGGTCGATGAATCCCTTGAAAGTATATCCAAGGTGCCTGATGCTCTCGAGGTGATGGCGAAGGGCATGAGCTTCCGGCCCGGTGCCGACGATGAGAACATTGCGCGTACCGATCCCGCGGTCGAAACGCCTGTAGAGCAGAATGCGATAGATCAGCCGGCGCAGGCCAAGCACAACGGCCACAAGACACACCGTGCTGATCACGATGCCGCGGGGAATGTCATTGGCGTGAACGAGGTAAAGAATGCCGGTCAGGAGAAGTCCGGACGTGAAGCAGGCCTGCGCGCTCAAACGCTGCTCGTGAAGCAAGTTGGTCAGGCGCTCCGGGGTGTAGAGATGCATCCGGCGGCTGATGGCGATGAGCGTGAAAGTGAACACGCAGAACAGCGCAAGCAGGATGCTCACCGAACGGCCCCAAAACAGCGTACCGTGCCAAAAGCCTCTGGCGCCGTTCAGCGGGGTGGTATGAAACTCGTAGATTGTCGCGAGAAACGCGGCGCCCAGAGCCGTCAATCCGTCCAGAACCATCCACAACCTGGCTCCGACGCGGCCGGCGCGCGTCGAGGCGCCAGGGGCGAGCGACTCCCGTTCGGCCGATGTTGCCAAGGAAGTCGAGAGCCTCTGCCAGAAATCCGAACTCGCCATGGGGCTGCCTCAAAGTTTCAGTTACGCCGAAACTGCCGGAACCATTAGAGCTATTTGAACCAAAGCGAGAAGCAAGGCACAAAGAACAAAGTGATTGTGCAAAAACATACACCCATGTCTGAGTTCAAAGACTCTTTTTCATCAACGCAGACACAGGGGAGACGAAGATGTTGCGAACAACGTGTCCTCCCGATAGGAATCCAGGAAGGATTGACCTAATTTACTGACGCGGCGCTGGGACCTTTGCAGATCGAAAAGGCTCAGAAGCCGATACCGGGTTGCAGAATCCAGCGGCCTTAAGTTCATCCGAGCAGATTCCTGCGTGCGAGGTACATGGCCCGGGTTGCTTACGTGGCGAATCTTGACGGTTGAGACTCTTAGGGGTTCGAATGCAGTTTCTTTAGCTGACGGCGAATGGGGGAAACCGCATGTCAGATCGTTCATGAATTAAGACGCGTCTTGTTGCCACTCAGTTGTTTCAGCATCGCTCAGAAATGAAGGCACTTGCAAGGGAAATTCGGTGCTCGATAGTTACAAATTGGGTAACACTATGGTTACCTCCGGGGGAATGCACCGTAATGGGACAATTGTAACCCGCTTTTTGTGACCTTCGTGCAAGTTTCCTATTCCGAGGGTACCAAGTATGCGTCGAGGTCCAGAAAAAGCCGAATGTCGGGGTCGGAGCTGGACAGAAATTCATTGAGGGGGCCGAAATAGCTCGCTCTCCCTTGATCGAGGAATAGAACCTTGTCAGCGAGTTTTTGAGCAAAGCGCGTGTCGTGAGTGACCACGATGCTGGTAAATCCGAGCTGCCGTTTGAGCCGCTGAATCAGGTTACCGAGACGCTTGGCGATGATGGGGTCGACCATGGTTGTGGGCTCGTCGTAAAGAACAATCTCAGGCTGGGCAGCCAGGGCGCGCGCCATTGCGACGGCGCGCTTGCGCCCCGTGGAAAGGCTAGCCGGATAGACATCGATCACGTCTTCTGCGCCAACCAGGCCGATCAATCGATCGACAACCTGATTAAGTGCATCCTCCTCGATGCCGCCGCGCTCGCGCAGCGGAAAAGCAACATTTTCGCGCACGCTCAGCGAATCGAAAAGCGCTCCATTTTGAAAGACCATCGTGACGCGCTTGTGGACCGCCCTGAGGCCTTCTTCGTTCAGGTTGGTGATTTCACGCCCTTCGACAGTGATTGATCCCGAGTCAGGTCTGAGGAACCCCATCAGCAAGCGAAGGGAAACCGACTTTCCCACGCCGCTGCGCCCAAGGATGCAGAGAGTTTCACCACGCGCTACGGAAAAGCTGACGTTCGTCAAAATCGGGCGGTCGTTGAACGCGATGGAGACACTGTCGAAAACGATGACGGGTCCAATGGGTGGCGGACCCGGCGGAAGGATAGAAGGCGGCCCATCCTTGGACGGCTGCTGAGCCAGCGCGTCGAGTTCGGCGGCAAGCGGCTCAAGCGGCTCTTGCGGCTCCGGATGTTGTGACGGATCGGACATCTATCTAGGAAACAGCTTACGCGATGCGCCGCATCCAGAGGGTCTCTGCTTGCTCAGCGTCGGCCGGAGTGTTGAGGTTGGAAAACCAGACGATGGGAGGCAAGCCGTGGGGATGGAAGGCGTGGCCGGCTTGAGCCAGGAACTCGACCGGCACGATGCTCGAGGACTGGCCGAGGCGCGCAGAAGCAGCTTGAAACGCGGCGAAGCAGCCGTTTCGGCCAGAGTGCAGTTCCGACTGGAGGACGGGCAGGGCGCAGCGGTCGATGACGGCGGGAAAGGTCTGGGCAAAGCCTGCGAGCGAAGGAACGGTGACTGCGCGGCCCGTGATTCGGGCATGGTGGAGAAGGTAAACCAGCAGAGAAGGCGGCAGGAACGGAAGGTCAATCGGGACAAAGACAGCAAAGCGCGCGGAGCTAGAGGCCAGAGCGCCACAAACCCCGGCCAATGGGCCTCGGCTCGACGCTACGTCGGCAACGACAGGAGCGAACTCCGTGAGGCCGCCATGGGCTCCGGCAATCGAAGCCGAAAGGTCGGCCGCACGGAGAGTGGAGAGCGCGTGCGCAATCAAAGGCCGGCCGCCGAGCATCAACAGAGCCTTGTCGCGGCCCATGCGAGAGGATCGGCCGCCGGCAAGAACAAAGCCGGCGGCGTCGTGGTGGAAAGTGATGGCCATGGGCTAGTACAGCGTCCCTCCCACCCTAACAAGCTAGTGCCTGCACCCGCGCTCCTCCCATCCCCGGTCCCCAAGAGCAAGGGACCGGAGGCGCCCGCATTCGATATGGCCGTTAACCGCCGACTTCCTCGAGGAAGCGGATGAGCGAGGTAATTCCGAGTTCGAAGTTCTTCAGATTGAATTTCTCGTTGGGCGCGTGGAGACTGTCGTCGGGCAGGCCGAAACCCATCATCACGCTGGGCAGGCCAAGGTGCTTGTCGAAGTCGCCAACGATGGGGATGGAGCCGCCAGAGCGGATGAAGACCGTGTCTTTGCCCCAAACCTCGTGGAGCGCGCGAGTGGCGGCCTGGATATACGGGTTGTCGACCGGAATCAGGCACGGATCTCCGGAGTGAATAAGCCGAATGTCGACATCGACGCCGGCAGGGGCGATCTTCTCCACGTAGCTCTTGTATTGTGAGAAGGCTTTTGCAGGCGTCATACCGGGGACCAGGCGCATGGAAATCTTGGCGGTCGCTTTGGCCGGGATGACCGTCTTAGCTCCCGCGCCGATGAAGCCGCCGGGCATTCCGTGCACCTCGAGCGTAGGCCGGGCCCAGGTACGCTCCATAACGTTTAATCCGGGCTCGCCTACGAGGACCTTCGAGCCGACCTCGGCTTTTCTGTATTCCTCCTCGTCGAATGGCAGGCTGCTCCAGGCGGCCAGTTCTTCCTTGCTGGGCGGGATGACGTCGTCGTAGAAACCGGGGATTAGGATGTGGCCGTTTTCGTCTTTCAGCTTGGCGATGATCTGGGCCAGCGCAACAAATGGGTTGGGCGCTACGCCCCCGTACATGCCGGAGTGCAGGTCCGTCTTGGCGCCGCGCACTTCCAGCTCGGTGTAGATCATGCCACGCAGGCCGACGCAGAGAGTGGGCAAACCAGGAGCGAAGAGCTCGGTATCGCTGACCAGAGCGAAATCTGCTTTGAGAGTCGCGGGCTTCGATGCGACGAATTCGGCGATGGTCTCGCCTCCGACCTCTTCTTCCCCCTCAAGGATGACGCGGACATTCAGCGGCAGCTTCTTGTCGGCCGCCATGAGCGACTCGAGCGCCTTGACCTGGGCGACGACCTGTCCTTTGTCGTCGACTGCGCCACGGGCGTAGATATTGCCGTTGCGCTCGGTGGGCTCGAAGGGCGGAGACAGCCACTCGTCAAGTGGATCGGGCGGCTGCACGTCGTAATGGCCGTAGATAAGAACCGTGGGCTTTCCTGCCGCGTGCAGCCAATCGGCATAAACCAGCGGGTGGCCTTCACCCTCAATCAGGCGCCCGTTCTCCATGCCGATGCGCTTGAGCTCGGAAAGCAAGGCCTCGGCGGCCTTGCGGCAATCTGCCTTGTGCTCGGGATCCGTGGAGATGGACGGAATGCGGAGCAGCGCCTTCAGTTCATCGAGAAACCGCGGGTGATTCTTGCTGGCATAGGCAACGGCAGAAGAAGACATGAAACCGCTCCTTTTCAAAATTCGGACAGATGAGAGTATAGACCGGCGAGGCGCACCGAGGCTGGGAGAGCGTTTCAGAAGTTGGTTGACAACCGGGAACATTCCAAAATGCAGGTCCTTCGACTCCGTTTGCCGCAAAAACGCGGCAAACTCCGCTCAGGATGACCAGCTCTCGGGTAGCGATTAAGAGACACCACACTAGCCAGGCGCGAGCTGTCCTCAACCGAACGGGTGTTCCAGAGATGGGCTTTGCGGGGTGAAAAGCTTTGCGCCGTCTTCGGTGATGAACATGTCGTCTTCAAGCCGGAGTCCGAACTCGCCGGGGATATATACGCCGGGTTCGTCGGAGAAGGTCATGTGCTCGGCAATCGGCAGCGGGTTGCCGCGGACTAGATACGGCCATTCATGCATGTCCATGCCGATGCCGTGGCCGAGGCGATGCAAAAAGAACGAATAGCCGGGGCCAAAGCCGGAGTCTTCGATGAGCTTGCGTGCTGCCGCATCGACGGAGCCGCAGGGCGCGCCGGGGCGAGCAGCTGCCAGCGCGGCGGCTTGCGCGCGATGCACGACGTCGAAGCAGCGCAGCATCTTGTCGCCGGGCTTGCCGTAGACAAACGATCGCGTGATGTCGGACTGATAGCCCTCGACGACGCAGCCGTCGTCGACGACCACCATTGCGCCCTCGCGGATGGTCTGGGGAGCAATGGATCCATGCGGCGAGGCGGTAAACTCGCCGGTTTCGCAGCTCGCATCGCCGGGAAAACCCACACGGTCGTAAGCGGTTGCGACCAGTGCAGAGAATTCATGGGTGGTGATGCCCGGCCTTGCGGCGCGCCACGCGGCTTCATATACCTGAAGGGTGACGGAATTGGCCAGTTGCATCAGCTTGAGCTCGGCCTGCGATTTGATGCTGCGGCAGCCCGCAGTGACGGGGGTGGCACTTTCGAGCGTGGCCTGCGGCAACGCTCGGCCGATGCCTTGCGAGAAGACGAAGGGCATTGTCTCTTCGATTCCGATCGCAGCGCCACCAGCAGCGAGATCGCGCAAGCCCGCGGCGACACGCTCGTAGGGATTCTCGTCCTCCTGCCAGCTGATCAGGCGCGTGGCAGCGAGCGACGGAACAAGGGAGAACTGCTCGTGCAGGCGCTGTTCTTCAAATGCCGGGCACACAGCGAACGGCTGCTCCTTGACGGGAAGGACCAGGGTCATCAGCCGCTCGCTCGGCCACCATCGAATACCCGTAAAATAGCGAAGCGACGTGCCTCCGGTCATGCAGATCGCCGAGAGACGGTTCTGTTCCATCAGATCGCGCGCATGATTAAGGCGCGCCTCTCGCTCAGCGCTCGAAATGGGCGTGGCTTCGTTTCGGCGGTCTTTAAGCGCTGCAATCGATGGCGGAAGAGGCGCTTGCGGATCTTCGGCGCCTGATCTGCCAGCTCCCAGGGAAACAACCGCGGCGGTGGCAGCTCCGGTGAGAAACTTGCGCCGAGTGGGCTTCATTCCTGAGATGATACCGGACTAGGTATAGCGTGGTCAGAGAGGTACAGTGCCCCTGGGGAGCCTAAGCGAGCCAGGGCAAAAAAGGTAAGCTTAAGGATGAACGGACAAGTGTATGCATAGCGCAGTCAAGGTCCTGATAGCCGAAGACGAGCCCAATGCGCTCGCCGGCCTGGCGGAGCTGATCTCCGGATGGGGATACCGCACGGAGACGGCGCGCGACGGCGTCGAAGCCTGGGAGAAGGCGCAGGTCTGGGACCCCGCGATCGTCGTAACTGACCTGAAGATGCCCCGGATGGACGGCATGGGCTTGCTGGCCAAGCTGGCTGAAGGCGGCTTGGGGCTCAGCAACAACATGGCGGTGGTGGTGCTAACCGCGATGGGTTCGATCCAGTCGGCGGTCGAAGCCATGAAGATGGGCGCCTACGACTTCCTGCCCAAGCCGGTGGATGCAACGCGCCTCAAAACCATTCTTGCCAATGCCACCCGGCAACGTGAAACTGCGATGGAGCTGGAAGTGGTGCGGCGCCGGCTGCGCGAAACCGGTGTCCTGGGACAACTGGTGGGCAGTTCGCGGAAGATGCGCGAAATCTTCGGCCTCATCGAGCAGATTGCTCCCTCCAATGTTCCTGTGCTCATAACCGGCGAAAGCGGCACGGGCAAAGAGCTGGTGGCGCGCACACTGCACGATTTGAGCCCGCGCAAGACGCGGCCGTTTGTCGCCGTGAACTGTGCGGCGATACCGGAGACGCTGATCGAAAGCGAAATCTTCGGGCACGAAAAAGGGGCTTTCACCGGAGCGATCGAGCGCCGGGCGGGCTGCTTTGAGCTGGCCTCAGGCGGGACGCTGCTGCTGGACGAAGTGGGTGAGATGCCCCACGGCACCCAGGCCAAGCTGCTCCGCGTGCTGGAAGAGCGCAAGCTCCGCCGCCTGGGGTCGCGCAGCGAGCAAGAGGTCGATGTGCGCGTTTTGGCGGCGACCAATCGCGATCCGCGGCACGCCGTAGCGCAGGGTCATCTACGCGCCGATCTCTTTTACCGGCTCAATGTCTTCAACATTCACATGCCGCCGCTGCGCGATCACCTCGACGATCTGCCGGCCATGATCGAAGCCATGGTGCTCGAGATGAATCAAAAACACGGGCGCAGGGTTTCCAGCGTAGCCGCATCGATGCTCGACCGGCTCAAGGCGCATAACTGGCCGGGAAACGCACGGGAGCTGCGCAACACCATCGAGCGGGCTGTGATTCTCTGCCCCGACGATTCGCCTCTCGAGGCCGACCATCTTCCTACGGGGTTCGGCAAAGATGCGACGCAGGCGGCGCCCGGCGATGGAAACTCAATTACCGTTCGGGTGGGCGCTACGGTGGATGAGGCCGAACGCATGCTGATCGTACGAACGCTCGAGGCAACCGGACAAAACAAGACACGCGCCGCAGAAATCCTGGGTGTGAGCCTGAAGACCCTGCACAACAAGCTGAAGGAATACAGCCAGGCACGGCTGGAAGCAAAGAGCTGAGAGAGATTTGAGAAGAATTCGAAGTTGAGCGTAGCCAAGTGTCAGTTTGATTGCGGGATTTCCTCTGATTCGGCGTCATCCGAGAGGTACGCGAATCGATGCGCCTGAAGACGCAGCTCGTGCTGGCCATTACCGTCCTGGTGTTTCTCATCGCCGGGACGGTTTCGCTGGTATACGTGCACCAGCTCGTCAAGGCGGCGGTGCAGCAAACCTATGAGACCAACCGGATGGTGGCCGACCAGGTTTGGTACGCACTGCAACAGGCACTTAAGTTCGGCCTGGGCGACCGCACGGTCGATCCCAATAATCCGGCTGAATTGCGCGACCTGGTGTCGGAAACGGTTCGCGGTGACACTCCGTTGCGAGCGGCTCTCGATTCCGTCAATCGATACTCGTTGACGGTGTACGACGTCAATATCAGCGACAGCCAGGGCAACATCTTGCTGAGTACGAATCCTGAAAATCAGGGCAAGCTGCTGCCTTTGCGCCTTGACTATGCTCAGCTGCTGAAGGCCAGTCCCATCAAAATGATGCTGCAGGTGTTCGAAAAGCCCGCGGTCTTCGATGTGGCGGCGCCCCTCGAAAACGACGGCAAGCTGATTGCCACCGTCCATGTCGGCGTACACACCACGTTGCTTCGCGCCGTCTATGCGCCGCTTTTGCGAAAGGCGTTCTGGCTGATGGGCTTCGCCCTGATCGCCGCCCTGGCATCGGCCTTCTTACTGAGCAGTCTGGCATTGCGTCCGCTGACAGCGATCAGCCGCCAACTCGACCGATTAACTGCGGTTGAAGGTGGGCCGGTCGACGACGAAAAGGCGGCGAAGCAGGACGTTGCGGCGCGCGTCTCCAGCAAGATCGAGCAAATCGGGCGGCGCATGAGGAACGTGGAAGAGGTTTATTCCGCGCTCCAGGAGAATCTGGACCAGATCCTTGCCAACCTGCAAGACGGGATACTGCTGTTCACCGAGGACCGGCGCGCGGTTCTCGTCTCCGAGGCGGCGCGGCGTTTTTTGCAATTCGAGCACACTCATATTCTGGGGCGGCATGCGCGCGAAATCTTCGACCGGTCTACGTTGCTGGGCCGGTCTCTCCTCGACGCCATCGATGCCGGCGCGAACATGGTCAAGGACGAGATTCTTACCGAGAGCGGCAGGCGAATTCAGGCCTCGGTCGACTTTATCTACGACGACGAAACGCATCGCGGACTGGGCGCACTGGTCACTTTGCACGATCTGGAGTCCGCCGCCGAGATCGAGTCGGAGCTGGAGCTTTCGCGCCGCATGGCGGCAATCGGCAGACTTACCTCGGGCGTGGGTCACGAGGTGAAGAACCCCATCAACGCGATCGTCGTGCATCTGGAACTCCTCAAGTCAAAGCTCGGCGAAGAGCATAGTCCGGCAACGCGGCATCTGGAAGTCATCGACGCGGAGATACACCGATTGGACCGCGTGGTGCAGACGCTGGTTGACTTTTCGCGTCCTGTGGAGCTGCAGTTGCAGGAGCATGACCTGCGCCTGGTGGTGGGCGACGTGCTCGCGCTGGCTGCCGACGAGCTGGAAACCCGCCAGGTGACGCTGATCAGCCGCATGCCCGAGGAACCGGTCATCGCCAATGTGGACGCCGATCTGCTGAAACAAGCCGCACTCAACGTCATCCAGAATGGAGCGCAGGCCATGCCGGATGGCGGACGGCTGGAAGTGACCCTCGAAGAGGAAGGGAACGGCGGAGATTTCTCCGCCAGCCCAGCTCGCGGGCGAAGCGGGAACGACAGATTCCCGCCCGCTGGGGCAAACTTTGCCGTATTGCGGATTGCCGACGAAGGCACCGGAATTCCCGACGAGCTCCGCGAAAAGATATTCGATCTTTACTTCACGACCAAGAGCGGGGGCAGCGGTATTGGCCTGGCCATGACCTACCGCATCTTGCAGCTCCATTACGGGAGCGTAGAAGTACAATCGAGAAAGGGCCGTGGCACGGAATTCCGGCTGCGAATTCCACTCGCCGTCACGGACAGGGGTCGCCGGCATCTGCAACCGGCGAGTATCGAAAGCGAAAAGGGGTTTGGCGAATGAGCTGGCTTGCCAGGCGCGGTGCGTGGCTGATGCCGTTGTTGCTCTCGGGGTGTATCTTCCACAAGACCCGGCCGGCCCCGATCCTGCCACTCGCGCCGGTCATCGGGCCATCCAGGCCAATTGAATTGATCTCGGTGGAACTGCCGCCAAACCAGACTGTCATCACCGCCAAGCCCGTTTACAACATGAGGGAAGAAGCGGTTTCGATCAAGCAGCCGGTCAGGCATCACAAACCCAGGCCACCCGAAGAAACCGAAATGACGGTGAATTCGGCCGCAAGCGTAAGCGCCATCGGCGAGCTTTCATCGGCCGATCCCGCCTATTCGCGCCTGCAGGCCGAGGACTCAATCGCGGCCGTCGAGCGCGGGCTGAATGGCATCAATCGCCAGCTCGACGACGGCGAGCAAAAGACAGCAGCGCAGATTCATGAGTTTCTCAAACAGGCCAAGGAGGCGCTGGCCTCGGGCGACCTGGACGGGACGCACACGCTGACAGAGAAGGCGCGGGCGCTGTTGGCCGAACTGACCAAGTAGGGGCGGCGTCCGGCTACAGTTCGCCCCAGCTCAACTTACTGCGCAACGCATCAAAGAAGCCGCTTTCACCGAGGCGCACGAGATTGACGGTGTATTTCGACCGGCGGCAGCGGACTTCGTCGCCGCGCTCCAGCGTGAATCCCTGCTGACCATCGACGGTGAGCAGGGCGGCGTTGGGAATGCCCTCGACGCGAACGGTAAGCAAAGCATCGCCACGAACGACAATAGGCCGCAGCGTCAGCAGATGCGGGCAAATCGGCGTCACGACCATGGCGTCCACATCCGGAGTGAGAATGGGGCCATTGGCGGCAAGGGTATATGCCGTCGAGCCTGTGGGTGTAGAAACAATGACACCGTCGGCGCGGAAACGGGCCACGCTCTTGCCGTCTAGTTCGACGGCAAAGTTTCCCATGCGCGCAATGTCGCCCTTTGACACCACGATTTCATTGAGGGCTTCGTAACTTGTAAGCTCGGTCCCGTCTCGCCAGAGCGCCGCATGCAGCATGGCGCGCTCATCCAGCGTGTGACAGCCAGCGCACCAGTTCTCCAGCGTGGCGTATAGATCGGCGAGGCGGACCTCGGTCAGGAAGCCGAGGAAACCGAGATTCACACTGAGGATCGGAGTGCCAACCGTAGCAAAGATGCGCGCCGCGGCCAGCAGCGTGCCGTCGCCGCCGAGAACGATGACCAGTTGCGGCGACAGCGAGGCCAATTCGTCGCGATCTACCGCGGGAGCGGCCGAAGTGTAGCTTCCGCCTTCCTTGTCGAGAATTGGATCGTAGCCATGCTGGCGCAGCCACGCGATCAAGTCGGGCAAGAGCCGCGTCAGCTCTTCCCTATGCGGTTTCGAAACGATCGCCACGCGTGCCATGCGGTACAAGTGTAACGGATTCATCCGAAGTGACTGTCAACCGCGGCGCGCGTAGAGCAGGAACTCCCGATTGCCCTCCGCGCCGGTGATCGGCGATGGAATGGTTCCCACGACCTGCCAGTCGAGCGAACGGACGGAATCGGAGACCTTGGAGATGGCCAACTCATGGGCATGAGGATCGCGCACAATGCCGCCTTTGCCGACGTGCTCGCGTCCGGCCTCGAACTGGGGTTTAACGAGGATGACGGCTTCAGCGAGCGAGGGCGCCGCGGCAAAGACCGGCTCGAGGAGCAAGGTTGCCGAGATGAACGAAACATCCATCACCAGCAAGGTTTTTTTTGGGCTTTGGTCCAGCGACTCGGGTTGAACAAAACGTGCATTGGTGCGCTCCTTCAGCAGCACTCGAGGATCGTTGCGCAGCTTCATGGCGATTTGCCCGAAGCCGGTGTCGATGGCTGTAACGTGCGCGGCGCCGCGCTGCAACAGGCAGTCGGTAAATCCTCCTGTCGAGGCGCCGACGTCGAGGCAGGCTCTACCGGCAACGTCGATCACCCAATGATCCAGAGCTGCAGCGAGCTTCAGTCCGCCGCGGCTCACGTAAGGCAGATCGCCGCCCAACAGACGAATTTCAGCGTTCTGACTGACACTTGTGCCGGGCTTGTCGATTTTTTGTTCCTCAACCAGAACTCGGCCCGCAAGAATCAGCGCGCGGGCACGCTCGCGGCTGGCGGCAAGGCCCCGCTCAACCATCAACAAATCGAGACGTGTTTTGGTGATCGTCGCGGCCAAATCAGAGCGCTCCTCGCTTTGAATCTATAAGGCCAGGCCTCTCCTGCCCAGCGCTGGAAAATGCCGAATGGCTGCCTTTACCGATGGATCCTGGTGACCGATATCCCGCTGCGCGCCGGCACGCGACATCGCAGCAGCTTCAAATGATCCAGCAAGATCGCAGAAAAAGAAAGGGCCGCTCCTCAACTCGAGCGGCCCTTGCGGTTGCTTTGCAAATTCGAAGTGCGAAATCTAGGGGGTAGCCTGGCAGGCCGAAAGCGAAACCAGCGAAGCAGCGCCCGGCAGATTGCAGGGCTGGCCGTAACCTGGGACCCGGCTCCAAAAATTGCTGTTCCCGCTTGAGCCGTTCTGATTGGTCACGCGGAGATCGACGACGGTGCCCTCCACCAGCACGGTGGTGTCGATCAGATCGGTCACCGTGGGAGTGGACTGGATGATGGTGATAAACGGGCTGTCTGGTGCGGCCGTGTAGATCTTGCTGTACTCGGAGTTTTGCACGGACGCAATGGTGCGCGGATGGCCGACTACTGTCAGCGTCTTCTCCACGGTGTACGTGGACAGATTGACGACCGTCACCGTTCCATTTCCCGTGCCGCTGTCGTCGTTCTGATTGGCCGTATAGGCTTTGCTGCCGTCATAAAGGACGGTCACGCTGGCCGGGTTGGGGGTAGCCGTGTTGCCTACGGGAATGGTAATCACGCTGCCGAAACCGCCTGTTATCGCGCCGCAGGCGGCATAGGTGGCGCAATTGCTGCTGGTGTAGGTATTGGCGTCGTTGCCATATTCATCGAGCGGGACGCTGATGACGCTGATCGACCCGCCATCGTAGTTGGCGACCACCAGCTGCTGGGTTGCGACGTTGTACTGAGCGTAGACCGGCCCCGAGCCGGACGGAAGCTGGATGCTTGGGTGGCAGGTAACCCATTGCCCGTTCTGGTTCTGGAACGGCGCGCAGGAGTCCAGTGTGTTGTTCCTGCTGTTGATCACAGTGATTGTGTCGTCACCCCGGTTAAGCACAAACAGACGTTGCAGGTCCGGGGTTTCTATGGCGTAGACAGGGCATTTTCCGACCGGGATTGCCGGGTCGGTGGTATTACTGGAGATCTCGATCGGGGTTGCCACACCGGCCGGAACCGAAGCGAAGCTGCTGGGGTTGTTGCAAGCAACCGCCTCCGTGTCGAGCGGCGTATCGGGCACATTCTGACTGAGCACATACTCGCGCTGACCGGTCGCTGCTGGGGCGCCCATCACCATCACCGGCATGGTCGCGGGACTTTGCGCAGTGGCCACGGGAATCGAAAGTTTGAATGCCTGTGGCGACCCGGTAAAGAGGTCGACAACGTTTCCGTCGAGGTCGGTCACCCACAGACCCGCGTTCGGCGACGTCAGGTTTACCGGCAGCGCGGTGGGGGGCAGCGTCGAAGTGGAAACATTCTTGGCTTGCAGGTTGGTGGTGATGGCAAAGTTCGACAGCGTGCCGTCGCTATTGACCGTGTAGCCGTTAGCGCCAACCGAATCGATTGTAAAGACCTTGGGCCCGGGTCCGATCGCCACTTCGTCCATGATCGAGTCACCCGAATAGTCGATGATGGTGAAGATGCCGGGAGCCGTAGGCGAAACCGTCGAAACCACCACAGCATAGGCTGTGGGCTGCGGCGGCGGCCCGTTGGTATACGCCGGCGTAACCACCGGCCTGTAGTTGTCGCCGCATCCCGAAACCAGCGCTGCGACCGCGAGAGCCGCGCCAATTTGCGCGAAAAACACACGCGCCCGCCCATCATTCATCGAAAAAAGCCTCATTACGGATCGTTCCTGCTTGCTCCCTGATTGTAAATCAGACGCATGAAGCAGGCAGAGGCAAGCAACCCCGGCGACGGACCTGCACTTTGAATGGGGGAACGCGGCTTCGCCCGCGCGTGGCGGCAACCGTTACGATGAAGCGTGACTGAGACAAAGCTGGCCTGGCAGTCGAAGGCGGTGTTGCTCGCGGTGCTGCCATTCGCGGCCACCAACGCGCTGCTCGAGAGCCTGGTGTGGTTTGCCGAAGCGCGACCGGTAGCCATCTGGACCCTGGGGTTAAGCGCATTGCTCGGTCTGATCACCTGGCGCATACGCGCGGCTACTGCTGGCGCCTCTGCAACCGGCGCGATGATCACGGCCAGCCTGATGCTTTCAACCATCGTATTTCCCTACGAGCCGTGGCACACGGCCCTGATCCCGGTTCTGGCGGTCAGTTTGCTGGCGTTTGCGGCCACCCGAGTGGGCCGGCGGAAAAAGGCGCGGCTTGACACCGCGGAAGCAAAGCTGGGACGGGCGGCATCACAGGTCGCAGCGAATCTCGGAGTGGCGGGACTGGTTGTGGTCGAGCCGTTTCAGTCGTGGTTGCTGGATGCGCGCTGGTTGATGCACGCGACGCGCAGCGGCGTTTCGCTGCTCGTTTTGGCCGTGGCGGCGCTGGCTGAGGCTGGTGCCGACACGGTTTCGTCGGAGATCGGGCAGGTGCTGGGTGGGAAACCGCGCCTGATTACCACCTTTCGCGCAGTTGAACCTGGCCGAGATGGCGCTGTGAGCATCGCGGGCACGCTGGCGGGCGCATTGGCCGCGGGCATCGTCGCGGGCCTCGGTACATGGGCGCTGCGAGGAGGTTGGCGCATGTTCTGGGTGGGTTGCGCAGGCGCCGTCTTCGGACTGTTCTTCGACAGCCTGTTGGGCGCAACCATGGAGGAACGGGGCTGGCTGAATAACGATGCGGTGAATTTCTTGTCGACGGCGAGTTCGGCTGGGTTTGCGCTGGCGATGCTGGCGTTTTGGCGGTGGGCGAGCGGTTCTTAGATGTCAGCCTTGAAGTCTCAGTCTCTTGACCTCAACTCATTCTTCTTCCGTGTTCCCTGTCCTCTTGTTCCCAGTCTTTCTCAATGCAAATGCAGCCGCCACAGTGTGTAGCTGAGAATCTCGTGGGCCAGGCGCTCGGCCTCAAGAGTCTTGTCGTCGATGGCTGCCCGGGGCCGGGGTGAGGTGAGGACATCCAGGCCTTCGGCAGCGCAGATGGCGTGGATGCGGAACATGTGGGTGCCATCGCTGACGATCACCAGCCGGTGCAGGCCGTTCACACGCGCAATGACGGCAATGCGGCGGGCCGACTCCTCAGTGTTGCGGCTTTCGGTCTCGGCAATGATGTCCTCTTCGGGAACGTCTTTGCCGATGAGGTACTCTTCGCCGACCGATCCCTCGTTGTAAGCGTCGCCACCCGAGCCGCCGAGGGTGATGATCAGCGGCGCGATACCCCGATGGTAGAGCTCGAGGGCGTGATCGAGCCGCGCCCGATAGACCGGCGACGGGCGGCCGTCGTACTCCGCGGCTCCCAGCACGCCAATGGCATCAGCGGGCGCAGCCTGATCCTGCATGGCGTAAGCCTGAATCTGCCCATAGACCCAGTGGCACCAAACAGCAGCGCCAACGACGAAAGCCGAGAGCAGCACTGCCACAATCACAAGAGCAAGCTTGCGGCTTTTCGGCTTGGCTTGGGCAGACATGAAAGCAGTGGTCAGTGGTCAGCGATCAGTGGTCAGTGGTCAATGGTCAGCGATCAGTGGTCAGTGTCAGAGGCCGGTGATCAGAGACCGGTTGTAGTTCACAGTTCTATAGTTTCGCACCGCATGGCGGGCCGCCCCTGTCGGAGGTTGACCGCGGCTGTCTTCCTTTCCCTCGTTCCCTTTCCTGCTTCTTTTACCGCTGCAACACCATGACGATTTCATGCGTTGGGATGGCGCCTTCGCGCAAAATTTCCCAGCGTCCGTCGCCGAGCGTGAGATCGACGATTGTTGTGGGCTGCACGCGGCCGGTCGGGCCGCCGTCGATGATCAGCGGAATGCGGTCGCCGATCTGGTCGCGAACACCGGCGGCATTGGTGCATTCCGATGCGCCGCGCAGATTGGCCGAAGTCGCCGTGATGGGCAGGCCGAAACGCTCGACCACAGCACGGGGAATCGCGGCATCGGGCACGCGAATAGCCACGTTGCCGGTATTGGCGGTGGAGCGCAATGGCAGCTTGGTGCCGGCGCGCACGATGATGGTGAGCGGTCCCGGCCAGAAGTGGTCGGCAAGTTTGTCTAACAATGAATCGCTATCGCGGGCCAGCGTATAGGCCTGCGCCAGGCCGGAGATAAGCAACGAAAGCGGCTTGTGTTTTTGGCGGGTTTTGATCTGGTAGATCTGCTCGACCGCATGAAGATTAACGGGGTCGACGGCCAGACCATAAAACGTATCGGTGGGCAGGGCGACAACACCGCCCTTGCGCAGACACGAGACGATGTAATCGATCCGTTCCGGTTGCGGTTGTGGTTCGTCGGGATGGACGCGCAGTATTTCCGCCGACAAGGCTACCTCGGTTCCCGAATAGAAAGAAGAGGCTACAAAGACGGAAACTATCACAGCACCAGCCGTGGTGCAAGTTGGAAGGCGGCTTTTAGCTGCTAGCTTCCAGCTCTTAGCTCGAGCGAGCCGGATTCGAAGCCTTACCGGGAACTGTAAGCCGCGGCTCGATTCGCGGCGTCAAGATCATTGAAAATCGGATTTGATGCGGGGACGGCGCGACCGACGGACCAGCCTAAGGAAACCCCACGCCGAAGCAGCAAACGTCCGATTCGCCTCCTCGGCGCCGTGAATTCGAGCCGCGCAGCCACTATAGAATCGCTTTGAAGGTCGAGTGAGCGATGCCAATCCGCGTGGTTGAAAGCAGGCAAAACGCGCGAGTGAAAGAACTGCGGAAGGCGTTCGCGCAGCCGGCGCGCGAAACACCCGGACTTGTGGGCATTGAAGGCAAGAAGATGCTGGAGGAAGCACTGCGCTCGGGGTTGCGCGTGAGGACTGTGTTCATGGCGCAGGGATCGGAACGGCTGTTGGGGCCGCTGTGCCTGGCGCGCGAAATAGAGATTCTCGTAGTTCCGCGCGCGATTCTCGACGCTGCTCTCGCGACCGAGACACCGCAGTCTGTTGCCGCACTGGTTAAGCCGCCGCGATGGACCTGGGAAGAGATGCTCAACCAAAGCCAGAAAAAAACACTGATCGTTGCGCTTGCGGGCATCCAGGACCCGGGGAATCTGGGGACAATCCTGCGTTCGGCCGAGGCATTCGGCGCATCGGGCATCGTGAGTTTGCCGGGAACGGTGAGCGCGTGGAATCCCAAGACGGTGCGCGCCTCGGCGGGAAGCGTTTTTCGTGTTCCGCTGCTGGCGGCAAGCGAGAAAACCTGCCTTGAACGGTTGCAAGAGGCGGGCGTAAAGGTTTTGGCCACGACCGTGGGCGATGCGCAGCCTGCTGATCGGGTCGACTTGGCTGGTGCGGTGGCTCTCGTCATCGGCAACGAGGGCAACGGCGTTGCAGACGATCTGGTCGCGAAGGCCGACGGCGAGATCACGATTCCATGCCCTGGCCCGGTGGAGAGCCTGAACGCGGCCGTCGCGGCCAGCGTGCTGCTGTATGAAGCCGCGCGGCAGCGTGAAGCTCCGATCTGCAAGCCCGCTGACCGACCGCAACACTCCTCCAAGAGCCTGCCCCACGCAGTGGCACATCGAGGAGTGCGGCGATGAACCTCTTCGACAACCAACCCGACCAGCCGCCGACCCAGCCACGACACTCCTCCAAAAGCCCCCTCCACGGAGTGGCGCCGCTGGCCGAGCGCATGCGGCCGCGCAGCCTGGAAGAACTGCTGGGGCAGGAGCACCTGGTCGGCCCCGGCAAGCCGCTGCGCGTGCAGATCGAGCGCGACGATACCAGTTCGATGATCTTCTGGGGCCCTCCTGGCGTGGGCAAGACGACGCTGGCCAAGATTATTGCCGAGACGACCAAGGCCAGTTTCATCGAGTTCTCGGCAGTGACCAGCGGTATCAAGGAGATCAAACAAGTGATGGCGGACGCGGCGAAGGCGGCGGAGCTGCATTCGCGCACGATTGTCTTCGTCGACGAGATTCACCGCTTCAACAAGGCGCAGCAGGACGCGTTTCTGCCGTATGTGGAGCGGGGAACGATTCGGCTGATCGGCGCAACCACGGAGAATCCGTCGTTTGAGATCATCTCGGCGCTGCTCTCGCGCTGCCGCGTGTATGTGCTCGAGCCGCTTGCCGAGGGTCAGATCGCAACGCTGTTACGCCGCGCCATCGAAGACCGCGAACGCGGCCTCGGCGCGCAGGAACTCACGGCCGATGACGATGCGCTGGAGATGATAGCAAGCTATTCGAGCGGCGACTGCCGCAGCGCCTACAACACGCTGGAGGTGGCGGCGCAGCTCGCCCTTGCTGACGAGACGAAACACATCTCCAAAGGTAAGGCCGCGGAAGCCGTTCAGCAGCGCGTGTTGATGTACGACAAGGCAGGCGAAGAGCATTACAACCTGATCTCCGCGCTGCACAAGAGCGTGCGCAACAGCGATCCCGACGCAGCGCTCTACTGGCTGGGGCGCATGCTGGCCGGCGGCGAGGATCCCCTGTATCTGGCGCGGCGCATCGTGCGCATGGCGATTGAAGATATCGGCCTGGCCGCGCCCGAAGCGCTGAACCTTTGTTTGTCAGCGAAGGAGACGTACGATTTTCTCGGCTCGCCGGAGGGCGAGCTGGCGCTGGCCGAAGCCGTCGTCTATCTCGCGCTCGCGCCCAAGTCGAATGCGGTGTACACGGCATTCGGCGCCGTGCGAGAAGACATTGAGCATACCCGGCAAGAGCCGGTTCCGCTGCACCTGCGCAACGCGCCCACCAAGCTGATGGAAGAACTGGGCTACGCCGAGGGATACAGGTACGCGCACGACGAGGCAGGCAAAGTGGCCGACATGGATTGCCTTCCCGATTCGCTGAAAGGGCACAGGTGGTACCACCCCACGCAGGAGGGCCGCGAGAAGCAGCTGGCGCAGCGGCTGGAAGAGATTCGCAGGATCAGGGCCGATAAGCGTAGTGGTCCCTAGCTGTCGCGTTTCTGATTCCTGTTCCCTGATCTTCAGTCTTCCCGCGTATTCGTGTTGCCCTTCTTCGCGTCGCCGTTGTCTTTCTCTTCTTCCGTGCCGGTTGAATCGGCGGGGTCAATCGTGCCGAGTGAGTCGTTGACGACGCCGTCATCCTTAGTGTTTTCTCTCCGACTGCCGGGCAGTTCGTGCGTTGGTTCGGTTTTAGCGCTCATCGCGTCTCCTCGGCGTTAAGATGCCAAGCAGGCGAACCGCGTTGGGTAGAGGCCGCAACGGATGCATCCTAATCCTCCGAAACCCACATCCCTCAACCGAAAGGTTCGCTCGTTCCCTCGCTCCCTGCCGGGGTCCCGGCGGGCGATTTGTGCCCGCTGGGGTGGCTTGCTCCCTCGTCCCTTGCTCCTTAGTCCGCGTACTTCACCGAGCAGCCATAGGATCGCGTGTAGGACTTTGCCACCGGCTTGCCGGCCATGGCTTCGGTCAGCGCGTCGTTCAGGTAATTGTCCGCGCCCTTGATATCGCTGGGATCGGGTGTTGGGCGATCGTCGATGGCGCCTTCATAGACGAGCTTGCCATTGGGATCGATGACGTACATCTCCGGCGTGGTCTTGGCGCCGTAAAGGTGGCCGAGTCTGCCGCCGGAATCCATCAGCACCGCGGTCGGATCCGCGTGCATCTGGGCAAGGTAGACGTTTTCCTGCGCGTCGGTGACATATCCCTGCTCGCCCTGCGCCGATGAGATCACGGTGAACCAGACCACGCCTTTCGCAGTCCATTCCTTTTGCAGCGACTGCATATTGCCGCTGACGTAATGCTTTTTGGTGTAGGGGCAGCCCTGGTTGTGCCATTCGAGCACAACATATTTGCCGCGGTATTGGTCGAGCGAGTGGCTCTGGCCGTGCGAATCGGTAGCCGTGAAATTGGGCGCGGGCGAGCCGACGACAGCCTGCGCAAGAACGGCGCCGGGCCAAAGTGCGATGGCGAGGGCCCCGGCGCCAGCGAGAGCAAACAAAGACTTCATGAGAGTCAACCTCCTTCAGGGGAATTGGATTCGAGCTTCGAGCTACGAGCTTCTAGCACGGGCATGGGGAAATCGATTGTGGCGGACAAGCCAAATGAGACACAACCCAGCTTACTGTTTCGACGAATCAGCCGCAGCTTCAGTTGCTGCATGTGGCAATTTTGACAGGGCGTCAACAACGATTCCCGGGGTGAGCACCTGCGGCAAGAGCCGTGGGCTCTCTTCCCCAGGGGCGTAAAGGGCATACACAGGCACGCCGCTGCGGCCCAGAGCCGTAAGTTCCTGCGTGATGGCAGGATCTTCGCGGGTCCAGTCGGCGCGAAAGAGCGCGACATTGGCTTGGGCGAAGGCGCTCTCCACCTCAGGCCGGTCGAGAGCAACGCGCTCGTTGACCTGGCAGCTCAGGCACCAGCTCGCGGTGAAATCGACAAAGACGGGCTGGCCGGCGGCGAGCGCGTGCTGCACGGCGTGGGTGGACCAGGGCTGCCACACACCACTGCGTGGGGCGGGGTTTTCGGAGGAGCTCTGCGGTGAGGTCAGAACCGGCGCAACGGCGAGTTCTTTTGGCGCAGTGACGCAAGCAGCGATCACCGTCAACACAATGATCCCGGCGACGGTCTTAGCCCAGACCTTCATTGGCCAACGGCCGAGGAACCAACCGGCGATCGCCAGCAACAGGAAGGCTGAGAGCAGCACGGCGAGCATCGCCGAGCCATATGCCTGGGCGACAACCCATGCCAGCCAGATGACCGTCGCGAATATCGGCACCGAGATCGCCTGTTTGAGAATGTCCATCCACACGCCGGGCTTGGGCAGCAGGCGGGTCCAGGCAGGCTGCAGCGTGAGGGCGACGTAGGGCGCGGCGAGTCCGAGGGCTAGCGCCGTGAAGACGGCGAAGGTGACGGCGGCGGGTTGGGCCAGGGCGTAGCCGATGGCCGTTCCCATAAACGGCGCGGTGCAGGGGGTGGCGACGACGACGGCGAGAACTCCGGTGAAGAAGCTGCCCGCGTAGCCCTGTTTCGCGGCGAGCGAACCGCCGGCACTGGTGAGCGTTAGGCCGATTTCAAACTGGCCGGCAAGCGAAAGTCCGAGGAAGAAGAGCAGGCCGGCCATCAGCGCGAGAAAAACCGGTGACTGAAACTGGAATCCCCAGCCAAGCGTTGCGCCGGCGGCACGCAGCCCGAGCAGCAGCGCAACGAGCGCCCAGAACGAAACCAGAATGCCGAGGGTGTAGACGAATCCGTGCGTGCGCAGCTTATGCCGCTCCTCGCTACCGGAGTTCACCAGGGCAAGTCCTTTCAAGAACAGCACGGGGAAGACGCAGGGCATGAGGTTGAGAAGCAGCCCACCGAGGAAGGCGAAGAAGGCAGTGCCGGCAAGCGCAGCGAAAGAGAAAGGAGGCACGACGGGCGGAGCGGCGACAGTGCCCGGCAGTGCGGTGAGCTCGTAATTCCTGCCGCTGGAAAGCTCGATCACGCCTTTCAATTGCGCGGGACTCGAGGTGAGGTTCGCGTCTTTCTTGAGATCGAGAACGAAGCCGTTGGCCGTAGGCGTGACCGTTTGCGGCGCGGGGTTATCGAGGATGTTCTGGTCTTCGGGGAAGAACTCGGCCTTTGTTTCTCTCTGCCCGGTCGTGACGGCGAGCCAGAAGCCGGCTGGCGTGGGCTGGAAGACGGCGGTATCAGCAGACGGAAGTGGTTGCGGGAGTTGGTTTGCCAGCCGGTTCCAAATCGCCTGATCGGATGGGGATGCGGTGCCTACCATTGGTGGGCCGGAGCTTAAACGGACGGTCTGCTCCAAGTCAGCTTTACCAGGGATGCAAACTTCGCGGCAGACAAGCCAATCGACTTTCGCCGAGAGTGTGACTGGCCCCGGCTTCGCGGCCTTCGCGACATCTAAGGAGAACGGGAAGAGCACTTCGTTCTCGTAACCGAAGTCCATCAAAGGGCCGAGCGGCAACCGAGATGGCGCGGGGAACTGGAGCGGTCCAGCAGTCACTCCCGCAGGCAGTGTCCACTTGATATGCGGTGGTTCGCCAGAGTCACCTGCATTCTGCCAATAGACATGCCAGCCCTGCTCCAATTTGAAATGGAGACCGGCTTGATTTGCGCCGCCTGGATAGAGATCGCCATTGGGAAACACGAGTTGCACGTGCAGATGCGCCGCGTCTGCTGAGTTCGAAGCGGCTACCGCAGAAGGCGCAGCCCCGAGCGGAGCGAACAGAGCGAAGATCAACAGGAGACAGCGCATTACGGGTGAGAGATCGGGCTCCAAATAGTTGGACTCAGTGTAATGGACCGAGGGTGCAGGTGCTCAACGCAAGTGGCTAGAAATCCAGACACTGCCAGCGTCGAGCACGAGGAGAAGCAAGAGCAAATGCAGGTCCCCATT
The DNA here is from genome assembly GCA_049520675.1 of Occallatibacter sp. Classification (GTDB taxonomy): domain Bacteria; phylum Acidobacteriota; class Terriglobia; order Terriglobales; family Acidobacteriaceae; genus Telmatobacter. The sequence continues at coordinate 13,224 of JBEKPO010000034.1, read as the reverse complement.
CGACTACGGTCGCTTGCGCGACCTTCGCTCAGGGCAGGCTTTCGACTCGTCCGCCCAAGGCGGACTCGCTCAGGATGACCGGCAGTATTTGTGCTGCGGACTCCGCACCAGCCTCGCGAACTTACCCACTCGCCGACTTGCTGACTCGCTAGTCCCGCTTCCCGTGCAGTTCAGGGCGCTTGGCGTGCTCGCGGAAGATGCAGTCGTTCTCGACGCACTTGACGCCGGCGGTGCGAGCGCGGGCGACGGCTTCCTCGTGGACGACCTCGTCCTGCAGCCAGAGATAAGGAATCCTGAGCCGGATCACGTCGTCAACGATCGCCGGAACATGCTCGGAGGCGCGAAACACGTCGACGAGGTCGATTCCTTGCGCAATTTGGGCGAGATCCGATTCTTTCAGGGCCGCGGCCTGCGCCGCGTCGAGATCGGGATAGCACGGCAGTCCTGCGATCTCTGTGAGGGCGGGATTGACCGGCAACACGCGGTAGCCTTGCGTGGCCAGGTAACGCCCGACGTTGTAGCTGGCGCGCCAGGACTTGTCGCTCATGCCCACAACAGCAATAGTCTTCGCGTTACGGAGCATTTCGTCGATGAGGGCGGGGTCGTTGGGCATTTTCAACCTGTAGCTTGTAGCCGGTAGCATGTAGCTCGAACTCTTTAACCGGCACGTAGCAGCAAGGACCTACTGGCTACAGGCTACCGGGTTTCTATACTTCCAGATCATCCTCGGCTGTTGTCGCTACCGCCGTGCCGCGGCGCTTGGCCAGCAGATAGCCCTTCAAAAACGGCTCGAGGTAGCCGTCGAGTACCTTGTCGGCGTCGCCCACCTCGATCTTGGTGCGGTGATCTTTGACCATACGGTAGGGCTGCAAGACGTAGGAGCGAATCTGCGAGCCGAAGTTGATGTCGAGCTTGGAGTCTTCGAGCTTCTTGCTCACGGCGCGCTTCTTTTCCAGCTCAAATTCGTAGAGCCGTGAGCGCATCATCTTCATCGCCTTGTCGCGGTTCTTGTGCTGGCTGCGCTCGTTCTGGCACTGGACGACGATGCCGGTGGGGATGTGCGTCATGCGCACGGCAGAGTCGGTGGTATTCACGTGCTGGCCACCCTTGCCGCCCGAGCGGTAAGTGTCAATGCGCAGGTCCTCCAGTTTCAGGTCGACGTTGATAGTTTCGTCGATCTCCGGCGAAACGTAGACCGAAGCAAAGGAAGTGTGGCGGCGCTTGGCTTGATCGAATGGCGAGATGCGAACGAGCCGATGCACGCCACTCTCACCGGCGAGTAGTCCGAACGCGTTTTCTCCCATGATGGTGAAGGTGGCGGACTTGATGCCGGCTTCTTCGCCGTCCTGGTAGTCGTTCATCTCGGTCTTGAAGCCTTGCTGTTCGGCCCAGCGCAGATACATGCGCAGCAGCATCTCGGCCCAGTCCTGGCTCTCGGTGCCGCCAGCGCCGGGATGCACGGTAACAATCGCGTTGAGCGAGTCGGCCTCGCCGGAAAGCATGGTGCGCGCTTCAAGCTCTTCGACGAATGTGCCGAGCGACTTGATTTCGCGGTCGAGATCGGCCTCGACGTTTTCTCCCTCGCGGCCCAGCTCGAAGTAGGCATCGATGTCGCCGGTGCGACGGACGAGCTCTTCGTCGTCGCGGACGAGCGCTTCGAGACGTTTGCGGGCGCGCATCAGTGGCTGCGATGCGGCCGGATCGGACCACACCTTTGGGTCCGCTAACTTAGTTTCAATGTCTGCGAGTTCCCTGCGGATGCGGGGAGGGTCAAAGATACTCCCGCAGGTCGCGCACCTGGGTGCGCACGGGAGCGTATGCGAATTCGAGATCGTTCAGCGACATGGGCTCGTGGGACCTGACTTTGGATAGCAAGTTGGCGAGTCAGCAGGTCGGCAAGTCAGCGGGTCTTCCGCTGCATCAGGCACCAGCCGGCGACGCCTATAGAAAGTATGGCACATAGCCACGCGAACACGTCGCCGTGAGAGGTGTAGAAGGTGATGTCGCTGCGGAAGGCGAACTCTGCGGGCAGTGCATCAATCTTGTGGCGGGGAATGCTCTGGCGTACGCGGCCGTAGGGGTCTATGGAAGCAGTGACGCCGTCGTTGGTGTCGCGGAGGATCCAGCGGCGGTTTTCGATGGCCCGCATGCGCGCCATATTCAGATGCTGCCAGGGCGCGCTGGTGTCGCCGTACCAGCCGTCGTCGCTCAAGTTGACCAGGACATCGGCGCCGTTGAGGGCGAAATGACGCACCTCGTCGGCGAAGACCGATTCGTAGCAGATGAAGACGCCGTAGCGGTGGGTTTCGCCGTTACCGGTCTGAAGGCGAAAGACATTTCGAGTTGTTCCCGGAGTATAACTGGCAACTTTGCCCGTCAACTTGCGGGCGAAAACGAAGAACTTCGGGTACGGAACGTATTCGCCCCAGGGAACGAGATGGATTTTGTCGTAGCGGCCGACCTCGCTGCCATCGGCGGCGAAGGCCATGGCAGAGACATGATCGATCCATACTCTTTGACCCTCCTGGCCACCCTCGGCAGAGGAAACGTCGGAGCCAACCCCGTTGACGATGAGCGGAGCCTGGTCAGCACGCGCCACTTCGGCCATCGCATTCTTAAAGCGCGGCTCGACCTCGAAATACGGCGCGGGTGATTCCGGCCAGACGATGAGATCGGGATGCGTGGGATAGGGCGGGCAAATGATTTCGCCGTTCGGCGCGCCGGTCTGCGGTATTCCGGCGATATATGTTTTGCAATTCTCTTTGCCGAGCTCGATGAAGTCGGCGATGTGGCTTTCCCAATCGCTGGGAGCAGGCCAGTAGCCGGTGTTTTCGACGTCGAGGTTGGGCTGGATGAGGACGGCGGTAGCGGAGAGATTCGGCCTCGGAGACGCGAAAAAGATGCCGCAGAAACCTGAGATGAGCAGCGCGGCGCCGCATGCAGCCCATGCCCAGCGTCCGGCAAAACGGCTCTTCGATTTGCCGCGGAGCAGCACGCCACCCGCGAGAAGAGCGTTCACTGCGACCAGCAAGAAACTGATCCCATACACTCCCGTCCAAGGCGCAAGCCGGCTCACGAATTCGTTGTCCACTTGCGAGTAGCCGAGCTGGTCCCACGGAACGCTGGTGATGCGCGCCCCGGCGAGTTCGAGCGCAACCCAAAAGAACGGTGCAAACGCGAGCGCCAACCGGACCGAGCCTGTTGCGCGCCGAACCAGCGCGACGGCCAGGCCGAAGAGGCCGAAGTAAAGGCCCAGCACCAAAGAAAACAGAAGCAGGATCAGCGCCGACACCGCCGGAGGCAGCGCACCGTGGATATGCATGGTGTCGTAGATCCAATAGCAGTTGCCCACGTACCACAGAACTCCGCAAACGTAGGCGAGAGAGAACGCGCTGCGCAACGGGTGACGCTCTCGCGTGGGATCGACAGAAAGCAGCGCCCAGAGCAGCGGCGCCAGCGCGAACCATGCGAAGGCGCTGCGCCAGGGCGGCAGGGGCCCGGCAAGCGGGAACGGCAATTCGAGCAAGCCGGCAGATAAGCCAGCGCCAGCCCAACGCTTCCATGTGGATGACATCGCTTAGGAGTGTAAACCACCTACTTTGAGCCGGTGTGACCTCCCAGGAGTTGGTTGGGTGTTTCGAAATCCCGAAATGCAGGTCCTTCGACTCCCTTCGCTGCGCTCCAGTCGCTCAGGGCCGGCTTTCGACCGCGGCCGTTTCAGCGACCTGCGGTAAGGACGACCGTGCATTGTTGAGGTTGCGAACTTCAGAGACACGTCACTAGAATGAGGGGCATGATCCTGGCTATCGCGGCAATCAGGGTATTGGAAGTGATGTTCTTCGCCGGTCTGGCAGGGTCGGCCGTGGTGGTGCTGATCAGCTTCATCGAAGACGGCAAGGAGCTTTTCGGCAAAGACTGAGCCGGCGATTGATCCTGCCGCCGATCCCCCGGATTGAGCGGTGCGCGTGTCAGGTAACTTGGCACTGGACGAATTTCTCAAGAGACCTTCCGATCTCCATATCTTTCAGAATCAACCTGTTGGGCATGGCTCTGCGCTGCGCGGAGTTGCGGGAGCCTGAATCAACAGCAAAGCGCGGGCGAGATCGTTTTCGGTGCTGGGTCAGTTTGAAATTACTATGTACGTCTTTCGATGAACACCAGAACCTCAGCATGAGAACACACATTCGCCGGTTGACCCAGCACCTCGTTTTCTTTGGCGTTGACACGGCTATGATTGAAAAGTAGACTTGGCGCAGAGCGGTGGTTTCGCTCTTTCGTTTCAGCACCACCTGCTGCCCCGGCCTAACCTCAAGAAATGGCCTCTAACCGAACGATCGTGGCTCCGCCGAATGACCGCGTGCGTCTCATTGTCGCGTCTTCGGTGATGCTGACGTTCATCTCCTTCTGGCGCGCGGCCGCCATCGTTCTCAACGATCTTGGTTCTTCGGCTTTCTACGCCGGCGGCATCGCCGAACAGGCCGTGGGAGCAGCCGCGCCGTGGTTCATCCTCGGCATCATGCTCTTCAGCTTTGCGGTGCGTGCGGTCTACGTTGAAAGCTGTTCGATGTTCACGCGCGGCGGCGTGTATCGCGTCGTGAAAGAGGCTCTCGGAGGCGGCTTCGCCAAGCTCAGCGTATCGGCGCTGATGTTCGATTACGTTCTCACCGGGCCTATCTCGGGCGTGTCAGCCGGACAGTACATTACCGGCCTCGTGAACGAGCTGATGACAGTGGCCAACCATGGCCATTGGTTGCCGCCGGCACTGATGGATGCGCAGGGCAATGCCTACCAGTTCAACATGGACTACACCTCGGCGCTGCTAGCCGCAGTTGTCACGATCTATTACTGGTGGCAGAACGTCAAGGGGATCGAGGAGTCCAGCGACAAGGCCTTGCGGGTTATGCAGATCACCACCGTGATGGTGATCGTGCTGATGTTTTGGGGCTGTTATTCCCTGGTGATCCGTGGAGGCCATCTTCCGCCATCCCCCATCCCTTCTCATTTGCATTTCAGCGATGATGCGCTGGGATTCCTGAAAGGGCACGGGCTGCCTATCTTCGGGCTCTTTGGCATCATTATGGCCTTCGGTCACTCAATTCTGGCGATGAGCGGCGAGGAAAGCCTGGCGCAGGTTAATCGCGAGATTCAGCACCCGAAACTCAAGAACCTGAAGCGCGCGGCAATCGTCATCGCGATCTACAGCCTGATCTTCACCGGCGGCGCCACGCTGCTGGCGTCGATGCTGATCCCCACTTACGAACGGACAGTTATCTATCCCAACAATCTGATAGCCGGGCTGGCCATGTTCATGGTGGGGCCGCTCTTCTGGCGGATGCTGTTCCGTGTCTTCGTGGTGCTGGTCGGATTCCTGATTCTGTCGGGCGCCATTAACACGTCGATCATCGGCTCGACGGGCGTGCTGATGCGCGTTGCCGAAGACGGCGTGCTGACCGACTGGTTCCGCAAGCCGCACAGCCGATTCGGCACCAGTTACCGCATCGTCAATCTGGTGTTCATTCTGCAGATGTTCACCATCATCGTCAGCCGCGGCAACGTGATCATGCTGGGCGAGGCGTATGCCTTCGGCGTGATCTGGTCGTTCACGTTCAATAGCCTGTCGATGCTGGTGCTGCGCTGGAAGTACAAGGGTGAACGCGGCTGGAAAGTGCCGCCAAACATCAGGATCGGCAGGACAGAGATACCTGTCGGGCTGATCTCGGTGTTCATGGTGCTGCTCGCCACAGCGACAGTGAACTTGTTCACCAAGTCGGTGGCAACGGTAAGTGGGATTGTGTTCGCGGTCGTGTTTTTCATTATCTTCACGGTGTCGGAGCGCATCAATCTGCGCAAGCATGCGCAAACCGCCAGGGAGATGAAGGACCATTTTCAACTGGAGCACCAGGAAACGGTGAGCCGGGAGTCGGTGGCCATCAGGCCGGGGGGCGTGATCGTGACCATGCGCGACGTGAACAATCCCCTGGCGCTGAAGTGGACATTGGCTCGCATCAGTACCGAAGAGCGGGATGTAGTCGTGGTGAGCGTGCGGCTGATGGGCGCCGGTGGCCCTGAGTACCTGAGCGCCGAGCAGCAAAGCTTCAGCGAGCACGAGCAGTTGGTGTTCACCAAAGCCGTTTCAGTGGCGGAGAGCTTCGGCAAGAAGGTCTCGCTGCTGGTCGTTCCCGCTGGCGAAGTTTTCCCCGCCCTGGCCCAGACGGCTAGCTCGCTTGAAGTGGAGTCTGTGGTTTCAGGAAGCTCCAGCTCTCTGACCGCCGAAGAACAGGCTTTCTACATGGGCCAGGCCTGGGAAGCGCTGCCCGAGCCCAAACGCCAGTTCAACTTCTGCGTGGTGGGGCCGGATGGGAACGTGAAGGTCTTTTATATCGGACCGCATGCGCCCTCGCTCAGTCCAGAAGATGTGCAGCTCGTCCACCGGCTGTGGCTGAACATGCGCAGGGATCCGTCGGCGGCCGATTTGCATCACAGCGACATCATTACGTTCGCCCTCACGCGCCTAGCGGGCCAATATGCGCGGGAAAAAGCAGAGATCCTGCGCGATCTGCGCAATTGCCGCGGCGCCTCGTCGCCCGCCGCCATGCGCCTGGGCCGGGACGCGCAAGAAAGCGGCGGCGTTGGCACATCTCCGCGCGCCATCAAGCAAACGCGAGACCAATAAAGACAGGGAACAAGGGGACGAGAAGGCGGCTTCAGGGATTGGTCGTGGTTCATGAGTCGTGGCGACCCGATACACCGGTTCTTCCTTGGCCCCTCCGTTCGTTCACGCGGTGAATTCGTCGCCGGGTTTCCAGTGAACAACTTTGATGGCGGGTTCGACCAGTGCTGCCAGCTCTTCCGGCGTGCCTTTGAGCGGCGGAAATGTTCCCCAGTGGATGGGTAGGACGGTCCTGGCTTCGAGAAGGCGACAGGCGTGGGCGGCTTCCCTGGGTCCCATGGTGTAGAAGCCGCCAATCGGTAGCATCGCTACCTCTGGCTTGTAAATCTCGCCAATCAATCTCATGTCGCCGAAGACGCACGTGTCACCCGCATGGTAGAGCACGGGACCGCCGGCAACTTCCAGCACAAACCCTCCGGCGACACCCACGTAATGCACGCCGTTCTCATCCTGCGCGCCGGCAGAGTGCTTGGCGTCAACCAGCGTGGCCGCCACGTCATCGAGCTGCACCGTCCCGCCCAGGTTCATACCGATGGTCTCGGCGACACCCTTGCTGACCATGTAGTCGGCCAGTTCATAGATGGCGACAACTTTGGAACCGTGTCTCTTCGCGACTGGCGCGGCATCGGAGATGTGGTCTCCGTGCCCGTGGGTCAACAGGATGTAGTGAATCTTCGATGGCAGTTCGTAGCCCTGGGGATATTTCGGGTTGTGCGCGATGAATGGATCGATGAGGATGTTCGCACCCTTGGGGGTTTGGACCAGAACGGTGGCGTGACCAAGCCAGGTGATACGCGTACTCGCTGACGAGCTCATATAGAGTCCTCCTTGACGAACAGCTCTTAGCCGCTAGCTCCTAGCTTCTAGCACCGAGGTGCGGGCGCATTCAACAAGCATGCATCCGCATACATCGCTGGGCCGGGATTCCGTTCTTCGCAGATCATTCTCGCGCCATTGGCGCTCATCGCAGCCTCTCGACATGAATCCCCTGTAAGGCTAGCAGCTAGAGGCCAGTAGCTGAGACCGGCCCTTCTCGCTTGACGCCGGGACAAAGCAGGCGTAGGCTCTCATAAAGGCGAACAAAAGACGAATATGGCGACCCTCTTCCCCATGAATGCAGCTTCCTCCTCCCCTGTGGGCACAGCTTCTCTCTTCCCCATTCTGAAAGCTCCGGGTCCTCTGGCTCGGATTGCTGCCGAGGCGCCTTTGGATTCTACCGGCTGCCTCACCGAGTACCGTCCGCTGAGCTCACGCTCGATCGTGAACAAGGTCGTCTCACGTCGCGGCCTGCCCTTCACCCACGCCATCAATCCCTATCGTGGCTGCGAGTTTGGCTGCCGCTACTGCTATGCGCGCTACACGCACGAGTTCCTTGAAATGCAGCCCGATGAATTCGAGCACAAGATCTACTTCAAGCAGAACGCGGCCTGGCTTCTCACGCAGGAATTAAGACAGCTGAAGCCGGGAACCCAAATCGCCCTGGGAACGGCAACTGACCCCTATCAGCCGCTGGAGCGAAAGCTCGAGATCACGCGTTCTCTGCTCGAGGTGTTCGCAGAGCGGGGCGGATTCAAGCTGGGGATTGTGACCAAGTCGGCGCTGGTGACGCGCGATCTCGATCTGCTGCAGGCGGTCGCCAAGGTGAATCAGCTTACGGTCTGCATGACGGTGACCACGACCGACCGAAAGCTGGCTCGCATCCTGGAGCCGCGCGCCCCGCGCCCCGATCTGCGGCTGAAGGCGCTGGCCGGATTGCGCAATTCCGGCATCAGAGCCGGCGTGATGTGCTCGCCGCTGTTGCCGAGCATCACCGACTCGCGCTCGTCAATTGAATCGGTGGCGCGCGCAGCGGCCGAGGCCGACGCTTCTTTTTTCTTTGCCGGCGCACTCTTCTTGAAGCCCTGCTCGCTGCCAACATTCTTCGACTTTGTGCGCGAGCATTTCCCTCAGATGATGACGGCCTATGAGAAGCGGTACAGCGCCAGCGCCTTCGTCTCGGCGGAGTACCGCACGCGGATCCGCGATCTGGTGGATTCGATCCGCGCAAAATACAAGCTGGGCAGCCGCTACCTGCCGAATTCGGAGTATCAGGATGCCTTTGGCGCCGACATGCCCTTCGGCGAATCGCAGCCGTGGCTGCCGTTCGCTAGCGCGTCATGATCACTTCGGAGACACTGTCCTTAGCCAGGAACTGCCGATGGCCGCTCCATCCGGCGAAGAGCTTTTCGATGCTGCGGTTGGTAAAGGCGCGCTGAATGGGAAACTGCTGCGTAAGCTGCATCTCCACTTCGTCACCGGGAGTGACATGGTAGCGGCAGTGCACCGCCTCCGCGCCCTGCGTCCTGGTGTGGAAGAAGGCCAGAACCTGGCCGCCGGGATTCATCGCAGTGTACAAATGCGCAACCACCGGGGCTACAAACGGCTCAGGAAGATAGTCGAGCGCCGTCCACAACAGCACCACATCGAATGTGCGCCCCGAGAAGGTGAGCGTCTGTTCCAGGAAGCCTTCGACGTTCCAGATGGGGTTGCCCTCTTCGTCATCGCCGGTCCGCCAGTTCTCAGTGTTGGCGTCGCAAACCAGGTCGGCCATGCAGACGCTGTGGCCGAGGCTGGTGAGGAAGTTGATGTTGGTAGGCGAGGTGTAGCCGGTATCGAGAAGACGCAGGCCGGGTTCAGCCTGCAGGCGCTTGCGCAAGACCGTCCATGCGCCGGAGTGGCGCGGCACGCGCGGGCCGGTCAGGCCCGGGGCTGAAACGGCCGGCCCGCCCTCATGTTTCTTATCGAACAAACGGCGCAGCACCTTGATTTTCCTCGTGGCCGGGTGAGAAAAACCTGGAAACACCCCGGCAAAAGCAATCGAGCCCCTAAGCTTGAAAGGCGGGGCGGGAGAAAGGCAGCCAGGGGCGAAGCCTTAGACGGTGGCCGCAGGACGGGGTCCATTTGCGCCGTCCGGGACTTTCGTCGCGCCCTGCGTCAGGTCTACTTTGCCAAAGAACACGGCATTATCTTCGATGGCCAGACGAGCGGCGCGAATGTCGCCCTCGAGATTGCATCCTGCGCGCAGCTCTACGCGCCCCGTGGCCACTATGTTGCCCTGCACACGGCCCATGATCAAGACGTCTCTGGCGCTCAGGTTGGCCGCGATGGTCGCGGTGGGACCAACCGTGAGCCGGTTTTCCGCCAGGCTGACTGTCCCCTCCACGTGTCCATCCAAAACAAGATCCTCACTACCCTTCACTTCACCGCATATGACGATGGTCTTGCCAATTCGCGCGGGAACATTCTCTCCAGCCATGGTGTCGATCCTTCCTCAAGGTTTGATTGCCGCATTCCAGGGAATGCCAGTGTATTTGCGTCTCATTTCAACCCCTGGCGCGTGCCCATTTTGCGGGAGAAGATCTCTCTTGGCCCGTGGGTCGCCGCCAGCCGCTGACTTAAGAGGCCATGCCCGCACTATACGCAACCCGGGCTCGTTGCTTCAATTCACGAAGGTGGAATGAACTGCAATTGTGGCCCTGAGCGGTATCCGATGGGTAACTCAGGGAGAGGGCCCCTCCCACACGCAGCATGAAGCCGGAATGTCCCGCAGTCTAAACTAGTCCCGTGCAGCGAATCGGCCACCTTCTCCTCCTGCTCCCTGTGGCTTCATTTGGCTTTGGGCAGCCGGCTGCGGGCGGCACCTCATCGCTGACCCGCGCCGAGGCGCAGGCGCTGGTGGATCGGGCCCTGGCCAACGAGTTGAAGGCAGCCCAGGACGAGAGCCATCCGATGCGCTTCCTGCTGCGCCAGGCCAGCCCGCGGCTGACCACCACAAAGGAGATTCTTGAAACCAAAGATGGCGAAGTCGCTCGCCTGCTTGCGGTCAACGACAAGCCGCTGAGCCCGGTGGACGAGCAGCGGGAGCAGGCGCGGCTGAACGACCTGCTGAGCAACCCCGGCAAGCAGCGGCACCGTAAGCAGGCTGAATACGATGACGACAGTCGCGCACTGAAAGTGCTGCGCGCGCTACCTGCGGCGTTTCTCTATGAGTACGAGGGCGTTACCGACCACCCTGCCGGAAAGCTGGAGAAGTTCACCTTCCGCCCCAACCCGAATTATTCGCCGCCGGACCTCGAAACCGAGGTGCTGAGCGACATGGCCGGCGAAATCCTGATTGATCCGGTGCACGAGCGAGTGACAAGGCTGGAAGGCCACCTGCAGCAGGACGTCGACTTTGGGTGGGGTATCCTGGGGCGGCTCAACAAAGGTGGGTGGATCGCCATCGACCAGGCTGATGTGGGCGGCGGCGAATGGCGGTATGTGCACTTCAAGATGCAGATGAACGGGCGCGTGCTCTTCAAGACGCGCGTCTTCGACGTCACCGACGACGAGAGCCGCTTTGCTCCGCTGCCGGTGGGCCTGAGCTACCAGAAGGCCGTCGAAATGCTACACCAAGAGGCAAAATGAGCGCGAAAATGCGGCCCGTCGCTGACGCGTGGAGCCGCATTCCGCTAAACTACGGCGCTCACATCTTGGCGAAGATCGGAATCAGCATGAAAAGAGTGAGAGATTCGATCAGCGCCAAACCGAGAATCAGGAACGTGAAGATTGCGGGGCGCACACCAGGGTTGCGGGCCACCGCCTCGACGGCCGAACCGACGGCTCGGCCTTGCCCCATGCCGCAGAGGCCCGCGGCAATTCCCATGCCGATTCCGGCGCCTATGGGAATCAGATTGGTAGGTGTGCCGCCATCCGCGAAGGCCGGAACGGCAAAACATAACGCCGCAAGGGCCATAAATACATATTGAAGTTTCTGCATATTTCTCCTGCTTCCATTAAGATTGGCCGTCAGTGGGTGGTTGGGGCTCACCGTGCTGGCCCCCTCACGCTTGCGGCCTACCGTTGTTCCGGAGCGGAAGCACTCTCCAGCGGAATCCTGTCTCCTCCTCGTGGAGGAGGTGCAACGACAATCTAATGGTCGTGCGCAGTTGCGAGCGATAGGTAGATCATCGTTAGCAACATGAAAACGAATGCTTGAATAACTGAAATAGCAACATGGAAGGCGAGAAAGACGGCCGGGACGAGGATCGGACACAGCGAAAAGAAGACCAGTGTGACCAAGTCGCCGGCGAACATGTTGGCGTAAAGACGGACGGAAAGGGATAAGATGCGGGCCAGGTTTGAGAACACTTCAATAGGAAAAACGAGCCACGCCATCCACCAGATCGGCCCGGCAAACTGTTTTAGGTAGCCGACGGGCCCATGGGTTCGAAGGCCGTAAAAGTTGTAGTAAAGGAAGGTTGGGACAGCAAGTCCCAACGTCACCATGATCGAAGCGGTTGGACCGTGGACGCCAGGAATCACTCCCAGAAGATTGTTGATTAGCACGAACAGGAAGATAGACGTTACATAGGCCTGGAAGCGCTCATACCCGTGGCCCATGACCTGCTCGGCCTGACTGCCAATGACTTCGTGGATCATCTCGGCGATCTGCTGCGCCGGATTGGGGTTTTCCACCGAAAGAGTTAACCGCACTATCACAAAAAAAGTCATAAGACCGGCAACCGCCAACACTTCCAGCGAGAAGGTGCTAAGGACCGCCGCAGCCTTGGCCGCGGCCTGATCGGCGGGGGCCCCCAATGCATGGAACCCAGCGGCCAGGATGGCGCCGAATAACTGATTCAGCAAGTGAGTCAAAGGAAACGAATCCGGCATGAATACTTGAGCCCTTCTTTCCGACTAAAGTCCGCGTCAGCCCTCAAGCGAGACCCGGCATTGTTTAGATCTTAATCGGCCAGATCTCGATGAGCATGCAGCAAGTCAATCCCGGAGCAAGCTGAGCGATTCCCAGACAATGGTCAACGCCGCCAGTCCCACCCCGAAGAAAAGCGCCATTATCGAGCCACGGAAACATCTCAGGCTACCATAGATCACCCCGGCAAAAACCGTGAGCCGAAGCACCAGGAAGAGAACCACTATGGGAGTGCTCACAGGTGCCTTTTGCTTGTCAAGTTTGGCGTTGAGTACTCGGACCAGACGCTGCCATTCCCAAATACTGGCTGCCGAAATCAGAGTGCCGGTTGCAAGCATTGCCGCATTGCGCCAATTCGAGCCAATCAGCACCACCGCGGAGCTGCCAAAACCCAGAATTAGGGTTTTCACCATGGCACGCCGGAGAATCCTATCCGGATCTGGAACTGTTAGGGCAACAGTTGGATGGGCTGGTTCGCTCATAGCTCGCGGTCGCGAGTTTCCTCTCCTGCCCCATGTGGGCTCGAACCCTCTGTCGGAGTGGCTTTCTCAGCGGCAATCGCAATTTGGAGTACATACACCAGACCCGACACACATCCCACGATGATACCGAGGGCTTCTATCCATCTTTGGTGCAGCAGATTGCCAATCCACCAACCAGCAGCCAGTCCGATGCCGGCCGCCGCGGGAAGCACAAAGGCGATCTGCATCAATTTCTCGGCCTGCACATAGGCGCCGAAGAGGCCGGAGCCCCCAGACGAAGAACCGGACCGCTGCTTTTTCTCCGGAATGGGATTGTGATAAGGCATTCATCGTGGTTATAC
>JBEKPO010000033.1:0-37992 GCA_049520675.1 Occallatibacter sp. | reverse complement strand
GGAACGCGGATACAAGATTATCGGCATCGCCGAGCGCCATGGCGGGCTGTTCAATGCCACAGGCATCGATATCCATCAACTGCTCGAATTCAGATACCGCAACAACACCATCCTCGGCTTCCAGGGCGCTGAGGCGGTTCCCAGCGAGGAGTTGCTGGTGTCGGACTGCGAGATTCTCATTCCCGCGGCAACGGAAAATGTGATCACCAGCCGCAACGCCGAACAAGTGAAGGCGCGGATCATTGTGGAGGGGGCCAACGGGCCGACCACCGCTGTGGCCGACGAGATCCTCTCAGCCAAGCGAATCTTCATTGTGCCCGACATCCTGGCCAACGCCGGCGGCGTTACCGCCAGCTACTTCGAGTGGGTGCAGGACCGTCAGGGCTATTTCTGGAAAGAGTCGGTAGTAAATGAGCAGCTGGAGGAGATTCTGCGCCTGAGCTTCGAAGACGTGGTGCGCTACGCCGAAGCGCACGATGTGAACAACCGCATCGCCGCCTACATGCTGGCTATCGACCGCGTGGCCTTCACCATCAAGCAGCGCGGCTTCTACGCCTGAGGGGGGCCAAAGGAGGGAAGGGTCTCTTCAGGTACTTATGGACCGGGGGCAGCAATCCCCGAGCCGCGCGCAGAACCGTCACTGATGCAATAATGAACTCACGCCACCAGAGACCGGAAAGCGTGGCCGGCGCGCATGAATCTGCCCAATTCCATCACGATGACGCGGATCATCATGATCCCGTTGTTCCTATGGATTCTCTCACCGCACTTCCCCTGGCAGGGAAGCGATGGTGTGCAGGAGATTTCGGCATCGATCCTCTTCGTCCTGGCCTCCATCACCGACGGACTCGACGGCTACCTCGCCCGCAAACGCGGCCAGATCACGACCATGGGCATGCTGCTCGATCCTCTGGCCGACAAAATCATGGTCACCTCCGCGCTGATCGCGCTGGTGGCCTACAACCCAGACGTGGTCAAGGTGTGGATCGCCGTGGTCATTATCGGCCGCGAGTTTCTCATCTCGGGCCTTCGCTCCATCGCTTCGTCTGAAGGGTTCACCATTACCGCCAGTGAATTGGGAAAGCTGAAGACGGTAGTACAGATTGTCTCGGTGGTTGCTGTCATTCTCGCCCATCGCTGGGATCACTGGCAGATCGGCGTCGTCGTAGTCCCGATCCGCTGGTACGCCATCGCCGCGGTTTACTTCACGGTTCTGGTTTCCACGATCTCGGCGGTCGATTACTTCGTGGGCTTCTGGAAGAAGATCGACCATGCCTCAAAGGATCGCCGTCAAGCTGCCGTGCTCTCGCGCGGCAGGAGCGCTCGGATCACTTGATTCGTGATCGGTGAACGGCGGCGCGTGGTCCGGAGCGGTTCACGAAACACGAGCCACGACTCACTGGCTATGCCGCGGCCATTGCCGGGGCGGAGACCTCAATCTTCACGTCAGGCGGCGTCATGAGCGTCCTGTGCAGGAGGCAGGCATCCACGGAGCGCATCATGGCGTCATTCTGCTGCACCGTCAGAGGCACAGGACTCTGCACCTGGATGCAGAAATTGCCCAGGCGCGCCGGCTGCAGCAACTTTTCAGCAGTGACCGAGACTTCAACGCCGGTCTGCGCCAGGTTGCGCGTCCGCAAATATTCTGCCGCGTAGTAAGCGGCGCAGCAGGCCAGAGAACCCAGGAAGAGCTCCGGCGGGGTCATGCCCGAATCTGTTCCATGATTTTCGAGCGGTTGATCGCAACAAATAACATGCGATCTGGCCTGAACGGTAAACTTCACCCCTTCAATTTGCGAAACCTTGACTTCCATGAAACGCTCACTTCCTGACCTCAGATCTGTTTCATGGGGAAGCGTGGTTCCAGATTAGCCTAGTTTGGTTTCACTGCGCCACTGAGGAACCAGAGCGGTCGCCGCTCCGGCTGCGTCGAGCAAGGTGCGGATCGACTCGACAACCAGAGCAGGCTCATCGAGATGAATCCAGTGAGCGCTATGCGCGCCGATCATCTGGCGAACGTTGTCGCCAGTGTGCTCAAGTTGATTCTCGTCAAGCGGCGCAGCGTTGCCGGGAGTGAGAATCGTAATCGGAATCTCGTGGATCGGTTCTGCAACGTGCATTTCCCGCACGGTGTCGGGAATGGACTGCAGGTGGCTGCGAATTCCTGCGTAGAATGAAGGCCGTGACCAGTGCGCGGCGACAACCGGCCACACCGCGCGCGGCATCTTTCTCACTTCCGTTGTGATCCGGTCGAGCACGTGCCGTCCGTTAGGCACGGCAGCTTGGGCGAGCGTTCCCGGGAGTCTTCCGGCGCGGCGGAAGAGCAGCGTGACGCCGAGGCGCGCCAACCCACATTGCGTGAGAGGTGTGACGTAGCGAATCAGTTTCTGTCCCAGGTCGAGTTGCGATTGCTTGCTGGGGTCGAGCGGCGGCCACTCCTCGCAACGCATGGGATCGATCAGAAGTACGCCCGCCACCTCGTCGGGATAGAGCAGAGCAAAGCGGCGCATGACGAGTCCGCCAAACGAATGACCGACCAAAATGAATGGCGGCTCAAGCCCCGCGTTCTGCAGCAGCTCGTGCAACTCCCGGGCAATATTCGCCGGCGTGCGTCTGGTGCGGGACGGGCTGCTCCAACCCAACCCTGCGCGATCGTACGAAATCGTCGTCGCGTAGGGAGCCAGCGATTCCTGAATGTGACGCCAGTTGAGATGTGTTGCGCCGATGCCTGATTCAAAGACAATCTTGGGCTCACCCGATCCCAGCTCGAAGAGAAAAAGATCGCTTCCGCTGCTAACCGGGACCCAACGCCCCGAATCGGTAAAGCGTTTGCAGTCGCGGCGGCTTCCCAAGTGCTGATACACGGCTCCTGTAAGAACCAAAACCAGCGCTGCGCAGACAATCCAGAGGACGATAACCATGTTTTCCTAGAAACGCGTGAGTTGAGCCGGGTTGAAGTCGTCGAGCGTGAGATGGGCTTTGGGGGTGCCGCGATCGAAGATGAGAAGGGTCGAGCCGCCCTTGCCGTGCGTCTTCATTTCGATCTGGTGCGCCGACCACAAACCGCCCTCATGCCGCAGGCCGTACGATGTGAATTCCTTCACCGCACCGGTTTCTTTGACGGTCTTCTCCACATAAACCGGGAAATCGATGTCACGGTCGAACCACGTCTTCACTTCGGAATAGTGGGTCTTATCGGAGGGCCCGGGAGTGCTTTTCACTACGATGCAATCGCGGGCGCCGAATTTCGTCTGCTCCACGAAGCCCTGGTCCGGCCAGAAGATTTGCTCTTCGAGCAGATCTTCATAGCTGAATGCCGAGTCAACCGGCCCGTCACTCCACTTGTCAAAGGCAAGCGGAGCAGGCGCCTTGTCTCCGGGATGCGCGATCCAGATCGCGTTTTGCCCGTTGGGCCGCATTTCGATGAGCGCATGAGTGGCTGTTGCGGCCATCGCCGTCGTACTTGAACCTGCTTTTGCCCCGCCCCCCAGATCCGCCTTGATCCTCAATACGCCGGGGAACCAATGTGCCTTGATGGTGATGGGATAGCTCACTCGAGCCCCGCTGGCTTCAACCGAAACCAAATGACCCGTGGCGCTGAAATCCGCCGCTTCGATCCGCTGACGCGATGTGGTCAGGATGGAGCGCAGATCCGTGCTTTGCGCGCAAAGGAAAGGAGCCAGAAGTATTACGCTGATGGCGCGCAGCGCCTTCATGGTTCGATCCTTCCGTCGCGAATGCGAATACGGCGAGGCGCGCTGTGGGCGATATCGCTTTCGTGTGTCACGATCACCAGCGTCATGCCGCGCTGCTTCTGGATGCCGAGCAGGATTTCCATGATATTTGCGGAGTTTTCGCTGTCGAGGTTGCCGGTAGGCTCATCAGCTAAGAGAATCGCCGGATTGTTGGCGAGTGCGCGTGCGATAGCCACGCGCTGGCGCTCGCCGGCCGAAAGCTCATTCGGGTAGTGGTTGATCCGCTCCCGCAGGCCCATCTCGTCGAGCAGGGCTGCGGCACGCTCCGCACGATGATTACTGCGCTGGCTGAGTGCCAGCATCGCCACCTGCACGTTTTCCACGGCGCGGAGAGTTGGCAGTAGATGAAATGCCTGAAAGATGAAGCCCACCTGCTGCGAGCGATAGAGATCGAGCGCGGCGCCATTGCCCAGCGGAGCCCCACGAAAAAGCACCTGGCCTTTGGAAGGCGTGTCGAGCCCGCCCAGCATGTGCAGAAGCGTTGACTTGCCGCTTCCGCTCGGCCCAGTGATGGCGACATATTCGCCCGCTTCGATCGAGGCATCGACGCCGCGGAGCGCCTGGACGCGGCCGTCGTCATAGGATTTCATCAGGTCTCTCGCCTCGAGAATCGGGTTACTCATACCGCAACGCCTCCACCGGAGAGAGATGCGCGCCGCGCCACGCGGGGTACGCCCCGGCGGCAACTCCCGAAGCAATGGCGATGATCATGGCTTCCATCAAATGAACCGGAGAGACCGAAGCAGACGCGATACTCGCGGTTTGTGGCAGGGCAGCCAGCACGCGAAGAGCACCCCATCCAATCGCGATACCGGCAAGTCCGCCAACCACTCCCAGCGCCGTGGCCTCAGTGAGGATGAGCACAATCACATGCCAGCCTTTCCAGCCCAGCGCACGCAGGATGCCGATCTCGCGGGTACGCTCGAAGACCGACATGGCCATGGTGTTGGCGATGCCCAGAATGCCGATCAATAATGCAATCGACGACGTCCCCCATGCCACGGAATGCGCCATTGAAACCAGCCCGTTGTTCGCAGCGCGGTCGGCGGCAGGGTCGGCGTGGACCCCCGGCACGGCGGCCTCAATTTCTTTTTCCGCGCGCTTCACATAACCGTCGTACGATTCGCCCGGCGGCGCTGGCCGCAGCCTCACATGGAACGCAGTCACCTTTCCGTCCATGCTTGAAATCACCTGCATCTGGTCAAGCGGCATAATCACGGCGCCATCTTCCAGGGCGGTGCCCCCATGAAAGATGCCCACCACCGTAAACACCGTCCCTTGAATGGGAAGCGTGTCACCGGTCTTTTTCTTAAGGTCGTCGGCGAGAAGATTGCCCAGGATGACTTCCGGCTGGCCATCGTGAAAGCGCCCTCCTGAGAGAAAGGTGACGGAATCGAGCTCATAGGCGCCGGCCTGCCACCCGTAGACGATCGCGTTGACGTCCGGAGTGAGATCGATGAGATTAAAGATCATCGGCGCTACGCGGTCGACGTCGGGTACGGCGCGAATCTTGCTGTCGAGTGACTGATTGAGCGAGGTATTTATAAAATTCGTCTCCACGACGGCAAGATCGGTTCCGGCATTCGTATAAAGGCGCAGCCATTCGTGCTCAAAGCCGCGAGAAAAACCCACCAGAGCAACGAACGCCGAGATACCCATCGTAATGCCGGCGAGGGTGAGCACCGTTCGCAGGCGCCGGCGCCAGAGATTCTTCCAAGCGAATCCCGTGAACGAGAGTGGAGCGGCCATTGTGTGGAGTGTGCCTCGACGGTCTGCTTTTGCCGGGGGGTCTTAGCGTTAAGTCTATCGGGCAAAGTTGCTTCTGTCTATTCCTGGTGCCATCACGAGTACCATTCGATAAACCCGCAAATCGGCGGTGAGGAAGGCCGATAACCCGGGTGCACTCGGAGGATCAACACACGACAACCTCCGGCTCGGCGCGAACCATCTGAGAAGTCGAAATCAGAAAGAGAAGATCACACCGGCCCGCGAGAAACAACGCTTCAAGAAGCCTGAGAGCTAGTTTCGTTCCGAGCCGCGCGCCCGTTACGAGTGCATGCGCTGCCTAGATCCGCCGCCGGAGCCCTTTCGGGCGGTGTAGCAATCGCGGCAGTAGACCGGCCGGTCGCCCCTTGGCTCAAATGGAACAGTGGTTGGCTGCCCACAACCCGAACAAATGACAGGTGTTCCCTGTGAAGGAGCCGAACGGTAGCCGGATCCCCCTCCCCCCTGATCGTTCTTCTTTGCCATGCGGCAAGGCTTGCAACGTTTTGGGTTCGAATACCCGCGTTCCTGGAAGAATTGCTGATCGGCAGCGCTAAAGGTGAATTCCTGCCCACAGTCGCTGCATGTGATTTGCATGTCGCCGGCCATATTGCTCCTCGTGACGGAATTGTACAGCCCAATTGATAGATTGAAAATAAGGAATGTCAAGGAATGTGATGAAAGCGAGAAGCTTAGGTGAGTTGGCAGCTATCAGGGTCGGGACACTTGGCTTATCGACGTTTCCCGGAGACTCGGCGTCATTGACTCCTAAGGCCGGGTCCGGATGCGGTAACTGAGGCATTGCCCGGCTGAACCGGCAGAACTGAAAAATCCGCGGCGACAGGGTCCCGTACCGGCTTCAGACCATCCAATTCCCGATTTCAGGCGTATATCTCTGTAGACGCATCCAACGCGTCAGCGGCAAATGCGTTTAACCAATTTCCCAGTTGACGACTCCCACCATGGGTACGCACAATTCCCCAGGACGGATTTTGTTGGCCGTCCTATTCCCCAAACCCTGCGGAGAGTCTCCGCCGAACCCACCCCAAGCGAGGTCAAATTCATGAAGAATCAACTGAATGCTCTGCTTCTCACTGCTGCGCTGGCTGGTCTCACGGGCGGAACCACGGTTGCTGCCCACGCCCAGAACACCGCCCGCTCCAACACTTCAAAGTTGGCCAAAGCCGGTCTTCGCTATACGGGTTTTGACCAGGCACCTGCAAAACACTCCTGTAAAGGCAAGAACGACTGTAAAGGCCAGGGTGGCTGCAAGAGCAGCGACAACGGCTGCAGCGGAAAGAATAGCTGCAAGGGCAAGGGCGGCTGCGCAACAGACGGCTCGAAGATGCCGCCGAACTTCGTCTAGGGAATTCGGGGATCGGCGGCCCACACTCGTTTCTCAACTCCAACCCTCCGATCCCCGCAACCTCACCGCATTTACCGAAACCTGAAACCTGGAACCCCTGGCCACTATCCCATGCCCGGCAATCGATTCAATGCGTTTCAAGACCACGGCGTCGGAATCGGCCTGCGCATTCCTCATTACGAGCACATTTTCTCGCGAAAGCCGGTGGTCGACTGGTTCGAGATCATCTCGGAAAATTTCATGATCGACGCCGGCCGCCCGTTGGCCATGCTTGATCGGATTCTCGAGCGCTACCGCGTGGTTCAGCATGGCGTCTCAATGTACTTCGGGTCTGCCACAGCCCCCGACCCCGAGCACCTGCGCCGGCTCAAACACCTCGTTCGCCGCACTGGAACTCCGTGGCTGAGCGATCATCTCTGCTGGGGAAGCGTCGATGGAACCTACACTCACGACTTGCTCCCGCTGCCCTACACCTGGGAAGCGGTCGATCGCACCGTTGAGCGCGTGCGCATGGTCCAGGACGTTCTCGAGATTCCCGTAGCGGTTGAAAATGTCAGTTCCTACGCCGAATTCACCGCCTCCGAGATGACGGAGTGGGAGTTCCTGACCGAAGTTGTCGAAAGAGCCGATTGCGGAATTCTTCTCGACGTGAACAACATTTACGTTTCGGCGATGAATCACGAATTTAACCCCATGGACTATGTGAATGCCGTTCCGGCGCATCGCGTGGCGCAGATTCACATCGCTGGGCATTCCAAATACGAGAAGTACATTCTCGATACGCACGATCATCCTGTGATCGACCCGGTGTGGGAGCTCTATGCGCGGGCCATCGAACGCTGCGGCCCGACGCCCACCTTGCTCGAGTGGGACGATCGCATTCCGACCTTCGAAGAGGTCCACGCCGAGGCAAAGAAAGCGGAGCGTTACTTGCACCGCATTGCGCCTGAAGTGACAGGGGTCGCACGATGAGAAGACATGGGGGTGCCCCATCCTTCTCGTCCGCGGCAGCGGACGAAAGGGTGGGAAAAGATCGAACTCAACCGTGCAACAGGGCTATCAAATGGACTTAGCCGGCCTGCAGCGCGAAATGGCCGCTGCGGTGATGCAACCGCTCGACCGTAAAGACGGAATGCGGCAGCGCTCCGCGAATGGCCGGCCGATGAGCGCCGTCGCTGAATCGTTCATCGCACCCAATAGCCGCCTGAGCGCAGTCGAGCGCCTGGAAATCTACAACCGTCAGTACTGGTTTCGGGTTCTGGGCGCTCTCGCAGAGGATTTTCCCGCGTTGCGTGCCGTCGTCGGTCCGCGCCGCTTCGAAGCCATCTCTGTTGCCTATCTCACCGATCATCCCAGTCGCTCGTTTACCCTGCGCAACCTCGGCGCGCATTTGCCGGCCTGGCTGGCCGCGCATCCTGAGAAGGCTGGCCGCCGTCATCGGCTAGCTCTCGACGTTGCCCGGGTGGAATGGGCTTTCATTGAAGCCTTCGATTCTGCAGAGCGCGCGCCGCTTACGGTGAGCCAAATTGAAACTCTCGACGGCGGCTCACACCTCGCACTGCAGCCACACCTCCGACTGACGGCGCTCGATTTTCCCGTTGACGACCTTGTGCTCGAGCTACACAAGCAGCAAAAGCGCCAAACCAGCGAAGCCGGCGTGGAGCGCGAAACAGAGCACGAAGAAGAATCAGAAAAGCCCCTGAAGCTGCCACGGCTGCGCCAGCGCTCCGCCTGGCTTGCCGCGCATCGCGTCGACCTGAGCGTCTACTATCGCCGCCTCGAGCGTGGGGAATTCCAGATGCTTTCGGCGATCCGGCAGGGCTTGCCGCTGGCGCAGGCGATTGCGGCCGGCTTTGCCGATTCGCGTGTTGCCGCGAACAGCCAGGCGCAAAGAGTGCGCACGTGGTTCGCCACCTGGGCCGAGCTTGGCTGGATCTGCGCACCCGAGCTGGAATCGCTGATCAAGCCGTGAGCCA
This sequence comes from Occallatibacter sp., assembly GCA_049520675.1. Taxonomy (GTDB): domain Bacteria; phylum Acidobacteriota; class Terriglobia; order Terriglobales; family Acidobacteriaceae; genus Telmatobacter. The sequence continues at coordinate 29,131 of JBEKPO010000033.1, read as the reverse complement.
AGAACTTCGAACCCAAATGAACTGTCTTCCTGAGCGAAGTCCGCCGCGGGCGGACGGAGTCGAAGGACCTGCATTTCGGGGCTAGCCACGGACCCCGAGGTGCAGAGAGAATGAAATGGGAAGCTGCTCGTACCCGCTCCCGCAGGGAGCAAGGAAGTTAGCCCAGGACGAAGTCCTGGGAATGATGCCCAACAAATCGATGAGCCCCGTAGGGGCGATGGAACCCTAGCCGATTTTCGACGGAGCGACAGACCCCTCATGCAGAAGATTGTCCAATTTATCGGAAACCTCTACGCCCGCGCCGCACGAGTTCTTGGCTCTCTTGAAAGCCCGCTCTTGCTCGCTATTCGCCTCTACTGGGGATTTCAATTCATGCAGGATGGCTGGGGAAAATTGACTCACCTCAGCCGCGTGACAGACTTCTTCACCTCGCTCAATCTTCCCGCGCCCGGCGCGACGGCGTTTTTTGTCGCATCGGTCGAGCTGGTTGGCGGCGTTCTTTTCACGGCCGGCATCGCGTCGCGGCTGGTGTCGCTCGTTCTGTTTGTCAACATGACCATGGCGTACCTCAGCGTGCCTGACGACCGCGCCAATTTCTCCCACATATTCTCCAATCCCAGCGATTTCTACGGCGCCACGCCATATACCTACTGGTTCGCTGCTCTCCTGATCCTGATCCTCGGTCCAGGACGGATTGCCGTCGACACTTTGCTCGCCAGACTGTTTGCTGCCAAGCCGCAGACTTGAGAAGCCGCTGGAAGTTTGAGCGGGATCCTTTCGTCACACCGCGGTGTCTAAACCACAAGAACTCGCACTTTCGAGCGCAGTCAAAACTCCGAAGGTTCTTCGAGGCTCGGGAGGCAAGGAGGACATCGTCCTATGACGATCGAGAATGGTGGCGCTTTAAATCAACTGCGGGGTGACATCAACGTGACCCCCTTGATCGACGTTCTGTTGGTGCTGTTGATCATCTTTATGGTGATCGTTCCAGTTTTGCCTCGCGGCCTCGGTGCCGCACTGCCCTGGCGATCCGCCAGTCCGAATCAGGGACCGGAAAATCCAGTGATCGTGCAGATTTTGAGTGCCCGCGATGGACTACTCAGCTACAAAATCAACCAGGAGGATGTAAGCATCAATCAGCTTGGGAGCCGTTTGAGCTCCATTCTCTCGATTCGTGCAAGCAAGGTGATCTTTGTCAAAGGGGACGAAAATCTCGACTTCTCTACCGTTGCAAGGATTGTGGATATAGGAAAAGCTGCTGGGGCGGATCACATCGGATTGCTTACATCCAAGGACCCGCTGTAGACATTCACCCGAAACAGAGCATCGGCCGGCGAAATGAACGAATACCAAAAGCGGGTTCATCGATCACAGACTGCGCGAAGCGAATCCGCTAGCATTCGTCCTGATTCAGCAAGGTACGGGCCCGATGCGCATTCTCTATGTGCTCACTTCGCTCGGCATGGGTGGAGCGGAGAAGCTGACGCTTGCCTTGGGCGAGCGAATGGAGAAACGCGGGCACACGATCGCTCTGCTCGTGCTGAGGCCGCAGGTGAGCGAGGAATGGCCGACAAGCCTCATGCGGCTTTATCTGAACATGCGCCGCTCACTGCTCAGTTTTCTCTTTGGTCTCGGGCGTGCGCGCCGGTTTGCCGCCGAATTCAAACCCGATCTGATTCATAGCCACTGCTTCCACGCCAACATCTTTGCCCGCCTGCTCAAGCTGCTCGTGTCGGGGCCGGTGGTGATTTCGACTGTCCACAATGTCTACGAAGGCGGCTCGCGGCGGATGATGGCCTATCGGCTCACCGACGGTCTGAGCCGGCAAACGGTCGCCGTCAGCGATGCGGCTGCGCAGCGCTTTGTCGAGCTAAAGGCAGTTCCAGCACGAAAGTGCCGCGTCCTCGTCAACGGAATTGACACGATAGAATTCGCTCCCGACTCAAGTCGGCGAGCTGCTACACGCGCAAAGATGGGCGTCGCTCCGGAATCCGGCGCAGAGTTTCTCTGGCTCGCGTCGGGGCGCATCGCGCCGGCGAAAGACTATCCCAACCTGCTGCGTGCTTTTGCGCGCCTGCGTGCGATGCGGCAGGATGCGCGCTTGTGGATTGCCGGCGAAGCAACGAGCCCGATCTTCGCCGACCTGCAATCCATGATGGCGGAATTGAAGCTGAACCACTCCGTGCGCTGGCTCGGGCTGCAGCGCGATATGCCCGCACTTCTCGACGCAGCCGATGGGTTCGTCTCCGCATCGGCGTGGGAGGGGATGCCGCTGGCTGTGGGCGAAGCCATGGCCGTGGAGAAGCCGGTGGTTGCGACCGGCGTTGGCGGCGTGAGCCAGCTCATCGGCGATGCAGGCGTCGTCGTTCCCGCGCACGATCCAGAGGCCCTCGCCAGCGCTATGCTCGACGTCATGCAGCAGAGCAGGGAAGAGCGCAGCGTCCTCGGCCGCGCCGCGCGCCAGCGCATCGTGGAACGGTTCAGCATCGACGCGGCCGCAGATCGGTGGGAAGCACTCTATCGCGAGCTCGCGGGGCTGTGAACGATGGCTCAGAGACCAGAGACCGTTCCTTCTCGCTACTCCCTGTTCTCTGATCTCTGTTCTCTAGAATTGAAACGCAGCCGTAAAGAAGATGCGCCGCGATGCAGTGCTACCCGGCGAGGAGAACATTCCGCCTGCCAGGCTCGTGGAGTGATCAAAACTCTTTGCCGTGATCTGCCCAACCGGCGTTCCCAGGTTGATGTCATTGAACACGTTCAGAGCCTGCGCGCTGAAATTCAGCGAATACTTGCGTCCCGTGCTGGCCATACCACCCATTGGGCCGCCGCCGCGCATGCCTCCGCCGCTCAAACCGCCTGGACCCAAGCCTCCGCCGGGTCCGCCGCCTCCCGGTCCGCCGCCACCTCCCGGCGGGGGTCCTCCGGGCGGGGGTCCGCCTTGAGATTGACCGCTCGCCGCTTTTTCGATCTTTGGTCCAATACCAAACGACCGGCCGAGGCGCAGATTCAAAGCGAAGCTCGACGGGCTGTTACCGAGGTTCGGTGCCACAAGGGCCTCGCCGCTCTGCGGAGTCGCGTCCAGGGCGCCGAAGTTCGTCTCGACCACATCGGCGGTTGGCGCATTGGCGCCTGCGTACGACGGCCGATCGTTGTAGAAAGTATCGCCCGTCAAATCGTAAGGCGTCGTCAGATTGAACGGCCTGCCCGCCTGGTACACGAGAAAGGGATTGAAAGTGATCGCCCATGGGCCGGTGTAGTTGCCCATCAGAAATAGCATTCGCGGGCGGATAAAGCCGGCTCGGCCATAATCCTGCCAGAGGTTATAGGAGTTGGTAGGGTTCGATCCACCGCCGCCGTCCGAGTTGCCCTGCGTCCAGTTGAAAAACCCCTGCACACTGAGCTTCGGCGAGAAGCGCGCGTTCACGTTCGCAATAATCTGGTTCTGGTTGTACACCGCCTCGGGAAAGAACTGGTCGATGATGCCGAGATTCGGATTCGGCCGTACTCCCGTCAACGTAGGGCTGCCATATTCGTATGTGCCGGGCTCATACGCATTGGAATCCCGCGTGACCAGCTGGTGCACGCCAAAAGAATGCAGATAGGTCACGCTGACTGTCGACACCTTCGTCAATTGCCGCTCCAGGCTCACGCCTGCCTGCTCCGCATAGGGGGCATGATAGCGAGGCGAGATCTGGTCGATGACCGGCGTCTTGGCTGTGCCGGTGCCGCACGAGGAAAAGTCGACCAAGTTCAGGCTGGTGGCTGTGCCGCACATCGGATTCGCGATGCTGATCTGCTTCTGGCTCCTGGCGGTGCCATTGAACATCTCCAGGTTCATCAGGTTGCTGATGCCGAACCGGTCGTAGAAGAAGCCGATCCCGCCGCGCAGCACAGTCTTCGTCGTCGCGCCCTTCTGGTGGCCGTCGAGCGCATAGGCAAACGCGACGCGCGGTGCCCAGTCGCTGTGATCGGCGGTATGATTCTGCCCTTCCCAGCGCAGGCCCCCCGATAGGGTGAGGAACTTGTTGTATTTCAAATCATCCTGGAAGTACACTGCGGCGTCGAAGACGTTGCCTGCGAAATTCTCATTGCCGGTGGTGTAACTCAGGTTGGTGGGCAGGCATCCGCCGGTTTGAGTCGACGGGCACCCTGCCGCGATCTCCGCGAAGCTTTCGCCGGCCACGATCCCGTTCCAGGTGTCGATAAACGCCGCAACCGATGGGAAGGTAAAGTTGCCGTTGAATGCGCCGTCGGTCGTGATGGCCTCACGGTTGTCGCGCAGCCACGTGCCCATCTTGATGGCCTGCTTGCCGTGCGTCATCGTGATCGCGTCTTGCAGTTCCAAGTGATCCGAATGAGAGCTCGATGTCTGGCCGTTATTGCCGCCTCCCGAAAACGCACCCGGCACTGAGAACGACGGATCGGTGCTGGCCGGCGTGGTCGTCTCATTAGAACGGCGATATTCAAAGCGCGTTTCGTTCACGATCTTGTCGCTTATGATGTGCGAATCGCTGATCTGCAGGTCGTTGTCGTTGGAGTCGGAGTTGCTCGCCAGCGTAGGCAAAGATGTCGATCCGCTCAGCGAGTCGGTGGTTCTGTTGTGGGAGAACTGGTAGCGCAGTGTCAGAGTGTCCTTCTGCCCCAGTTGCAGATCGATCCGCGGCGAAACGGAAATCCGGGTTCCCGGGCTGAAGAGGCTCCCGGAGACGGTGCTTGTTCCCGGGGCCGCGGAATAGGTGTTCGTCGCGGAGTTGAAGACCGGCCCGTTCAGAATCGAATAGACGCTGTCCTGCTGATTGTTGCGCTGTTCCACGCTGAAGAAATATGACGCCCATTTTGACATGGCGCCGCTGACCGAACCGTTGTATTGGTAGCTGTAGTACGAAGGCAGCTCGGTAGTGAAAGGGTTTCCGGTATTGAAGGCGTTGTCGTTCCCCTGCCCAAAGACGCGTCCGTGCAAAGTGTCGGTTCCCGGCTTGGTTAGGATCTCGATTCTGCCGTAGCCCAACTTGTCGTACTCGGCTGAAAATGGATTCTGGTTAATGCGAATCTCGCGAATAGCCGACTTGGGCGGCAGACTACCACCCGAAAATCCGTCGATATAAATCTGTCCGCCGTTCGGGCCTGCCGAAGGACCGGCGAGGGCCGTCAACTCATTCGAAAGTTCGTCGGGATCGTCGGAGAGCGCATCGAGATCGCTGCCTTTCAAAATGATGGCTCCCGCGTTGTTGTCGGGGTCGGTGCTTACCGTCGGCCCGCCTTCGTCGGTCACCACCACCTGTACATCGGCCGCCTCGATCGCCATTTGGATGTCGACATTCTTGCTTTGGCCGCTGGCGAGTGAAATAGGAGTGGATACAAACGGAGCAAACCCCTGAAAGTTGGCCTGAATTACGTAACTGCCCGCCGGCAAGCCGCGCGATTGATAGCCGCCGGTCGCGTCAGCCGAGATTACCGGCCCGACCCGTTTGCCATTTTGCGCGGCGGATACCGTGATCTGTGCGCCGGGGATGAGCGCGCCGGTGGGGTCGCTGATATGGCCGTGCAGAACCGCGCTTGCCGTCGCCGGCCCGGAAGCTACTGGAGTAGTCAGAGAGGGCGTTTGCATCGCCGGCGCCGATTGTGCAGGCGCAGGTGCGTCGGGTGTGGCCGAAGCCGGCGCCTGAGGTGCCGGGGCAGATGAGGCCTGCCCCGAGGCCGGCGCACTGGCCGCGCCGGAACTTGCCGGAGGCGTGGCTGTCTGCGGCGATTGCGCGCGCGCGCCAACCCCTGCCAGTATCAGCTCGAAGGCAATGAGATGAGCTGCAAAACAGTTCAGTTTTCTGGACACACTTCCCCCGTTTGTTCCTGGATCGGAGAGACCTCTATGCTATTGGCCTGAGTCAGCCGTTCCCTGATTCAAACTCCAGCTGGCGAGCAGATCTTGCGCCTCCGGCGCTTCTAGCAGCGGCTCGACCCCAGCCAGCAGCTTGATAGCGTTCACGCCGGTTGAATCTTCCGTGGCCACGATCATTACAGCATCACCTTTTTGCAAGCTGCTGAGCTCGACGGTTTGCGCGCGCTCCAAAATGCTCTCTAAATCTCCGCCCCCCTGGCCATTGCCACGCGGCCCGCTGCCGCCGGCCTGGCTAAAGCCCGGGGGTGGTCCACCGTTCATGCTCGGGGGTGGTCCGCCACCGTTCATGCCCGGGGGTGGTCCACCTCCGCGATTCTGGCTGAAACTCCGTTGTCCGTCACCTGCGTTCCCGCCGCCACCTGCGCCGCCACCTTGATTGCCTTTCAATCGCGCCGCGATCATCGTCGCCGCGCGGTCATCCAGCCGCCGCAGTTGAGCGTCCGCAGTGATGTGCACTGTGACCGTCTTCTTGGTTGCAAGATCCTTCACGGTGACGGTCGATCCCGCTACGTCAGTCGAAACAATGGTTCCTGGAATACTGCGAAAGCTGCCCGAAACGACCTGTTGCGCGGCGACCGATGTGCCGTCGGCGCTCTTCGTTCCCAGCACGAAAATCTGGTCTCCTGTCTGGATCGCGCTGATCGGAGCAGGCTGAGCATCGCTGAAATTCACTGAGCCGGTTGCGTACCGCTTCACCGTCGTCGCAGGTGTTGTATTCACTGTGACCTGCTTGGTCACTGCGCCTGTTCGGGTGTTCACTTGAATGACGCCTGAGGCGGCATCGACGCTCTTCACCAGTCCGTGAACTCCTTGCGCCCATGCAGCAGCCTCGGCTTGCTGCTTCTTGGCTACATCGGCCTGCTTGATGGCGATGACCCGGAGCGCTTGCGGCGTCGCACCGCTGGCGTTGGGGTCTATGTTCACCAGGACGCGGTCGCCGACGGCCAGACCGCTGAAATCGATCGTCTCGGCCTTGCTTAAATCGGTCTGCCCCGGCGCGATACGCTTGAGCTGCGCGGTCGAGGGAACCTGCACCGTGTGTACATCGCCTTGATCGGTCTTCACCGCCAACGTATCGCCGCTGATGGTCGCGATCGAGCCCACAAAGCGCGTCACCGCTGCGGATTGGGCTGTCTGTGCCTCGGCCCCCAAGCATCCCAGCCCGGCCAGCAGCGCGGCGCGGGCAAGGCGCCCCGTTCGTCCCATCATCGCTCGTCCCATTGTCATAAGCTCTTGCACCACAGTCCTTTAGGAGCCGGCCCATCTCAGAAAGCGCCGATCCTCACCTGCTAGACGATTTTAGCGCGCAAAAGGTCGAAAGGCTTTCCCACTATCTGCAGCGAGTTTCGGCCTCCGCTGGAACCCTCCGACGGATATCTTTACCAGCCGAAACCCTCGGTCAGCCCGGCCGAAGAGAGATCGCCGCTTCAGAAACGACTGCGCTACAAGGAGATGCGGCCTCTAGTGCCGAAGGGTCAAGGGCTGACGCAGAGGTGTCATTGAACCCTCAACGGTAACAAGCTTTACTGTTACCAGAAGAGGTGACTGGCCTGGAGTTTCGCCAGACCTAATTTCGATCCGTCAGTGAGGGCCAAATGAATACCTTGATTCTGAGTCTGCACGCGAAATTCCAGTCATTGATCCACGGCGACGAGGGTCAGGACCTGGTGGAATACGCGTTGTTGGTTGCCTTGATCGCGCTGGGGTGCATCGCCGCTACCAGCAATGTTGCCACCGCCATCAACACGGTGTTCCAAAACATCAGCACAACGCTGGCATAAGTTCCGAAGTCGATTTCGAACCGCCTGTTTGGGTCATGCCTCTGCCGGTTTCTTCTTCGGCAGGGATTTCTCGAGGGCGAGTACCACTGCATTCACGAGGGCGGGGATCTCCGACGGGCTAGCTTCGGCCGCCGGCTCCCAGCCCAGTTCGCGCAGCGTCCGGCTGGTGATCGGCCCGATCGAAATGGCGGGAACGCCGGCGAACGGGAAGGGAATTCCGGCCTGTTCCGCCGCTTCGGCCAGGTGCGTCACGCTCGAGGAGCTGGTAAAGGTCACTGCGTCGATTGGTTGCTGCAGTGCCTTGCGCAACAAGGCTGGCGCGGCCTCCGGCATCAGGTTTCGGTAGGCATCCACCACGTCTACCTTTGCTCCAACGTTCCTTAGCGCATCGACAATTACGTCTCGCGCGACCTCGGCCCGTGCCAGCAGGAATTTTTGCCCGCGTGCCTGCTTGGCCAGCGCCTCGACCATAGCTTCGGCAACGTAGGCGCCTGGAATCAGCGTGACCGGCAATCCGCGCTTACGGGCCGCATCCGCGGTTGCCTCTCCGATTGCCGCCACCTTGAACCTTCCTTGCGGTGCAAGCGGCAAGCCCAATTCGGCCGCCCGCTCGGCAAACGCCCGCACCGTATTCGCGCTGGTCAAAATCAGCCAATCGTAAGAGTCGAGCCTGCGAAGCGCGAGATCGATCGCGTCATAGCCCGCTGGCGGCCGAATTTCCAGCACCGGAACCTCGACCGGTTCTGCGCCGAGCGCGCGAAGGCCATCGCTTAATTTACCGGCCTGATGCGCGGCGCGCGTCACCAGCACGCGGCGTCCGGCGAGCGGAAGCGCGCCCATCACGCCGCTCCGCCGCCGGCCTCTTCGGCAGCCGCCAACAGTCGTTCGGCTCCAGATTCGAGCAGCTTCACGGCGGTCAGCTCTCCCAGCTTTCCGGGATCGCTATTCTCCAAAGGCGCTCGGAGGTGAACGCGGGCCACCTCGCCGGTTTTGGGTGATGCCACCACACCGAAAATTTCATTCCAGCTTTCGCCGTCTTTGCCGTATGCGCGCCGGCAGTGGATGCCGATAGGAACCTGGCAGCCTCCCCCTAACGCGGCGAGCGCCGCCCGCTCGGCCGTGACAGCAAATCGAGTGTCCTCATGGTCGAGAAACGCGACAGCCTCGATGGTTACCGCGTCGTTTTTGCGCGTCTCTATACCCAGCGCTCCTTGCCCCGCAGCCGGGCAAAAATCCTTTGGCTCAAGCCGCTCGCGCACCCAGTCCGTTCTTCCCAGCCGATCAAGTCCCGCACCCGCAAGCAGAGTCGCGTCCACTTGCCTCTCGGCCAGCTTGCGCAGCCGCGTGTCTACGTTCCCCCTGAACTCGACCAAATCGAGATCCGGGCGAAGCCCCTTCAACTGGGCTCGCCGCCGTTGGCTGCTGGTGCCCACTTTTGCGCCTTTGGGCAGCGCGGCAAGATTGGCATATTTGATTGAAACCAGAACATCTCTTGGATCGACGCGCACAGGCGTTGCCGCCAAAGCAAACGGTTCGGGGAGTTCTGTCGGCAGATCCTTGAGCGAGTGCACGGCGAGGTCGACCAGGCCCGAGGCCAACGCCTCTTCAATTTCCTTGGTGAACATACCCTTGCTGCCAACTTGGGCAAACGTCACTTCCTGCAGCCGGTCGCCGGTGGTCTTGATGATCTCGATCTCGACCGAATGCCCCTGCCCGCGCAGTAACTCCGCAATGTGGTTGGCCTGCCAGAGTGCCAGCTGCGATCCGCGGCTGCCGATGCGCAAATTCAACGGCGCACCTCCGCGCCGCCCTCTCGAACTCTGATGCTGACCACCTTGTTCTCTTCGCCTGACTGTGGCGTAGACTCAGTGGCGCGGCGCTCAGCTTCCACTGGTCCGGCGAGTGAAACTGACCACTCGTCGCAGACCGCGTCGAGCCGTGCCGAATCGCCTTCCCGGGCAGCCTGTTTGAGAGCTTGCATGGGCGGGTGCAGGAACTTGTTGACGATTCCCCGCGTCAGCGCCTCGACGGCAGCAAGCTGCTCTTCGCTGAGCGATCCGAGCCGGCTGTGGATGCGCTCGAGTTCGGCCCGCCGAATCTCTTCGGCCTTGCGCTGCAGGGCGATGATGGCCGGAGCCGCACTCACCGTTCGCTGGCGCTGCTCGAAGCGCTCAACTTCGGCGGCTATCATGGTTTCCGCATCCACCGCCTGCCGGCTGCGCTCTTCCATGTGCGCCGCGGCCACTTGCTGCAGGTCGTCGATGTCGTAAACGAAGATGCCGTCGAGCTTGTTCATCTCCGGATCCACGTCGCGCGGAACCGCGATATCGATAAAAAACATGGGCCGGTTGCGGCGCCGATGAAGGAATGCCTGGCCGTGCTCGCGGCGGAAGATAGGCATCGGCGCGCCCGTGGAGCTGATCACGATGTCAGCTTCGCTGACCGCCTCGTAGAGCTGCTCAAAGCGAATCACGCGGCCGTTGAATTGCCCGGCCAGGGCGCGAGCCCGCTCCTCAGTGCGATTGCTTACCAGGATGGCGCCCGCTCCCTGTTGAACAAGATGGCGCGCGGCCAGTTCGCTCATTTTTCCCGCGCCCACCAGAAACACGGTTCGGCCCTGCAGCGATCCGAAGATCTTGCGGGCCAGATCGACCGCCACCGACGCGATGGAGACGGAGTTCGAACCGATTCCGGTTTCCGTGCGCGCCTTCTTGGCGGCGGCGAAGGCACTTTGCAACAGGTGTTCAAGCTGGCTGCCAACGGTTCCTTGAGCGCGCGCAACCGCGAAGGCCTCTTTTACCTGGCCGAGAATCTGCGATTCGCCGACGACCATGGAGTCGAGACTGGCCGCCAGCCGGAACAGGTGGCCTACTGCTGGTTTGTCGCGGTGCTCATAAAGATGTGGAAGCAATCCATCAACTTGAATCCCAAAGTGGTTGGCAAAGAAGCCTTTCAGGTCAGTCGAGCTCTCTTCGACAATGGCCAGCAATTCGACCCGGTTGCAGGTCGATACAATCATGCATTCCGCCACGCCTGCGGTCGCTGCCAGCGCCCGTACCGCTTCTGGCAACTCGTCGCGGCCAATCGCAATCTTCTCCCGCAGCGCGATGGGCGCAGTCTTGTGGTTCACGCCAAGGATCGCCAGCGTCATGGCGCACCGAACCTATGAACGTGACTGACGAGGTTGGCGGCCCATACAGCCATCATCACTACCAGAGCCGCTCCGGAGACGTAGGCCGCCCTGCGGCCGCGCAATCCTGCGCTGCGGCGGACCAGCAAAAGGGCAACATAGACCAACCACATCGCAAACGAAGCGATAACCTTTGGGTCGCGGAAATAGGCCGCACCCAGCGAGGTTTCCTGGGCCAGTACTGAGCCAATGATCAGGCCCACCGTCATACAGGGAAAGCCGAATTCGAGAGTGGCATGAGAGATCCGCTCGAGAGTATCGAGAGGCGGTATCCAATCGACCGGCGACCAGCCGGTTTTCCTCTCTGGCTTGTGCTTGGCCTTGATCCTGCGCTCCTCGACCAGGTACATCAGGCTTGCTAATAGGCTGAAGCAGAGCGCCGCGTAGGCCAGAAGCAAGGCAATGATGTGCGCCACCAGCCAGCTGGTGCGAACTCCTTCAGAGGGGAATGTGTAGCGGTCGGGGCCCAGCGCAGGAATGAAAACCAGAAAAAATGTTGCCGGTAATGCGAAAATCCCCAGGGAAATGGCGTCGTAGAGCCACCAGACCAGGAAAAACAACCCGGCCACGGCAAAGCCCAGCAGCGACTCGATCTCGCGGACGCCGACGGGAACCCATCGATGGGCAACAACCAGCATTTCGACGATGGAAACGAAGTGGAAGAAGAAGGCCAGACCGCTGAGATGAACACAGCTCTTGCGCCACGGCAACGAATTATTGAGCACGGCCGGAAAGACTGCCGCACAGCCCGCTGCATACAAAATAGCCGCAACTCGTAGCCAGAGAAGGTACATAACCAGCTTTCACCTTAAGACGCAACCGGCAGGCGCACTGTGATGCAGATCACCTTACGCCATCCGCGCATCGCTACGAGTATCGCAGAGTATCTCTGTGTGTTTGAAGGGATTCGATGGCGGCAGAAGCATCGCGCCTGACCAGAGGGGCATCCTGCCGAGGAAACAGACCCTGGAGAGGCGCGAATAAAGCAACAACACAGCGCCACCGTGATTTCCGCGCTGGGACTCTTCCAATCGGTCGCAATCAAGGCGGCGCCGCGGGCACAATCTCTGCCCCGGCGCCATTCGACTCCAATTTGGCGGACTGGTTCTCTTTCGCCTTATTGCTTTTTCGCAGTGAAGGTAGTCGTGCGTCCCGTCACTTTGTCAGATTCCACAATCGTCATCATCTTGCCGCCGGGAGAAACAGTCATTGTGTTCACGTCGATCACCCGTCCGTCTCGCTTGTCGGTTTCCTCAATCGTGTTTGCATTGACCCGTCTGACAGAGACTGCGTCGAATCCATAAGCGCCTTTGTAGGGAGAATCGCCGCCGCCGAGCGTGGCCGTGTAGTTTTCACCGTCGGGCTGGCTCATCGAAATCTGGTCGCTGTCCACCTTGAACGTCGTAGTGAAGGCTTCATCGCTCCCCTTTTCCTGTTGCACAATCCATCTGCCTGAAGTCGCGTGAACCCCCGGGCGCGCCACGCCGTCGCGCTTGGCTTTGGCATCGAAGGTCAGTGCCTTGTCGCTGTCTTTGGGGTGCGAGGTGGAATGCACGGTGAGTGTCTTGCCGTCAGCCGACACGGTGCGGGTCGATTCGGCGGTTACTTTGCCATTCTTCTTGGTGGTCGTTGAAATGGTGTGATCATCCACAATCGTGACCGCAAGTGTGTCGTAGGACTGGCCCGCCACCGCGTGATCCTGCCCATCGGCCGCCACATCGAAGGTGGGATTGCAGGTGACGCAGTGATACCAGCCCTCGCTTATGTAGAAGATCAGCGGTTTGGGGCTCCACTTTGCCTGCGCGACATCGGTCTTCCAGGTGCCGTTGAACGGTGACTCAGCGCGGGAAATGGTCGCGAGGCAAAGCAAAGCTACTAGACACAACGCAGAGAGAACCAAACGGTCGAGCTTCTTCATAAGATCTTTCCTCCGTGATTGGGTTTTGGCGCATTTCGTAAGCATTGTGGGGGCGCCCGGTCACCCGGGCCCACGAATTGCCTTTTGAGACGTACATGCCCGACCAGAGCAAGTCTGCATCCACATCCGTTCCTACTTCTTGGTTGCAACGAAGGTTGACGTCACGTCGCGCTGCGGATCGTGGCTCACCATGGTCATGGTTTTGCCATTGGCAGAAACTGTCATCTTCGAAACGTTGGTCACCGTGCCATTGTGCTTATCGGTCTCTTCGATGGTGTGGGCATCGATCTTCTTCAGCGAGACTGCATCTGTCTGATACGAACCCTTGAAGGGGTAATTGCCGCCATCGAACTTTGCCGTATAGCTGTCTCCGGTCGGATCGGTCATCGTCAGCTCATCCCCGTTTGACTTGAAGGTGAAGGTCAGATCCGCGTCAGTGTCGGTGAATCCCGTCGGCACCCAATTGCCCGAGGTGGCGTGAACACCCGCAGGCAGGACACCGACGCGCTTCAGCCTCAGCGACGAACTCTGCGGTGCGCCCCCGCCCATGGGGTAAGACTTGCTCTTAATGGTGAGCAGCTTTCCATCGGCCGATACCGTCACCGTAGCTTCGGTGGTCGTTTTGCCTCCTTTTTGATCGACGAACGACGTGGTGTGCGGATCGACGACAGTCACGCTCTCGGTGTCAAACGGCTGCCCGGTAACCGGGTGAGCCTGTCCATCGGCCTGGACGTCATAAGGGGGAGTGCAGCTTACGCAGTGGTACCAGCCTTGGCTGGTGTAGACCGTAAAGGGCTTCGGGTCGAACTTGGCTTGACTGGGATTGATATGCCAGGTGCCGTCGAACGGAGACTGAGCCTGGGCAACAGCAGCAATGGAAAGCGCTGCGAGCAACAAGGATGCGCATACGATCAAACGCTGGGTCTTCTTCATTGGAACATTCCTCCGTGGGGAGTTTTGGTTTTGGCGCTTCGGCCAGAGGGACGATTGGGGGAGCCTGCGAGGCCCTGCGCGGGAACCCAAGGATTGTACGCGCCGGCGCTCCCGGGTGCCCATTTTTCTTTTTTCACACCTGGGGCCAGCCCAAAGTGAAATTGCCCGGATTTCCGCAGCGCACGATCCTATCGGGCTCGACCGCGTCCACGTTAGTCTAAGAGCCAGCGTGATGCCGAGCGACCTCGAAAGCGCCGCCCTACCGGAAGAAGGTCTGGCCGATGACCGAGCGCCGGCTCCTGTGAACAGTAGCGCGCCGGCCGGGGAGAATCCGGCTCAGGAAGAGTTCGTTCTCGCGGCGGCCGATCCGCCCGCTAAAGTGATGCCCGACAAGGGCGAACCGACCCCGTTTATGCGCCAGTGGGCTGCGGCAAAGCGCCAGAACCCCGACGCGCTGCTCTTCTTCCGGATGGGCGATTTCTACGAGCTCTTCTACGACGACGCGGTCGTCGCCAGCCGCGAATTGCAACTGACGCTGACGGCGCGCGACAGGGAACGCAACCTACCCATGTGCGGCGTGCCCTATCACGCCGTGGAGCAGTACCTGACGCGGCTGCTGCGTAAGGGTTACCGCATCGCGCTTTGCGATCAGATGGAGGATCCCAAGCTAACCAAGAAGATCGTGCGCCGCGAGGTGACGCGGGTTCTGACGCCAGGAACTGCGTTGGACGCGGGGCTGGGACAAGAACAGAACAATTTTTTGGCGGCGCTTTATGAAGTGGGGCCGAGTCGTGAAAAAGCAAATGCAGGTCCTTCGACTCATCCCGCTACGCGGGATTCACTCAGGATGACATCGGTCAAGTCAGGGCGCCCGGAAGCTGTCTGTGCAATCGCTCTGCTGGATCTTTCGACCGGCGAGTTTCGCGCGGCGGAGTTTCGCGGCGAGAACGCCCGGTCGCAGGCGATGGACGCCTTGCTCATGGCTGCGCCCAGCGAAGTGCTGCTGCCGGCAGCCGCGGAGTTGCCCCCGCAGCTCGAGCGCATTCCTGCGCGGACGCGAGTCGAGGACTGGGTGTGGACGCGCGACTTTGCCCTGCCCCTCGTCGAGCGCCAACTGAATGTTCGATCGCTGGAGGGATTTGGCCTCGACGGGCACGAGCCGGCGGCGATCGCGGCGGGCGCCGTGTTGCATTATGTGCAGACCACGCAGAAAAACCCCGCGCTGCATGTCGACAGCCTAAGGTTCGAGGAGCATTCGACGGCGCTCGAGCTCGACCAGGTGACGGTGCGCAACCTGGAGCTGGTTGAGCCTCTATTCTCCGGCCAGGACGATCGCGCCACGCTCTTCCGCACCCTCGATGCCTGCCAGACGCCGATGGGCAAGCGGTTGCTGCGCGCCACGATTCTGCGGCCGTTGAACAGCGCACCCGAGATCGAGGCGCGCTACGAGGCCGTCGCCGAAGCGCATAAAGATTTGTTGAAGCGCGAGGAAACTCGCCGGGCCTTTGGCGGGATTCTCGACCTCGAGCGGTTGCTGGCGCGGATTTCTCTCGATTCAGCCGGGCCGCGCGATCTGCGCGCGTTAGCCGCAAGCCTAGCGCGACTGCCGGGGCTGAAAACGGCCTTGAATGCGATGTCGGCGTCTCGATGGCGCGCAGTTGCGGCCCAGCTAGACACGCTCGATGACGTCACGACACACATCGCCAAGACGATTGTGGCCGAGCCGCCGCTCACTCTAGCCGACGGGGGCGCGATAGCTTCCGGCGTGGATGCGGAGCTCGACGATCTGCGCAGGGTTTCGAGTTCCGGCCGCCAGGCCATCGCTGCCATCGAGGATCGCGAGCGTCACCGCACGGGAATCGGCTCGCTCAAGGTGCGCTACAACTCGGTCTTCGGGTACTACATCGAGATCACCAAGGCGAATCTTGCCCTGGCGCCGGTCGATTATGAGCGGAAACAAACGCTGGTGAACGCGGAGCGGTTCACGACACCGGAGCTGAAAGAATACGAGCGCAAGATTCTCACCGCCCACGACCGATGCATCGAAATCGAAAAGCGGATTTTTTCTTCGCTTCGGACGAGCGTGCTCGAATCTGCGGGAAGAATTCGCCGCAGCTCTCAGGCAGTCGCGGAGGCAGACTTGCTTGCCTGCTTTGCGCATCTCGCCGCCTCTCGCCGCTACAACCGTCCGCAACTCGTTGACGAGCCGGTGCTCGAGGCCGTGGCGGCGCGCCACCCGGTGATCGAGCAGTGGATGGAGGAGACGCGCGAAGGGCGCTTCATCGCCAACGATCTCTATCTCTGCGCTTTCGAAGAATCTCGTCCAAGAGGTGAAAGCACGGGAGTGCCGAGCCTTTTGCTGGTGACGGGACCCAACATGGGTGGCAAGAGCACTTATCTGCGCCAGGCGGCCATGCTGGTGCTGATGGCCCAGATGGGATGCTTTGTTCCCGCCGATAGCATGCGCTTTGGCCTCGTCGATCGCATTTATACGCGCATCGGCGCCAGCGATAACGTTGCGCGCGGCCGGTCGACCTTTATGGTCGAGATGACGGAGACGGCGACGATTCTGAACACCGCGACCCGGCGATCGCTGATTCTGCTCGATGAGATGGGCCGCGGAACAGCGACCTTCGACGGGCTGTCATTGGCGTGGGCCACGGTCGAGTATCTGCATGCCGAGGTGGGCGCGCGCACGCTCTTTGCCACTCACTATCACGAATTGACGATGCTGGCTGAGAAGCTGCCGCGAGTGCGAAACCTGCGCGTCGGCGTCAAGGAATCTGCAGGCGGCATCGTGTTCCTGCACTCGATTGAGCCCGGGGCGGCCAGCAAGAGCTACGGCATTGAAGTCGCGCGGCTGGCAGGGTTGCCCGCTGCAGTGATCGAGCGGGCCAAGCATGTGCTGCGCCAGCACGAAAAACAGGAACGGCAGAGCGTGCAGGTGGAGACTGAGGCGGAGCCGATGCAGTTGACCATCTTCACGCCGCTCTCGCAGCGCATCGTAGATCGCATCGAGTCGACGGACGTAAACTCGCTGACGCCCCTGCAGGCGCTCAATCTGCTGGAAGAATTGCAATCGGAATTGAAGAAGAAGGATTGACGTTGAGGTTCGGTGCACGATGACGGAAAGCTTGCGTAGAGCCGCGGGAAGCCTGCTGGTAGTCGGGTTGACAGACAAAGAATTGTCGGCGATGGAGCGCGCCTGGCTCAAGCTGATCCGGCCGGCGGGCATTATCTTGTACCGGCGCAACATTGCCGATGTCGAACAAACGCGTGCTTTGCTCAGCGACGCGACCTCGTTTTGCTGTTCGCATCACCCGACGTTCGTCGATGTCGAAGGCGGCGTAGTCAACCGGTTGAATCTTGCGCTCGCTCCCATTCCATCCGCGCAGGCTGTGGCCACCGCTATGCTGTGGACAGGGAAGAAGGCACTGGCGCGCGAGCACGGCGAACTGGTTGCACGAGCGGTCGCCGCATTCGGCTTCAACACTTCGCTCGCGCCCATGGTCGATCTCGCACTGCCCGATTCAGCGGAGGTTCTGGGCTCGCGCTGCCCCGCGGCGAATCCGGCCGATGTGGTCACCTATGCGCGCCAGTTTCTCGCGGGACTGAAAGCGCGTGGAATTGTCGGCTGCGGCAAGCACTTTCCCGGGCTTGGCGGCGGCACGCTTGACACCCACGTCGAGACTCCCGCGATCGGGCGTAGCTGGCCCGAGATGTGGAGCGAGGACCTTGTGCCCTATCGCGAACTGCGCCACGAGATGCCCATCGTCATGATGAATCACGCGGCATACCCGCACACTCCGGGAAGGGAACTGCCGGCCAGTGTTTCGAAGTTCTGGATCGGCCAGGTGCTGCGCAAGCGGATCGGGTATCGCGGCATCATTCTCTCCGACGACCTCGAAATGGGCGGGATTTTGAAGTTCATGCCTATTGAAGAAGCCGCCGTGGCCGCGATTCGCACGGGCTCAGACCTGGTGGAGATCTGTCACCACCCCGAGCCGATTCTGCTCGCCTATGAGGCGCTGGTCACGGAGGCGGAGCGATCGGCGGCTTTCCGCAAAACTTTGCTCGAGCGTGCCCGGCAAACGACGCGGCTCCGGGCCAAGACATTCCCGAAGAAAATGCCACCGGCTTTGAGCGATCGTCAATTTGATGCATTGCGAGCACAGATTCTGCGTTTCAACGAGACGATCGAATCGATCGCTCCGCGCGCGGTAGAGACTGGCTCGGCGAAGCCGCCTTCGATTGTGGAAACAGCATGAAGACATCCACAAGCGCAAGGGCGATGAACGTCGCGGGCGTGATGAGCGGCACGTCGGCCGACGGCATCGATGTGGCCGTGGTGCGGATTGCCGAATCCCACCCTTTGCACAGAAAACGCGCAAAGGATGGGGCAACGTCGGCGCCCACGCTCAAGCTGCTGGCACATGAAGCATTTCCCTATCCGCTCGAATTGCGCCGCAAGGTGTTGGCAGCGATGAATGCGCCCTCGACTTCGGCGGCTGAGCTCGCTCGCCTGAATTGGCGCTTGGGCCTTGCCTACGCCGAGGCTGTCGAGGCCACCGCAGCTAAGCACAAGCTGAAGCTTGACCTCGCCGGCTGCCACGGGCAGACGCTCTATCATCAGGCGCGCGCAGAGAAGTATGCAGGCCGTAAGTTTGCCTGCACCTGGCAGGCTGGCGAGGCCCAGGCAATTGCGGCTCTGCTGAGCGTGCCCACGGTCTCGAACTTCCGCCCTGCGGACATGCTGGCCGGCGGCCAGGGAGCTCCTCTTGTTCCTCTGCTCGATTACGTTCTCTTCGCTGATGAGAAGCGCGGCCGAGTATTGCAGAATATCGGCGGCATCGCCAACCTCACCGCGATCCCTGCGGGAGGCTGCCCTCAGGAGCTGGTTGCGTTCGATACGGGCCCGGGCAACATGGTGATCGACTGGCTGGCACAGGAGCTTTTTCACAAGCCTTTCGATCGGAACGGGGCATTGGCCGCGAAGGGCACAGTCTTGCAGTGGGTGCTGCGCGAGTCTCTGCGTCACCCCTATTTCCGCCTCCGGCCTCCACGTACCGCAGGGCGCGAACAATTCGGCCGCGCTTACGCGGCCAGGTTTTTGAAGAAGTGCCTTAGCCAACCCAGGAACCCCAATGACGCCCTTGCAACTGCGACGGCACTGACGGCAGAGAGCATCGCCGCGAGCTATGTCCGGTTCGTGCGCCGCAAGATGCGCGGCGCAGCGGTGGACTTCATCGTCTCGGGCGGCGGCGCGCGCAACCTGATGCTGATGTCGATGCTTGTGCGCCGGCTTCACCCGCTCGGCTGCAACGTCGCCCCAATTGAAGACTTCGGCATGCCCGCAGCAGCCAAAGAAGCTGTTGCCTTCGCGCTGCTGGCCTGGCAAACCTGGCATCGACAGCCGGGTAACGTGCCCGCGGCAACGGGGGCGAAGCGGCCCGTTATTCTCGGCCAGGTGACGTATGCATAGAGCTGCGGCGGGGCCGACAAACGCTGCGCCTGCGGCGCGATTGCCAGGACATTCCAGACGCAACGATCAATAAAGGGAATTGACGGTCCGAATTGATGTCAAAGGATTACGGCGCGTGTTCTGGCGCACCGATTCTTCTTGCATGTCTCTGCTACCATAAGGACGATTGCGGTTTCCGCGACAAGGCTCCTATTACTGGAAAATGAGCGAAGAGGCGAGAGCCGCTACAAAGGAGAATTTTTTATGCCATTAGTTTCCATGCGGCAGCTCCTCGATGAGGCCGCGAAGGGCCAATACGGTGTTGGCGCCTTCAACGTCAACGATATGGAGCAGATTCAGGCCATTATGATGGCGGCCCGGCAGACCAACTCGCCGGTCATTGTGCAGGCCAGCCGCGGCGCGCGCGCCTTCGCAGAGGACCTCTACCTCTTCAAGCTGATTCAGGCGGCTGCAGAACTCAATCCCGACATTCCTATCGCCATGCACCAGGATCACGGCAATAGCTTTGATACCTGCAAGAGCGCCATTGCATTGGGCTACACATCGGTGATGATGGATGGCTCACTTAAAGAAGACGGCAAGACGCCGTCGACTTTCGAAGAGAATGTCGACGTTACACGCCGGGTGGTTGATTACGCCCACGAACGGGGCGTGACCGTCGAAGGCGAAATCGGCGTGCTGGGCGGTGTTGAAGACGGCCACGGCGCGGGAGGCTCGGGACTCGAGCATATTACCGATCCCGATCAGGCGGTCGAGTTTGCCGAGCGCACCGGCGTCGACGCGTTGGCCATCGCTATCGGCACCAGCCACGGCGCCTACAAGTTCAACAAGAAGCCCGACGGCTCGGTTCTGAAGA
The DNA here is from genome assembly GCA_049520675.1 of Occallatibacter sp. GTDB lineage: Bacteria > Acidobacteriota > Terriglobia > Terriglobales > Acidobacteriaceae > Telmatobacter. The sequence continues at coordinate 9,075 of JBEKPO010000033.1, read as the reverse complement.
TGGACGTGCTCATCGCGATCCACAAACGATTGCCGCACACGCACCTGGTGATGCACGGCAGCTCCTCCGTACCCAAGGAACTGCAGGACATCGTGAACGAATACGGCGGCAAGCTGAAACCCACGTGGGGCGTGCCCATCGAGGAGATCCAGCTCGGCATCCGCAACGGCGTGCGCAAGGTCAACGTTGACACCGACAACCGTCTCGCTATGACCGGCGCCATCCGCAAGGTGCTGTGGACGCAGCCGGAGAAGTTAGATCCGCGCGATTACATGAAGCCGGCAGGCGAGGCCATGGCCAAGGTTGTGGCAGAACGCATGACGGAGTTCGGCCAGGCAGGTCACGCCGGCGACTATAAGCCCATCCCGATCAGCGAAATGGCTAAGGGTTACGCCAACGGATCGCTTGATCCACGGCCCTCGCTGGCGGCGAGGTAATCTTCGGAAATCGCCGATTCAAGCAAAAGGGCCGCTTCGCCCTGACGAGGCGGCCCTATGCCTTCGAGGCACGAAAAGCGGCTTCATGTTCCGTGCTTTCTCGCATTCAATGCTTTGCCGCAACATAGCCCATGCGCGCCTGCAGATCGAGCTTTCCATTTTCTGAAGCCAGTTTGACCTTCAAGGGGTGGAAGTTGCCGTCGAGCTTCGCGGGCTTGAAGCCCAGCAGGTAGACAAAAGCAGGGGGCGCGGCCAGGCGCGCAAATCCGCCGTCGAAATCGTTGGTGTTGTGGATGAAGGCGCCGCCGGTGCCTCCGGTGATCTCCTCCATCACTGCCGAAGACTGCAATGCCTCCTGGCGCGCGAGGTTCGAGTTGATATTCATCGCTCCGGCAGACACGGAACCGCTGGCCGCGGTCCCGCCCGCGAGAGCGACAACGTTGAGCCCGCGGGCATCGAGGGCGTCGATCACTACCTGGTACCGAATGGCCTCCTCGATCACATTGGATTCGTCGAAGAGATTGCCGCTGGAAACGATAAAACCGGGGGAAACCAGGACGAGGTTTCTGGCGCCTTGAGCCTTTGCGAGCCAGCGAACGACGTCGTGGACGGCCAGCAGCGTACTGCGGTTTTCAATCTCGCCAGAGTGCTGCACAGTGCGCGCCGCATCCAGAGCCGATTGGATGATAAGGTCGGGATCGGTATTTGCAGAATGCGTACAATCGAGGATCTCCTCGTAGGCCAACTGAAGCGGCGGATTTCCAACCAGTTCCGGGCTCAGCATGAGCATCTGGTCGGCCTCGTAATAGCTCAGATGAGGACATGACGGCGCTGGCGGCGATCCGGCGCGAAGCTTGAGCAGGCTTTGCTTGAGCAGGCCACGATCGTTGGTAAGCGGGCTGCTGACGGTTCCGGACGTGGTGAGGATCGCGGCCAAGTCACCGGGTTTCAGCGCGTCGATCTCGCGAGCAGCAGCATCGCGCACGTTGGCCAGATCGGCGAACTTAAGGTGCATGTCGTCGAAGAGATAGACGATGAAGTTGGGTTCTGAACCAGCGGCACGGGCCATCTGCGGAGCCTCTGCCGCGAGCGAGCTCGAAACTGCGGAGCCGGCCTGCGCCTGCCGGGATTTGACGGTGAAGGCCGAAATCTGTTGGCGCTTGCCTTTATCGAAGATCTCGAAGTCGTCACGGGTGAGATTCCCGACGGCTTGGCCCTTCTGATCGCGGACGACAACAGGCACCATCACCAAATCCACTCCCACCTGCAAGCGATAAGGCGAGTCGAGTGCGTTTCCCGTCGACGATGCTGGTGCGCTAAGTAAGGCCAGCGGCGGCACGGAAGCCGGCGCGGAGATTGGCGCAGGCTGTGGCGCGCTGGGGACGGCCATCGCGGGTAATCCCGGCTGCTCCGCGGCAACGGGCGAGGGAGGATTGTCCGCGGGCGCCACCAGAGGGGCCACGCTTAAGGCAGGTGACCGCGACGGATTGCCTTGCGCGGCGGAACTCTCAACGGAGACCGGCGGCAGCGGTTGCGGCTGGCCGGGAGACTCCGCCTCATGAGCTTCCGTCCCTGGCGACGATTCCCGCTGAGCCGATTCGGCTGGCTGTTCCGTGTCACCTGGCTTGGCTGCCGCATTGCCGCTCTCTGGCGGGCCCGCCTGCCCGGAAGATCCAGCGAAACTGCCCATGCGGATCGTCGATTCAACTGTGAACCTGTGGTAGTCCTTGAAGTCGATCTTGTTCACATACAGCCGTTCGCTGTCACGCATTTGAAGTTCGGAGCGGGACGGCAGGTTGTAGATTCTGCCTTCGATGGCAACGGGCGTATAGTCCACTGATCGCTCGACCTGCTTGACGGGAAAATCATGAGGAAGGTCGACGACATGGCTGGTCATCCGCAAGACTTGGCCGGTTTCGGCATCGACAAAGACCTCTCCGGTGTAAGCAGCTACTACCTCTGCATCCGGGTTCAGATGCGAGACGGGCATTCCGGCTTCCTTCGGCACTCGAAAGGCGAAAATGTGCACATTGCGGCCGCGCAGGCGGGCCGTTCGTTCCCAGGTAAAGACAGTGTGCGCTTCCGGCACGAAGATAGCGCTGAGCAGAGTGCCGAATTCGCCTCCGGAAACCGCTCCCCCTACCCCCAGGTGGTTGGCCTTGGTTGCCCTTCTGCCGTTGATGGCAACCACTTCGTAATGCTCTTCCCAGTTGATGTAGGTAAGCTTCTCCTCGATCGAATCCTCGGAAACGAGAGGAGACTGAGAAAGGCCCTTCGACCCCGTTTCGACGCTCAGTCCCGTGATGGTGTTGGGGGGCGGCCCCGCGCTGTCCCTTTCTGCGGAGATAGAGACGGTGCGATTCGTAATCTGGGTGCAGATGAAGTTTGGCAGGTTGCGCGTGTAGTCGAGAACGTAATTCCGCGCCGCCTCCAGAATGCTTGCCTGGCTGGTGGAAAGCGGTTTGGGATCTGTGGCGGCAAGCGACGCCGAGGAAGCCAGAGCCACAATCGCGAGGACGCAAACCGGGTGTAATGCGGGCGCTTCAAAGCGCGGCATGGCAAGGCCCCTCTGCGCAATCCTAACTCATTCTGCAGTTTGAGGAGTCGAGCGGGAACCGCGCCGCCCATCGCAGCGCTTCAACCGAGGGACGACGTGACGACGGCTAGATCGCTGGGTTCAGATATCGGCCGGACTGTGGTCGAAATCGTCCAGGTCGGTCGCCGCCGCCTCTTCAAGAATCCTGCTGAGCGGAAGCGTGACTCTGCGCTCGACCTCATCCTTGACGCTCATTGCAATCGAGACCCCGAAGGCCATCGCGATCTGATCGATCTTGTCGAAATAGCGGGCCCGCAGGCTTTCGAGTTCCATGCGCAGTTCTTGGCGCCGTTGCGGATCCTCGTCGCCGTCGGCTTCCCACTTTGCTGTGATCACGATGGAAAAGCGCAGGCTGGCTAGCTCCTTGGCGTCGGCGCCGAGCGCCTTCTCCTGCTTTTCTTCGATGAAACGGATTGCGGGGCCGGGGAATTCGACGCCGGCAAATGAGCCGGGAGCTCTCTCAAGAACAAATGCGGACACGGTAGTTCTCCTTTCGTGGCTGTTCCACGAGCGCAGCAGATTGCACGGGAGAGGAACAGCATTGGAGAACACCGCTAATGAGCAGTTTTCCAGGCCGGTGTGCCCTTGCTGGAAACTGCCGTGATCCGGACGGGATGAAAACACCCGCTTTGGATTTGGTCCCAAGTGTGGAGCGAGACCTCGCGGGAAGGCTGTGAGCAAAGTCACGCGACTCTGAGACTTTCCCACAGGCGATTCCGGCTTACCTTGAATCGTGCCGGGAAAATGACTGGGCAGGAATTGCGCGAAAGTGCGTTTCCTCACAGGAAAGTTGTAAAGGGGAACGGTTTCGGGCACTACGCGACGGGAGCGGAGACGGGCGCGGCCGGTTGCCGCGGAGGCAACGCCGTTTCGCCGGCCCGCACCAGCAGCCAATAATGAAACCCGTCGACGATCGCCATCAGCGCCGCCTGGTTCAGATCGCTGCTCACGCCCGCAGTGATCCACGGTTCATGGCCGTCGGCATGGAAGCTGACTGTCACGCGGACGTGTGCGGCCGAGTCGTGCGCTTTGATGTCGAGAGCCGCCACAGTGAAGGTTCCCAGCTTCATCAGCGCGAGGTCGGGGTACCACTTGTCGAGCTCGTGGCGCATGGCCTTGGTGAGCGCGTCGACGGGGCCGGCCCCCTCGGCGCGGGTCGTCGCCACCGTCCCATCGCTGAGAATGAGGCTCATAAATGCCTGCACAAATCGGCCGCCGATTTCGTCCGACTCGTCGAAGACGCGCCAGCTCTTGACGGCAAACCAGTTGCGCAATGTCCCCAGGATCTTCATGCAGGCCAGCCGGAACGACACTTCGCTTGCCGTAAATCCGCCGCCTTCGATCATTGCCTGGTTCGAGTCCATCAGCGTCTGCGCCTGGGCGGGGTTCAACGGGGTGCCGAGCTGCTCCGAAAGCAAAAGAATATTGGCCTTGCCCGACTGCGCATTCACGCCGATCGTTGGGCTGGCGCCCACTTGCGCCGGATCGCACCAGAGATACGCGCCCGGATTCTTGCGCTCGCTCGAGCCGTGCATGCCGGCCCACGTGCCGAAGGCGCCGGGGCCGACGATGGCCGCACTGTGCGGAATCTCAAGCCCGAAGGCCGAATACGCGGAGTGCGCCAGGCTGGTGAGCCCGCCGAGCGAGGCAGGCGGCACGAACTCGGCTTCGCCGCGCAACTGCATGGCGCCCACAACCGTGGTCAGGTTGACGTTGCCGCAGCGCTCGCCGGTCCCGATGAGCGTGCCCTGCACATGTACGGCTCCGGCCCGAATCGCAGCGCGCGTATTGGCCACGCCCAGCCCGCGATCGGTGTGGCCGTGGAAACCAAAATGCGCGCCGGGATAATCGCGCGTGAGTCCTTCAATCACCTGTGCGACTTCCTCGGGGCTCGAACCTCCGTTGGTGTCGCAAACCACGATGCGGCTCACCTGCTGGCGCACGCATTGCTCGGTGAGCCGGCGAAAGTGATCGAGGCTGCGTTTTGCGAAATCGCCATTGCAGGAGTTGCCGTTCTCGCAGCGGCCGCAGTTGGCGTCCATCGCATGCTCGAGATCGACGATCACTTCGAGGCCGTTGGCCTGCAGATAATCGATGGTCTCCCACGTCATCAGCAGATTTTCTTCCGGGGTTGCACCGAGTGAACGTTCCACGTCGAGCAGTCGCGATTTGATCACCACCACGGCAACGGGAATACGCCGCTTGTGGCGGATGATGAACTCGAGGTCGGGCCAGTTCTCGACCTTTGTCCCGCGGCCCCGCGTACGCCCAAAGAGAGCCAGGCGCATTTCTCTCGTATCGACCGAATTGAGAGCTGTAGTCAGATCGGAGACGAACTGGTTGGCGCCGGCAAAGCCAATCTCCGCATAGCGCACGCCAAACGCCGCCATGCGCTGCAAGAGCAGCACAGCATTCGGCACCGAGATCTCGAGGTCGGGCTGTTGTAGCCCGTCACGCAGGCTGGTGTCGAACAGCTCGACTCTTCTGGTTTGGCCCTGGTTCATAATCATTGCACTCGATGGAGTTGGATTGGTGGCGACGGCGAAGAGTCAAGAGACCCGCAAAACTCCATCATAACGTGGTTGTAACCGCGGCCGCCGCGCTCAGATTGCCGGCGCAGTCGACGGCTCTGTCGGTGGCGCCAGCGCGCCCATCTCCTGGTCCTTGTACTGCAGTTGGTAGAGCTTCCAGTAGAGGCCGCGCGCGGCTAGCAGCTCCTGGTGCGAACCCATCTCGCGCAACTGGCCCTTGTGCATCACCAGAATGGTTTCTGCGCGCTGCACGGTCGAGAGCCGGTGCGCAATCAGCACGCTGGTTCGACCCTCGACCAAGCGCTCCAGCGCGCCGCGAATCCGGAGCTCCGTGTCGGTGTCGACGCTGGAGGTTGCTTCGTCGAGAATCAGAATCTGCGGGTTATAGGCCAGCGCCCGAGCAAAATTGATGAGTTGCTTTTGCCCCGTCGACAGCGAGCTTCCGCGCTCGCGCACCGGCTCGTTGAAGCCGTCAGGCAGGCTCTCGATGAAGTCCAGCACATTCACGTCGCGGGCCGCCCGCCGCATCGTCTTGTCGGAAATCTGCTCGTTCCCGAAGCGAATGTTTTCGCCAATCGTGCCCGAAAAGAGAAATGGATCTTGCAAGACGACGGCAAAATGGCGGCGCAGCTCGTTCAAATCGTGCTCGCGCAGATCGACCCCGTCCAACAAAATGCTGCCGGCAGTCACTTCATAAAAACGCATCATCAGGCTGGTCAGGGTCGTTTTGCCCGCCCCGGTGTGGCCCACGATCGCTACCGTCTGCCCTGGCTCGATCGTGAACGAAACGTCTTTCAGAATCCATTCGATGCTGTCCAGCCCGGCCAACTCCTCGCCATTCGCTGAGGATTGTTCGATCCTGGCGATGGCCGACTTCTGTTCGTCCGTGAGTTTCTGGTAGGTGAACCAGACGTGGTCAAATTCGATGCGGTTCGATCCATCGCCCGCAATTGGGAACGCTGGGCTCACGATCTGCGGCTCCGAGTCGAGCAGCTTGAAGATGCGCTCCGACGCAGCCATCGCAGCTTGCAGAATGTTGTACTTGTCGCTCAAGTCCTGGATCGGCCGCCAGAAACGCAGCGAAAACTGCGTAAACATGATGAGCACGCCGATGGTGACCGTGGGCGGCAGGCGCAGCACGCCGAAACCGCCGCGCCACACCACCAGCGCAATCGCCACAGTCGAGAGAAAATCCACAGCCGGGTAGTAGAGCGCGTAGGCGAAGATGGTGTCCTTGAAGGCGATCATGTGCTGGCGATTGACGGCTTCAAAGTCTTTGTATGCTCGCTCTTCGCGATTGAAGAGCTGCACCACGCTCATGCCCGAGATGTGTTCCTGCGTGAAGCTGTTGATGCGGGCAATCGCCGTGCGCACCCGCCGGTAGCTCTCCCGCACGTGGTCGCGAAAGATGCGTGTGACGATCAGGATCAGCGGCAGAACCGCGAAGGCCAGCAGCGCCAGCCACCAACTGATGGCGAGCATCACGCAGGCCATAATGCTGAGCATGAAGGTGTCGTTGACGATGGCTAGCACACCGTCGGTGAACATCTCGTTGATCGCGTCCACGTCTGAGGTAAGGCGCGTAACCAGCCGTCCCACGGGGTTCACGTCGAAAAAGCCGACGTCCAGGCTCTGCATGTGCCGGAAAATTGTGCGGCGCAGATCGAACATGATCTTCTGTCCCGTCCACTGCATCAGGTAGACCTGAATGAACTGGAAGAGATAAGCCGCGAGCAGCATGATGGCGTAAATGAAGGCCAAACGCGTGATGCCTTGAAATGGCGCCGCAGGCAGCAGGTGGGCAAGGGGGCTGCTGCTGGCTACCCAGTGAGCGACGGCATTCGACGGGTCCCTTCCGCTTTGATCGGGCGAAAGGTACCGGTCAACCGCCACCATCACCAGAATGGGTCCGGTGACATCGCATAGGGATTTGAGGGAGACGGCAATCGTAGCGATGGTCGCCTGCAGCCAGTACGGTCGCACATAGCGGCCGAGCCTCCGCATCAGGCGCGAGTCATAGATCTTGCCGACGACGTCTTCTTCGCGCTTCGACGCCGGTTGCTGTGCGCCGGCCTGCGGGCTTGGTTTCTTTTCTTGATCCGCCATGAGCGAGGTGGAGGTGCGTCCAGTTCTATTGTACGAGTGACGACGCAACCCGCGGCGTGCCCTCTACTCGCCGGTGCCGGCTTTCGGCGCAGGCTTCGTTTCCGTCTTTGGTTTCGGCGCTGGCCGCGAGACACCCATGCTCAGCAGCACATAACCGAATCCCTTTCGCAGCCAATCCATCAAGCTCATAACGACAGTTCTCAGTTCACAGTTCACAGCTGGGTCACAGCCCGGCAAGTCAATCATTCAAGCCGCTCACCTGTCACAGCTAAGGCTTACTGGCTGGGGCGGGCGCGGCGGCTGCTGGTTCACCGCGCAGGATTTGCAATGCCCCCGGCGGAAGAGGCTTGTCGGCATTGGCCAGTAGAACGCTCACCTGCCAAATCTGGGTCTCGCTCAACACATCGTGAAACGCGGGCATACCGGTAAGGCGAATTCCATTGTCAACCTTCCAAAACGTCTCGCCCGGCGCGTCGTCGCTCACGCCAACCACTTCGCTGTTCGGGTGCTTCTCCCACAGTTGAGGCGCGCCCGGAAACATGTGCGGACCAAATTCCGACGGCTTGGCGTGAAAGCCGTGGCAGGCGGCGCATTGGTCCCGGTAAATCCGGGCTCCGGCGACAAAATTCTCCTCATCCGGATGGACAGGCTGCGTCTTCGGCATTTCGCGGTCAATGCGCGTGTCGAGAGCATCGTGCGCGATCTGGCGCTCGAAGGGCAGGGGAGGGTCGGCGACGGCCACCGGCGGGCGCCCCCAGCGGAGCCACCCCGCCACAGCCAGCGGCACCAGCAATACCCCCAAAATGATTCCAAAAAGGATGCGTCCCATAGTCCGCGGTCTCTCCGTTCTCTCTCATTCTAAAGCCACCTGCGAACCCGGCGCGGAACCTGCGCGCAAGGTAACAAAAAATTTCGGCGAAGTTGCAGATTAATTCGTGCGTTTCGGCACAATCAGAGTTAGCCACCACTCCAAACCAGGGATTACTGGGCAACTACGGCGGATTAGGAAACACCGTGTCCGCGAGAGATCGAGCCAGGTCGCCGACTCCCTGATAGTCACGGCGACTTTGGGCCGGTGCTCCCGGATACACCATTTCCTAATCCGCTATAGCCCATCGCAGATGTGTGCCCGGGCTGGAACTGGCTCGAAAGGAACTCCCTCATGACCGATCGCTCGATGACGAAACCTCCACCTCACGGCGCAATAATCACGCCGTGGGGGCCCCGGAAACTTGGCCGCAAGGCCATCAAGACCGACACGCGGACGCTGAAGCTGGCGCGTTACCTTACTCCCAACCTTTCGGCACCACCGCCTTCAGCCGACTGGACCAGAGGCATCACTGCGTGGGGAATGATGCTGAACGACACGCTCGGCGATTGCACGATCGCCGGAGTGGCCCATGCC
>JBEKPO010000032.1:0-38486 GCA_049520675.1 Occallatibacter sp. | reverse complement strand
GCCGATGAGTTGGGCGAGAAGCGCGCCGCCAACATGGTGATGCTCGGTGCGCTGCTTGAGATTGCGGGCAGCCTGCCTCAGGCAAGCGTCGACGCCGCGCTGCGCCGCCTTGTCAAAAACGCACGCTGGGTTGAACTGGACGAGCGCGCTCTGGCACGGGGAAGGGAACTGAACAAGAAGTCGCTCTTGGAGGTGTGAGATGAAGGCGCAAGCCGATGCAAACCTGATCGTCTATTTCGACGGGCAATATGTGCCGCTGCGCGAGGCGCGTGTCGGAATCCTGACCCACGCGCTGAACTATGGAACCGGCGTCTTCGAAGGGATTCGAGGGTATTGGAACGAGACAGAGGGCGAGCTTTTTCTCATGCGGCCCGTCGAGCACTTCGAGCGGTGGCGGCAGAACTGTGGCATCCTGCGCATCGCCGTATCGCTTTCCCCTGAGGAACTCTGCGCGATCACGGTCGAACTGGCGCGGCGCAACGGATTCCACACCGATCTCTACGTCCGCCCGCTGGCCTACAAATGTGCCGAGCGCATCGGCGTGGCGACCGACGACCAGGATGCGTTCTTCATCGCCGCTCTGCCTTTTGGGGAATATCTGCACAGCGACTCCGGGCTCCATGCCGGAGTCAGCGCGTGGCGACGCGTCGACGACAACGCCATTCCGGCCAGGGGGAAAATTTGCGGCGCCTACGCCAATAGCGCGCTGGCCAGCGACGACGCCCACCGCAACGGATTCGACGAAGCTATTCTCCTCAACCAAGCCGGCCATGTGACAGAGGGCGCAACCTGCAACCTATTTATGCTCCGCAAGGGCCGGCTGATCACGCCATCGGTGACGGAGAACGTGCTCGAAGGCATTACGCGCGATTCGATCATGGAACTCGCGGCGCACGAGCTCGGCCTCGAAACCCTGGAGCGCGCCATCGATCGCAGCGAGCTGTATGTGTGCGATGAGCTCTTCCTCACCGGCACAGCCGTAGGCGTGGCGCCGGTGGTTCGCGTAGATCATCGGCCGGTCGGGACTGGAGCCATCGGGCCAATGACACACCGCCTGCGCCAACTGTATTTTCTGGCCACGCACGGGCGCTTGCCGGCCTATCGCAAATGGCTGATTCCGGCTTACGCGGGGAGCGGGCTGTCGGAGCACGACGCAGTGCATCCGGCCGAAACGAGTGTTGCTTGAGCCGATGCCGGTACGCTGAGGCGAACCGGCAATACAGCCCAGGCAAGGAGGAAATCCAAATGCTAACGGCAATAAGTCAGGGCAACGCATATGACGTTGCCATGGAAAATTTCGATACCGCAGCCGACAAAATGGGGCTGGACAGGAATACGCGCGAGATGATCAAGTATCCCGAGCGCATGTTGACCGTCACCGTGCCGGTGCGCATGGACGATGGAAGCATTCACCGCTTTGAGGGCTACCGCGTGCAGCATAGTTCGGTGCGCGGGCCAGCCAAGGGAGGCATCCGCTTCCATCCGCAGGTCACTCTCGACGAAGTGAAGGCGCTGGCCACATGGATGACGTGGAAGTGCGCCGTGGTCAATATCCCCTTCGGCGGAGCCAAGGGCGGCATCACCTGCGATCCCAAACATATGTCCGTGGGCGAGCTGGAACGTATGACGCGCCGCTACACCAGCGCCATCCTTCCCATCATTGGGCCAGAGCAGGATATTCCCGCTCCCGACGTCTACACCAATTCCCAGACCATGGCCTGGATCATGGATACCTACAGCATGACCAAGGGATATCCCATTCCCGGCGTGGTGACAGGCAAGCCCATCAGCTTGGGCGGATCGCTGGGGCGCAATGAGGCTACCGGCCGCGGTGTCTTCTACACCATCGAGTGCGCCTGCGAACACCTGCACATGCCGCTGAAGGGCGCCACCGTCGTGGTGCAAGGCTTTGGCAATGCCGGTTCCATCACCGCGCAGTTGCTGCATGAGGCCGGCGCCAAGATCATCGCCGTATGCGATTCAACCGGCGGCGTCTACAACCGTAACGGCCTGAATGTTCCCGAGCTTATTCATATGAAGTCGCTCTGCGGCCACGTCGACGGATTCCCTGAAGCTGAGCCGATCCTGCCGCACGAACTGCTTGCGCTCGATTGCGACATTCTGGTTCCCGCTGCTCTCGAAAATATGATCCACGCCGACAATGCTGCGAAAGTGAAGGCGCGGATCGTCGCCGAAGCCGCCAACGGCCCGGTTACGCCCGCCGCCGACAGGATTCTCGAGAGCAAAGGCGCTATGGTCATTCCCGACATTCTGTGCAACGCCGGCGGTGTCACCGTCTCCTACTTTGAATGGGTGCAGGACGAGTCGCACCTCTTCTGGGAGGCACAGGACATCTATAACCGCCTCGAGCGCGTGATGAAGACGGCCTTCCGCGACGTGCTGAAAATCCATCTCGATCGCAATGTGCCCATGCGCATCGCCGCCAACATACTCGGCATCGGCCGCGTGGCCGAGGCCGTGCAGATTCGCGGCATCTACCCGTAACCGTCACGCAGCAGCCCTCTCGCGTCTCGTCCTTTCTCCGCCATCATGCCGATGCGCGGAGAAGGGGTGGGAATTGATCCATCACGGACCGCTCGCAGAGCCGGAAGCTGTTGAGATTCGTGTGCGAAGCGTTGGGCGCCTGCGCGCAAAGAGGGATTCCGGCTATACTTTGCGCAACAGCCAAACTCAGGGCCCACTCTAACCATGACGTTCCCAGCCACGCAGAATTCCTGGCTCAGAAAACGGAATCTCTCAAACGATCTGGCTGTCCTGTTTTTATTAGCGCTCGGTCGCATCCTGCTGCACGTTTTGACAAATAGCCAATACGGGTTCCACCGGGACGAGCTGCTTGCCCTCGATGACGGACGATTCCTCGCCTGGGGGTATGTAGTCTACCCGCCGCTGACTGCGTTCCTGGCCAGAATTTCTCTGATCCTCTTCGGGCCCTCACTTGTGGGCCTCCGGCTTTTTGCAGATGTGGCTCAAGCCGCGGCGATGGTCCTCACAGGCCTGATGGCTCGCGAACTGGGCGGTGGCCGATTTGCACAAGTCGTGGCTGCACTCGCCGCGTTCGTTGCTCCGGACTCATTGGCATCGGGAACGATGTTCCAATACGTGTCGTTCGACTATCTGTGGTGGGTGCTGATCGCCTATTTCACCGTTCGATTGCTGCGGTCCGGCAACGCCCGCTGGTGGCTCGCCATCGGAGCAACCGTCGGGCTTGGCGCATTGACGAAGTATACGATCGCGTTTTTTGCTGCGGGGATTCTATGCGGTGTTCTCTTTACAGAAGCCCGCCGTTTTCTGCGAAGCCCGTGGTTCTGGGGTGGCGTTTTGCTTGCCGCACTGATTTGCCTTCCGAATTTTCTCTGGCAGGTCCACCACAATTTCATCTCGCTCGATTTTCTGAAGCACATTCACGCTCGTGATGTTGGGCGCGGCGAGACTCACTTCTTTCTGCGAGACCAGTTTTGCATAGCCACGAACATCATCACGGTGCCGATCTGGATCGCGGGCCTGTATTTTTGTCTCATTGCGCCGGACGGAAAGCGCTATCGCATGATCGCCTGGATGTATCTGGCTCCGCTGCTGCTGTTCCTCTTCGCTCGCGGCCGCCAGTATTACCTCTCTCCGGCTTACCCCATGCTCCTGGCCGCGGGTTCAGCCTGGGCAGAGCGGTGGGTGAATACCTTATCTGCGAATCGTGCTCGCGTCGTTCGCAGGACGACCTATCGTGCATTGGCAGTGGCGGCTGTGTTGGTAGGCGTGATGGTGCTCCCCATCGCGCCGGCGGGGTCCGCCTGGTGGAAAGTTGCCGACAAGATGAACGGGAACTTCAACGAAGAGTTCGATTGGCCGGAGATGGCTGAAACCGCCGCTCAGATCCGTGACTCGTTGCCTGCCGAGGACCGCAGCCACCTGGGAATTCTCACGGCTGACTCGGGAGGAACGGGTGCGATCGCGATCTTCGGCGCGCGCTACGGTCTGCCAGCGGCCATCAGCGGATCGGATAGCGACTGGCTGCGCGGATATGGAAATCCTCCGCCATCCACGCTCATCGTTATCGGTTTTCCAAAGATTATTGTTGGAGCCTTCGAATCCTGTGAAGTTGCAGGACACGTAACAAATCGCTATGGCATCGAGAACTCTGCCATTGGCGGGTACACCACCATTTGGGTCTGCAGAAATCTCCGCGAGCCCTGGCCGGAATTCTGGCTCAAGGTTCATTCGTTCGGTTGAGGTTGCGCCTATTCAATAGACTGAGTGAGTGGGTCTACGGCGCGCTATTTCGATTTACAGCAGATTCATGCGGGCCGTGTTCGATCGACTCGAGGTGGTTTTCTCTATGGTTGCCCGGATTCCTTTCGCGATTGTCGCCGCGGTTTGTGTTGGACCGATTTGCCTTCCAGCGCAGACCATCGACCTGCCATCAGGCAAGCAACTGATCGGCGATGCCCCGGGAAATCCGCAGAAGATCAACAGCTTGCCGATGTCGATGGCGATTTCGCCCGATGGCCGCTATGTGGTGACGGTGAACGCCGGCTATGGGACTTACGAGTCCCTGTACCAGCAATCGTTGACGGTGCTCGATACGCAGACTGGCACGCTCGCCGATTTCCCCGACGCGCGCACTTCAGTTCGAGAAAAGCAAACGCTCTACTCGGGTCTCGCATTCAGCCGCGATGGGCGCCATATCTATGCCAGCATGGCGTCGCTGACCAACCCGGCGGGAGACGGCCTGAAAGCCGTCGGCAGTGGTGTCGCCGTTTACAGCTTCAATGCGGGCAAAATCTCTCCGGAACGCCTGATTCCGCTGCCCATCGCGCCCCTGCCTCGCGGCCGCATCACACGCCTGCCTGAAGGCAAGGACAGCGATCAATCCGTGCCGTTTCCGGCAGCGATCGCCGTGCTCGGCCAGGCGGGCCACGAGAAGTTGCTGGTCGCCGAGAACCTCTCCGACGATGTCGTATTGCTTGATGCAGCGACCGGCGCGATCGAAAAGCGGTTCGACCTGTCCGAGACCGACGCAGTGCCGGCTACCTTTCCTGTTGCCCTCGCCGTCGCGAAAGACCAGAAGCGCGCCTTTGTCGCGCTCTGGAATGCGTCCGAGATTGCCGAACTCGATCTCGTCCGCGGCGTAGTCGGGCGCAAGCTGGCTCTGCTGAAGCCGCCGCGCGCCGTCGCGCCTGGAACGCATCCCTGTGCCTTCGCATTTTCGCCCGACCAGACGACGCTCTACGTGGCGCTCGCCAATCGGGACGTGGTGGCAGCCGTACATGTTGCGGCGGGCCAATTCGCGGTGAAGGGCTACTTCGACACGCGCTTGCCCGGGCAGAGCTACTTCGGTGCCGAGCCGGATGCGCTCGCAGTCAACGCCGACGGCAGCCGTCTTTACGTGGCCAACATGGGCAGCGATGCCGTCGCCGTTGTCGACACTGGCAAGCTCACTCCGGAGGAATCGAAAACCGGCATGGTCGAACCCATCGGCTTTGTGCCCACAGAGTGGATGCCGGTGTCGATGGCATTCTTGCCGTCGCCTGCGGGAGGCAAGCTCTACGTCGCCACCGCCAAGGGCAAGGGAACGGGGCCGAATAATTTTCCCCAGGGCCGCGTGGAAAGCGCGCCCAGCATGACCAACCGCTTCAGCACCTATATCGGCTCGCTGCTCTATGGCTCGATCGCCACGCTCGACGAGCCGGAGATAGAGAAGAATCTCACGAGCTGGACGTGGGTCGTCCTCGCGTCGAATCGTATGCGGGCCGCGGAAGAGGAGATATCGTTTGCCGGCGGGACGCAGAATCGCGGCGATCATCCGATTCGGCACATCATCTATATCATCAAAGAAAACCGCACCTACGACCAGATCCTCGGCGACCTCGAGAAGGATGGGAAGCCGGTGGGCAATGGCGCTCCCAGCCTGACGATGTATGGCGAAGCGACCACGCCGAACGAACACAAGCTTGCGTTGCAGTTCGGCTTGCTCGACAATTTCTTTGACTCCGGCGAGGTTTCGGGCGACGGGCACGTCTGGTCAACGGCTGCCATCAACAGTGATTATCTGGAAAAGACCTGGCAGCAAAACTACCGCGGCGACCAGCGATCCTACGACTTTGAGGGCGTGGTCGCCGGCGGCTATCCGCTGCGCCAGAACATTCCTGACGTGAACGATCCCGCAAGCGGCTTCATCTGGGGCAATCTCGCGGCGCACGGAAAGACCTACTACCACTTCGGCGAGTTCATCTCCTCGACATTTTGCGGGCAGGCGGAAGTGGCCGACCCCTCGCTCGGTCCAATGTTGTCGGGGCCGAAATGCGCGCACGGCGAAATCAAGCCCGGCGAGCCGCTGCCGGCCGAGTGGGGCGGAGGCACAAACAAATGGCCGTGGCCCATTCCGCTTATCGCCGCGAACATCGCCACCAAGCCGGAGCTTGTGGGCCACTTCGCCCCTGAGGCTCCCGATTTCGAACTCACGGTCCCCGACCAGATCCGCGTAGAAATATTCCTGCGCCATCTGAAGGGATGGATTGCGGACAAGGAACAGGGCAGGGATACCATGCCCAACTTTGTCATGCTGCGCCTGCCCAACGATCACACGGCGGGAACCCGCCCGGCCTCTCCAACCCCCAAGTCTTCCGTTGCCGACAATGATCTGGCCGTCGGCCGCGCAGTCGAAGCCATCTCGCACTCGCCGTTCTGGGACGATACGGCGTTCTTCATCCTTGAAGACGATGCGCAAAACGGCGCCGATCACGTCGATGCGCACCGCAGCCTCGCGCTGGTCGTGAGCAAGTACTCGCCCCACGGCCCCGCCGGCGCGCCTTTTGTCGACAGCCGATTCTACTCGACGGTTAGCGTGGTGCGCACCATGGAAGCTCTGCTCGGCCTGCCTCCCATGAACAACAACGACGCCTTCTGCTCCATGATCGCGTCGTTGTTCTCCGGGCCGGGCGATCAGCCCGCCTACAATGCGGACTACTCGAACCGCGACAATGGCCTCATTTACACCGCCAACGCGAAAAATGCGATCGGCGCCAAGGCAAGCACGAAGATGGACTTCAGTCATGAGGACCGCGCTCCTGTGGAGAAGCTCAATGTGATCTTGTGGAAAGACGCCATGGGCGGTGCGCCGGTACCTGCCATGCTCAAGTCTCGTCGGAAAAAGTCTGCCGGGGACGGCGACGATTAGCGCGGCTCGAACGCCCGTTCTGCAGCGGTGCTAAGATGGCTGGCGATCGCCTCTTCATTCCACAGGAGCCAGTTTCATGAGGAAGTCGAATCATCCTGTATGTGCGCTTTTTTGTCTATTTCTCATGGTGCTGGGTGCAGCCTGCACAAGTGAGCCGGCTGTGCTCAACGCCCAGCAGCCCCTGGCCCTCGCCATTCAATGGGAAAAAGTGACCGCGGTCTCAAATACCACGCCGACCCTGCAGGTGGTCGTGAATCCGCCGCTGCGACCTGGCGAACCGCTCAGTGCCGCCTCTTATAGAGCATTGAGGGACCTTGGTGCGGACTACGTGCGCTATGTTCCCTGGGCCCCTTATCCCCGGCTGGTCGTCGCCGAGCTCGAGCCGCCAACACCGCAAAAAACCTCGTGGGACTTCACTCTCATCGATCCCATGACGAAGGATTTCCTGGCCGCGACCGCCGGTCATCCGGCGATCCTCAACTTCAGCACCATACCTGTATGGCTTTTCAACACCGACAAGCCAGTCACCTATCCCGTCGATCCCGACGAAGTGAACTGGAACTACACCCAGGGCACTCAACTGCGCGATCCCAGCGGCAAGGAACTTGGCGATTATTATGCGCGGCTGGTCAGTTGGTATGTAAGCGGCGGCTTCACCGATGAAAACGGCGTCCGTCACGAGTCCGGCTACCATTACAAGCTCCCCTGGTGGGAGGTGCTGAACGAAGTCGACTACGAGCACAGCTCGACGCCCGAACAGTACACCGAGCGCTACGACTCGATAGTAACTGCGATCCGCAATGTATCACCGCAAACAAAGTTCGTTGGGCTGGCGCTGGCCGAGCCGGGACGAGATGAGCGGTTCTTCGAATACTTCCTGAATCCTGCCAACCACAAGCCTGGCACTCCGCTCGACATGATCTCGTACCACTTTTACGCGTCGCCGGTGGCCGGCGAAACGTTGGATCATTGGCAGTACACGTTGTTCGATCAGGAAGCCGGATTCCTGAACGCCGTTCGCTATATCGAGGGCATCCGCAAACGGCTCTCGCCAAACACGAGGACCGATCTGGACGAACTGGGCGTCATTCTGCCCACAGATAACAAGCCCGGCGACAACCAGCCGCCGCCAGCCGCGTACTGGAATCTTGCCGGAGCGCTCTACGCCGATCTTTTTATCGAGCTCTCGCGGTTGCAGATCGATGTTGCGGGCGAGTCGCAATTGGTTGGGTATCCCACGCAATTCCCCAGCGTGAGCATGATGGATTGGATCACCAACCGGCCCAACGCGCGCTTCTGGGTGCTCAAGCTCATCAAAGATTCCTTACATCCTGGCGACAAGCTGGTAGGCACAACTCTTAGTTCAAGTGACCTAAGCGCGCAGGCCTTCGTCACGCCCACCGGGCGCAAACTGTTGCTTGTGAACAAGCGCAACCGTGCGATCGCGATTTCCCTCCCCGATGCAGACAAAGCCACGGCGCTTGCGGTCGATACGGAAAGCGGCGAAAGTCCGGCACGCAAGGTTCCAGTCACCGGAGGCTCCATCGAATTGGAGCCATTCGCTGTAACCGTCGTCAGCTGGTGAGCGCCGTGCAAAAGGAAAAAGCGTGATGGGCGATCGGCATGTGCTGCGCGTGGGTCTTTGCGGCATCGGACTCGATGCCTACTGGGCTCAGTTTGCAGGCCTCAAGGAGCGGCTCAACGGCTACGTGGCGCAGGTGGCATCGCGCCTCGAGCGCCCCGGTGTAGAAGTGATCAATCTCGGCCTCATCGATTCGCCCGAACGCTCTCTAGAAGCCGGTCACCGGTGCCGCCGCGAAGACATCGACGTACTGTTCCTTTACGTCTCCACCTACGCGCTCTCCAATACCGTTCTGCCTCTCGTGCAACGCGCCGGCGTGCCGGTAGTGGTTCTCAATCTCCAGCCCGAGGCCGCAATCGACTATACGTCGTTCAACAAGCTCAACGACCGCACCGCCATGACCGGGGAGTGGCTCGCATTCTGTTCCGCATGCCCGGTGCCCGAGATCGCCAACGTTTTTATCCGCGCGGGGATCCCGTTTCACCAGGTGACGGGCGTGCTGGGCGACGCCGCAACCTGGCGTGAAATCGAGCAATGGCTCGCCGCCGCGCGCGTGCGCGCCGCGCTTGCTGAAACGCGGATCGGGCTCATGGGCCACTACTACAGCGGCATGCTCGACATCATGACCGATGTTACGTTGCTGTCGATCGCTTTCGGCACTCACGCGGAACTGCTTGAAGTGGACGAGCTGAGCGCGCTTTGCCAGGAGGTAGGTGAGGCCGACTTGGAGCGCCGCATCGAAGAGTTTTCCGTCGCATTCGATATGCAGGCCGATTGCCCGGCCGAGGAAGTGCGCCGTGCTGCCCGCACCTCCGTGGCGCTTGACCGGTTCGTCGCGCGCCACTCACTCGACGCCATGGCCTACTACTACAAGGGATCGGGGAACCAAGCCAATGAAGACGCCATGACGTCTATCATCCTGGGCATGTCGCTCCTAACTGCGCGCCACATTCCCGTGGCCGGCGAGTACGAAGTGAAGAACGCGATTGCCATGAAGATCATGGACCTGCTCGGAGCCGGCGGCTCATTCACGGAGTACTATGCCATCGATTTCAAAGACGACCTGGTCCTCATGGGCCACGATGGCCCCGGTCACATTGCCGTCGCAGAAGGTAGAACCAAGGTTCGCCCGCTCGAGGTCTATCACGGCAAGGTCGGGCGCGGATTGTCGGTGGAGATGAGCGTCAGGTACGGGCCCGTCACGTTGCTCTCGGTCGTAGAGGACCTCCAGTCGCGCTTCAAGCTGGTCGTTGCCGAGGGTGAGTCTGTGGCCGGAGCCATTCTCGAAATAGGCAACACCAACAGCCGCTATCGCTTCCCGCCGGGCGCGCGCAGCTTCATCGAGGCCTGGAACGCTCAGGGTCCCGCGCACCATTGCGCCGTGGGCATAGGCCACCTGGCGGCCACGTTGCGCAAGACCGCAGAATTGATGGGACTCGGGTTCCATCAGGTGTGTTGACGAAGCCTATTCAAGGGCCAGTCGGGGTCCGACCAGTCAGCGGTTCAGAGAATGGGATGAATGGTGCAAAATCGAGCCTGAACGGCACTAAAGTGCCTCAACTTCTTAGCCAAAACCGTCCCCAAACTGGTAGCTTGGACTAGGGCCTCCTGACGGGCCCGTGGAGTGACATTCATTCCCACAATGGCTTCCAGTCCTTACTTTTCATTGGCAGTTTTGTTTGTAGCGGCGCTCGCCTTTGGCCTTGCACCGCTGGCCCTCGCCTGGCTTTGGGCGCGCTTTTTTGCCCCGCCCAAGCCGAACCCGATCAAGAACGCGATTTACGAGTGTGGCCTGGTTTCGAAGGGCGATGCCTGGGTGCAATTCCGCTCGGCCTACTACCTTTACGGCATCATTTTTCTCATTTTCGACGTCGAGGCCGTCTTTTTGTTGCCCTTTGCGGTGGCCTTTACGGGATTGACCACCGCCGCCTGCCTGGCCATGCTGGTCTTTGTCCTGTTGCTGGTGGAGGGCCTGGCTTGGGCGTGGGCCAAAGGCGTACTAACGTGGGCGTGATCCGCTAGGCGGGTCAAGACCTGTGAAGGAGTGAAGGAAGTGAAGGAAGTGAAGGAGTGAAATGAGTGAAATGAGTGAAGGAAGTGAAGGAGTGAATCAAGTGAATAAGTGAAGGAGCGAAGAAGTGAAGCGCCGAACAAATGAATGAGTGGCGAACTTCTCGGGCGCGGTCTTACTCGTTTCACTCACTTCACTCATTTCACTCACTTCACCGAATCACTTGGAGCAGAGCGACACAATGGCAGTTGATCA
Source organism: Occallatibacter sp. (assembly GCA_049520675.1). GTDB lineage: Bacteria > Acidobacteriota > Terriglobia > Terriglobales > Acidobacteriaceae > Telmatobacter. The sequence continues at coordinate 27,446 of JBEKPO010000032.1, read as the reverse complement.
GAATCTCAAGATCGAGCTTGGCAAACAGGGCATCTTCGTCACCACCATCCAGGAGTTGTACAACTGGGGCCGGCGCAGTTCGGTATGGCCCATGCAGTTCGGCCTCGCCTGTTGCGCTATCGAGATGATCGCCACAACCATGGCGCGCTACGACATGGCCCGCTTCGGCGCGGAGGTATTCCGACCGTCCCCGCGCCAGGCCGATCTCATGATCGTCTCCGGCACCGTGACCAAGAAGATGGCTCCGCAGGTCGTGCGCCTCTACAACCAGATGGCCGAGCCGCGCTATGTGATCGCCATGGGCGCCTGCGCCATCTCTGGAGGACCGTTCAAGCAGGGCTACAACGTGCTCAAGGGCATCGACCGCTATATTCCCGTGGATGTGCATATCCCCGGCTGTCCGCCGCGTCCGGAAGCGTTGTTGCAGGCGTTCATCACGCTGCAGAAAAAGATCGACGGCCAGCATTTGACCGGCGGGGACCGCCCGCGCTTTCTCGATGCAGCCGCTCAGGGCGAGTTTCCCGTTCCCGAGCAGGGCGCGCATGATCTGGAGCCTCCCTCAAACCCCGGCGTCTGGCCGGTGCAAATACAGGGGGTAGGGACTAGGGACTAGGGAACAGAAAACAGAGAACAGAGAACAGAGAACAGAGAACGGAGAACGGAGACACCAACGACTGATCACTGAAGCCTGACACCTGAACCCTGAACTGGGAGCTAGGAACTGAATTTGAAGACGGTCGAAGAGATCAAATCGGCGATTGAAGCGGCGATTCCCGGCGCGGGCGTGGAGTTTGTGCCGAACCCGGGCCCCTCCGCTCAGCATTCCTTGCGCCTCGCGCCGCCAAGCGCCATTGCCGTGGCGACATTTCTGCGCGACGATCCCGGCCTGGCTTTTGATTCCCTCTCCAATGTCACCGGAGTCGACTGGCCCGACAAGGAGATCGCAGAGAAAGTGAAGGTAACACGTCAGGTTTCAAAAATGGTCGACGGTGTCGAGCAGACCGTCGAAGAGACCGTTGACGAAGCGCGCAAGCGGATCGAGCTGGGCTGCCTCGAAGCCGTTTACCACCTCTACTCGGTTGCGAAAAAGCACGGACCTCTGGTCCTGCGCATGCGCACCGCGAACCGCACCGACCAGGTCGAGCTGCCCTCGCTCACGCCAATCTGGCGCTCGGCCGAGTTCCAAGAGCGCGAAATCTTCGATCTCTATGGCATCGTCTTCACGGGCCATCCCGATTTGCGCCGCATTCTGATGTGGGACGGATTCAAGGATCACCCTATGCGCAAAGATTACGTCGAGCCTGATGACTACGAATACGAACCGACCGCGCACGACCAGGTGCTCAAGCGGGCACAAGAGCACCAGAGCAGGGAACGAGGGAACGAGGGAACAAGCGAACAGGGGCCCGGCGTCGCATGAGCGTGACGGAAACGAAATCGGAGAGAGCCGCAGGCTGGAATCGCCCGCCGGTCGTCGAGCCGGACGGCGAGGGTGACCTTCTCGAAATCGCCATGGGACCGCACCATCCTTCGACGCATGGCGTCTTCCGCATGGACGTGGCGCTCGACGGCGAGCGCGTCATCAAGCTCAAGCCCGTCTTCGGTTACCTGCATCGCAACCACGAAAAAATCGCCGAGCAGGCCAGCTACCTGGGGTCGATGCCCTACACCGATCGCTTGGACTACTTCTGCTCGCTCACCAACAACTGGGCCTACGCACTCGCAGTCGAAAAGCTCGTCGGCCAGGAAGTTCCCGAGCGCGCCGAGTACATTCGCGTCATACTCGCCGAGCTTACCCGCATCCAAAACCACGCTTCAAGCATCGGATTCCTGCTCCAGGAGATGGGCGCCAGCGGCACGCCGCTCATGTACGCCTTCAAGGAGCGCGAAAAAATCCTCGACCTCTTCGAGCAGCTTACCGGATCGCGCATGATGTGCAACTACATGCGCTTTGGCGGCTGTCGCGTCGACGTTTCCGCAGCCTGGCTCGACGCTGCCCGGAAAGTCGTTGCGGATCTACCGGCATTTGTCGATGAGTTCGAGGCCTTGCTCTCATCGAACGAAATCCTGATGGCGCGGTGCCAGGGTATCGGTGTGCTGCAGGGGGATCTTGCCGTCAATGCCGGAGTCACGGGGCCGATGCTGCGCGCCTCGGGCGTCAACTACGACATTCGCAAGGTCGATCGCTACGGCATCTACGACCGCTTCAAGTTTCGCGTGCCGCTCGGCGATCATGGCGATATCTACGATCGCTACATGGTGCGCATACTCGAGATTCGCGAGTCGATCGTCATTCTCGAGCAGGCGCTGCGCGACATTCCTCCCGGGCCCATCATGGATGTGAAGGCTAAGATTCGCGGCTTCCGCCCCAGGCCCGGCGAAGCCTACGGCCGCATCGAGGCGCCCAAGGGCGAGCTCGGTTTTTACCTGATCAGCGACGGCGGCCCAAACCCTTATCGCTATCGAGTGCGCCCGCCCAGCTTGATCAATCTGACGGTTTTAGAAGACATGTGCCTGGGACAGAACGTTGCCGACGTTGTGCTGATTTTCGGGAGCGTGGATATTGTGTTGGGAGAAGTGGACCGGTAGAAATGCGTGTGGCGAGGCCGGCCGTGGCTCAAACGCAGTGCGAACAAGTTGGAGGTCAAAATGACGATGACGAAGAATCTGGGGATGCTGGCAGTGGCTGGTTTGCTGTTCGCCGCCGCCAATGGTGCGCGCGCAGCAGGAGCGTACACGTTGACCTGCGATGCCGCGCGCAGCGGAGCCATCACGGTTCAGCTCACCGGCTTCAACGTGGCTGTGACCGCGACGGGCGAAGGTGCGCCCACTGGAGCAGCAACGGGCATGTCGAGCGGCAGGCGTGAAACTAAGTTCGCGTTGACTGTGCAGACCGACTCGGGAAAGGACTACGAGACGTTGCTTTCGATGCTCGAAGATAATGAGGTGCTGCGCAGCTGTAAGCTCATCGACGGTGAAGTCTCCGGAAGCGGCATGACCGGCAAAGATAATTGGACCCAGGAAGCGGTGACGAAGGGTAAAAACAAGAGCAAGACCAATGCACCTGCCTCGACCTCCGGTGGTGGCGGGCTCGAGTGGATCCTGACCAATGCAACCGTGACCAGCGTGACAGTAAACGCAGGCCCGAACGCCACTGGCGTACCGACAACAACGATCCAGGCCACGATCGACGCCCAGAAGTTCTCATTCACCACTTAGGAGATGTGCGGGTTAGCGCGAACCGACGCGCTGCTACGAACCAGCTGAAAGCTGCCGGCTGACAGCTAATAGCAGCTTTTGGAGGAAGCCTTGTTAGGCGAGGGAATTCTAAAGGGAATGGCGGAAACGGCAAGAAACTTTGCCGGCAGCTTCGTATCCGCGGAACGGCTCACCACGGTGCAATATCCCGAGGAGCGGATCCCGACCGTTGAGGCTGCCCGTGTCTTTCCGTTTCTTGTCTATGACGGCGCGGACTGGCAGGCCGGCCTGCGCTGCGTTGCGTGCCAGATCTGCGAAAAAGAATGCCCGCCCAAGTGCATTTACATCGAGAAGAGCAAGGACAAGAAGCCCGATTACGTCGGCAAAGCGCAGTTCTATCCCGCGCGGTTCGACATCGATATCTCTGTCTGCATGAGCTGCCAGATCTGTGTTGAAGTCTGTCCCTTCGAAGCCATCAAAATGGACAACGAGTTTGAACTCGCCACCGATGACCGCTTCGGCGGCATGCTTTACGACTGCGAGAAACTGGCGAGGTCGAACGAGTACTATCACTCCATCCATCCCACCGAAGCCGGCGAAGTGGACGCGCGGCTCGCCGAAGAAAAAGCCAAGCTCGAAGCCAAAGCCAAAGCTGCGGCCCAGGCTGCGGCGGCCAAGCCCGTCGCTGCTCCCGCCCCGCATGCCGAAGGAGGAGCCTAGTTCGTGGCTGCTACGCCGTTCTTTGCAAATCTCGACCGAATCTTCATTCTGCTGCGCGATTGGCTCGTCGGTTTTCTGCCTGTCGCCGTACGGCCTGCGGCGAGTGTGGTCCTCGGCGTCATCGCCATTGTCTGCGTTTTTCCGGGGTTGTTTGCGCTCACCACGATCTTCGAGCGGAAAGGTCTGGGCCGCATGCAAAACCGGCTCGGCCCCAACCGCGTCGGGCCATTCGGACTGTTTCAGCCGGTTGCCGACGGCATCAAAGCGCTGATCAAAGAAGACATCGTTCCCTTGAGCGCCAATGCCGCGGTGCACTTTCTCGCGCCCCTCACGTTGGTGGTTGCCGTGTTCATGGAGTTTGCTGTTTTGCCCATGGGCCGCAACATGGCGCTGGTCGATATGGGTTCAGGCCTGCTCTTCTTTTTCGCCATGAGCGCCTCAACCGAGCTATCGGTCTTCATGGCCGGCTGGTCGAGCCGCAACAAATACTCGCTGCTGGGCGCCATGCGCGCTATTGCCCAGATGATCAGCTACGAAGTGGTGCTCGTGCTTTCCAGCGTCTCCGTCGTGATGATCGCCGGTTCGCTTTCGCTTCCCGACATTGTCAACAAGCAGAACCACTACACCCACGGCTTCCCGCACTGGTATATCTTCACGCCATGGGGATTCGCCGCCTTCGTGATGTTCGCCATCGCCGCCACCGCAGAGACCAATCGCTCGCCCTTCGATCTGCCTGAAGGCGAGTCGGAACTTGTCGCCGGCTACCATACGGAGTACTCGGGCTTCAAATTCGCCTTATTCTTCCTGGGCGAATACCTCGCCATGTTTTCCGTCTCCGGACTGGGCACCACGCTCTTTCTTGGCGGATGGTCGGCGCCATTCTCGTTCCTCACCTTCATTCCTTCCTGGTTCTGGTTCTTCTCCAAGGTCATGCTCTCGATCTTCGTCTTCATCTGGATGCGCGGCACCCTGCCGCGCCTGCGCCAGGATCAGCTCATGAACTTCGCGTGGAAATTCGTTCTGCCCTTCACTCTGCTCGATCTGCTGGTGACTGCGCTTTGGCGCATCCTCGGACTCGGCTGGCAGCGCTGGGTTTTCTGCACCGTGATTCTGGTTGCCGCCTATGTCCTGATGGGTCTCGACCAGGAACGGCGCAGGCACATCGGACCCAGGAGGTACCGCTATGCTGAATAGGAGACTCACCCCATGAACGCGGTCTTCTATTTGCTTGCGGCCATCACCATTGCCGGCGGCGTGGCAGCCGTCATGCTCAAGCACCTCATCCACTCCGCGCTCGCCGTGACCGTCGCCTTTGCCGGCATCGCGCTGCTCTTTCTCCAGCTTGACGCCCAATTCGTCGGCTTCGCGCAAATTCTCGTCTACATCGGCGCCGTCGCCATCCTCATCGTCTTCGCAATCCTCCTCACCCATGGCGCCGATCTCCCTAGAGAGGGTGTCTTTAGCAAAAGCTGGCTTGCCGGCCTGATCATTGCGGCCGGCGTGTTCGCCGTCATCGGATGGGCCGTGCTCGAAAGCATCGATGCCGTGCCGCAGCGAAACGCCGTGTTTGAAGTCTCAGTTCAAAAAATCGGCAATGCTCTCGTGGGCCGTTACGTGCTGCCTCTGGAGATCGTCGGCCTCCTGCTGACCGCAGCCACCATCGGTGCCGTCATCGTGGCCATGCACGAGAAGGAGAGGCCCAGATGACGGCCTTCCCCTCGCCTCTTGTGGGTTATCTGCTCGTCGCTGCGGTCCTCTTCGCCATCGGCCTGGCCGGCGCGCTTATCCGCCGCAACGCCATCATTGTGCTCATCGGCATTGAGCTCATGCTCAACTCGGCCAACCTCAATCTCATCGCGTTCTGGCGCTTCGGCCCGCATCCCGAGGCGCTCACCGGCATGATGTTCGCGATCTTCTCGATTGCTGTGGCCGCTGCCGAGGCTGCTGTGGGCCTTGGCCTTGTCATCTCCATCTATCGCCACACCAACACCGCCGAACTCGACAAGATCAACAGGTTGAAGGGGTGAACGGAATGATCGCAACAGACCCTTTGCTCCTATATCAGTTCGGAAACGTCCCGACCCCGCCTCAGGCATGGATCGTGAGATGGCTTTGGCTCATACCCGCATTGCCCATTTTTTCGTCCGGGATCATCTCGCTGCTGAAACAGCCGCGCCGCAAGCTTGCTTCCGGTCTTAGCATTGGCTCGCTCAGCATCTCGCTGCTTCTTTCGCTCGTTGCGTTCGCTCACGTCGTAAGAGAGTGGGCCGGCGGCTTCCCGATCCGCGAGACAGTCGGCTTCACCTGGATTCACTTCGGCACGTCCGCCATCGACCTCGGTTGGGTGCTCGATCCCCTCGCCGCCATCATGCTCGTGATGGTCTCGTTCGTCGGCCTGCTCATCTTCATCTACTCCGTCGGCTACATGGCCCACGACGAAAACTTCACCCGCTTTTTCTGCTTCCTCTCGCTTTTTGCAGGAGCCATGCTCGGCGTCGTCATCTCCAACAGCCTGCTTTTGCTCTTCATGTGCTGGGAGATCGTCGGCCTCACATCGTATCTGCTCATCGGTTTCTGGTACCAGAAACCCTCCGCCGCTGCAGCCGCCAGAAAAGCCTTTGTCACCACGCGCATCGGTGACGTCCTCTTTCTTCTTGGCATCGTGTGGTTGTTCTCGCAGACCGGCACGCTGCTCCTCTACAACCATGGCGTGGGCTCGCTTGAAGGTCTTGCCCTCGTCAACCTGCTCACGTCACATGCAGGCCTGGGCCTGAGCGCCGCCGGCGCCATCGGCCTGCTCATCTTCGCCGGAGCGGTGGGCAAGAGCGGCCAGCTTCCGCTGCACGTCTGGCTACCCGACGCCATGGAAGGCCCCACACCCGTCTCTGCGCTGATCCACGCGGCCACAATGGTCGCCGCCGGTGTTTTTCTCATCGCACGTGTGTATCCGCTCATGCAGATCGGCGCTGCGCCCGGTGGAACCACTGCCTCTCTCACCGTCGTCACCTGGATTGGCACGGCCACCGCCGTCTTCGCCGCGCTCATCGCCGTCGCACAGAACGACATTAAGCGCATCCTCGCCTACTCCACCATCTCCCAGCTTGGATACATGATGGCCGGCCTCGGCCTCGGCGGTGTGGCCGTAGGCATGTTTCACCTCATTACGCACGCATTTTTCAAGGCGCTTTTATTCCTCGGAGCAGGTTCGGTGATTCACGGCTGCCATGAGGAGCAGGACATTCGCCGCATGGGCGGCCTGCGCGTCGACATGCCGCTCACCTTCGCAACTTACGCCATCGGCATGCTGGCATTGTGCGGGGTCCCGATTTTCGCCGGCTTCTGGTCGAAAGACGGCATCCTCGAAGCTGCGCATCACTCGACTGCGATCAAGGGACCCTTCTATTTACTCATCTTTGGCGCGCTGCTCACTGCGTTCTACATGACGCGCCAGGTCTGCTACGTCTTCTTCGGCTATTGGCGCGGCCACGGCACGGCGCACGAGAGCCCCCGCGTCATGACGATACCGCTGGTCATCCTGGCCCTCTTCGCTGCCGCGCTTGGCTTCATCGGCACTCCAGCCTGGCCGTGGTTCCAGGCGTTTCTTGAGAATCGCATGGCGCCGCTCAGCTTGCACGGCTTCGCCGAGCCGGGCCTCGGGATACTGATGCTCACCTCAAGCCTCGTCGTCTTCCTCGGTCTCGGCCTCGGCTGGCGGCTCTATGGCAACAAGTCGCCCAAACCGGAAGCGCCCGATGCCCTCGAGCAATCGGCGCCTTGGATGTGGGCGCCGCTGCGCGACCGCCTCTACGTCGATGAGTTCTACCGCGCCACGTTCATTGCTCTCTACGCATGGCTGGCTCGCATCGCCGATTGGTTCGATCGCCGCATCTGGGGCGGAATCGTTTCTATGGTTGTGTGGCTTTTTGACCTCTGGGCGAAGCTCAACCGTGCTCTCGACGTCTACTGGGTCGACGGCAGCTTCGACAAAACCTGCGAGGAACTCTCTAATAGCGGCGGCCTGCTGGCTCGCGTCCAGGACGGCCGCGTGCAGGATTATCTCCGCATCCTGGCGGTTGCCGTGATCGCGCTGGCGGGAATCTTGATCTGGAGCAGCCGGCCATGAGCGGAGTCGTAAGCGGATTTCCGATTCTCACGCTCCTGATCGTGCTGCCGCTTATCGGCGCTGCCGTTGCCCTCTTCGCCGGCCGCCACGCGCGCGGCGTGGCCCTCATCACCGCGCTCGCCTGCCTGGTTCTTGCGCTTTTCGTCTGGACGCGCCTTCCCGCGGACGGAAGCATTGGCCTTGTCGAGTTGTGTTCATGGGCGCCCTCGCTTGGCATCGAATATCATCTCGGCGCCGACGGCCTGGGCGGCTTGATGCTCTTGCTCTCTGCGATCGTCACGCTCATGTCGATCGATGCCTCGCATCGCGTGCACCACATGCCCGGCCTCTTCTACGGATTGATTTTGACGCTCGAGTCGGGGCTCTTCGGCTCTTTCGCTGCGCTCAACTTTTTCCATTGGTTTCTGTTCTGGGAGCTGAGCCTGATTCCCGCTTTCTTCCTCATCAAATTGTGGGGCGGACCGAAGCGTGGCCCGGCGGCCACCCAATTCTTCGTTTACACCATGGCCGGTTCCGTGGCTCTGCTGCTCTCGTTTCTCGCCCTCTTTGTGGCCACCCGCTCGATGGACTTTGGTGAGCTATCGGCGATGGCGGCTAACGGCTCGCTCACTCAAATGGTGGCCGCGCATCTCGGCGCGGTCATGCCGTGGCTCGCCATCGGTGTGCTGGCCGGATTCGCGGTGAAGGTCCCGTTGATGCCTTTCCACACATGGCTGCCCGCCGCCTATGCCGAGGCGCCTTCGCCGGTGACCATGCTGCTTACCGGCGCCATGTCGAAGATGGGCGTCTACGGCCTGCTGCGCATCGCGCTGCCGATCTTCGGCGCGCAGATCGCTGCGATGCGTACGCCGCTGCTTGTCCTGGCCGTAATCACTGTCGTAATGGGCGCATGGGCCGCGGCCGCGCAGACAGACTTGAAGCGCGTCTTTGCCTACTCATCGATCAATCACCTGGGATATTGCCTGCTGGGCATCTTCGCGCTGGCGATTCCTGTCTCCGGCGCGGCAGCCCAGGCCAGCCAGGCAGCCGCACTGAACGGCGTGATCTTGCAGATGTTCAATCACGGCCTGACCGCAGCAGCCATCTTCTGGTTCATCGCCATGATCCAGTTCCGCACCGGCGGTTTACGCGGCATCGACGACTTTGGCGGTCTGCGTAAACCCGCGCCGGTCTTCGCCGGCCTCATGGGTATCGCACTCTTCAGCTCGCTCGGCCTGCCCGGACTGAACGGATTCGTCGGCGAATTTCTGATCTTCCGCGGCGTTTTTCCCTTGTCCTGGATCAGCGCGACGGTGTCGGTGCTTGGTTTGCTCGTGACTGCCGTCGTCATCCTCACGGTGATTCAAAAAGTCTTCTTCGGGCCTGTTTCGGAGCACTGGGCTCACTTTCCCGATCTGCATCACAGCGAACGCATGGCTCTTGCACCTGTCATTGGCCTCATGTTTCTGCTCGGCCTCGTGCCTCAGCTCGTCGTGGACACCATCAACCCCACCGTGCAGAACCTGCTGGCGCATTGGAGATTTTAGATGTTGGCATGGACCATCTATATCTCGTTTGCCGGCGCGCTGATCGCCGCGCTGCTGCCCAAGGACAAGCCCGTCCTTGCGCGGTGGTTCGCGCTCGCAGTTGCGGTGGCCGGGATGGTGATCTCAATCGCCGGCTACGCGGCTGGAATGGGCCAGGGCCGGGCGATTCTCGTCGATGCGCCATGGGTGCCTTCAATGGGCATCCATTATCTCCTCGCTGCGGACGGCATCAGCCGCGTTCTGGTCCTGCTCACCGGCATCGCCGCAGTCGCCGGTATCCTCTTCAGTTGGAATGTTGAGCTCCGCGTCAATGAGTTCTTCGCGTTCTACCTCGCTTTGATCGGCGGCGTCTACGGCGTTTTCCTGAGCGGTGACCTCTTTCTGCTCTTCGTTTTCTACGAAATCGCTATCGTGCCCAAGTACTTCCTCATCTCAATTTGGGGATCGACGCGCCGCGAATATGGCGCCATGAAGCTCGCGCTCTACTCCTTTGTCGGCTCGGCGATGGTGCTGATCGGTCTGCTCGCGGCGTACACCACGTCAGGCAGCCATTCCACCGCGCTCACTGACCTTGCCCACGCGGGGCTGCCCGCGAGCTTCCAGATGTGGTGCTTCCCGCTCGTTTTCGTCGGTTTCGCCATTCTAGCCGGCATGTGGCCGTTCCACACCTGGGCGCCTACGGGCCATGTGGCCGCGCCCACGGCTGCGTCCATGCTGCTCGCCGGCGTGGTGATGAAGCTCGGCGCTTACGGCTGCCTGCGCGTCGGCATCGGCCTCTTCCCGCACGGCCTCGATCCCTGGGGATTCTCGCTTCTCGGCATCGGTTCGTGGCGCGACGTCTTTGCCTGGCTTGCCGTCATTGGCATCGTCTACGGCGCGCTGGTCGCTCTCGCGCAAAGTGACTTCAAATTTGTCATCGGCTACTCCAGCGTGAGTCACATGGGATTTGTGCTGCTCGGCCTGATGACGCTCAACCAGATCGGCGTCGACGGAGCCGTGCTGCAAATGTTCTCGCACGGCGTCATCGCGGGATTGCTGTTCGCCATCGTCGGCCGCGTGGTCTACGACCGCACGCACACGCGCCAATTCGCCGATCTCGAGACCATGCATCTCGCGCGCCGGCTGCCGTTCGCCGCATGGGCGTTTGTTTTGGCCGGCGTCGCATCCATGGGAATGCCGGGATTCTCCGGCTTCGTCGCCGAGCTGCAGGTCCTCGTCGGCGCGTGGCGCGTCAATCCCGCATGGACCGCTGTCAGCGGCATCGGCATCATCGTCGGTGTCGCTTACATCTGGCGCGCTCTGCAAAAGGCATTCTTCACCGATGCGCTGCCCACGGCGCATGAACTCGAGTCGGAGCAGGCGCACAAATTCCCACCCATCACCTGGCCGGAAATTGCCGGTGTCGCCTTGCTCGGCGGGTGCACTCTCGTGGTCGGACTCTATCCGCGTGTTTTACTCGATTCCATTGAGCCTGCGGTCAAAGCCCTCCTCGCGGGAGGTGTGCAATGAACTACGCCGCTCTCTTCCGCGCCACGCTGCCAGAAACGATTCTTGAAATTGCGGCTCTCATGGTTCTCGTCGTCGATCTCGGCTTCCTGCGCAAGGCCGCGATGCTTACGCGCGTTGCCGCCGCGGCCCTCCTCGGCATTGCCGGATGCGCCATCGCGGTTTGGGCCGTGTCGACCGCCGGATCGTATAGCTGGGGCAGCGATCTGCTTCTCGCCGCAGGCGGCTCCGCCGAGGTCGCGCAACTCGCCATCCTGGTTTTGACCGTGCTTACGCTCCTGCTTCTCATCGGCTCAGAATTTACGCGAAATCCCGGCGAATACGTATCTGTCGTTTTGATGGCTGCGGCAGGCGGCCTGATCATTTCCGCTGCGCAGGATCTGATCGTCATCTTCACTGGTCTGGAGCTTCTCAGTCTCAGCCTTTACATCCTCACCGCCTTCGCCAAGAAATCCGGAAAGAGCGCTGAGGCAGCCATCAAGTACTACATCTTCGGCGCCATGTCGGCGGCATTTCTGCTTTTCGGTTTCAGCTATCTCTATGGCGTCTCCGGCTCGACCAACTTGCTCCAGATCGTGCAGGAATCGTACTTCACGAGTATCTCCGGAGGCTCTCCGCTGATTTATCTGGCGTTGGCGATGATCGCCACCGGCCTCGGCTTCAAGATCGCCGCGGTTCCTTTCCATCAATGGGCGCCCGACACCTACGAAGGTGCACCGATCCCCAGCGCGAGCTTTATCGCCTCCGTTTCCAAAGTGGCCAGCTTCGCGCTCCTCATCTCCATCAGCGTCGCGCTGGCCCATGGCTTTGGCGCGGGCAATCCAATGCGTCTGGTGTTCCTTAACATCGGACCTTCAACGCGGTTGGCCGGCCCGCAGGCGCAGTGGTCCCTCATTCTGGCGGTTCTTTCTGTCGCCTCAATGATCGTCGGCAACCTCGCCGCACTTGTGCAATCGAGCGTCCGACGCCTGCTCGCCTACTCTGCAATCGCTCATGCGGGGTATATTCTTCTTGGCCTCGCGTTTTTCTCTTCTTCCAGCCTGAGTTCGCAAGCGATTCTCTACTACATCGTCACCTACGGCCTCACCACGGTCGGCGCATTTGGCGCGGTCGGCGTTGTGGAGCGCGCCGCCGGAAGCGATAGGATGGACGCTTTTCTCGGCCTGCACAAGCGCAATCCACTGCTCGCGGCGGTGCTGCTCGTCTTGTTCCTCTCGCTGGCCGGAATTCCGCCGCTGGTCGGCTTCTGGGCGAAGTTCAACCTCTTCGCTGCGGTTCTTCGCGTTTCAGCGGGCGCGGTGCCGTTCACTCTCGTCGCTCTGGCCGTTGCCTTCAGCGCCGTCTCGCTCTACTACTATTTGCAGGTGCTCAAGCGCGCCTACGTGATGTCTGCCGTCGACAAGACGCCGATTCGCGCTCATCCGGTCACTCTCGCCGTGCTGCTCTTCATCGCCGCTGCGGTCCTCGTCCTCGGCTGCTTCCCGGCGCTGCTGCAATCCTGGATTGCGCACTTCTATCCGGCGGCCTGATCACAGAACCGAGTCGCACGTTACACCACTTGTCGCACGCCAGGCAGCCGAACGAGCGGATCGGCGAGCAGCCACGCCGCGACGCACGCCAGCGTCCCGGTGAGGCCAAACTTTACGAGCGCGGGCGCAGGCCATCCGTGCAGCAGCAGGCTGATGCCGACCAGGACCGGCGGATGAATGATGTAAACCGCATAGGCGCGGCGGTTCAGCCAAGTCCACAGCGCGGAGGGCGCATTGCCGTATCTGCGCATGAACAGCAGCCACGCGGCGATCAGGCCCCATGCAACGAACGGCTCCCACAATGCATAGAGAATTGAAGCCCAGGAGAGCCCGGCGGAGGTGCCGTTGCTTGAGGTACCGCGCCAATTCCTCAAGATCGTGACGCCCACCGGCAGGACGGGCCACGCAATCAAGAGTGTGATAATCCAGGGTCGCGCCTGTTTCCAGCCGAGTTGCCGCAGCCAGTCATGGCGCCAAGCTGCAATTCCCACCGCGAACAAGAAGATATAGGTGGCAAAGTAGCCGAGTTGAAGGCCGAAGACGTTCACGCCGACGGGAACGACCTGGCGGATAGCCAGCGCCGCAGCTCCCACTCCCACAGCGCTCACAAGCCACCATCGCTGGGCCGGAATCGTTTGCGGCGTTCGCTCAGACGCCGCCAGCGACGAGCCGAAAATCGCTCGCCACGCACAATATGCAAGGCTGAAAATCAACAACGCCTGCGCAAACCAGAGCGGGCCGTTGATGAACTGCTTGTGCCGCCAGATCCATCGAATGGCCGACCAGAAACCGTCGCCCTGCGCAAAGTTCACCATCCCGGCCGTCAGTGGCCCAAGAATCAATTCGAATGCCAATAATGGCACGCCAAGCCTCAGGAAGCGGTCGCCGATAAAACGTGCATAGCCCTTGCGTTCCAGCGACGCGGGGGTGAAGTATCCGGCCAGGAGGAAGAACAAGCCCATGAAATAAGCTTGATTCGTGGTGCAGAAAAGAACCAGGAGCACACTCGAAGCCGTGCCCGAGGGCTCAACCTCGCGCCAGAACCAGCCGCCGATGGCGCCATAGGTGATGGCGGTGTGGTGGAAGATCACCAGCGCGGTCATGATGCTGCGCAGCCGGTCGATGTAGAGGTCGCGCGGAGCCATGAGCCATCATAGCCGGGGCGCAACCCTCGGTTCCGGCCGCAAAACGCCAAAGGCCGCCCGAAGCATTTCGCTCCGGACAGCCTTTCGCTAACTCCGCTCGCTCCGCTAACCCCGCAGCTCTTCTAATACTTCACAATCGCCGTGAATGAATCCGGCTTGAGGCTCGCGCCGCCCACCAACGCGCCGTCAATGTCTCTCTGAGCCATCAAGTTGGTGATGTTGTCGGGCTTCACGCTGCCGCCGTAGAGAATGCGGATGGCCGCGGCCACATCGTTGCCCAGCAGCCTGGCCACCTCTGCGCGAATAATGCCGTGTGCGTCGGCGGCAATCTCCGGGGTCGCCGTGCGGCCCGTGCCGATCGCCCACACCGGCTCGTAGGCAATCGCGATCGGCCCCGCGGCCTGGGGCGTGATGCCCGCAAACGCGCCGTTCAACTGCGTCTTCAAAACCGTCGCCGTTTTGCCTGCCTCGCGTTCTTCCAGCACTTCGCCGATGCACACCACCGGCACAATGCCGTGCTTGAGCGCCGTATGCAGCTTCTTGTTCACGATCTCGTCGGTCTCGGCAAAGTATTGCCGCCGCTCGGAGTGGCCGATCAGCGTGTGCGTCCCACCCACCGCGATCAACTGCAGAACCGAGGTCTCGCCCGTATAGGCACCTTCCTCGGCGAAGTGAATGTTCTGCGCACCCACGGCCACGTTTGACCCCTTGCAGGCGGGAATCACGCTGGGCAGCAGCACCGGAGAAGGGAACAACGCGATCTCATCGCGTGAGTGCCCGGCAACCAGCGGCAAAAAAGCATCGACAAACGCCTTGGCTTCAGCGGGCGTCTTGTACATCTTCCAATTGGCAGCAATCAGAGCTTTACGTGACATCTTTATGGTTCCTCGAGTGTGGAGGCGATTCACACCTCAATTTTAGAGGATCGATCTTAGTGTGCCGGGTGACGGTGGGCACAACGCCGGATGAGGAAACCCTGCCGAAGGAGAGTGTTGAATTTAGGAAGCTGACCGAATCACTGAACTCAAATCGTCAGGCACTGATCCTTTCAGGAAAGCGGCCCGATGGTCGGGATCACCGAGGTCCATCGAGAAGTGGCGCCAGACACCATCCTGGAGCACGCCCATGTTCCAGGGGCCCGAGACTGAGTCAGAGAACTGCCAGACGATGTGGTAGCCCTCCTCGTTCGTGAACCCTTCACCGTCGGCCTGAATGATTGAATCGCCGCGTTGCCATATCCTTGCTCGGAGAGCATGGAGTGCGTTGCTTCCTTCTTCAGTGTCGGCCCCTTGCAAGTGCTGAAAAGCATAGATCGTCTTGACATACTTTAGAAAATCACGAAGCCATTCGACGCCGCTTTTCGGCTTACAATCCCGCATCTCCTCGATGAATTCCGCAATTTCATCCTGACCGAGCGAGTCATCGAAGACAGGATTGCGTTCGATCACCGCAACTTCAACGTCGTCATTTCCGGAGAGGAGCAGGCTTTCCCAATCGTCCTCCGTTCCCTCTTCGAGAGTCAGCTTGAATTGCGGGTGCTCAGCGCGAACGAACTGCGCAAGCTCGTCAAAAGAAGGAAACTCTTCGTCTTTCGACAAGACCCGCGTGGAATAGCCCATGGTTCTCCGCCTCAGCTTTCAGTGTATTCATTCTGCTGGAAACATCGGGCAACCAAAATCGCATCCGGCAGTGCATCGGATGCGATCTCAGTCCGAACTGCGCGGTTTCTGCGCCGAAGGCGCGGCTGCCGCACCGTAGGTGCTATTTATCCGTCAGCGCTTCCACTCCCGGCAGCTTTTTACCCTCAAGAAACTCCAGCGAAGCTCCGCCGCCGGTGGAGATATGGGTGATCTGATCGGCCACGCCCGCCTGGTTGATCGCGCTTACCGAATCCCCGCCGCCGATGATTGAAATGGCCGCGCGGTTGGCCGCGACTGCGCGCGCAATCACATTCGTGCCCACGGCAAATCGCGGAAATTCGAAGACGCCCGCCGGCCCATTCCACACAATCGTCTTGGCCGTCGAAACTACCTTCTCGATCGCCGCCACCGACCTCGGCCCGATGTCGAGCCCTTGCCAGTCATCTGGAAAATTCTTGGAGCTGTCCCACACCTGTGTTTTCGCATCGTTGGCAAAGCTGTCGGCGATGACGTTATCGACCGGCAATAACAAATTCACGCCCTTGACCTTCGCCTTTTCGAGCGTCTCCTTCGCCAAATCGATCTTGTCCTCTTCGACGAGCGACTTTCCGGTCTTCACTCCCAGCGCGCGGTAGAACGTGTATGCCATACCACCCACGATCGCCAGCGTGTCAACTTTGTCCAATAGGTTCTGAATCACGTCGATCTTGCCCGAGATCTTCGATCCGCCGAGGATGGCCACAAAGGGATGCTCGGGCGTCTCCAGCGCTTTGCCTAGATAGGTGATCTCCTTCTCCATCAGCAGCCCGGCCACGGCGGGCTTTAGGTAATGCGTGATGCCTTCCGTCGACGCGTGCGCGCGGTGCGCGGAGCCGAAGGCGTCGTTCACGTAGATCTCGGCCAGCGAAGCCAGCGCCTTTGAGAAAGCGGGATCGTTCGCCTCTTCCTCGGCATGGAAGCGCAGGTTTTCCAGCAGCAGCACCTGTCCGGATTCGAGCTTTTGCGCCATCTCGGTGGCAACTTCGCCGACACAGTCCGGCGAGAAGCCCACGTTTTCTGCAGGACAGACATCTTTGTCGATCAGCTCGCGCAGCCGGTCGACCACGGGCCGCAGCGAGTATTTGGGATTCGGCTTACCCTTGGGCCGTCCCAGGTGCGAAGCCAGGATCACTTTGGCCTTGCGCCGCAGCGCGTATTCAATCGTCGGTAGTGTAGCGATAATCCGCGTGTCGTCGGTGATTTCCTGGCCGTCATCAGTCAGCGGAACGTTGAAATCGACGCGGATAAATACGTGCTTGTTGGTCAAATCAATATCGCGAATCGAGAGCTTGGCCATGGGTGACGCCTTTCGTGAAAACTGTGGTCAGCGATCGGTGAAGCGAGTGAAGAAGTGAATCAAGTGAAGGAGCGAATACCGCGGTATCCGTTCCGGTCGTTAGGTAGTGGTTGTCGCAATTGATCCTGATTCCTGAGCAATCACTGCGTCCATTTCCATCTCAATGCGCCAGGCCGGATTGAGCAGCTTGGCCACAACCACCATGGTCGCCGCGGGGCGAATGTTAGCGAAGAACTCGCCATGCACGCGGCCCACCGCTTCCCAATCTTCCACGTGGGTCAGATACATGCGGGTGCGGACCACTTGATCGAGCGAACTGCCTGCCTTGGCCAGCGCCTCCTGGGCAATGGCGAAGATGCGGCGTGTCTGGCCGGCAGCGTCTTCAGCTTCAGCCCCCACCGGCCCCGTACCGGCGAGATGAACCTGGTTTCCCACGCGCACCGCGCGCGAAAAGCCGATGATGGGCTCGAACGGTGATCCGCCGCTGATGTTCTGGCGCATGCTCAACAGGGTTCAGGTGTCAGGTTTCAGGTGTCAGTGTCGCGTGTTCACGAGGTCTGTTTTCTGAACCCTGGCACCTGACCCCTGACCACTGTGCTTACAGCCCCTTCTTATCCAGGAAGCCGATCAAGTCGACAACACGGTTTGAATAGCCCCACTCATTGTCGTACCAGCTCAACACCTTCACGCTCTGGCCCACCACCTTGGTCAGTGGCGCGTCCACAATCGAGCTGCGCTTGTCGCCCTTGAAGTCCGAGCTGACCAGCAGGTTCGAATCGACGCCCAGAATCCCCTTCAGTTTTCCCACCGATGCGGCAGTGAAGGCGGCGTTCAAGGCTTCGACGGTCGTGGGCTTCTCGGCGATGTAGGTCAGGTCGACGATCGACACGTTGGGCGTGGGCACGCGGATGGCGAAGCCGTCCAGCTTGCCCGCGGTCTCTGGGATCACGAGTTTCAGCGCTTTGGCCGCGCCGGTCGAGCTGGGAATCATGTTCAATGCGGCGGCGCGAGCCCGGCGCAGGTCCTTGTGCGGAAAGTCCAGAATCACTTGGTCGTTGGTGTAGCTATGAATGGTGGTCATGATGCCGGAGACGAGGCCCGTGGTTTCCAGAATCACCTTCACCACCGGCGCCAGGCAGTTGGTGGTACAGCTCGCGTTCGAGATAATGTTGTCCTTGGCCGGGTCGTACTTGTCCTCGTTCACGCCCAGCACGATGGTGATGTCCTCGTGGGTGGCCGGCGCCGAGATGATGACCTTCTTCACGGTCGCGCCGAGGTGCGCTTTGGCTTTGTCTGCGTCGGTAAAGTGGCCGGTCGACTCGATCACCACCTGTGCGCCTACGTCGGCCCAGGGCAGCTTGGCTGGGTCGCGCTCGGCCCACACCTTGATCTTCTTGCCGTCGACCGAAATGAAATCGTCGCCAGACTTGATCTCGTTGGCCAGGTTGCCCAGGATCGAGTCGTACTTCAGCAGGTGAGCCAGCGTCGCCGGGCTGGTCAAATCGTTCACGGCGACAAAATCGATCTCAGAGTTGCCCAGCGCGGCGCGCAAAACGTTGCGGCCAATCCGGCCGAAGCCGTTGATTCCAACCTTTACTGCCATGAGTGGTTTCTCCTTCGTCGTGGTTAAAACAGCGGTTCAATTTTCGGGACGTGCGGCGTCTGGAATCGGCCGAGATGGCGAATCTACCAAACCCTTGATCCTATCATTCAGGGCCGCGAGAGCACGTCGAAAACAGAGCGCCTCGCGCACACGATTCCCTACCGTAAGGATGGGGTTTCCATTGTGAAACTGTATGTGACGGAGTGCACATGATTTGCCGCGCGGTCGCCCGGTGTGATATTCGGGTGACTAGAAAGACATTCGGCAAGGGTCACAGGCAGCATGAGAAGACGCTCGAGACGCACCCCCAATACTTCTGAAGCCACAGGCAGAATTGGCCAGGAACTTCCGTCAAATCAACCGGCTCCGCTGGTGCCTCAATATCCCGATGAACCGCCGCGCCAGCCGCAGGCTCCGCAGCAGTTCAGCCAGCAGCGATCCGCGCAGCATCAGCAGAACCGGCGAAGCGACTTGCGGCCGCGTCCCGAGTGGAATGAGCCGCCCGGCTCGGGCCGCCTCGAAGTCGAAACTCAGCCCGAGCTTCAGCCCGACCCCGCGCCCAAACCGAACGCGCAGGGGCAAACACCCAAAGGCTCCGTGGTGCTCGCCATCGGCTTGCCCGGCTCCGGAAAAACCACCTGGTTCGGCCGCCGCGGCATCACGCCTCTCTCGTCGGACCTGCTCCGCGGCATCCTCTTCGACGATGTGGAGGAGCAGCGCTATCAGGGCCTGGTCTTTTCCACGCTACGTTCGCTGCTGCGCGCGCGCCTCATCGCACGCATGCCCATGAACTACGTCGACGCCACCAATCTCTCCATCCACGAGCGCCGCCAATGGATCAAGATGGCCAAGAGCTTCGGCTACGAGGTGCAGGCGGTCTTCTTCGATGTGCCGCTCGAAGTCTGTCTCGAGCGCAACCGAATGCGCGACCGCTCGGTGAGCGAGGACATCATGCGCAAGATGGCCGAGAAGCTCAAGCCGCCGGTCTTCGAAGAGGGCTTCGAGAAGATCACGGTGGTGCGGGTGAAGAGCGCGGGGTAAATGGGCGCTCAATAGTATTGACCTGTCATCTTGAGCGGAGCCTGCCGCGCTTTTTGCGGCAGGCAAAGTCGAAGGATCTGCGGTTGCCTTGAATCAATTCGATAGAGCACGATCATATCGATCGAAAACCTCCATGAGCGACGCCCCTTACACCGAGCCCTGGCTCCGCGGCACCCTCACCGACGTTCCCGCCGCGGGCCGCGCCGTTCTGCACGCGCTCGATCTCGCCCTTGACGACCTGACGAAGTGGACCGCGGGCCTGACCGACGCCGAAGTCCACGCGGCTCCGCTGGGCCTCACACCGATCGCCTATCATCTGCGCCACCTCGCCCGTTCCACAGATCGCATCCTTACCTACGCCGAAGGCGAACAGCTTTCGTCCGAGCAGCTCGCTGCTCTGAAAGCGGAGCAGGGAAGTGAAGGGAAGCAGGAATCGCTCGCCGAGCTACTCGCCGAAGTCGAAGTCGCCTTCACCGATGCCGCCGATCGCATTCGCGTGCTGGCCACGGCCAATCTCGATACACCGCGCTTCGTTGGCCGCAAGCAGTTGCCCACGTCCATCGGCGGCGCGATGATCCACGTTGCTGACCACACGCAACGCCACGTCGGCCAGGTCGTCACCACGGCCAAAACGTTGAAGGCGCTGCGAACCTAGCATCTGGCTGCGTAGACGCCGCCAGTACTGCCGGTCAGGAGACCGGCGCTACAAATGGAGTTTGTGCGATCCCGTCTATTGCCGCGGCGCCAGCTCCGGTCCCGGTGTCAGCAGGCTTTCGTTGGTGATGGCCGTCGTCTGTATCAGGCTGTATCCGTCGCGCGTCCTGATGTGATATTTCTGCAGGTCCTTGCCCGATAACTTGACCGTAATCGCCCGCCAGCCGCGGTTGGGATTCGGCTGGGGATAATAGCTGATCGAGTAGAGATGGCCAAGATCCTCGCGGATCGACGCGAAGGCTTGTTTCTCTTTGCGCCAGTTGCCGGCAAAGTAAGCTTTGCCGCCCGTCGCCTTGCTCATGCGCTCAAACGCGGCAGTTGAAACCGGCTCTTCCTGCGCCAGGCGCGTGCTTACGATGTAAATAATGGTGCCCGTCGACTGCGCCAGTTCCGCCACATCCTCTGGTGGAACCGAGCTGGCGTTGTCGGGACCGTTCGAAAAAACCACGATGGCTTTCTTCCCTGTCAGCGGAGCCGCATCCTTCACCGTGAGCAACAGGCTGTTGTAGAGTGCGGCGTCGTCTCCCGCCACGGTGCTGCGCACTCCGTTCACCACCTTGAAACGATCGGGGGTGAGCGAAGTAGCGCGCGAAAGATCGCGACTGTACGAGTAGAACGCAATCTTGTCGGCGTCATCCATCGAGCGGATGAAATCCGAGATGGCGTCTTGCGCGTACACAAATCCACGGTACATATAGTTGCTGGTGTCGAACAGGATGAAGATATCGGCGCCATTCACCGACGAGAGCTTCCCGTTGGTGACGCCCTCGCCTGAAGGGCCGGCAGACATCATTGCGTTGCCCGGAGCTTCGCCATGGTGCGCCGGAATGGTGTCTCCGCCCCCATGGGCCGATGCGCTGCCTTCCTCGAAAGTGGCGATTCTTTCCGGGATTTTATCTTCGACGACGACGAAATCTTCCGGTTTGAGGCCGCTGATATAGTGCCCGTTGTGGTCGGTGACCGCTACATTCAGCTGCACCAGGACCACGTTTACATGAAGACGCGATGATTCGTCCTGAGCCGCAAATCGCGTCCCCGCGGCAACCAATAAAAGCAAGCAGGCTCCAATGCCGATAGCCGATAGACTTTTCCCCGGAATTTTCATCGCGAAACTTCCTCTCCATTTGTTAGGTTCTTGCCCCCCGCAACCAGGTCGGCTGCTCGGGCTTTCAACTCGCCCCTCTTGAACTGCTCGCCCGTCTCTCTCATGGCGCGCAGCAGGGCTGGCCAGTCGTCGATGCTGGTCGCGGAAATGTTTGCGATCATCTGTCCCGTCAGTTCGGGAACAAGAATGTTGAGCACAGCCGGAGAATAGCCCTTCTCGTCCGCCAGCCGTCCCCAGTAAAGATTTCCCGACTCCCACGATTCGCCAAAAAGGCGGTTTGTGTACCCGCCGGAAACCGGGAACGGTTCGCCGACCAGCAGCGCCAGAGAGTTGCTGTCAGCCAGCGTCGGATGGGGAACACCAAAATCCCCGGCAATTCGGTCCGCATTCGTGTCGGCTGGGTCTTTTCGAATCAGAGCATCCAATTCCTGATTGGCTTGACCTGCGCCCGTCGCCAGATCCGGGTACTTGCCGTGAAACTCGACGGCCAGATAAAGCAAGTCCGACGGAGAGGTTTGGCGCGCGAGGTCGTCGGCGGCTTCAGGATTCTTAAGCGCCTCCTCGATTTCGTCCGTGCGCGTCCAGCTCATTCGGGCCGAAAGAACCTCCATCAATTTACTCTGCAGATCCGGATTCTTCGCCGCAGCGAAAATAAGCTCCTCTCCGGCGCGTTGATACAGGCCCACGGCGTGCAATTCGTCCTGGCTCACATTCCACCAGCGCGGCAACACGGCGTTCACAAGGAGCTGAGGTACGATCTCCCGCCAAATGAGAGCCTGAACTTTCTGTGGGGCCAGGAAATCTTCCTCCGTCAGCGCCAGCACGTAGGGCAGATCGGCAAGCGAGCCGATCAAGTAAGCGCCTCCTCCTGCCGTGGCGCCGATGCCCACCAGTGCCGGCGAACCCCAAACCTCGTCCACGCCTTGAATGGATGACGCGGCGAAATCGTGCGAACGAACAAACAGCGGATTGCTGTGAAGGACCTGCGCTCCCGGCGGCTCATAGTAGGCGTAATTGAGGCCCACCAGGCTGTCTCGCAGGAATGGAGCCAGCTTGGCGCGGGAAAGCTCCAGTTGGGCCGGCGTCGAGGGCCCCTTGATCACCTTGGCCAAATCGGTCCGCACCTGCAACTCAGCGTGCCGGCTCGTGTAGACCATCGGCGACCACGACTCCCGTTCGCCCTGGGTGAAGATGGGCCTCGGCATCTCGAACTCGCGCAATGCTCCGGCCAGCTGCAGCAGGCTGCCGCCGATCGCCGCTCCATGTACCATCTCGCCCAAACCGTCGTAAAGCCCAAAAAGCGTGTCCACCGAAACCAGGCGCTGATCGTCGAGCACCGAGCGGATCTTTTTCGCTAATTCCTCGTGAACCCGCTTTCCGTCGGGACTGGGGGGCATCGGTCCCGCAAGCAGATCTACCAGCTCATCCTGCGAAACATCCGCTTTGCCATTGGCCGCAACCACGATTGCGTCGAGCGACTTCCGGGCTGCCTCGAAGAGTTGCTGGTTCGATCCAACTGCACTGTACGGTTGAACCGCTTTCTGCCATGAAGCATTCAATCCGTCATTGGGAATTTGCGACTGCCGCGCCAGAATCTCCCATATGCCGATCTCCGCCTGCAGCGCCCCCAGCGTATTCGACCGCAACGCGGGGTTCGAAATGCCGTTAACGCGGTCGACAGTGCCCAGGAAAGCCGTAATCGACGCATCGTCAAGCTGCGGGAATTCTACGAATATCGGATACCACTGTTGCAGATGCACAAACCGCTCCGCCAGCACTCGCTCGGTAGCGTCCGGCAACTGCTTGTCGGGCGTCCTGCCGCTGTTGATCGCGCTCAACATCAGATAGATCTGCGTAGGCCCGGTGTCCGACTGAACATTGGAGTAGGCCACCAGTGCGTCGAGAAGCCGGTCGGGGTCGCCGGTGCCACGGGTATATCCCCCTGCGGCGCGAACGTGGCTCGCTTTGTCTTGCCGCGTCAGAGCTTCCTGCCAAAGAGCAGCATTCCCCGGAACCTGGGGTTTTCCATTTGCATCCCACTGCACGCGGGTCAGCAACAGCAGAAGTTCGGCGTTTCGCGGAAACACCCCTGTCGCAGCCGATATGGTGGGCGCCGTGGAACGGTAGGCATCGTAAAGATTCTTTAGGTGGTCGCCGCTAACAAAGTGAGCTTGCTGTGCCGGGCTCAGGCGCGAGAGGGCATCGAAATACGCGGCCAGCCATCCCTGGCCTTTGGTCAGCAGATGAATGACAAACTCTCCAGGAGAATGCGGGCTTGCCCCGGCAAGCTCCTGCCAGCTTTTCTCCGCGGCTTCGCCGCCGGGAACAACCACGGATCCCGACCGAATGCAGATTCGACTTCCATAAAAATCGAATGCTGGGGCCACGCTCAGCAGCCGGCGCAGGCCCAGTGACTCGAACAGAGCCTGTCTGGTTTGTGGGTCAACCCTCGCCATCGCGGAGTAGAGCCGGTCCGCATTTTGGTTGTTGAGCAAAAGGTCGGTCAGATCGCTTGCTTGCTTCTGGGTCGAAACCGCCATCCAATCCTTTTCCGAAAAGAGAATGGGAACGCGGGTCGACGCGTACGAGTAAACAAACGGCGCTCCCTCCTGAAGGGACTGTTCCAGCTTTGAAAGCGGAAAGCCGGAGTCGACGGTGATAAACGCACGCTCCGCGTCTGCGGTCACTACCGAGGCGTCCTGCCGCGAGCAGCCATGCTCAAACTGGTATCCCAGGACCTTGATCAACGTGCCTGCATCGTCGCAGCCCGCAACGTGGATTTTGCCGTCGGGGCCGGCCAGCGGCTGCAGTTCTCGCGCCATGTGAACATAGCGGTCTGCTAAAACCAGATACTCCGTCTTGTGTCCGGTCTGGTAGCCGTAGAGAAAAGCGTTGCGCGCCAGCAGCGGCAGAACTTCTTCAGGACGAACCTCCTGGCTTATGCCATCCATGCGAAGGAACGACCGCAGCGGGCCCGGGATTTCGATCGCAGCCGGCAACGGCGCTGCATCAGCCGCGCCGGCTGATGAAACCGCCGCGGATTCCTGCGCTGGTTGTGCCGCGTCGATACGGCCGAGCGTTCCCGTCACAATAAGCACTGCAATGAGGGAGGCGAGAGAGCGAAAACGGAATCTCATCCGAATGCCCCTTTCCGATCGATTGTCTGGCCGACGAAATCAGAGACTATGCACGCTAAGAGGAGGGATGAACGGAATGTTTTTCCCGTTGCCTTAGATTGGTTTTGTTAACTCGCTTCCCCCGAAACCTGTATCCACTTTCACGCACAAGATCAAGCCGAATAAGCTACCGGGTCGCCCCTATGGGCGGCCTCCAATGCAATCAAGGGAAATCAGGAGCCCTTAATCCAGAAGAACCGGTCATGGTTTGCCGGGGAGGGCAATCAAAAGTGGGAGAGATCGCTTCATCGAAGAACATCCCACGTCAAGCGAGATTATCAGGGAAGGGTGCTTCTGGCTACTAATTTTTTATCCTCATCGGCGACGTGCATTGCGAGTCGCCCTCGTACGCTTCCGGCCAACGGACATGCGCTGTTCTGCAACGATCGAAAGGCGCCTCGGCATCAACTCAGGCCTGAAGCTGCGGTGACATTTCCGTGACAATTGTCCTTTGGCCCCTTCGTCATTGCTGCGTCCTCCCGAAGACCGCCATTTCGGAACCCAGGGTCTCAGGACTCGCGGGAAATCGACCCCTCTAAAATGTGCCCCATCTTCTCCCGTTTTGTCTTCAAATAGCCCGCGAAACTCTCCTGCGTCTCCACTTCGGCCGATACCCGTTCCACTACGTCAATCCCCCCTGACTCCAACGCCGCAACTTTATCCGGATTGTTGGTCATCAAACGGACACGCGTGACGCCTAGCAGTTTCAATGCCTCCGCCGGCAACTCATAGGCGCGGCAATCCGCGGCAAATCCTAGTTCCACGTTTGCCTCCACGGTGTCGAGCCCCCGGTCCTGAAGCTCATAGGCCTTCAGCTTCGCCATCAGGCCAATCCCGCGGCCTTCCTGTTGCTCGTAAAGCAGGATTCCCGCCCCCTCTTCGCCGATCTTCGCTAACGCCATCTCCAACTGCAGGCGGCAATCGCAGCGCAGTGACCCGAAGACATCGCCGGTGAGGCATTGAGAATGAATCCGCACCAAAGGTGGTGCAATGTGCACATCGCCCATTACCAGCGCCACGAGACCTTCGACCTTGCCCTCAGGCTCGCAGCCCGGCGCGTCCGCCGTCCGCACTCCCTCGAATCCGAGGATCCTGAAAGCTCCCCAGCGAGTGGGAAAGTCCGCCTCGGCGACTTTCTTCACGCTCTCTAACGCCATATATACCTATTCTACGGTGCAGTCGAGTTGTCTGCATTGACACCCAGCCGCCTGCGGCGATACCCCTCAAATCATGAGTGCTCCCGGAAACTCGGCTTTGCGGATTGTCCCTGTTATTGTCCCTGTTGAAGACTCAAGCATCCTCACGGCCGTGCGCAATCTGCTCCAGGAGTACTGGGAATCGTTCGGGTTTACTCCCTGTTTTCAGAACTTCGACGAAGAGCTGGCCGGGCTTCCTGGCGCGTATGCCCCGCCCGCCGGCCGCCTGGCCCTCGCCATCGTCAATGAAACTCCCGCCGGATGCATCGCTTTACGCCGGATCGATGCCGCCCGTGCCGAACCCAAGCGTCTTTATGTGCGGCCTGCATTTCGCGGCCTTGGCCTGGGCCGAACCCTCCTCCAGTGGGTCATGAACGAAGCGCGAACCGCCGGCTACACCGAGCTGGTGGGTGACACCATGCCGGTGATGCGCGAGGCGTTGGCGCTCTATGACCGGATGGGATTTGAGCGAATCGGCGTCGCGGCCCCGGTCCACGCATCTTCGTCGCCGCTCATCTCCGACCGGCCAATCCTGATCCGATTCAAGCTCTAGCTTTGTACCGCCGGTCTGCTGAACCGCACTTTCTTCACTTCCTTCGCTCCTTCGCTCGTTCCGCGCATGAATCCCTCTTCAGCACCGTCATCCTGAGCCCGGCACGGAAATGGGTGCCCCAGGTCTCGATTTTGAGACCTGGGAATCACGCGATACATTGATGAAGTGACAGATACGCTCCTTTATGTCACGCTGCTGGTCAAGCTGGGCGTCATGGCGTCGGTGGCCAGCATCCTGGCTCGCGCTTCGAGTTTTCGCCGGCTCTTCTTCGCAGAAAAGCGCCGCCCTGCCCAAACCTTGGGCCTTCTGGCATTCTTCCTCGTGCCTCTCACCCTCGGCGTGTGGGTGCGCCTCGCTGTCCCCAACTTTCTGGCTGCCGACATTTCGTTTGAGACCACCATTCTTCTCGGACTGCTCATCGGGCCGGGCTGGGCCATGCTTTCGGGCGCCGTTCTGTCTATCCCGGCGGTCTTGCATCACGAGTATCTGGCCCTTCCGTTCAACGTCGCTCTCGGGTTGGCTGCGGGCGCCATCAGCCGCTTCGTCGGAAAAGAAGAGGTCTGGTCCTTCACGCCCTTCATCGACCTCAGCCTCTATCGCTGGGTACGCCGCAATGTCATCAAGCCGCGCATCGACCGCCAGATTCTGCTCCTCTTTCTGATCGCCGGCATGGAAATGATCCGCGATTGGATCGCTCACGTCTTCCCCCATCGGCTCTTTGCATTGATCGCCAGAAATCTATGGCTCCAGGCGTTGGTCTGGCTTAGTGCCCCGATGGTCGTCGGAATCGCGCTCAAAGTCTGGAATACCCTCCGCATCGAGATGTCCCTTGAAGAGCAAAAACGTCTGCTTCTCGAGGCGCGTCTCGACGCCTTGCAGCGTCAAATCAATCCTCATTTCCTCTTCAACACGCTTAACTCAATCGCCTCGCTGGTGCGCAGCCAGCCCGAACAAGCGCGCACCATGACAGTGAAGCTCGCCAACATCCTGCGAGCCCTGCTCAAAGACCACGACGCCTACGTGCCCCTGCGCGAGGAGCTGAAGTTTACCGACGACTATCTGGACATCGAAGTCGTCCGCTTCGGCGCCGACAAGCTGCGCGTCGAAAAGGAGATCGACCCGCGCACGCTGGAGGTGTTGGTGCCCAGCATCCTGTTACAGCCTCTCATCGAGAACAGCATCAAGCACGGCCTGGAGCCGCGCATTCACGGCGGCACCGTGATTCTACGCAGTCGCCTCGATGGCGATTACATTTCCATCGAAGTTGCCGACGACGGCGTAGGTATGAACAACGGGACGGGGCCCGAGCGCCACACAGGTTCCGGTATCGGCATG
>JBEKPO010000031.1:0-51021 GCA_049520675.1 Occallatibacter sp. | reverse complement strand
ATCGACCGGTCTGCGCTGGCCACCATGTAAAATGTCGGCTTGTGCTTCCAGGCGGGATTCGTGACCTTGTGGGTAAATGAATCGGTGGAGATCGGTACCTGCGATATAGCCATGAAGTGAGCCTGGGCCGGGGGAATATCCGCTGCGAAGTCGGCGGCGAAATGCTCCTGTTCGATCCACCAATTTCCATTGCTATCCGGTTTGAATGCCGTGGAGGCTTGCGGCACGGCAGTTTCGATCGACGCACAGCTTTCGCCCTCATCGAGCGCAAATGCAGCGATGTACACTAATGCCGCAACGTTTGGATCGTTGCCGGCCTCGGTGATGATGGACCCGCCGTAGCTGTGGCCGACCAAAACGACCGGCCCGCCCATGGCGTCGATTGCGGCCTTCGTGTACTTTACGTCGTCGGCGTAGGAGGTCTCGGGGGGTTGTGCCACCGATACCGTGTAGCCGTCCTTCTCAAGGATCTTTGCGACAGCGTCCCAGCCTGAACCATCGGCGAACGCCCCATGGACGAGCACCACGTTCTTAATGCCAGCCGGCGGCGCAGACTGTGCCGCGGCGACATTGTGATTCATCCCCAACAGCAGAGATGCGGCGATCAGGGCGACAACGCGCGTACGAACACTGTAAAGCTTCTTCATGACGATTCTCCTCTCCAGTTTGGGTTTCAGTGAATGATCGAAGCTCGATGTCTTTAGATTCTCGAATTTCTTGAGTCAATGGCCGTGGGAAGAAAGTGAGCGGCACTCAGGGCGCGAGCTTGGAGGAAGCTTATTCGAGGGGCAATTCATTTACATCCCCATGACGAAGCATTTTGCGATGACTAGGTCGAGTTCTTGTGCAATGCCTCGACCGAGGCATTGTGTGTCGTTTCGAGGCGCCCGGTGGTTGGAAACTGGAGGATGTATTGCGTTACGGCTGGTCTAGCTTAGAGTCGGCAATGATGATTTCGCGACGCCCGAAAAGACGCGCATCTAGTGAAAACGCACCGGGACCAAGTAGTGCGAGTGCGATACAGATGATCGCTAGGTTTAGATGGGCCATGGAGCTAGCAGAAGTTGAAGTTTGGATCGACGGTAACAGTGCCCAGTTTGTGATCACGTTTCCGACGGCGGCCAACCCGCAGCAAATCGGCGTAAGAAATCCCACCAAGATTGAACCACCAGTCAACAGCGCAAGACCACCGAGACACCAAGAAGAAGCAGTCTCATGATCTTGGGAAGAAAAGATAGAAATAACCTCAGCGGCCGCATTCAGCGCAACGACGAATCTGAGGAGGAGAAGGCCCCCTCCGGGAAACCCTTTTGGAAACGCGGAGAATAGCCTTTGCAGCGGACACCTCCCGCTCAGCAGAGGTCACGGCAACTCTAACGTAGTTGAAGAAGGCAAAAATGTGATGCCTCGAAAGAGGCATTTTTGTGAGCCAAGGTGGCGCAGCGGGTAGGCCTGACCTAAAGACGAATGATGCCACGCCGGAGTCCTATTGTGACGGCTTCCGTCCGATCAGAAGCGCCGAGTTTCTCCAGGATGTGCTTCACGTGGTTCTTCACCGTCTCCTCAGTGATGAACAGCAGAGTCGCTATCTCGCCGTTCTTCTTACCGGTCGCAATCCTTTCGAGAACCTGAATCTCGCGTCCGCTGAGCAATTCGTTTCCGATATGCTCGGCCAGTTGAGCGGCCACTTCAGGGGGCACTTGTCTCTTGCCCGCGTAGACTTTCCGAATCGTTTCCAAGATTTGCTTTCGGGGAAAACTCTTCAAGAGATAGCTTTGTGCTCCCGCATCGAGAGCACGTCGGATTTCCGCGTCGCCTTCGAAGGTAGTCAGCACAATCACGCGTGCACTGGGGAATTGAGCACGAATAGCAATAAGAGCGTCGATCCCGCTCATGTCAGGAAGCCGGAGATCCATCAAGGTGACGTCAGGTCGAAGTTCCTGGAACAATTGGATTGCTTCGCGACCAGTGCTTGCTTCTCCTGCCAGATCCATGTCCGATTCGTGCCGAATAACGGCAACAATGCCGACTCTCATCAACGGATGGTCGTCGACACACAAAACACTAATCTTACCCCCTGCGCTCATTTTGTTTGTCCCGTGCTTTCCTGTTGCTGCCGCTGAACCCCTCTCGCCCAAGCCAACTGAGCCACCAGGGCGTCGAGTTGCCCGAATCGTCTTCGAAAGCGATGTGACCAGGAATGACCAGTTCGATCTCAGTTCCTGCGCCCGGCCTGCTCCGCAATTTGAGAGTAGCCCCGATTCGTCTAGAACGCTCGCGAATTCCTGATAGACCCCAATGACCGTCCCGACCGCTTTCAAGGATCGAGGGGTCAATCCCCCGGCCATCGTCCCTCACAAGCAGGCCGAGCTGCGTTCTTGCGTATTGTACTTCGACTTCGATTGTCGCTGCCCCGGAATGAACGTAGCCGTTTGCGATTGCCTCCCGTCCAATACGGTAAATCTCGTTCCGGACCTCCGGTCTGACGACACGCGCGTCTCCCCGCGTGACGACCCGGAGCACGATGGCGCTCTTGTGAGGGAACTCTTGTTTGACGCGCTGGAATACCTCTGCTAAATCATTGTTTTCGCTATCCTGGAATCTTAGCCCCCTGAGCGCCATCCGGCTTTCCTCTGTCACGTGTCGCAATGTCGCGAGCGCGCTTTGCGCGAGGCTTTTCACCGGTGAATCCTCGGCCAATTGATCTTCGGCAAGATCGAGTTGCATCGAAGCACTTAAAACGCCCTGCAAGAGGGTGTCGTGCAGTTCACGTGCAATCCTCTCCCGTTCAGCGACTCGCTCGTAGAGCCGGGCCCGAATCTGCGCATTGACCTGACGAAAGCGAAGCAGGTAAACCAACCAGAGCAACGAAAAAATGACTAGCGCGCAGAGGGCTTTGAACCAGACGCTCTGAATGAAAGACGGGGGAATTTCGATGGTGACCGTACTTGGGCTTTCCGACCACAGTCCTTCGTCATTTGAGGCAATTACTTTGAAGACGTACCTGCCCGGGGGGACCCTGGAATACAGTGCCATACGCCGGCCTCCAGCGTCTGTCCATCTCTTATCTAGATTCTCCATGAAGTATCGAAAACGGACACGTTCGGGGATCAGAAGGCTCGGAGCGGTGTAGTCTATCTCAAGGTTGTCGATGTTTGCCTTGAGACGTAGTTCTTTGGGGCGATCGTGCGTTACTCCGTCTGCATTGACGGATTGTATGTCCACTGTAGGGCGAATGGCATTCCTTGGTATTTGACGTGGATCGATCCAAACAACACTACTTCTGGTCGCAAAGTAGATTCGACCGTCGCTTGTCTTGACGACACTTGGCAGAGGCCTAATCTGCTCGGGGGCGCTCACTAATCCATCGAGATAATCGAGCCGTTCAACGTCTATAGAGTAGTCGTGATTTGCAAGAGCACGCTGTAATTCATCGGCCTTTATGTGCACTATTCCGGAAAGACCGTTCAACCACATATCTCCCTTCGCATCGCTCGCGATACCGGAGATACCTTTCAGAGCTTCCACGTCCGCCGAACTGATGCGACGGAAGCGGGAATCATCCAGTATTTCGATACCCCTATCGCCTCCGATCCAGATTCGTCCCCCAGTTTCGTAGATCGAGATGACGTTTCCGATGTTCACGCCCTGTTGGGGTGTAAAGAGCGAGATCTTCGCTCCATCTAGCATCACAAGTAGATTGTCCCTATTGCCAAACCATGTTCGCCCTTCTGCGTCAGTCATTTCTATGAGGGCAGGGTCTGATGGAAAATTGGCGAGACCTCCCGACCGTTCCCAGGAGCCGCTCTTCAATCGGTAGACCCCATTTCGGTCGAACGAAACCCAGAGCGCGCCTGCGCGATCAACCGTTATTGCCTGGACATTGTGACCACTCGGAGTTAAACCATGGGGAAGACGGTATGCGAGAAAATGATCGCCCGAGAGACGCCACAGACCGTCGACACCTCCAAGCCAATCTCGGTCAAACGGATCCCTATAGGCGCACTCGATGCGCGATGGAACCGAGAGGACGCGAGTGACGACACCATTGACCGCACGCATGAGGCTTTCACTCCCCACGACGAGGCCACCGGAGGGGTCTTCGGCCATCGATATATAGGTCGCCCCACGCGCAAGCTCAATTGGAATCAATTTAGACCAACGAAATTGATCGAGACCGCGACTGGATGTCACCCAGACGTTTCCTTCCCGGTCTTCGAAGACGGTGTCACTAAAGTCATTGGCCAACCCATCGCGTTCCGTATAGTGCTCAAGCGCATCCTCGGAGATCTCGTGGTTGGTAGGCAACAGGTTGGGAAATGGTGCCCTCAAGAGCCCATCTCCAACAGTTGCGATCCACAACGCTCCATCGTGGGTAAAGACTATGCCCAACGACTTAGCCTCAATGCGAGGGTACTCCTTCAGGACGCTGCCATCCTGCCGAGTGACCTTCCGAACCCACCCTCTAACGCTTGCCATCCAAACCGAGCCGTCAGGCGCCTCAGTGATGTCGACATTCTCTGAGATCGTGGCATCGGCCGTTTGAAATTGGCTTTGACCCGGGGGACGATACAAAAGTCCTGCTCGGGTATTCACCCACAAGGTGCCTCGGTGATCGAAAAAAACGGTCTCTGGGTAACTCGAGGCTCGATCATAGTGCTGCCCCACATCAATCCAATACGCTCCTTCAAGGCGCTCAAGCCCGTAATCGGTCGCCGCCCACATGGTCCCATCTGGTGATTGTGCGAAAGCTAAAATGGTTCCTGGGTGAAGCGGATCAGGACTCGCGTAACTCCTTACCTCGCCATTCTTGAGAAAACTCGCTCGCACTCCCCTCCCTTGATGTGCAATCCACAAACCGCCATCCTTTGTAGCGAGAAGTGCGCTGATCCTGCCGGAAAACAATTCGCTTCCCCGATTCGACTCGTAGCGTTCAAACCTCACGCCATCAAATCGGAAAAGGCCCTCGCCAGTGCCCAGCCAGAGATAACCATCAGGCGTTTGCTGGATTGCGATGACGTCATTGGGGACGCCTTCCCGCACTGTCCAGCGCGTGTGGTACAAGCTCTTGATCGGACGATTTATCGATTCACCGACACAGCACCAGCACAAGGCAGCCGGGATGGATGCCAAAAGACTGAGTCTCAAGATGATTCCGTTCAGTCTCGCTCTCCCGGATTTCGAGTAGTTTCGCATGTGAACTTGGGGCCAATTCATCGACGCGGTCCGACAAGGATACTTATGTACCGCGTGAACCCCCCTCCCCGCCAGATTGCAAGAAATAATAAAGAATATAAAGCCAGGAACGAGCCAGGCTCGAGGGGGCATCGCTTGCAGCGGCATCGCCACCTGAATCTTGTGACCATCCCCAATGGCTGCTTTTCCTCCGACGAAGGCGCGGTACCGCTTTCGGAATCAGGAATCCGGGGGCGTAGTTCAGTCTGTTTGAACGCTACCGGTCACGCAAGGGGTCGGTCGCGGGTCTGAGCGTCTTACATTCCCGAAAAAGGGGCAGGGTCCAAGAATAACATTGAGGTCACTTCGCGGCGTCAGCATGCAGGTGGACGAAAAGTCGGCTCTCCGGACAAGTGACCCATGAGGGGATAAGAGGTCATGAACCTGACTGATCTGAAGGTTTTCGTTTCAGTTGCCCTATTTCTGAGGAGCTGAGGTGAAGGGGCTCAGGATCTACTCTTGCGAGACCTCAGACTTGCCTGGCTGCCGCCTGATAGGTGAGTGTCACGGCCGCTATTCCGCATCCTGTGCGCAGCGGAAGCCCGGGATGCCGGAGGGTCAAGAGGCGCCTATTTTCGCAAATTTCCATGCTCGATTTCCTAAGAATTTCCATTCTCGATTTTCCATTCTTTCTTATATTTCCATGCTTCGCCCGGTCGTTTTTCCATGCGTATAGTCCTCTCTTTCGCTTGATTCAGATCTCGAAAATGGACGAATCTCAACAGTCCAATCACGGATTTCGACCGCATTATTCCCTGTTTTGTATCGAAAAATTCCCTGTTCGATTTCAGCGCGAAACATGCAAAAGGCTTCTGAATGAGTGTCGTAGGACGGCCTCGACGCCTTGGAATCCACGGAATTCCCTGTTTATTTCCCTGTTAACGGGAATTTCGATTCGGAGAGCGGTTCGCTCGTGACTCCGTCCACCGCCATATTGCATTCGAGTGGCCGCTCGCTTCGCGAGCCTTCTTTGAACATCTTCGATTCGTGGGCTTCCCGATGATTCAGGGAAGGAATCGGACAGCGGGTTCCCTTCGTCCGCCACGGCGAAGATGGTCCGCGGGCCACACGCCAAATTCTCCGCGCGCCCGCTATTATTCAGCAAATGAATTCTTTCACTGCCGACCGGCTGGGCGAAATCGGGCTGCCTGCTCCTCTCTCCGAACTCGCGCAAAAGACCTGGGACGTTATCGTCGTCGGCGCCGGCCACAACGGTCTCGCCTGCGCCGCTTATCTGGCGCGCGCCGGCTTGCGCGTCCTCGTACTTGAAAGCCGATCGCGCGTGGGCGGCGCCTGCACCATTGAGGAGCCATTCCCCGGGGTGCGCATGTCGCCCTGCGCCTATCTCGCGGGACTGCTGCATCCGTTGGTGATTGAGGAACTTGACCTTCCGCGCCGCGGATTTCATTGGACGCCGGCCGTCAATGGCCTCTTTGTCCCATTCCTCGGCGGCTCCAGCGTCCAGCTTTGGGAGGATGACGAGCGCTGCGCAGCCGAGATTCGCGCGCTTGCGCCAGGCGACGTGGCAGGATGGCGCTCCATGTGCGACGTAATTCGCCGCCTGCGCGATGCGCTGCGTCCCGCCGGTGCAGCCGATCTGTGGCTCTGCGATGCGCCGACACACGAAATGATCGATGAGCGCCTGGGCAACGACGATGAAGCTCGCGCGGTTCTTTTCGATTGGTCGATGGCGGAGTTTGTCGAGCGCTACTTGTGCGACGAGCGTCTTCAGATCGCGTTGCTGGGCCAAGGCGTGATTGGAACCAACGCCAGCCCATTCGATCCCGGCACCGCATCCATTCGTTTTCACCATGCATCGGGCGGGCTCGGCGGCATGCCGGGTACGTGGGGATATGTGCGCGGCGGCATGGGCATGGTGTCGTTTTACTTCTGCGACGCGGCGCGCGAGGCGGGCGCAGTCGTCGCCTGCGGCGTGCCCGTGGCCGAAATTTTGCCCGGCGAAGGGGTGCGCCTGGGGAGCGGCGAACGCATCGCCGCGCGCACCGTCATCTCGAACGCCGATCCGCGCGTCACGCTGCGGCTGCTCGGATCCGCGGCCGACCCCGCGTGGCGCGCACGCATTCTTGAGATTCCTATCGAAGGCTGCACTGTCAAGCTCAACGTGCATCTTCGCGAGCTGCCGAACTTCGCAGCTCGCCCCGGCGTCAATGAGCCGCACCACTACGGCCAAATCAATGCGCCGCTGACCAAGGCCGAGTGGAAGGCCGGCTACGCCGCGGCGCGGCGCGGGGAGCTTCCCGACCAACTCTGGTGCGAACTCTACTTTCAAAGCGTGCACGACGCGTCGGCCGCGCCGACCGGCACGCACACCATGAGCGTGTTTGCGCAGTACGTTCCATATTCCTTTGTGGAGGGCAACTGGGATTCACGCCGCGACGAGGTGCGTACTCTCGCGCTCAAGTCGCTCGCGCGTTTCTGTTCGAACATCGGCAGCGCCGTAATCGACGTACAGGTTCTCGGTCCGCCCGACATCGAGAAGAAGGTCGGCCTCACCGGCGGCCATATCTTTCAAGGGGAGTGCCTACCTATATATATGGGTTCGCGGCGTCTCACCACCCGCACGCCCATGCCTGGGTTTTATCTTTGCGGCGCCTGCACGCATCCCGGCGGCAGCGTGATCGGCATCAACGGCCGCAATGCAGCGATGGCTGTGCTGAAGGACCGTGAACCGTGAACGGTGGATCGTGAACCGTGACCGCCTTCAGCAGTCGATTAGCGGTCAGAAGGCGGAGCGGGCTCCGAGAGTGGAGCAGCGTAGACCGTTTGCCGCGCCATCTGCAGGGCATAGGAGATTGCCGGCGCGCTTGGTATCGACGTTTCCGGAGGCGAGCGCCTGGAGAATTTCGTTCAGCGCGGCATGGATCGAGGCTTCGTCTTGAAGTGGAGGAACCTGAAGCGCCTTCTCTCTGGAACGTGGACGCGCGACATAGATGCGGGTGCGCCCGTGAAAGTAGCAGGAGGCTGAGCCGCGCATCGCGGGCGAGTGGCACTTGAGCCCATTCGTCTTGATGAGGCGGCATTCTGTGTACACGCCGATGCGTCTGTCCTTGTCGTTGCCAGCACCCATATCCCTACCCCCCATACCCACTCCGGGATTTTTCGCGCAAAATGCTCGTGACGGGTGGGTTGAACTGAAACCTCGCGGCAAAATCTCTGGAATCATGCGCTTCGAAACAAGATCTTCGCGCCAAAGGGGTTCTGGTGCACCGCGCATCGCGCTTAGGATTTCTTGCCGCAAGTACGAACGCGACGGAACGAATTCCGTCGCGTCGAGCCTGCTTTTTCTGCTTCCGATACCAGTATGCGCCAATGCGGGCAATTACCGGCACTGCTCGGCAAGAAAAGTAAAATGCGAGATCATGTTTCGGATCAGCCGCTTACGCTGATTTTCGGATGTGCCGGTTAAAAGGCGTTGGGCTTGACAAGAAAGCAGGGAGCGAACGACACGCGGCAGCTTCTTCATGAATCGCGTCCGACGAGCCGACTCTTGAGTCGTCGGCCGGTGAGTGCCTGATCGCCTGGTATTGCGGCTCCTATCGAGCTATAACTTGACTGTCGGGGTTACGGTCACGGTGAAAGTGGTTGTGGGTGCGGGAGTTACCGCGGGATTGCCAGTTCCCGTAACAGTGAATGTATAGGTTCCGGGGGTCGTCCCGGGATTTCCGCCGCCTCCACCACCTCCGCCTCCGCCGCTCCCACCACCTCCGCCGATGCTCCCGCCTCCCCCACCGCAAGCGCCCGGGCCTGCGAGAACGGCCAGGAGGATAAGCAGGCCAAGCGTGGATTTCCAACTGCGTCGGCGTGCGGGAATCCAAAGCAGGGCGACGAGAGCCAGCGCAGTTCCGCCGGCATTCATCCAGCCTCTTCGATTAGCCCGCGGCATGGGCTGGATGAGCGCCGAGGTTGAGGCGGTGGTGCCCACGCTCATCACCGCATCACCGCCATCGCCGGGGTCGAATATCGTCGCACCCGAAGGCATGCATGTGGGCAAATCCTGAGCTCCGGCAGGTTGGGAAGTCAGTACGCAGGTGAACGTGATGTTGCCTATGTATTCCGTAGTCGAATTAACCGTGATCGTCGATTCCGTATACGCTCCCGCACCTATTGAGGTCGTGGCAGAAGCTGAGAGGGTGAAGACCGACTGCGTCACGGTGACCTGGGTCGTGGCAG
This sequence comes from Occallatibacter sp., assembly GCA_049520675.1. Lineage (GTDB taxonomy): Bacteria > Acidobacteriota > Terriglobia > Terriglobales > Acidobacteriaceae > Telmatobacter. The sequence continues at coordinate 41,595 of JBEKPO010000031.1, read as the reverse complement.
TACTGGGAAGATAGGTGGGATCTCCGCTGTAACTAGCAGCCAGAGTATCGGTGCCGGCGCTTAGGCTGTTTCCCGGAATCGTAAAAGTGTCGCCGCCGTATATTTGCCACGCTGGGCTGGTGTAACTGCCTGAGGACAGCGTCACTGTTCCGGTCGGCTGTCCATACGCTCCCGTTACAGCGACCCCGACCTGCAGCGCATCGCCCGTGTTGATGCTGCTCGATACCGGCGTCAACGTCACTGCGGACGCGACCTGAACCCATTGGGTCACAGTCACCGTCGTGGAATTGCTCGCCGGATTGTTAAACGGATCGCCGCCGTAATTCGCGGTCAGAGTGACGGTTCCGGGGCTAAGACTTCCCCCCGGAATCGTTATAGAGTAGCTGCCCCCGTAAACGGAACCGGAAAACTGCTGGCCATTCGCGGCAATTGTCATCTGCCCGCCCGGTGCGGATCCTCCTCCAGTCACGATTCCAGTCACGGTCAGCGGAAGGTTTGAGGTGATGCTGATCGCCGAGGGCGTCACCGTAAGAGTCGGCGTCACCTTGGTCACCGTAACTGTTGTCGATCCACTCGCAGGAAGATATGTCGCGTCCCCCTGATAGATCGTAGTTAACGTATCTGCCGCCGCGCCCAACTCGCCCGGCGTTATCGCGAAGGTGTAGCTGCCGCCGGAGAGCGTTCCGTAGGAGACGTAGCCCCCGTAAAGACCGGACATATCCAACGATCCGGTTGGCGTTGGGCCTGGGCCGGCAACCTGCACTGTCAATTGGAGTGTGTTCGCGGTCGTCAGGCTGGTCGTCGATGGTGTGACGGTTACCGTCGGAACCAAGACGGTGGCCATCTTCGTCTCAGCAAGATAGTTCGAGTCTCCGCTGTAGCTGGCGGTAATGGTATCGGTTCCGCTTGGAAGGTAGCTGGGCGGTATCACGACGCTGCAGTCATCACCCGCCGCAAACGAACACAGGGGAGCCGTGAAGCCGGGCACGGATATGGTTTCGGTGCCGGTTGGCGCGGGACCCGCGCCAGCCAGCGTCACTGTCACCAGGACGCCGGGGTAATAGGTCCCGTAAATCTCCGGGCTGGTCTGCTCGGTCACCGTTGGCGTCAACTTGGCGACGGTCACGCTGGCGGTTCCGGTTGCCCGTGCATACGTCGCATCTCCGCTGTAATTCACCTTCAGCGTGTCGGCTCCGGTGCTCAGGGCGTCGCCGGGAACCGTAAATGTGTAACTCCCGCCGGAGAGCGTCCCCACCGTCGCCGTGTATCCGCCACCAAACAGACTCACCGTGCCGGTTGGGGTACCGTCGGAGCCGCTTACCGTAACCGGGACGCTGAGTGACTGGTTCAATGGAAAACTGGTCTGCGCAGGCGTCACCGTCACCGTCGCTTTGGCTGTCCCCGTCGTCGAAGTCCACGCGTTTACCACGTTGGCCACGTTCAACGAGCCCAGCCCGGTGGCCTGATCAAAGCCCACGCCCGCACTGTAACCGGAGAGAATGCCCACACCGTCGCCGGAATGGATCACCGTGCAGTCGGGGTAACCAGAGGCGCAAGCCATCGCGTTGGTCCCTGTGTTGGGGTCGTTGAAGTAGCAGCCGTCGCTGGTCTTGGCCTTTTCCGCCGAACAGTTCGCGTCATTCTGTTTGGCGGCCAGCGCGTAGAGTTCGGCGTTGGGATTCCCCTGCGGCGCTCCCGTCTTCTGGTTGATGAGCGCCATCACCCCGGCCATGGCCGGAGAACCCACGGAGGTTCCACCCACTTCCTGGGCAGTCGGATTGCTGGTGAGCGTGGTCGACGTAACGCAGGAGCCGTCGGCCGAAACGCACATCAGGTATGCAGTGCCCAGAAAGCCGTTACCGGCGAGGAACGACACGTCGGGCAGGTCGCGCACTCCGTCGCCAGGAATCCCCGCGACGCCCGCCTGCCAACTCGGCTTTGCATACCCGCCTGAGCAACTGGCTACGGTGGAGCCGTCGCTGGCGGTGCAGTTGCTGGCGCCGCCGCCGCCGCCGACTGTATCGAGAAATCCGGAGATGTTTACCTGGGGGCTGCTGTTGTTGTAGATCGTGTCCCACCACTGGTTCACAAAATTGCAAGCGCTTTCGGCATCGGTTGGGCTAGTCGCACTATAGCCCGCTTTTTCGAGCGCGGCCGCCCATTCCTGCAGGTAATGCAACGCCAGCGGATTGGTACACGTATCGTTCCACGGAACCTCAGGGACATAACCGAGAGCGTTTGACCCGTTGCTCGAGTTGTTGGTTGTGCCCCAATAAAGCGAAGCCGTAGAGCCCCAGTTGAAATCGGTGCCCCCGACCGCGGTGTTGTAAGGCGTGGACGCAACCCCGCTCACGGTCAGGCCATAGACGGCCGCATGGGGTGGGTTTTCTGCCGATGGCTGATCGCACGTTGCCGATCCCGCGTCTCCCGCTGCGACAAAAACTGCGATCCCCCCGGTTGCCGCTGTCTCCCACAAGTTCTCGTATGCGGCATTTCCGCTGGTGCCCAGGCCCAGCTCGCAGTTTCCATAACTGACGTTCAGAATATTTGCGGTGCTGTTCTGGATCACGTAATTCGCGGAGGAATAAACCGTATCGGTGGTGGCTGAATTGGAACCCGACACCACCAGAACAATGCTGGCTCCCTTGGCTACGGCGCCTGACCACTCCACATCGAGTGTGTTCTCGATCTGGTCGCCGATGGTGCACGTCCCGCTGGTCCCGGTGCATTGTCCGGGATCGGTACCGTTGGCGACGATGGTTTGCGGCGGGGTCCCGGCAGGCAGTCCGAAGACGCTGCGGAAAGTGGCTACGTCGGCAGTGTCGATGTCGCTGGTACCGGCAATGGCGATGGTTTGCCCTGTTCCGTCGATGCTCGAGTTCCAGAGTGGCACCACATTGTAGATGGTCGCGAAATCGTAAGGCGCCACATCCTCGATGGTGTACGCGTTGCTTCCCGATCCGATGTTGATACCGAACTCAGGACTGGCTTTGACTGCGAAGGCCAAGTCATCTGATTTTGCGGCGTTGTCCGCCGCGCCCGCCGTCCTTTCCCACATGTTCGATGACGGGTTGAAGCGGACCACGCTTCCCATCCGGTGCAGAGGCCGCGGGAAGAAATCATGCAGCGCTTTCACGCCGGCCACAACGGGCACCAGGGCTGCGGGAATCTGCGGGTCGCTCATGTTCCCGATATGCAATTCTCCGTTGACCGAAAGATTGTCGATTGCGGTGTGAAATGTGCTTTCCACCTGCGCGGCAGTACCGCTAAACCGGATGGACATTTGGTCTTTCGCAATTTCATTGATCTGAAATCCGTGCCCGATGAGCCAGTGCGAGATGGCGGCGGTGTCGGCTGCGGAGGGACCGTAGCTTTCAGCCACTTCCGCAGGCGAAATCCATTGATGAAAATTCGGCGAGGAAGGGTCGTATTGGCTGGCTACAAACCGGTCGAAGGCGGCCTGTTGTTCCAGGCTGCGGTGCAGAACCAGCAACAGATCGGTCATTGCAAGGCTGGGACTGACTGGGCCTAGGTCGTTCTCGGCAGTCGCTGCCGGAGGCGTGTTGCCTTTGAGAGTGACCACTTGGCTTTCGTCGATCAACCCGGCGATTTCTGTGGCTGGGGCTGAGGATTGGGCGAGGCCAGATGATCCAGTAGCCAGGGCGCCGGAAAACAACAGATGACAAAGAAGAGGATTTCTTAACATGCGCATGCTGTCCGTAGTCCTTTCTACGAAAAGAAATCTCACATCCTGCGTCTGTGGCCGAGCAAGACCGACGGCGACCAACGATCTAGATGGGGATTTGCGCTGATAATGCGATTTCCGCCGATCATACGCCACTCTTCGAAGCATCGCAAACCCAGCGCAGACTATCCCCGATTCAATAGGACGCGGAAGCGAGAAACGGCGACTGTTTCATCTCGCGTGCGTGAACTTGCCGCCTTTCAAGATTGCGGAGGGCAACCGCAGATCCTTCGACTTCGTTTGGCGCGCGCCTGCGCGCCAAACTTCGCTCAGGATGACATCCGATTTTGGCGCTCTCGATGATGGTGCTGAGGTTGGGGTTCGTGCGACCTCACCCAAGCGAAGCTTGGATGGGGCACCCGGGTTCGTGCCAGGCGAGCCTCGCAAGAAACAACCACAGGTCCTTCGACTGCGCTCGCTTCGCGATCTCCGCTCAGGGGCAACGGAAAAACAAATGCAGGTCCTTCGACTTCGTTTGGCGCGCCTGCGCGCCAAACTTCGCTCAGGATGACATCCGATTCTGTTGCTAAGGATGACATCCGATTCTTGTCGCTCGGGATCACGGTGCTGAAGTGGGGTTCGTGCAATCCCACCCAAGCAAAGCTTGGATGGGGCACCCGGGTTCGTGCTGAGCCAGGCCGCGCAAGATGCAGGTCCCCTTCGACTCGGATCGCTGCCGCGATCCTCCCTCAGGGCAAGGGAAAAGCAACTGCAGGTCCTTCGACTTCGTCTGGCGCGCGCCTGCGCGCCAAACTTCGCTCAGGATGACAGTCTCTCCCGGGATTTTTTGAGGATCGAAACGTTGTGCTTGGTTCTGTTTACAAGCATTTGCGGGCATTTGGGCGCCATGCAATCGGAGTCGCCGGCACGCAGCCTCTGGCCGGCGTATGCTTGAAACAGCAGTTCTTCCCCCTTCTCGCCTTTAGCATTCCATGCTTCGCTCCAGACGAGTGTCTTTCAGGCACGCAACCCAACGACTGGAGCCCCGCCATGAGTCGCATCAAGCTGAGCGATGTGAAGACGCACCTGCATCCCCCCTTCCTGACGAAAACCCATCCCGGCCAACCCGAAAGCGAACTCGATGCGACCGGCTTTTCTGCGGCTGGACCGGAGACAATCAAAGCAGACCCCTCGAGTTTTGCCGATGATTTCATCACGGAACATTCGTCGCCCGGCACCGGCGTCGTGTTGGGCAATCGTGCGACTGGCTCGGTCGGCTCGCAGGCGCCCGGCAATCTCCAAAAGCGCGCGAACGTGCAGTTGCATTCTGTCTTTCTGCGCAGCGGATGCATCCTGCCGGATCGGTTAGACCCCCGCCGCCAGTCCATCGGAGATGGGTGGTCCGTCGTTGAGGAGATCCCTGCTCTGGCTTTCGACACCATGATCCGCCGGGCGGGCTGGCATTTCATGTGGCTGCAGGATGCCTGTTCGCGAAGGGGCGTTGGACTAACTGAGGAAACGGCGATCAGCCGGGCCTTGTCTGGTGCGCTCAAAGGAATATCGAAGCGATTCAACGCCGCGAAGCTTGATTCTGTCGAGATCACGCAGTATCCGGGATTTCAGGTCGCCAACGTCAGGGTACAAACTCTCCAGATTCAGCAGCACTCCTCGCTGAACATTGCCGCGGGGCTGAATCCCCAGCCCGTTCCGGCAACCTAGGCCCAGCGTTCCGGTGTGCACGGGTCGAGCGTTGAGCTACCGGGGTGACCGTTCGGCACCGGTATTGCTCTGGGCCGTAAGTGGTCCAAATTGCTCAGACCCGAATGCACTTGAACCGCTAGGCTCAAAAAGGGTTCTGCTTGGATGAGCTTGCACGAAAAAGCCCATCAAGAGTGCAAATAGAGACCTGGTGGAGAGCAACATATGCCGTGTGTTCGGCGTACGAGGATCGAGCGTCGAGCCAGGTGTCAACCCTGCGAACCGGCATAGTGAAGCGTCTGATGCGCGGAACGAATCACGGTTGAAAAGAGGAGTAAGATGTCTTCCCCCGGAATGATAGGTTTCGAAAGGCAGAACGGAAGAGTTGGCATGCCGGCTTCATTGCCGATTGCGTTGAAAGCCAGCCGGCTGCCGTTGCCGACCCGCATCGCTATGGTGGGGAATTATCTGCCGCGAGAGTGCGGCATTGCTACCTTCACCACCGACTTGTGCAACGCGCTGGCCGCCGAATACGGAAAAGGGCGCCTGTTTGCGATTCCCGTCAACGATCCCGATTCAAGCTACGACTATCCGGAACAAGTGCGACTGGAGCTGACGCAGGAGGACATTGCCTCGTACGAGCGGGCAGCCGATTTCCTTAACTTCAACAGCAACGATCTGGTTTGCCTGCAACATGAATACGGCATCTACGGCGGCGCTGCGGGCCGGTACATTCTCGCCTTGTTGCGCAGATTGAAGATGCCGCTGGTGACGACTCTGCATACCGTTCTGCGCGAACCGGATGCAAATCAACGCATCGTGCTCGAAGAGATCGCACAGCTCTCGGATCGCCTGGTGGTTATGAGCGAACTGGCGGCAGAACTGCTGCGCGAAGTGTACGCGGTTCCCAGCGGAAAGATCGATGTGATCGCGCACGGCGTGCCGGACATGCCGTTTATGGATCCCAACTATTTCAAGGATAAGTTCGGCACGGAAGGCAAGTCGGTTCTGCTGACATTCGGCTTGCTCTCTCCTAACAAGGGAATTGAAAACGTCATTCGGGCGCTGCCCGCGATTCTGGCGCGGCATCCGAACGTGGTGTATATCGTCTCGGGAGTAACGCATCCTCATATCCGGCGGCACGAAGGCGAGCGCTACCGCGAAGAGCTGCAGGCGTTGGCGGCGGAGCTTGGCGTTTCCTCCCATTTGATTTTGAACAATCGGTTCGTGAGCGCAGAGGAACTTGTGGAGCACGTCGGCGCGGCCGACATTTACATCACTCCCTACCGGCACGAGGCGCAGGTTGTCTCAGGCACGCTGGCCATCGCGCTTGGGGCCGGCAAGGCAATTATCTCTACGCCCTACTGGCACGCCAAGGAACTGCTCGCGGACAAGAGAGGTGTGATTGTCCCGTTCGATAATCCGGGCGCCATCGCCGAGTCGGTTGTCGCGCTGCTGGAGAACGACGCGGAGCGGCACGCGATGCGCAAGCGTGCGTATCTGTACTCCCGCGGAACAACGTGGCCAACGACTGCGCGCGCCTATATGGCAACCTTTCAGCGGGCCCGCTTCGAGCGCTCACTGCAGCCCAGGGCCGCCCAGCCGGACGATGCCGCGGTGAACGCGATCGACGCGACGGAACACCTGCCGGCTCTGAATACTGGCCATCTGTGCGCGATGACCGACGACACGGGCATGCTGCAGCACGCAATCTTCTCTGTGCCTAATACCCGCGAAGGCTATACGACGGACGACAACGCGCGTGCGCTGATTGTCTCAACCCTTTTAGACGAACGTGTCGGGATCGAGCGGAGAGACGAACAGCCCAACCTCTCCCGCAGATACCTGGCTTTTCTCTGGCTGGCATTTCATTCCGATACCGGACGGTTCAGAAATTTTCTCGGCTACGATCGCAAATGGCTGGAGGACGTTGGTTCGGAGGACAGCCATGGCCGCGCGTTGTGGGCCTTGGGGTCGGTGCTGGGCCAATCGCAAAATCCCGGACTGCGGGGAGCGGCAGGAAGATTGTTTGAGGCTGCGGTGCCCGTGGTATTGAAGTTCAGCAGTCCGCGAGCATGGGCTTTCAGTGTTCTCGGTTTGCAGGCCTATCTCGATGGGTTCCCCGGCGACAGGGCCATGCAGGGCGCACGCAACGTGCTCGCGAATCGTCTGCTTGAGATTTACGAACACAGTTACTCCGAGACCTGGCATTGGTTCGAGAAGAGCCTCGCGTACTCGAATGCGCGGCTATCGCAGGCGCTTATCCTTGCCGGGCAGCGAAGTCAGAACAAGATGATGGTCGCGGCTGGAATTGAGTCGCTCGAGTGGCTTGTAGCTGCTCAGCACTGCGGTGACCCTGAGATTTTTGTGCCTATCGGCTCCAGCGGATGCTATGCCGAGGGCGCGGAGAAGCCCCGCTTCGATCAACAGCCCGTCGAAGCCTGTGCCACAATCGCGGCTTGTCTTGAGGCATACAGGCTTACGCACGAAGAGCGTTGGATCGACGAAGCCCGCTGCGTCTTCAGTTGGTTCCTGGGCAAGAACGATCTCCATGTGCCCCTCTACGATGCGACCACTGGCGGATGCAAAGACGGACTTCATCCCGATCGCGTCAATGAGAATCAAGGAGCGGAATCAACGCTGTCGTTCCTGATGGCGCTCCTGGAAATGCAGGGAGCGAGAGTGACGAACGCAGCAAAACCGCACCAGGAAATGAGTTTCTCCCTTTGACTCCACTTATGCATCCACCGCCTTTGTCAACGGCTATTGCTCCGGAGCCATCCAAGCCGGCGCCATGTGCTGACCTTCCTCTGTTCACGCGCTATGCGGGCAACCCTATTTTGACCCGTCAAAATTGGCCCTATGCCATTAACAGCGTTTTCAATGCGGGTGCAGTGCGATTGCCCGACGGAGACACTTTGCTGCTTTGCCGCGTGGAAGACCGGAATGGCCTGTCGCACTTGTGCGCAGCACGTTCTAAGGATGGAATCAACGGATGGCGTATCGATGCGCAACCAACGCTCATGGCGAATCCCCTGGAATACCCTGAGGAGATCTGGGGTATCGAAGATCCGCGCATTACATACGTTCCAGAGCTCGAGCAATTTGCGGTTGCGTACACTTCCTTTGCCCGCGGTGGTCCGGGGGTTTCTCTGGCGCTCACCAGGGACTTCCGTAGTTTTGAGCGGTACGGCGTCATCATGTCGCCTGAAGATAAGGACGCCGCTCTGTTGCCGCGAAGAATCAACGGCTACTGGGCTCTGATCCACCGGCCGATGACCACGACCGGCGCTCATATGTGGATCTCGTATTCCCCCGACTTGCAGCACTGGGGCAATCATAAAGTCATCCTGCAAGCGCGGCGCGGGGGGTGGTGGGATGCGAACAAGATTGGCCTGTGCTCTCCGCCGATCGAAACGCCGAAAGGCTGGCTGATGATCTATCACGGAGTGCGCGTCACGGCCTCCGGAAGCATCTATCGCCTGGGCCTGGCACTCTTCGATCTTGAACATCCAGACATCTGCCTGCAGCGAGGGGACTCATGGATGTTTGGCCCCGAAGCCTCATACGAGCGTATCGGAGATGTGCACGACGTCGTGTTTCCTTGCGGCCAGACCATCGATGAGGACGGGGATACGATCAACCTGTATTACGGAGCAGCCGACTCGAGTGTAGCGGTGGCCACCGGGAGCATTCGTTGTCTGCTCGAATGGCTCGACGCGAACTCCCTCGCAGGAGTCGGATCCGGGATGTGATCGACGCCAACCTTCTATTGAAAGGAACCCCGCATGAACGCTGAAACAACAAGCTGGCCGAATTGGTTGCCGCGCGTACTGTGGATGCGCCGCCGCTGCCCTCGCTGCAGTTGCGCTGAATTCAAACCATCGGAGTTGCATTTCTTCGATGGCCTCCTAGGCATGTTCGCTCTCCGGCCATTCCGATGCAAGTTTTGCTGGCGGCGGTACTATTGGTTCTCCTTGCGAGCCGAAGGATGAGCATCGAACAATATGACTCAGGTCCCACGACGAACGATCTTCTGGAAAGCCGCCTCGCGGAAAACACACCGCCTGCGCTGAGCAATCAGGTCGTTGCGCCAGGCGCGGAGGACACGCAGAACATCGAAAATGCGCCCGCCATCAGCATGGAACCGTAGTCGATTCGGATCTGGGGTGGAGATGGGGAGGGAAGCGCCCAAAATCACCGATGCACGAATCCACCCGCCTCATAGAACCCTCTTCATGTTCGGAGACCCACATAGCCGGCGACTAGTGGTGATTCAACCCGCCCCTCCTCAATAAGTTACAGCGAAACTTTCAAGACCAAAATCGTGATATGAACCAGCTTCGAAAGTGGGCACATTCGCCACAGCTTCACTGCACCGCAACACCTAATATTCTTTCGCCGCCCAGCTGCTTGAATGCGGCAACCGCGTCTCGATGCTGGGTTTCGGCCTGATGCAGGATTCTTGTGAACGCCGGCTCATTGCGGAGCGAGTCGAGCCATGGATCCGCGGCCATGGCAGGAAAACAGAAGTAGCCGCCCTTCACAACGCGTTGGAAGAGATCGAGGGCAGGTCGGGTCTCATTAAGGTGTGCGAGGTGGCGCGAGAGATAAAACAGCCCCTCGGGGTCCGTGAAGTCCGAGGCGATAATGCGGTTTACCGCGGCGATGCTCTCAGCCAAGTTGTTATCGAGCAGTGCACGCGCTGCGACGATGAAATCGCGAAGGCGGGTCTTAGTCTTCTGTTCCAGTTCCCGCAGTGTGGGCAACGACTCTTCTCCGCGGCGGAGTTCGGCCAGCGCCAGGGGCACGATGTAAGGGAACTCCTCAACTTTCACGGCGGCAAGGCGTACGTGATCTGCCTGCAGAAACCAGGTGTGCGGCACGCTCGTTTTTATTCTCGGGTCGAGCTCGATGGCCCGCTTGTGCGCGGCGACCGACGCATCCAGCAGCCCGCAGTAGCGGCAGGCGCTGACCAAGCCGACCAGCAGCTCAGGATCTGGCGCGTGCCCGCGCTCGATGAGGCGCGTCATGGCGTCCCGGGCGCGGCCCTGATCCGCGTCTAACTGTGCCAGCAGCTTGTGCGCCAGCGCCAGGTCGGGATTAAGCTCAAGGGCTCGCCGCAACGCTGCTTCGGCTTTTTCGAGACCATCCGACGTGCCGGCTGGGAGATATTTCGACATGACGTGGTGAATGCGCCCCAGGCGTGCCCACGCGGGCGCATAGGCCGGATCTTCTTCCACCGAACGCAGATAGAGATCGCGAGCAATGGACCACTGCTTGGAATCGTAACTGAGCTGGTTGCCGCGCAGGTAAAACTCGTACGCCATGGCGTTCGCAGGCACATCGCGACGCAGTGCGTGCTGCTCGCCGGTGGTCAGCGGCAAAGCAAGAGACGCCACAATGCGTTCCGAGAGCTCGTCCTGCATGCGAAACAAGTTTCCCAGTGAAGTTTGCGCGGTGTGCGACGCAAGCAATGTTCCAGCCGAAGCGTCGGCAAGCTGGGTTGTGACACGCACTTCGTCCCCGGCGCGAAGCACGGTTCCCGTTACGATCACGTCGACGTCCGCTTCGGCTGCCACGGTTTTCGGATCGGCATCGGCTCCGAATCGCGCCCCGGCCATTGTTGAACGCACCACCAGTTTCCCCAGGCCGGAGAGGCAAGCCGTTAGAGCGTCGGGCAGGCTGAAGGCGAGAAACTCCGTGTCCGGATCGGGCCGCAGCATGCGAAAAGGCAGGACGATCAGGCGCATGAGCCGCCGCGGCTGCCCCGCGACAGAGGCTGACACCGGCATCAGAAAGCGGTAGCCGCGCCTGGGAAGCGTTTCAATGAATTGCGGTGCGTCGGCCGTATCCCCAAGCGCTTCGCGAATTTGCCGGATGCAAAAGTTCAGGCCCTGCTCGAAGTCAACGAAGGTATCGCCGCACCAGATCTGCCCGCGGATTTCTGCCCGGGTCACGATCTGGCCGCCCCTGCGTGCCAGGACCTCCAACACTTTAAAGGGCTGCGGAGGCAGTTTGACCAGGTCTCCGTGGTGGCGCAGCTCGCCCGTCTCCGAGTGGAGTTCAAACGATCCGAACAGGAGGATCACTGGATCACTCATCGATTACTCATACAAATCAAATGTCGCAAATATGGAGAGGGGGGACGAAAAGCACTATATCTCAATTCGTCAGTGGCCACCAAACGGCCAAAATCACACCCCGGAGGCGAACATGACACTACGAATTGGCGATCTGGCACCCGATTTTACTGCGGAAACTACCCACGGGCACATCACTTTCCACGAGTGGCTCGGTAACTCGTGGGGCGTTTTGTTCTCCCATCCCAAGGACTTCACCCCGGTTTGCACAACAGAGCTTGGCTACATGGCCGGGCTGCAACCGGAGTTTGAGAAGAGGAATTGCAAGATTCTCGGATTGAGCGTGGACCCCGTCGCGAGTCACGCCAAATGGGCTGTCGACATCGAGCAGACCCAGGGCCACAAAGTCACCTACCCGATGATTGGGGATCCGGAACTGAAGGTAGCAAAGATCTACGACATGCTGCCGGCCGATGCCGGAGACACGTCTGAGGGCCGTACCGCGGCCACCAACGCCACCGTGCGCACTGTCTTCGTGGTCGGGCCCGACAAGAAGATCAAGCTCACTCTCAGTTACCCCATGAGCACCGGCCGCAACTTCGACGAAGTGCTGCGTGTGCTCGACTCCATCCAACTCACTGCGCAACATCAGGTTTCCACCCCGGTGAACTGGAAGCAAGGCGACGACCTCATCATCAGCGGCAGCGTTTCAGACGAAGAGGCCCGCAAGAAGTACCCCGACGGCTGGAAAGCGCCTCGGCCCTACCTGCGCTTCGTTCCCCACGCCAAGGTCTCGCCCGCAGCCGCCTGAACTCCGTTGGCCGCCGCGCTCTGTCAGCGATGCGGCCAGCGGCTTAGTTTTCGCCGCAGTTCCTGAACGCAACATCAGCGGGCGCTTCGCAAAGCGCTCCGAAACTTCCCAGAGGAGGATCATCATGAGGCTCACCATCGGCTCGATTGCACCGAATTTCACCGTCCAGGCTGCGGGCGGATACACCGTGGACCTCGCTGCCCTTCGGGGCCGCACAGTCCTGCTCAAGTTCTATCGCTTTGCCACTTGCCCGGTGTGCAATCTGCACATGCATCGTTTCATCAACGATTACGGCAAGCTGCAGGCGCTGGGCTTGACGACCGTCGTGCTCTATCACTCGCCAGCCGACAAGCTCGCCAACGAAAACATCGATCTGCCGCCTTTCGATCTTGTTGCCGATCCGGAAAAACGCATCTTCCGGGCGTTCGGAGTGGAGACGGGTCTGGCGGGAATGTTCTCATTCGCGGTGATGCGCGACTACTATCGCGCGCTCAGGGCCGGTTTCGAACCTGGCATGTTCACCAGCGACGGCGGCATCACCGGCAACCCCGCCGACTTCCTCATCGACGCCGACGGCCGCATCGCCTACGCGCACTACGGCCGCCACTATGCCGATTCGCTTGATGCCGACCAGGTCGTGGAGATCCGTCGCGGCCAATCGGCGAACCTGATCGCCGCCACTCCGCGGCCACAGCAAGCCTGAATGAAAAAATGCTGGACGCCCCATCCTGGCCCCGCAAGGACCAGGACGGGCATCTTCTGCAGCAATCAGCGGCGGTGAAACTCGCAGCGCTAGAATCATGGCATGAATCAACTGCAAGAGTGGCTGGCGAACGGCCTTTTGATGACAGACGGCGCCTGGGGAACCGAGTTGCAGGCTCGCGGCCTGCCCGCCGGCACGATTCCCGACGTCTGGAACCTGACCCATCCCGAGCAGGTTGAATCGGTGGCGCGCGCCTACGCTGAAGCGGGGAGCCAGGTGATTCTGACCAACACGTTTCGCGCCAACTCAATCGCCATGAAGGGCGTTTCGGAGTCTGATCTTGACGCCATCAATCGCGTCGGCGTCACGCTCTCAAAAAAGGCTGCGGGGCAGGCGCTGGTGTTCGCCTCAATCGGTCCGACGGGCCAGATGCTGCTCTCGGGCGAGATGACCAGTGAACAGGCTGCCGAAGCATTCGCTGCCCAGGCCCGATCGCTTGCTGTGGCGGGCGCCGACGCTCTGCTGGTAGAGACCATGAGCGACATCGAGGAGGCGCGATTGGCGGTGGATGCGGCGCGGCGCACCGGCCTGCCCGTCGTGGTTTCTTTCGCATTCGACACCGGCAAGGCCAAGGACCGCACCATGATGGGCGCAACGCCCGAGGCTGTCGCAGCGGCGATGGTGGAGGCCGGCGCGGATGCCATCGGCGCAAACTGCGGAGTGGGGGTTGAGCTTGCCGTTCCCATCTGCCGTCGGCTGCGCGCGGCCTGCGACCTGCCCATCTGGATCAAGCCGAACGCGGGCTTGCCCACCATGGAGGGGTCAGGCCTTCGCTATGAAACGTCAGCAGAGTTCTTCGGCTCGCACTTCGCAGCTCTGCACGAGGCAGGGGCATCGTTTCTTGGCGCCTGCTGCGGTTCCACGCCAGATTTCATTCGCGCCCTGGTCTCAGCCCGGCGCGCCTTCCAAGGATTTAACGTCGTGCGCAGTCTCTGAGGGCCGGGAGGCCCTCAGAACAGCCGGTCTGGAGACCGGCGCTACTGAACCTCTGGCCTCTCACCCCGCCAGCTACATTGGATAGATGGGACTGGCGAAACCCAACTGGCGAGGCGAGCTGCGTGCGATGGTCTCGCTGGCTGTCCCCGTGGTGCTCAGCGAGCTGGGCTGGATGGCAATGGGCGTGGTCGACACCATCATGGTAGGCCGTCTTGGTCCTGAGGCGATCGGCGCCGTAGCTTTAGGCAACGCCGTCTGCTACACCCCGTCGCTCTTTGGCGTGGGCCTGATGCTGGGACTGGATACGCTGGTTTCGCAGGCCTATGGCCGCCGCGATTACGACGAGTGCCATCGCTGGCTGGCGCAAGGCGTCTACCTTGCCGCGATCGCCGCCGTGCCGATCATGGCGCTGATCGCTTTGACGGGATTTTTCTTTTCTCGATTCGGCATTGCGGCAGAAGTGGCTGTTCCGGCGGCGACCTTCATGCGGTGGCTCCTATGGGGCACGCTGCCGCTGCTTTTGTATGCGGCGTCGCGGCGCTACCTTCAAGGCGTAGGCCAGGTGCGGGTGATTACCGTAACCTACATCGCGGCCAACCTGGTCAACTGGTTTCTCAACTGGGTGCTCATCTATGGCAACTTGGGATCTCCTGCCCTCGGCGTAAATGGATCGGCGCTTTCCACGGTTGCTGCGCGCATCACCATGGCGCTGGCGCTGATGGGCTTCGCGTGGCGCTACGAGCGCAAACGCGGCCATCCTCTCTTCCGGCACTGGGCCGGGCCCGAGGTTGCGCGGCTCAAGCGCTTGTTCATCCTGGGCGCTCCGGCCGCGGGTCAGATTTTGTTGGAAGTGGGCGCCTGGAACCTGGCGACTTTTTCTGCGGGCTATCTGACGCCAGTGGCTCTTGCCACTCACCAGATCGTGCTCAACTACGCGAGCGTCACCTATATGGTGCCGCTGGGAATTTCATCGGCCGCGGCGGTCAGTGTCGGCCATGCCATGGGTGCGGGCGACGCGCCGCGCGCACGCCGCGCGGGCTGGCTGGCCATGGCGCTCGGCACAAGCTTCATGCTGCTGGCCGCTATTGTACTGGTGGCGTTTCCGCGGCCGCTGCTCGAGCTCTACACGCGCGACGCCCGCGTGCTCGCGGTGGGACCGGCGCTGCTCGTCATTGTCGCGACATTTGAAATCTTCGACGCCATCCAGATCGTGTCCACCGGCTCGCTGCGCGGCCTGGGCGAGACGCGCGCACCCATGTGGGCCAACCTGGTGGGTTACTGGGTGCTGGGCCTGCCTCTCGGATTCTTTCTTTGCTTTGGACTGAGGTGGGGGATCTACGGGCTCTGGATCGGTCTGACGCTGGCGCTCATCGTCATCGCTGTGGCCCTGCTGCTGCGCTGGCGGTGCGATTCGGAAAAGCAGCTGTCAGCTGTCAGCCATTAGCACTCGGCTTGCCTGAGATGAGCAGCGCGGCCCGGGCACTCAATTTCCCCAGAAGAAGGGTCAGAGGAACGGTGTCCGATTCTGTCGCATCTACAACTCTCCTGCCAGTGTAAGTGCGGATTCCATAGGGGGTTACCTTTGGTGTGCAGTATGGGACGTTGCATTCTGAAAGTGACTATAATCACATGTGGGGCAATTCCAATTGGAGCCCGCTGATTTATCAGATTCTACGCGAAGGGAATCCCGCCAAATGGCGTCAGGAAACTTGGCCCTGAGTCATGATCAGGGCGTAACCAGCGCGCGTCCGCGCGTCGTGAACGACTTCAGCATTATCGTTGCTACGGTGAATGGGTCGGGTTCGCAATCTGCGAACAGCGTGCTGCTGAAAAGCATCTTCGGAATGGGTGTTCCCGTCAGCGGTAAGAACCTGTTCCCGTCGAACATCGCCGGTCTGCCCACCTGGTACACCATCCGCGCCAGCCAAGACAATTATGTTGCGCGCAAGCGCGAAATCGACGTCCTTGTTGCGCTGAATCCCGAAACTGCGAAGGACGACATGATGTCGGTGCAATCGGGCGGCGTGGCCATCTACGAAGAGTATCTGAATCTGAGCACCTACCGCGATGATGTCGTGTGTTATCCGGTTCCCTTTGACAAATTGACCCAGGCGATGTGTCCCGAGGCCAAGCTGCGCAAGCTCGTCAAGAATATGGTCTACGTCGGCGTAGTGGCCCAGCTTCTCAACATCGACCTCGCTGTCATTGAGAAGAGCGTGCAACGGCAGTTCGCCAAAAAGCAGAAGGTCTTCGACCTGAACTTTGGGGCAGTGCAGACGGGCTACGAGTACGCAAGGGTCAATTTCACCAAGCGTGATCCGTTCTTTATCGAGCGGATGAATCAGACCGCCGGCAAGATCATCATCGATGGCAATGCAGCCTGCGGAATGGGCGCGGTTTTCGCCGGCGTCACCGTCGTGGCGTGGTATCCCATTACGCCATCGACTTCGCTGATTGAGGCGACCACCGATCTGCTCAAGAAGTTCCGCGTCACCGAGGATGGCAAGGCGACCTTTGCCGTGGTGCAGGCCGAAGACGAGTTGGCGGCAATCGGCATGGTGCTGGGTGCCGGCTGGGCCGGCGCGCGCGCCATGACATCCACCTCAGGCCCGGGCATCTCGCTGATGGCGGAGTTTTCCGGATTGGGATACTACGCAGAGATTCCTGGGGTGATCTTCGATGTGCAGCGCACCGGCCCCTCGACGGGTATGCCTACGCGCACCTCCCAGGCCGATCTGCTCTCGACGGCGTTCCTCTCGCACGGCGATACCAAGCATCTGGTTCTGCTGCCCGGCAACGTGAAAGAGTGCTTCGAATTTGGCTATGCGGCATTCGATCTCGCGGAGCGTTTCCAGACGCCGGTCTTCGTGCTCACAGATCTGGATCTGGGCATGAACAACTGGATGTCGGAGCCGTTCGCGTATCCCGACAAGCCGCTGGACCGCGGCAAAGTCCTCACGGCCGAAGAGCTGGAAAAGCGCGGCGGAACTTTTGCGCGCTACCGCGATGTCGACGGCGATGCCATAGGCTGGCGTACGCTGCCGGGGACCCCGCATCCCAAGGCCGCTTACTTCACTCGCGGCTCGGGACACACCGACGCCGCCGGTTACACCGAAAAACCTGACGAATACCAGAAAGTCATGGATCGCCTGGCGCGGAAATTCGAGAATGCGCGCAAATCTGTTCCCGCGCCTGTGGTGACACGCGACGGAAAATCGAAGATCGGATTCCTGGCCTTTGGCTCGACCGATTTCGCTTTGCGCGAGAGCCTCGATCAAATCGAGAAAGAGCACAAGCTTGCCGTGGATTACATGCGCATCCGCGCCTTTCCGTTTGCCCACGAGATTCACGACTTCGTGGCCAGCCACGAGCGCGTATACGTGGTGGAGCAGAATCGCGACGCGCAACTGGCCAGCTTGCTCAAGCTTGACCTCCCCGGCGACCAGGTGGCGAAGCTGCGCAGCATTCTCTTTTACAACGGATTGCCCATTGATGCACGGACGATCACCGAAGAGTTTGCCGCCAGAGAGGGCCTGTAAGCCGGCTCGGCATTTTGCAAGGGCACATCGTAACTCGTGCCCGGAAATCGAGAATTTGGGGCGTTAGCCCTTGAGGGAAATATGGCAACAGCAACTCCGGGTCCCAAACTCAATCACATCGGCCTTCCCGTTATCGAATACCGCGGCGGCAAGACTACGCTCTGCGCCGGGTGCGGCCACAACGCGATCTCCGAGCGCATCATCGACGCCATGTTTGAGATGGGCGTGCAGCCCGAGCGCGTGATGAAGATGAGCGGCATCGGCTGCTCTTCGAAGAGTCCCGCCTACTTCATGAACCGCTCGTTCAGCTTCAACAGCGTGCACGGCCGCATGCCCAGCGTCACCACGGGAGCCGTGCTGGCCAACAGCACCATGACCGCTCTCGGCGTCTCTGGCGATGGCGACACCGCTTCCATCGGCGTGGGACAGTTTATCCATCTCATGCGCCGCAATTTGCCCATGATTTACATCATCGAAGACAACGGCGTGTACGGACTGACCAAGGGCCAGTTCTCGGCGACCGCCGACATCGGTTCCAAGCTCAAAACCGGGGTCATCAATGAGCTGCCGCCCATCGACACCTGCGCCATGGCAATTCAACTGGGCGCGACGTTCGTCGGCCGCTCTTTCTCCGGCGACAAGAAGCAGTTGCTCGCCATGCTCAAAGCCGCCATCTCGCACAAAGGCACGGTGATGCTCGACGTGATCAGCCCGTGCGTCACCTTCAACGATCACGAAGGATCGACCAAGAGCTATAAGTTCCTGCAGGAGAACGACGAGCCGATCAACGAGATCGGTTTCGTCCCCAGCTTCGAAGATATCGAGGTCGATTACGACTCCGGCCAGGTCTACGACGTCGAGATGCATGACGGCTCGCAGCTTCGCCTGCGCAAGCTGCTTGAAGACTACGACCCAACGGACAAGGCCAATGCGGTGCGTACGTTGATGGAAGCGCAGGAGAAGGGCGAGATTCTCACCGGCGTCTTCTATATTGATACCCAGAAGCCGACATTCATCGATCAGTTGAGTATGGTGGAGGAACCGTTGGCCACCCTGCCCGAGTCTGTCACGCGTCCACCCCGGCAAGCGCTTGAGAGCCTGATGGCCAACCTGCAGTAGCGCTCTTAGCCGAAGAACGCATAAGAAATCGATCCTTTCGGACGCCACAGAGCGCGACCCCGAAAGGATCATTCATTTATAGGATGAAGACGGCTTTCAGGACGCTTTTCCGCGCAGCGCCTGTTCGGCGCGGAACCAATCCTCTTCGTGATGTCCGTCCTGACCGCCACGCTCGGCCCAATATCTGTGCGCGAGCTTTGCGATCTGTTCGTGCGAAATCCCGATCTCGGTCACATTTGAGTTGCGGCCATTGGTTGCGGCGCTTTTCTTCGTGCTTGCCCTTGCCGGAGTTTTTGTTTTGGTTGCGGTGGTTGCAGCTTTCTTCGTCGTCTTCTTGACGGGATCTGTCATGGGGAAACATCCTCCTGGGGAATTGAGGTGAACAAACTTCCGTCCTCACTATGATAACGGATCGTCGGCTCCGATTGCTCTGTGATGCTGCGAAAGAATCTTGGATATAACCGTTCAACTGCGCAAGCCGATAGAATTGATGAGCAGACGCGTTGACAGCGATACTTGTCTCGCGTTGGGATCATCATGACCATTCCCGCCATTGACACCACGGCACTCACCCGTCGCTTTGGCGACTTCACCGCGGTTCAGGACGTGAACCTGCAGGTTGCCGCGGGCCAGTTCTTCGGGTTTCTCGGTCCCAATGGCGCGGGCAAATCCACAACCATCAAGATGCTCACCGGCTTGCTGGCGCCGACCTCCGGCAACATTCGCATTTTGGGCGCTGATTTTGCCGCCAACTCGGCCGAGATCAAGCGCCAGATCGGCGTCGTGCCGGAAGGGATGGCGCTGTTCGGCCGGCTGACCGCGGAGGAGTATCTGCGCTTCGTCGGCCGCATGTACGGTCTGGATCGCGTCACCACGTTGCAGCGCACCGGCGAGCTGCTCGAATACATGCAACTGGCAGGCGAAGACAAGAAACTCATCGCCGATTTCTCCCATGGCATGCAAAAAAAGCTTGCGCTCGCCGCCGCTGTGATTCACGGGCCCAAGATTCTTTTTCTCGACGAGCCCTTCGAGGGGGTAGATGCGGTCGCCGCCGGCACGCTGAAGACCATGCTGCAGAGGATGATTGCGCGCGGTGTCACAATTTTTCTCACTTCGCACGTGCTGGAAATTGTCGAGCGCCTTTGCTCGCACGTCGCCATCATTCATCGCGGCCGGCTGGTGGCTCAGGGCTCGCTCGAAGAGCTTCGCGCCGGCATGGGCCGCCTCGGAGACAGGGGACCGAGCATCGCACCCGCGGACGGCGCTTGGCGCAGCCTCGAGGAGATCTTCCTCGAGATTGTCGGGACCGATCGGGAAGGGAATCCGGCTGCCAGGGCTCCGGAGCAGGAGCTGTCGTGGTTGAGCTGACTGACGGCGCCACTCTTTCCGTTTCAGGGGCGCCGATTCCGGCAAGCACGCAAATTCTCGCCGTTGCCTGGATGCGCTGGCGCATGTTTGTGAACAGCATGTTTCGCAGGAAGCCTCGCACCACGCGCCAGGCGATCGGTTTTGCCCTCGTCATCCTCATGCAGTTGATCTTTTGGCCCATCGTCGCCGTGATGGTGATTGGCCCGGTCGCAGGCAGCGGCTTCTGGGCATGGGAGGCCATCTCCGAGCACCACCCGCAAAGGCTGCAAACATTGCTGGCCGCCGTCGTCGTGGGTTGGCAATTCGTCGCCATCAACGGCCTCAGCATCGCAGCGTCCGTCACCAAATTCGATCCCTCGTCGCTGATCCGCTACCCGCTGCGGTTCGGGCGCTATTTTGTCCTGCGCACACTGATCGGCCTCCTGACCGCGAGCACCATCGTGGGCTGCCTGTCTTTGTTGGCGGCGGCGATTGGAATCGGCGTAGCCCGGCCATCTCTGGCTCTGCCCGCGCTGCTGGTGTTGGCGGTTTACGCGTTGATGAACATCTTCCTGACTCGCATGATTGGCGCCTGGTTGGAGCGCCTGCTTGCCAACCGCCGCTTCCGCGAGCTCTTCGGTCTCTTGATGGGGCTTTCTATCGTCAGCCTGCAACTGCTGAATGTCCAACGCTACGCGCCGCGCGTTCAAGGTGCGCCTCGCGGCTGGTCCATGCCGCTTCTTCTAAATGGCCATTCATCCGCGCATTGGCTGCCTCCGGCATACGCCGCCAACGCCATTCTCCACTCCTCGCATCCACTGGCCGCGCTTGCCCCGTTCGCCGCCTTATTGGCCTCAACGGCTCTTTTTGCCGCTATCTTTGCCTTCCGCCTGCGCAAGCAGTTTCAAGGCGAATACTTCAGCGACAGTGCCGCGATGAGCGCCCCCGGCAAATCGCGCCAGCATCCGAAAAGGCTCCTGCAGGAAAGTGCCGCGCGGCCTTCGCCGGCGTCTGCGCTCCCGCAAACCGCCCGCCTCGCCTTTCCTCCGGTGGTCGGCGCGTGTTTGCGCAAAGAGTGGCTGGTATTTCGTGGCAATACTGTTCAGTTTGTCGGGTTAATCACCCCGCTCGTGTTCATCGTGATTCTCAATCGCGGCCAATTCGCACTGCACCCCACGCTTTTTCTGCCCGCCGCGATTGCCTATGTGCTGCTGGGCGCTCTTGCCAGCCTCTATAACATCTTCGGGGCCGATGGACTCGGCGTGCAGGTCTACCTGCTGGCGCCCATTCGCATGCGCGACGTGATCGTGGCCAAGAACATCTCCAGCCTGATCTTGACGGTCTCCGAAGCGATCATTGCCTGGGCGCTGGTTTCCTTCCTGAAGCGTGCGCCCATACCTCTCGCCACCGAGGTCTCCACGGCCTTCTGGGCCATCTTTGTCATTATGATCAATGTGGTCCTGGGCACCGTTCGCTCGGTTCAGGCGCCGCACCGCTTTACTCCCGGCCAGGCGCGCCAAAAACGCGGAACTCCTACCAATCGGACCAGCGGGATCATCATTCTCTTCGTGCTGTTTGGCAGCGTGCTCTTGCAGGTGCCGGTGGTGCTGCTCTGCCGCTACCTGCACCAGCCTTGGCTGGCCGCGTGGGTCTTCGGTCCGCTCGCCGCTGCCTCCGTCGCCGCCTATGCGTTCTTACTGCGCAACGCGGAGAAACTCGTGCTTTCGCATCGCGACGTGTTGGCCGAAGAACTCTGCAAGGTGTGACCGCCGATGGACGGAGAGTCCCTGACGGTCCCGGATCACGAATCACGTTCTCTTAAAGTTCCCACCAATCGAGCAGCCCCATGCGCGGATAATATAGCCCACCGCGCACCTGCACTTCGTCTCCTCGCAGGTTGCGCAGAACCCTGGCGTAGGCTTCGATCTGCGGCGCGAACATGCGCCGGAACTCCGGAAGCGCGGCTAATGCAACGATGCCTTCCTCGTACGCCATCTTGTAATCGAGGATCCACCAGACGCCTGCGCCCTCAGGCATCGAACCGGCTCCGGGCGCTGCTCCCGCGCGAAAGACGCGATCCACCTGCACCGTGCGCAGGTTTCCATCGATAACTCCAGTCCAGCGCACTTCGCTGCTCGCTTCCGCGTGCGGCGCCAGAATCCACTCCCCGGCCGGATCGGCTGCCGCCCGCTGTGCCAACTCCAGAGCCTGCCTGGCAATCCGCTCGGCCTGCTTTGCATCCACGCCTGACGAACGGATTTGTGCGGTGACTCGCGGCACGAGTCCGGGCAACCCGGCGAGAGCATCCTGCCGCGGCTGCGCGGCCATTCGCCGTGTCAGTTCTTCGAGAAACAGATGCCCGGCGCGGCCCAGAGAACGAGACAGCAACCCGCCTTCGTGCCGCTCATAAAGACGACCCGCTCCGAACGGCGCCTCTTCAGATGCTCCACGGTCCGATTCGATCCGCATCGCAAACCCCGGGGGCAAGCGGCGAAGCATCGCCGGCCGCCTCCCTGCGCCATTCGTCTTTGGCATCTCTTCCTGCGCCGCGATGGCGACGCAACCCTCTCTGTCTGCTGCTCGCCAGGTCTCGAACTGCCGCCGGATCTCTGCTTCGAAAGCCGGCCATGCCGTGGCCAGCAGACTATTGGGCGGATTTGCCAAAACCAGCGACCCACCTTTCTCGGTCTTATATTCGGCGCGCGCAAACAAATGCAGCTCCTCTTTGGCGCGTGTCGCCGCAACGTAGAGAAGCCGCCGCATCTCCTGCTTTTCGCGTTCGCGGCGCGCGTGTTCGACAAATTTCCTGGCCTTTCCGCTTTGATTGCCTTTCGCCTTCAGCGGGGCAATCAAAAACTCAGTCACCTGGTCGGAATCATCCTCGCCGCTTAGCCCGCGCTCCAGCCACGAAAGCAAATCGCCGTGCGTGGTTTCTTCGCGGGCCTGCAATTCGGGCACGATCACGACCTCGAACTCCAGCCCTTTTGACTTGTGAATGGTCATCAACTGCACGCCGCAATCGCTGTCGGCCGCAGGATCCGGCTCGGCTTTCAAATCCTTAAGTGCTGCGTCGAGCGCAGGCCCCAAAGGATCGGTTTCTCCATCCGGCAAGCGATCGATGCTGCCCCAAAGCAGATCGAGATTGGCCCGCGCCGCGGCGTCGACGCACTGCGCGCCACCCAGCCGCAGCCAGACCTGCTCCAGCCAGGTCGCCGTCGAAATAGTGGGCTGCGCGAACCGCAGGCGTTCTGCAAATTCGAACGCACTCCTTACGCGCTCTGCAGCCTCGCGTCCCCCCTCGCTCAGCAGATGGATTCGCTCGCGCAATAACTCCGGGACCGGGCGAGTCTGCAATAGCTTGTCGTCCGCGCTTACCAGCACGTGCAAATCGGCCAGGGAGAGCCCGCACCACGGCGCGCGCAAAACGCCGAGCCAGGCCACGCGATCCTCTGCATTGAGGAGCGCACGCGCCAAGGCGAGCGCATCCATAATCTCGGGCCGGTCTCTCAGTTCCTCGAGTTCCACCGCGAGAAACGCGATTCCGGCTTCACGCAACGCGGCGGCGATCGGCGCCAGCGCTTTGCGCGCCCGGCCAAGGATGGCGACTCGATACTTTTCGCCTTCCGCACGAGCCCGCTCGATGCGCAGGAGATGCTCCTGAACCAATTCGACGATCTGCCGAATCTGCGCTTGATGCGCTGCCTCGCGCTCTGCGGCGATTTCTTTCTTTTGCAGGCCGCGTACATTGCCCGGCACAATTTCCACATGCAGGCGCATGCGCGGCTCGCGCGCGGCGACCAGGTGAGGTCCGGCCTTTGCTAAACTGTCGCGCGCCGGCTGGGCCGGAGCAAACCGCACACCGCTGCCGTCGTCTTTCGCAAAAACCTCAGCAAACGCGTTGTTGGTCTGCTCGACGAGCTCAGCAGCACTGCGGAAATTGGCACTGAGCTGTACTGGCTCGAAGCGGAGCGGCTGGTCGTCAGGAATTTCCAGCCCTCGCCGTTCAACGCGCGGGAAAAGTTCCGCATCGGCGTCGCGAAAGAAATAAATCGATTGCATCGGGTCGCCAACAACGAAGCAGGTGCGCCCCTCGCGATCGGGCCAGGTCCGGACGAGATTCGCCAGTAGTTGATGCTGGCGGCGGCTGGTGTCCTGAAACTCGTCGACCAGCAAGTGCCGGATTCCATCTGCGACCGCCAGCGCAGCGTCATCGGCGCCCTTCAATACGGTCAGGGCAATCTGCGCGACCTCGGTGAAATCAACTCTACCGGTTTCGCTGAAGATCACTCGGAGTTCTGCGGCGGCGTGGCGCAGCAGCACGAAGCATGCCCGCACGATCTCCCACTCCGGGTCGGAATATCTCGCCGCAGACGAATCGCCGTCACTGCCTCGCAGCAGTGTCCGTTCCAGGCTGGCACGCAGGGAGTCCCAGTCCGGATCGCGATTCAGCAAGAATTCGTGCATCCACCGGTCGCGGTTCTCCAGCATCCCGGCGAGCAGATCCTCAATCTCCTTCCAGCCGTTATCGCGCCAGAGCAGCAGCCGTTCAATCGCCTCGCTCAAGCCCGCATCGCGCGCGCCAATCTGATCGAGAGTGCATTGCGCCGCCCGCCTGTAAAGTTCGGCCGGCCGCTCCGCAATATCGAGGCCGCCGCCCAGCCCTGAGACCAATGGCTGCTGCAGCGCCAACTCCCGGCAGAATGCGTCGATCGTGGAGATGCGCAGTTGCGTAGGAATCTCGAGAAGATTCCAGCCCAGTTGTGCGGAATGCTCGAGAGCATGGCGGGCGGCGGGATCGGGCTCGTTCTCGCGAAGTCTGTCGAGAACGCGGTTGCGCATCTCAGCCGCCGCGGCTTCGGTGAAGGTGATGGCCACAACTTCGGAGGGGTCGTCGACTTCGGCCAGCAGGCGGAGAAACCGTTCCGTTAGCAGCGTCGTTTTACCCGATCCCGCGGGCGCCCGCACCAGCGCTGACTGATGCGGATCGAGTGCCTTATCCCGCTCTGCCTGATCTGGCGGTGCGAATGTCGCCGATGCTTTACTCATCGCTGCTCTCCGGGGAGTCCGCGTCTTCGTGACCGATCGTGCCTTGCATTTCCTGGATGCGGCAGAGAGACTGCAACCCGCACCACTCGCAGGTCTCGGGGTAGTTGCGCGGATTCACGTCCGAGCGACCAGCCAGAAAATCCTCCGCGAGCTGCTCGATCGCTCCGCGCCACGCTGCCATGTCTTCCGGTGTGAGCGGCTTTTGCACCAGGTTTGTCCTGCGATTCAAGTCCCCACGCAGCGTCCCTCTTGCATGGCGAACCTTCCCCTCAAATTTGCACTCACCCGCGCGCAGCCTCGCAAGAACCAGGCCGCCCACTTCGCCCTGGGTATGATCGAGCCCGAATTCCGCATACAACGGCAACTGCACATCCTCTGGCCGGGGCAAATCCCATGGGCCTGCCTTGACCTCGCCGCTTTTGTAATCGATGACCAGCAGTGACCCGTCGTTCAAGCGGTCAACCCGATCGAGACGCAAATTCAACTTGAGCCCGCCAACCGCCGGGCTCGCCTTCGCCTCAGTCTGCTCTACAGCGAAAGGAACGCGCGATTGCTCATAGAGCAACCACTCGGCGATCAGCTCGGCGAGCCGTTCGCCCTCGAGCTCGAGATAACGTGACGGCATGCTGTCTCTTGCCCGCGCCGGCATCTTCTCGGCCAACGCTTCGCGCACATGCCCGGCCACGAATGCCTCGAGGTCAGATATCGCGACCAGCTCCGCATGGGTGCGCACCCCGGCCGGCGGTCCTGCCCAAATCCGATGCATGACTTCATGCAGCAGCGATCCGCGCTCGGCGGGGGTCAGCCCCGTCTGGGCCGGTTCCCAGTCCCTTGCGCCAAGCCGCGCCGTCGCAAATGCCTTGAAGGCGCATCGCGACTGAGAGGTCAGAATGCCTGATCCGCCGCTGGCTTCACCGGAAGGGAAGGGAATTTGGCTTTCATCTGCAAACCAGGCAGCAAGCGGCGCCGTCGCCGGCGGCGCAGAAAACGTTTCAGGCATCGGCTGCGGTTCCCCTGCAAGTTGCTGAATCAATCGCGACGGCCGTTTGTCGACCCCCTTGGCCTGGCGCGCATAACTGAATTCAACCTGAGGCGCGGAGGCAAGGATACGACGCGTCGTGACGGCGGCAAGATCCCAGTCGGCTTGTGCCGAAGCATGCGGCATGCCTGCTTCGCGTTGCACCGCGATTGGGAGCAGCGGATGCGTTGCGCCGCGCGCGGGCCAATTCTCTTCATCCGCACCTGAGAACCAGATTGCATCTGCGGTGAGTCCTGCCGATTCGGCGGCGCCGGCAATCAAAATTGGCGCGCCCTGCGATTCGGAAGCGAACAGCGCCGCCCTCGCCGCGCGATCGAGATCCGCGAGAAACTCATTCCAGACCACGGGCTTTCCGTTGAATCCCAGCGAAGCCGAGTCATCCACAGTTCGCTGCCAACGTTGCAGAATCTGAAATTCCACGCTGCTGAGCGGTCGCGAACCGGGCCATGCGGCTAGTTCGAGCAACCGGGCAGCCAGCTCTGCCCACGTCAGCCGAGCCTGAGGCCGGCGCGCTGCTTCGAGCAGCCGGTGCCGCGCCTGTCGCATGCGGGATATCCAGGCCGCAGGCAAAGCCGCGCCGGCCCCCTGCCGAAGAAGCTCCTCGAGTGTCCACCGGGTGCGCTGCCTCTTCCTATCGCGCAGCGCCCGCATGAAGGCCATAAGAGCCTGCGTTTCGCCCCCATTCGCGGCGGTGTGCTGTGAGGAGAAAAGCCAGTCGACCTCGTGTTCCTGGATTGAGCCCGTCAACCAATGGAGAAGAAGGCTTGCGCTGCGCACCAGCCCAGTCTCGGCCAGAGAAACTCCGAGCGAAAACTCGAACTCCATGCCCGCCGACGTCGAACCATTCTCCATTCCGGCATAGCGCAGGAAGGCCCGCTCAAATTCTCCGCGCCGCTTTGCGACATCCTGCGCGACCACCAGCAGCCGCGCATTCGCATTCGTCGCCAGCTGCCTGCGGCACCAGATGGCGCACGCTGCCAGTTCGCTTGCTGGATCGGCGGCCCGATGAAAACTCCGGAGTGACGCCGCTTGTCCGGCTAGCGCCTCACGCACATCGCCCCAAGCCGCAAACACTCTTCGCTGCGTGGGCAAAACGCGATCGAATCCAGCGAGCAAAATCGGCGGCCGCGCAGCAGCGACCTTCTCCAGCAGATCGATCAGCTCCAGCGGCACGCGTGCGCTGCTGATGAAACCGTGGATCCGGCAAATCTCATCGAACTCGGCCAGCCATACGCTGAACTCGGCGGCATCCTGTTGCCAGCCGCGCCGTGCACGCTCGTTCAGGAACTGAGGTGCGTAGGCGCAAATCAGCTGGTGGGCCGAAATGGCAAGGTCGGCCACCCGGTAGCGAGGACCTTCGAGCAGTTTGGCGCTTGGCTCGCGTCCGGCGAGGATTCCCGCCCACAGCGACTGTTCCTGAAGGGAGGTCAATATCAGGCGTCCGTCGAAATTTCGCTTCTCCCACTCGCTGCGGGCAAAGCTCTGCCAATCCTCGACCTCGGGCGTCTTCCAAGCGCTCAGCCCCTCGGCGCGGCGAACGCGATGATGCTCCGCCAATTGAAATCGAGCCGCGCGCTCGCTGGCCGTAACCACCAGCCCGCCGACGCGCAGCCACGCATCGATCTCAGAGAAAAGTTCACCGCTCACGGTTCGGATTCCCAAGTCCAAGCATATCTCTCCCGGCGCTAGCCACGTCATATGCGCCGCTGACACCTGAAACCTGGCTCCTGCCCCCTGAAATTGTGGTCAGTCCACCGGTTGTACACTGAAATGGGATGCGCAGAGTAATTGCCGGCGCCGTGCTTGCACTTGTTGGGATCGCAGGGTGTCATTCCGCCGCCAAGCCCTCCGATCAGGGTTCTGCTGCGGCGCCCGGCTTCAAGGTCTACCATCTTCGCGGCAAGGTCATCTCAACCAATACCGCTACCGGTGAGGTCACGGTCGATCACGAGGCGATTCCAGGCTTCATGGAAGCCATGACCATGCCATACAAGCTAAAGGACCCCGGCATCCTCAGCGAATTGCATGCCGGCGACACCATCACTGCTGACGTTTTGGTCTCGCAGACTCCCGATGCCGACATTCTTCTCGATCACATCGTCGTAGTGGCCCAGGCAAAGCCCGATTACAAGCCGGCGGTCTTTTACCACGTGCCCGCGCCCGGCGATGCCGTACCCGATTTCAAGCTGCGCAACCAGGATGGCCGCGACCTCCATCTCGATCAGTTTCGCGGCAAGACTCTTCTGCTCACCTTCATTTACACCCGTTGCCCGTTGGCCAACTTTTGCCCGCTGGTCACGCGTCACTTCGCGGTCATCGATCGCCAGCTCGCCGCCGATCCCGCACTCTACGCCAAAACACATTTACTCTGCGTCAGCTTCGATCCCGATCACGACACGCCGGCGCGTCTCCGCGCTTACGGCGCGCAGTACATTGGCAGCGATGCCAAAAACGCCTTCATCCACTGGGATTTTGCCGTACCCACGAAACCGGAACTACTTGAGATGGCGAAGTACTTCGATGTAGGCATCACGCACGGCGCCGACGACACCATCACGCACACGCTGTCTACAACGCTCATCGGCCCTCACGGCAAGGTCGTGCGGTTTTATCCCGGCAATGAGTGGACCCCGGATCGAGTTGTTGCGGATGTGAAAAAGCTGGAGGCGAATGCGGGATGAGCGGGTGCCAGAGTGAAGCGTGAAAGGAGTGAATAAAGTGAAAAGTGAATGCCGGAAACTGCTGGGCCATTGTTTCGCTCTCTTCACCCCTTTCACTCTCTTCACTGCTTAACTTCTTTAGAGGAGTCATCAATGAAATACGGGTTGACCCTGCGCAACGACGGTGAACTGGATTTTCTCGCTCTCGGTGCGCTGATTCACCGGCTTGATGAGTATAACGTGGCTGCCAACCTTTCCGATTGCTTCCGCATGAAGACGGCCATCGTTTCGGCGATGGTGGACTATCCGCTCGGCGATCTCATTGCTGAGCGCGTGCGCGCCATGGGTGTCAAGCCGATCTACAAGCATTTCAAGCACGACGGAGTCTTCGGCCCCAATATGGCTACCGTCTATAGCGATCGCGGCTTCGGCGTTCGCCCTCCCACGGTGTTCTATAATCGCTCGAACGAAGCGGGCGCGCAACTTAAGCCTGGCGACTTCGACTGGAAAGCGATCTTCGCTCAGGGAGTGCGCTGGGTCCATTGCGGCGGGCTCTTCGCCGCGCTCTCGCCTTCCACCGCGGCGCTTGCTGCCGAGATGATGCAAGAGGCCAAGGCGGCGGGCGCCGTTACCTCCTTCGACCTCAATTACCGCGAAAAGCTCTGGAACGCGCAAGGCGGCAATGCCAAGGCCGTCGAGACCATCGGAAAAATCGTCGCGCATGTCGACGTGCTGGTCGGCAACGAAGAGGACATGCAGAAGGGGTTGGGAGTTCCCGGACCCGAAGTCCATTCGAAATCCAAACTCGACCCCACCGTCTTCTTCGCCATGATGGCAAACGTCATCAAGAAGCTTCCGAAGGTGAAGGTCATCGCCACAACCCTGCGCGACGTTCACTCCACCAACCATCACAGTTGGAGCGCTGTGGCCTGGATCGATGGAAAAAACTACATCGCGCCGACCATTGAGCTCGACGTCATCGATCGCGTGGGCGGCGGCGACGGCTTTGCCGCGGGATTGATATACGGCCTGCTCACGGGAGAAAAACCTGAGCAGGCTCTGAAGGTCGGCTGGGCGCATGGTGCGCTGCTTACAACTTTTCCCGGCGACACCACCATGGCCACCCTCGAGCAGGTCCGCGCCCTTGCCCAGGGCGGCTCAGCGCGCATCCAGCGGTAGTGACAGTGGTCAGTGATCAGTGGACAGTGGTCAGTGAGGGCGGCAAGCGGATGCGGAAGCTCATATGATCCTCGGATCCCTGACATACCGGTCACTGAACATTGATCGCTGAGTGCTGATCACTGTCCACTGATCACTGATCACTGCGAACTGTTATTCTTTCCTTGCGCATCAACGGAGGGCGCTCAATGGCGAAGACAACCATCGTCTTTGGCGTTTTGCTCATCGTGCTAGGGCTGGTCGGCTTCATTGGCACCGGAAGCATCCATTACACCGCGCTCATTCCTACCTGGTTCGGCCTGGCGCTCACGCTGGGCGGATTTCTTTCGATCAGTCCGAGCGAAGCTCGCCGCAAAGTATTCGCGCACATCAATGTCTCGATTGGCCTGCTCGGGCTCTTAGGCGCCGCTGGTTCAGCTCTGCACGCTTACGGGCACGCTCGTTCGCTTGGCATGGATCCCGACCACAAAGCGATAGCAGCGCAGTTAACAATGGCCGTCCTGCTCCTCGTTTATGTGAATCTTTGCGTTCAATCGTTCATCAAAGCACGCAGAGCGCGTCAGGAATAGTCAGGAAGAATCAATGGGCACATTTCGCGGCGGTGGACTCGGCATGGGCATGCGCGCGGAACGCTCGCCGCACAGCCGCAGCGCGCGCGCCGCAGAGTCTGATTTAGCCCGCCGCAAAGCCAAGCTCAAGAAAGTCTGGCCTGAAATCTGGGCGCTCGTCGCTCCGCGTAGAGGGCTGATTCTTGTCGGCCTGGTATTGATGTGCATCAATCGCGTCGCTGGCCTCGCGCTGCCATACACCTCGCGGCAATTGCTTGACCAGGTTCTGTCCCCGCTCCATCCTCACCCCGAACAACTGCTGCACATCATCCTGATCGTTTTTGGTGCGATGGTCGTCCAGGCCATCACGTCTTACTCGCTCACGCAACTTCTTTCCGTAGCCGGCCAGCGTCTTATTGCCGAAATGCGCCGCCAGGTGCAGCGCCACGTTGGCCTGCTTTCGGTTGCGTATTACGACGAGAACCGCACCGGTACGCTCGTATCGCGCATCATGAGCGACGTCGAAGGCGTGCGCAATCTCGTAGGCACGGGACTGGTCGAATTCCTCGGCGGCATGCTCACCGCGGTCCTGGTGTTTTTCTACCTGCTGCACCTCAGTCCCAAAGTAACGATCACGGTCTTCTCGGTGTTGGGCGTCTTCATCTTTATCCTTCGCTACGGACTTAAGACCATCCGCCCCATCTTCCGCGAGCGCGGCAAAATCAACGCCGAGGTCACCGGCCGCCTCACCGAATCGCTCGGCGGCGTCCGTGTCATCAAGGGCTATCACGCTGAGGAGCGCGAAGCCGGCGTTTTCTCTCTTGGCGTCGATCGCCTGTTACAGAACGTGATGAAGACACTGACCATGACGAGCGTGCTATCGTCCGCATCCACCACAGTGCTCGGTCTGGTTTCCGCGCTCGTCATGTGGCTCGGCGGCCGCGATGTACTCTCCCACACCTGGACCGTCGGGGCCTACTTCCAATACAACATGTTCCTCGCCTTCATGATCGCGCCGGTCTTCCAGGTGGTGAACATCGGGACGCAGTTGGCTGAGGCCGTTGCCGGACTCGATCGCACCCGCGAAATCATGGCCGAGCTCGAAGAAAACAAAACCCCCGGCCGCGTGGTGAAGATGCCTCCGATCGAGGGCCGTGTCCGGTTCGACGACGTCGAATTCGCCTATACGCCGGAAAAACCCGTGCTTCATGGCATCAGCTTCAGAGCCGAGCTGGGCACCGTCACCGCGCTGGTCGGCTCTTCGGGTTCAGGCAAATCCACCATCATCAGCTTGATCTGCGCTTTTCACACGCCCGTCAAAGGCGCGGTCCTGGTCGACGACATCGATCTCGCCTCGGTCGATCTTGACACCTATCGCTCGCAGCTCGGCGTCGTGCTCCAGGAGTCGTTTCTTTTCGACGGCACCATCCGCGAGAACGTCATGTTCTCCCGCCCCGAAGCCACTCAAGAACAGTTCCTCTCCGCCTGCCACACCGCAAACGTCGACGAGTTTGCGGAGCGCTACCCTGAGAAGTACGAGACCATCGTCGGCGAGCGCGGCGTCAAGCTCTCCGGCGGCCAGCGCCAGCGACTGTCGATCGCCAGAGCATTGCTCGCCGAGCCGCGCATTCTCATCCTCGACGAGGCCACCAGTTCGCTCGACTCCGAGTCCGAAGCCATGATCCAGAGCGGGCTGGCCGAACTGATGCAGGGCCGCACGACATTCGTCATCGCCCATCGTCTCTCAACCATCCGCCGCGCCGATCAGATCCTCGTCGTCGAAGGCGGCATGATTGTTGAGCGCGGCACCCACGCGACGCTGTTCGCGCTCGAGGGCCGCTACTACGACCTCTACATGCGCCAGCATGGCCTCGAATCGAACCTCTTCCTCGCTCCCGGCGAAGGCGACAAAGTGGACGAAGAGGGTGTGGTGGAAGGGTAGCCGGATTGTTGTTCGGTATGGCCGGACCTAAAGGATGTTTACCGCCCGTGCTGCCAGCAGGGCTACCGTGGCGAACGAGATAAGCGCTTGAATCATCATCAGAATCTTGGCCCAGGACGACAGGACCGGAGAATCTGTTGGAGAAAGTGCAGTGCTCGTATTGAAAGCAAGAAATAGGTAATCGACGAACCCTGGGCTCCAGGATTGTTCTGGCATATCGCGTTTTCCCTGAAGGTTCAGGGTCATCTGGGGAAACAGAAAGGCCCCATCGGTATGAACGCCGCGCAATTCACGGGCACGGGGGCCTCCAGCATCGAGCCGCCAGTACCATGACGCGAATACCAGGACGTTGGTGATCCACAGGGCGGATGCGGAGCGCAACAAGTCCTGAGGCGATTCCTTGCGTAAAGGCAACGCCGCTACAAGCAAGCCGAGTGACCAGACCATGTCGATCGTCACGATGGACGTCAAAACATACCCCAGAATCTTATTGAGCTGATCCAATCCGCGTCGCCGTGCCCAAGCCGTAGGAATCAGCAAGACAGCGACAATAGTAATCAACAGCCAATCAGGGCCGATCGATAGGGATTCTGGGAGGGCCAATCGCAATCCGCCCACCGCAAGGAGGGCGAGCATTGCGGGCCAGCGTGGTTCCAGGTGTTTCGGCGCGTTCGTCATGAAGGCTTCCGTCCTGCAAATCCATTCGCTCGAGAGACAAATCTCGGCCGGCCAAATGAATCGACACTTACCCCTGATCTTTTATTGAAGCATAATGCGGCAATTCAGCATTCTGCCAACCCGAACCTGGCGATTTGCCATGAACGGTTCCGGCTCACCGTCAAAGTTGTGCGCGAGTGTGAACGGCTCTCTGGCTGAGGTCGGGTCGAATCGCCGCCAAACCGGGCAGAACCGTGGCTCGGGCATGCCGGCCTGGTTCACGAGGAGAGCGGGAAGTGCTCTATCTGCTGGGAACGATCATGCGATGCCATCCCGCGGCCACTTCAAGCGCAGTGAATTGCTGAATCTGGCGGGGTTGCAAGATCACGCTAGCGATGTGGAAGCCGAGAAACTTCGCGATGCGAACCGAAATAAGCTCGGCGGCGTTGTATTCCCTCGCCAGCCGCTCGAGGGCCTTTGCTAACGCTCGCTGGGCCGCATCCGCCTCTGTCAATCCAAAGCCCCTTCGGCGATAGGGACGAAGCACGCACAGAAAGTGCCAGTCCAAGTGACGAACCATGGTGTCAAAAACGGGCGCCGCGATCTCTTCGACAAGCTTCCAGTTTTCGCCAACCGGCTGCGTCAGAGGATCCAGCCGATCCGGCAGGATGCAGTTCTTGCGCAGGTAAACAGAACCTGGCCTCACGCCGGCGCGCTTTTCGATACGGCGGGTGGCTGAGGGCGGAAGGAACTTGAGACCTGATGGGCAGGTGCGACGGGTGCTCCGGGTGACGAATGCTCCAAAATAAAGTCTTCAGCGAAACTCATTGCCTTTGCCTCGATTGGGTCCTTTTCGGCTGCCGAGGAGCCAGCTGCATTGGGCTCATTTTCCGACGGCCAAAGGAGTCTCTTTGTGTGGAACTGGGGAGACAGAAGCTTCTTGACACCGCTCTTCTGCGTGTGGGGCATGGCGGCTCCAATCGTTCGGTTGCGTACCTGAATGATGCTCGTCTGGAGCGAAGCCTGGAATGCTGAAGGCGAGAAAGGAAAGACGGACTGCTACCTCAAGCATACGCCTGCCTGAGCCACCACGCCGGCAGCTTTGCCCGCGCACTGCTCGATGCAGTCCGCCGAGCGCCCCCGGGACACTCTCGCTATTTCAGAATCCCGGAGAAACGGCTCAGCCATCCCGGCTGGCGGTAGCCTTGCAGCATCCAGATGTCCGATCTGTTCTTGGCCGTGCAGTAGATGATGCTCTTGCCGTCGGGAGCGAGGCTGAAGCGAATGCCGGGGCCGAAGTAGGATTCTGGTCGGAGATCTTTGCCCAGCTCCTTGATGACCTTCTGCTTGAGGGTAGCCGGGTCAAGCGAGAACAGCGTGACCTTGTCGCGATCTGCGGCGGTCTCGCCGGTCTCGATTCCATACAGAAGCTTGCCATCCGCTGAGAAGGCGAGATAAGAGGTATTGAGATTGCCGAGGAAACGGGTGGTTTTGCCGTCGGGAGAGATCAGGTTCCAGCCTTTGTCGTCGCGGTAGGTGATCCAGTCGCCGTTGAGCGACCAGGCGGGAAGCCTGCCCATGACACCCTTCTTGAGCTCAACGGGCGCAGCGTCGCCGCTGGTTTTTACCGCCATCAGCGAAGCTTTGCCCGAATTGAGGCCAATATAGACGAATCGGCTGCCGTCAGGGGACCAGGCCCCGGCCTGCTCCGACTCGGAATCTGCATTCGTCACCTGGACGGGCGCGCCTCCGGAAAGGGAGATCATCCACAGGTGGGCGGTTCCCTTGCTGTCGATCCTGGTGAAGATCAACCTTTTGCCGTCGGGGGACAGGCTCGGGTTCATGAACCACTTGTTCAGCCCATCGGGGAATTCAGCAGTGGTGACCACCGGGCGCTCGAAACCATCGGAGGAGCGAACCCAGATTTCCCAGGGGCCGCTTCGATCGGTAACCCAGGCCAGCCTGTCGGCTTTTTGAGCCCAGGCCGCCATGCTCTCTTCGCGGCCGGTGGAGATAAGAGTCTTCGCAGAGCCATCCTGCAGCGAGACTAAGACGACATCGAGGCTAGCCGTTGGCTGCGAATATAGGAGGCTCTTGCCGTCGGACGCAACGATGGGTTCGCGCTCGGCCGCGTTACCGGTGGTGATCGGCGTCAGCGCATCGGACTCAGTATCGGCGATCCAGAGGTGATCTGGAGAATCCTGATCGGTCGCAATGCTGACCACGATATGCCGGCTGTCGGGCATCCAGGAGAAACTCGGGGTTCCCTCGAAAGTCGGGAGCTTTTCGAGGATGCGCCGCGGAGGCTTGTTGCCGGCGGGGTAAGGGAGCAGCCAAGCCTCTTCGTTGACCTTTTCTCCGGCCCGAAAAAGCAGGATTTTCTTGCCATCGGGCGCGAAAGCGAGCCCGGGGCGATTAAACAGCTCTTTGCTGGCGAACGGCGCGGGCGAGTAGGCGCGGACGGGCGATCCCAGAGGGTCAGAGATGGCCACGCCGTACAACTCCCCGGGCTTGCTTGGAAGGGAGAGGATCGCAAGCGCCTTGCCGTCCGGGGAGAGATCGCAGGTGACGCAGTCAATGTCCATGATGAAGTCAAGGTCGCCGCCCACGGTGGGCACTGAGTAGAGCTTGGAGTAAGGCGACTGCTTGTTGTCGGTGCCTTCAACCACGATGAGGTGGTTTCTGTCGCTGGACCATCCGACGGGCTCGACCGTGCGCTGCTCGTGGGTAAGCTGCACCGGGACGGGGGAGTTGAGATAGCGCAGGAAGACCTGATAGACGTCGTCAACCTTGCCGCTGTAGGCCACAGCCCTGCCGTCGGGAGACCAGACACCGCCGCGTGCGTTTGTGGCGAATGGGGTGAAGCGGTATTTGCCAATGTCCTGGCCATTGGGCTTGAGGAGGAACGCAGTCAGGGCTCCGATCAGCAGGCAGGCGGCGCCGACGGCAGCAGGGATGAGCCACGGGCTGCGTTTTTTGGGTGCGGCCACGGGGGCCAGCGAGGTGCTCGAGTACGCCTCAGAAAAGTGATCGCGCAGATTGCGCAGATCGCGGAAAAGATCGCGCGTGGACTCGTAGCGCTGCTCGGGCTCCTTGGCGAGGCAGCGGTCGATGGTCCACTTGAGTGGGGCGGGAAGCTTCTCTTCGATGGGCGGGGTGTCTTCGCGCACGATGGCGGCCATGGTCTCCACGGCGCTAGGCCGCGAGAAGGCCTTCATGCCGGTGGCCATCTCGTAGAGGATGAGGCCGAAAGAAAACTGGTCGGTGCGGAAATCGACGGGCTTGCCGGTGGCCTGCTCGGGGCTCATGTAGCTGGCGGTGCCCATGAGGACGCCTTCGCTGGTCACTTCGACGGTGGCGTCCGGGTGTGGGAGTGAAGTAGCGTCGGGGTCGCTGTTTGAGGTGGTCGCGGCAGGCGTTCGGCGGGCGAGGCCAAAGTCGAGGATCTTCACGCGGCCATCCTTGGCCAGCATGATGTTCTCCGGCTTGAGATCGCGGTGAACGATGCCCGCGCCATGGGCGGCAGCCAGGCCATCGGCAACCTGGGTGGCGATGTCGAGAATTCTGCGGGGCGGGATGGGCTTGCCGGAGAGCAGGGAACGGAGCGATTCACCCTCGACGAGTTCGCTGACGATGTATTGCTGGCCATCCTCGATTCCGATGTCGTAGATGGAGACGATGTTGGGGTGGTTGAGCGCGGCAACCGCGCGAGCTTCACGCTCAAATCGATTGCGCAGTTCGGCGTTGCCGGCGCTTTCTGCGCGGAGCACTTTGATGGCTACGTCGCGGTTGAGACGCGAATCGCGGGCGCGATAGACCTCGCCCATGCCTCCGACGCCGAGGACAGACTTGATCTCGTAGTTGCCGAGCCTGGAATTGGCGGTCAATGGCATGGATGGAGGCGTCCCCTTGTCGCGTGAATCGCGTCATGCACCGGTTGCTGAGAAGGATGGTGAGCGCTCAAAATCGATAATCCCAAATCTACCAGAGAATTTCTGCCGGCGGCAGACGCACCGCGGAAGGCCCTGTCAGCGTAGTTCCCGGCGGTTGACCGGCAGACCGGACAGAATTTGAGCCAAGAGGGGGTGGTGTCCGCCTGGAGATTGTCCATTCATCACGCGAAGGGTCCGGGCTTGCTACGGATTTCGAACTGTCGCGTCATCCCGCTTACGATGATCCTTCAGCCCGCGACAAGACAACCGAGGCTTCGCTGGTCAAAACGCGGAAAGCGAATGTCTCCTGAAGATACAGGCGCACTATCGAATCGGTGTGGCTGAGGTAGCCGATGGAAACGTCCTGCCCGATATCGAGCTCAAAATCGCCGCCTCGCGTAGTCAGCACAAACGCGCCTTGAATGGCCGGCCCCCATATGAGATCGCCGTCCACGATACGTTTCACATGTTCGAGAACGGGGTATCCATGATCGCGGGTCTCGGCAAGTGCCGTGTATTCGTTGGCTCCAAGCACAACCGAGTACGGCCCGTTGACGCCGACCAGGCGCAACTGGCTCAATGCCTGCGCCACTGCGTCGGGATAGTCGCGGACGTCCGGGGGCAGAGCGACCACCGGATTGCTTGTGCCTTCGCGAATGCCTTGAATCTCCGCGTCGCCGTAGCCGTTGAAAATCGCGCGGTCTTCGGCAAAGGCAATCTTCATCGCCGCGTCCTTCGCGGGCTGCCAGTCGGCATCGTCCGAACCACGCTCCACGTCGTCGATCGCCTGGCGTGACAGCTCAAACGGCACGCGCAACTCCACCAGCGGCTTCACCTCGCGCTTGTTCGCAACCATGCCCTCTGCGGGAGCAGCGATCGCCAGCAGGTGGCCTGTGGCAACCGCGGGCAGAGCCACGCCTCCTGGCGCAGGAACGTCCACCACGCGCCTTCCGGCCAAGTACCGCTTTAGCGTCCTCGTTGTCTCTTCTTCGATCTGCGACCATGCAGCGCCGGAGATGGGCGCCAGCTCTCGATGGAGGTTATTCATCCTTTTTCTCCCTTCAGCGATCCTATCTTGAGTGACCCTGTTTCGCCCGATGCGTCGGGCGCGGATGACGGCGCGGCCGATGCCGCCGATGTTCCCGCAGCCGCTGAGTCCGGGCCTGCTGCGGCGGCGTTGTCGAGAAAAGTCGCAGAGGGCACAAAGAACAAGCTGCCCGTAACCGCGCGGCTGAAGTCGAGCAGGCGGTCGTAATTGCCCGGCGGGCGCCCGACAAACATATTCTCGAGCATGGTTTCCGTCACCCGCGGCGTGCGGCAGTAGCCGATGAAATAGGTGCCGAACTCGCCGTGCCCCGCGCTCCCGAAGGGCATGTTGTCGCGCAGAATCTGGAGTTGTTTTCCGTTCTCCTCGATGACGGTGAGCGCACTGTGCGCCGAAGTGGGCTTCTCGGCGTCGCTGAGCTCGATATCGGAGAGTTTTCTGCGGCCGATGATGTGCTCCTGGACCTCCACGGGCAGTGCATTCCAACCCTTCATGTCGTGCAGATACTTCTGCACGATCACGTAGCTGCCACCGCTGAAGTCCGGGTCTTCGCTGCCGATCAGCGCCGCCTCGCCGACGGCATCGCCGCGCGGGTTTTCTGTGCCGTCGACAAACCCCAGCAGATCGCGATCGTCGAAATACCTGAAGCCCTGAACCTCGTCGACGACCGTAACCGCATCGCCGGCGCGCTCCATGATCTGCGTCGCCAGCTCGAAACAGAGGTCCATGCGCCGGGCTCTTATATGGAAGAGAAGATCGCCGGGGGTCGAGACGGCGTGGCGGCCGTCCGAGCGAATCTCGCGAAACGGGTGAAGCTCCGCGGGGCGCGGCGCGCCAAAGAGCCGGTCCCAAGCCTCCGACCCAATTCCCACCACGCAACTGAGAGCCGCCTCGATGTCGCGAAACTCTACGGCGCGCACGATTCCGGAAAAGTCCGCGCACAACGAGCGCACGCGCGCTACGTTGTCCTTGCCGGGGCGCAGGCAAACCACCAGGAAGATCGCCGCCCGCGTAAGCGGAGCGACCACAGCCTGCGGAACTGCGATTTCATTGAGCTCGGTGGGCGCGTCCATTCTCTCCATCCGTCGCGGGTGCTCGTCTTTATCCTAATTGTCTATCCCGGTTGCCGCGCCCAGGCTGGCGCGACGGGCAGCCGGGCCATTCGATGCGATGTTCACGACATCGGGCCGCCCTCCCCAGCGTTCCACCAGTTGACGTGCGTCCCATCATGTGAGAATCTGGAAGTGGAACCAGCAAACGGAACAGAGGTTCAACATGCGAGACACAGCTCCCCAAGGCACATACAAAGTTCAGGCCCTGGACCGGGCCTTTGCCGTCCTCGACTTGCTTGGTGAAAGCGAAACTCCGCTGGGCCTGGCCCAGGTGGCCGCTTCGCTCCAGTTGCACAAGAGCACCGCGCACCGTTTTCTGATGGTTCTGGAGCGGCACCGCATGGTCGAGCGCACGGCCAACGGCAAATTCCGCCTCGGCCTGCGCCTGTTCGACTTCGGAAACCGCGCCATCGAGCAGTATGATCTGCGCGACCGCGCCCAGCCGCACCTGCGCCGCCTCGTCGCCGAAACCGAGGAGACCGCGCACCTGGCCCTGCTCGAGGCCGCTCGTGTCATCTATATCGATAAGATCGAGCCCACGCGCTCGGTACGCATGATCACCCGCATCGGCGCCAGCAATCCCGTGCACTGCACCTCTGTGGGCAAGGCGATTCTCGCCTTCCTGCCGCCGGAGCGGGCGGCGGAGATTCTGCGCCGCATTCGCTTTGAGCGACTCACGCCGCGCACCATTAACAATATCGAAGCCCTGAAGACGGAGCTCGAAAAAACCCGCCGCCGCGGCTACGCCGTCGATGACGAGGAGCTCGAAGAGGGCCTGCGCTGTATCGCCGTTCCGGTGCTCGACGCGCAGCGTCTGCCCGTAGCTGCGGTGAGCGTCTCCGGCCCGTCGTTCCGCGTCACCGCGCAAAAACTGCCCTCCATCGCCAACCATCTCGTGCAGTGTGTGCGCGGCATCTCCGCCGATATGGGCTACGTGCCCTCAGGGCGCGGCGCCCGCGCTGCGGCCATAGCCTGACCCTCGGCGTCATGGCGCTTAATGGCACTCGCCCTCATCGCTAAGGACAGATTTCCTTGAGCGAATCATTCAGGCCTTCCTGGCCCACCCGGGTTTTTGCGCGATTCATGTCATTCGGCTTCTCTATTAGATATCCTCTTTGAAATGAGCTGTACGCGGAAACGCCGGCACAACCGCGTTGCGGCCCGAAACCAGACGACGAGGAGGCGACACCGTGTCAGGAGCAAAACTCAATAAACTCAATGCTCAGGTTGGGTTCATCGGCCTTGGGCTCATGGGAAGCCGGCTCGCGCGGCGCCTACATGCAGCCGGCTGGAATGTTCGAGCATGGAATCGCAGTCCACAGCCTGCAGCTGAGATCAACAAAGAAGGGATAGCCATCGCATCATCGGTTGCCGATCTCGTGGCCGATTCGGATGTGATCCTCTCTTCATTGGCCAATGATGGAGCTGTTCGGTCCATATACCTCGACACCGGCGGTGTGTTTTCTTCGGCAAAGCCGGGAACCGTCATCCTGGAAATGAGCACGATCTCGCCGGAGTTATCGCGCCGACTGCACCAGGAGGCCCGCGCAAGAGCTGTGGCCTTTCTCGATGTAGCCATCTCCGGTTCGACACCTGCGGTCGACGCGGGAACCATCACGCTGCTTGCCGGCGGTGACAAGGAGACCTTCGAGCAATGTGTCCCCATCTTCGAATCGATTGCCAGGCAATGGTTCTTGATTGGACCGGGGTCTTCAGGCGTTCAAATGAAGTTGGTCGTCAACCTTCTCCTGGGTCTTGATATGCAGGCAATCGCAGAAGCAGTCTCGCTCGGAGAACATCTTCAGATCGATCGAGATGTTCTGCTCGATGTCCTTTCCAAGACGGCGGTGGTTGCTCCGGCGATGGCGGGGAAGTTCCAGAAAATCAGGGCCAACGACTACTCTCCGGAATTCCCGCTTCGGCTGATGAGCAAAGACATGGATCTGGTCATGGATGCCGCGAGGGCCTCCGGCGCCGATCTGCCTGC
This sequence comes from Occallatibacter sp., assembly GCA_049520675.1. Classification (GTDB taxonomy): domain Bacteria; phylum Acidobacteriota; class Terriglobia; order Terriglobales; family Acidobacteriaceae; genus Telmatobacter. The sequence goes on along the minus strand of JBEKPO010000031.1, from coordinate 467 downwards.
GGCTTCTGTCGCTCAATCCGTACTTGCCTCCCATGTCACGACGAGTGGCGACCTCGACCTATCGGCTATCACTCCGTTTGTCATCGGTCAGGGAACGAAGGCCGAGGCGACCCGGCACGCCATTCGATAGAGTCAGAGTCGAGCAGGGTATGAGCATGTTTTGACTTCGAACCGGGTTTGGTAGAATTTGAATCACGGGACATGGACAGATGTTCCGGGTTGCGGGTCGCCTGCAGCGGCATTGACGGCAAAGTTTCATGCTGTCCATGCTGTCCATTCATCGCGGAATTCGGTTAGATTCCGTGGAAAACATGGAAGCGGGAGAAAAGCTAGACAGCAGCGATGGACAGCAAGTTCTTAGACTTAGCGTAAGTCGAAGAAAAGGAATGGGGACGTAGCTCAGTTTGGTTAGAGCGCTGCCCTGTCACGGCAGAGGTCGCGGGTTCGAGCCCCGTCGTCCCCGCCAT
>JBEKPO010000030.1:0-39696 GCA_049520675.1 Occallatibacter sp. | reverse complement strand
TGGATGGGAATGAAAAACTTAGGTCGAACCAGGTTGATGAGCAAGCGCATCTCTTCCTGGCTGCCATGGCCGCTCACATGGATCAATCCGTGCTGCCCGTCGTCGTAGATGACGTTGGCTTCGCGCCGGCTCAGATGGTCAATGACGCGGAAAATGCCCTTCTCGTTTCCGGGAATGATGCGCGAACTGAGCACTACAGTGTCACCTGGCTCAATGCGCGCGTGCTTGTGGTTGTCCACTGCCGCGCGGCTCAGCGCACTCATCGGCTCGCCCTGCGTTCCGCTGATCAGCATCATGATCTGCTCGGGCGGGTAGTCGCGCAGCTGGCCAGGATGAATCACGAGGCCGGGAGGAACCTCAATATAGCCCAGATCCTGCGCGATCTCCGTGCTTTCCAGCATCGACCGCCCCACCACCGCCACCTTGCGACCATGCTTGCGCGCCAGCTCCATGGCAATACGGATGCGATAGATTGAGGACGAAAAGCAACTGAAGAAAAGCTTCTTCTTAGTTTGCGTAAACACTTCATCGAGTCGCGGAATCACCGCGCGCTCGCTCGGCGTGTAGCCGGACCGCTCCACATTGGTCGAGTCCTGGAATAGCGCCAAGACGCCGCGCTTACCATACTCGGCAAAGGTATGCAGGTCGAAGGCTTTGTCGTCCAGAGGCGCCAGATCGATCTTGAAGTCGCCGGTATGGATCACAACACCCACAGGCGTCTCGATCGCCAGCGCCACGCAATCCACCAGTGAGTGCGTCACCCGGATGGGCTCGATCGTGAACGGTCCAATGGTAAATTTTTCCTTCGGCGCAATCTCGATCAGCTCCGTCTCGTCGAGCAGGCCATGCTCTTCAAGCTTGTCCTCCACGTAGGCCAGCGTGAACTCCGTGGCATACACGGGTACCTTCAGCTCATTCAGAATCCACGGCAGCCCGCCGATATGGTCCTCGTGGCCGTGCGTCAGCACGATCGCGCGCACGTGCTGCTTGTTCTCAATCAGGTAGCTGATGTCGGGAACTACGATGTCGACGCCGAGCAGCTCCGTCTCGGGAAACATCAGCCCCGCGTCGATCACAATAATGTCGTCTTCCCAGCGGATGGCGAGGCAATTCATGCCGAACTCGCCCACCCCGCCCAGTGGAATGATCTTTAATTTTTTGGCTGGCATCGCTCATCTTTGATGCTACCACCGCGAGCCTTGAGTGGTTGAAGCCGAATCGCACAGAGAAAACAGCGCTACCCGGCCAAAGGAATGCTCATCTTTCTTCGCTCAGTCTCTCAACCGATACACAATTCCGCCCATGTACGACATCACGTCAAGCCCTGGATTCGACGGAACAATGAAGACATTCGAGAAGTGATAATCGCCCATCCCCAGCCGCAGATCCACTCGTTTCGTCATGCGAATCTGAACCCCGATCTCCGATCGCAGGCTGATGTTTTCGTAAGTCGCATTTGGCGACTCAGCCTTCTTGGTAAACACCAGAAACCCGCCCTTGGCCATCAGGTATGGCTGAACGGCTTTGCCGTCGCGCCAAAGCAGGCGAAAGCCGACTGGGGTAATTCCGATCCCCGGAACCAGTTGCTTAGTGGTCGATCGCGAAATGCCGTAGTAATTCAGCACCGCCGACTCGTCGAGGAGCACAAATGGCAGGAACTCTGCAACGTAAAAAACCCGAGCCTTGAACAAGCAGCCCCAGGAATGGCGCTCATACTCGGCGCCCGAAGTGAAGAGCTTGCTGTCTTCGCCTTGAGCAAAAATCTTGTAGTTGCCAAACGAGCCTTGACCTTCGAAGATCACTTCGCTCTCCACCGGCCGCGGATTGTCCGCCTTCTTCGCCTCGTCTCGTTGCGCTTTATCGGTCTTGCATGGCTCTTGCGCCAAGCCCGAACCGGCAATGACAGCCGAAAGGATGGCAAAAAAAGAACTTGCCAGCATCACGCGCAGCCACGCGCGTCTACGTGGGCGCCGCGCACTGCAAGATTGGCATCTTCGATTCATCTCAAGAGTCCTCACCTTGGCCTGAGCTGCGGCGCGACAATCGCTCTATTCCATTAGCTGCACGGTAATGCCGTACCCAACTCAGAAGCGCCACACGATCCCCGTGGAAATGCGCCCGAAATTCGTCGGTAACCCAGGCACATAAGTCGGCACACCTGTTCCGGGATTGCGCGTCGCCTCCTGCTTGAAATACGCATATTGATAATCGCCCTGCACGCGAAACGAGAAGTGCTGAGAAAGCGGCGTATCCAGACCGCCTCCAAGAAGAGCAGAGAACGATGCTGTGTTGCCGACGGTCTGATTAGCGCCCCAGTCCTTATTCACATTTCCGACTCCACCCATGGCTTCGACGAAAGCGTATTCTCTGCCGAAGCCTTTCCCGTACTGCCCGCCCGCCATTACGAAATACGGATGCTCGGCCGCACCCTGGTTCTTTCCGCTGTACTGAAAGACATTCATCTTGTAGCGCAGGTGGTGCCACGGTGGGATGGCAAAGGCAATCTCATACCCGCTGAGCGAATGTTGCGAGCCGCTGACGCCGTTGAGAGAATTGGAGAGGTAACTGTATCCGCCGAAGAGCTGATAGCGCGGCGACGAGACTATTTGGGCGTGCAGATTGGCTGCTACAACAAGCAGCCCCACCCACCAACGCAAACGAAATAACATGCAGCCCCCTGGTTGCGGTACAGAATCGCCTGCGGGTTGAGCTGGACACACGATCTGCCCGACACCGAAGCCGTGCAGATTTCTGTCTTTTATATCACTTCGCCCGCTGCATCGTCCGGTGGTTGAATGCGACAGGTGCCGAGGAACTCACCTGGAACCCGGGGGGTGGCCTACTTCTGTGCGCCCTGGGGCGGCGCGGTCGGAGTTTGCGAGGACGCATCGGCCTTCTGCCCGGCGGCATCTGCAGACTTGGGCGGCGCGGGCTGCGCCGCGGCGCCCGGCCGCTGCGTAGCGGCTTTTTGGCGCTCTTCCTCTTGTTTCTGTTTTTCGGCTGCCGCCTCTGCGTCCGTCACATAGCGGAACTCCTGCAACCGGCCGGGATATTGCTCGGCGGTGAAAACGTGGTTCTGCTTATCGATAGCCACGCCCACCAACGCTTCGAATTGGCCGGGCAGATTACCGTGTTGATAGCCGATGTAGGTCAGCAACTGACCCTCACGATCGAAGACCTGGAGCCGATCTTCCATCTCATCGGCAACCCAAACATGCCCATCGCTATCGATGGCTATGCCTTTGGGCCGCGAGAAATATCCGGGGCCGTCACCGTGCTTGCCGAACCAGCTGATGAAATTTCCGTCAGCATCGAAGATCTCGACCCGGTTGTTGAGGGTGTCTGTCACATAGACATTGCCGTCTTTGTCCAGGGCAACGCCTTGCGGCGCAGCGAAGTCGCCCGTTGAGGTGAGGTAATGGTTCTTTCCGCCCGTTCCCAAGCGCCGCAGCAGCTTGAGAGTGTCGGCGTCGTACACCAGGATCTGGTCTTGCTGGGTATCCACAACGTAGAGAAAGCGGTTCTCTGTGTCGATCGCTACGCCAACCGGATCCTGTAAACCCTCCGTAATCTGGCCCTCCACTTCATGCTTTGGATTGAAGATCAGCACGTGGTGCAGCTTGCCGTCGGAGACGAACAACCTGTCGTCGTCGTCGATGGCCACCCCGTTGATCCAGCCGAAGTGGGCGTCGAAACCATTGCGGATCAGCTGAGTTTGGTGGGTTTGCGGATTAAAGATGAAGATCGCCCCGACTTTTTGGTCGGCGACATAGACATTGCTTTTCGAATCGAAGGCAATTCCGTAAGGCCCGATCAATTGAAACGGAAACGACTTTGGATTGAACTTTTCATCGTCCGACTGGCCGCCTGCGAGCCGATCCATCCACGAGGCCTTCGGTTTGGCGGTCGCTTGTTGCGAGTAGTCGATCTTCTCGCCCGCAAAGTAATCCACCCATCGCACGCGGGCAATGTTCGGCGGGCTCGGCCAGACCAGCTTTGTGGGGTCGAAGTTGAATTTGCGCGGCCCTGCCTCGGTCGCGGACGCGGCATCGGCCTTCTTCTTCTTGCCGACGGCAAATGAAGAAGACGAAAACGTGAAGCCAAGCGCGAGCAGAATCAGCAGGCCGAGCAGGTTGCGAAAGCGCTTCGAATTGAAGAAACAGGGAAGCATTGCAATCTCCAATCACTTTGCAGTCGAAGGCGAAACCGTCTCCAGCATGTTGAGCCGGTTCTTGTGGCACGTATCGCAGAAACTCATGTTGTCGCTCTGATCGTTAACCAGCATGCCAGGCTGAGCCGCAGCATGCGGTTGATGACACGAGAGACAGTTCAGCGGTGTCTTCACTTTGCTCTGATTGGCCGGATCCATGACGTTGGATACCGGGTGATTTTGCACCGGGTGACCTAATCCAAAGCGCAGCGGAAGGATCGGAACCTTGTTCTTGACGTAATAGTCGCCCGGCAGCTTCACCGTGCCATCGAAAATCGTGAGCAGGCCATCGTCTGTCTTCTGCGCAACCGAATCCGGTCCGTGGCACTCCAGGCAAAGTGCGTTGCCCTTTGCGCGCAGCAGATGGTCGATCTCGCCGCCGTGAGGTGTGTGGCAGGTGGAGCATGCTTGCCCAAAGGCCGGTTGATGGTGCACCGGCTTCTTGCGCAGATCGTCGATATCCGTGTGGCATCCCAGGCAGATGCTGACCAAGTCGGTCTTGGGCAGTCCTGGCTCGTTGGCTGCGTGAGGGCTGTGGCAATCGGTGCAGTCGCCGGCGGCGCCGGGATGCGGCACTTTGGCAGAATCGATCAGCTTACCCTTGTCGTCGTGGCAGGTCAGGCAAAGACTCTTGGCATCAGCCTGGGTGAGGACGACCTTGCCGTCCTTTGCCGGTGCGTGACATGTATCGCAGCCGCCGCCATCGAATGGCGCATGAACGAACTTCGCCATGAGCTTGGGCGAATCCGACTCGTGGGGATTGTGGCACTCCACGCAGTTGGCTGTGCCAAACGGTTGGTTGTGATGAGCCTTCTGCAAGTCGGCATCTTTCGGATCGTGGCAATCGACGCAAAGCGCGGGAATTGCCTTGGAAAGATGGAAGCGGTTTTCCGGCGTCGGCTCCGGGCCCGTCTTGTGAATCATGTGACAGGTGTCGCAGCCTGCATCAAGTGCGGCGTGACGGCTGCCTTTTTCCGATGCAGGTACGCCCGTCTTATGGCACCCGAGACAGAGGTTCTCGCCTTCCCCGCCTGACTCCGGTTTCAAAAGCTGGTTCTTGTTGTCGCTCGAATGCGGATCGTGACAAGTCAGGCAATTGCGAACTGCCGGCGGATGCACCGTGCCTTTGATGTCGGCCGCCTTCTTATCCGCGTGGCAGGTGATGCAAAGCTCGACTGGCGTCGCCGTAATCAGCTTGATGTGGGTGACGTCTTTATTCGTCCTGATTTCATGGCAACTGGTGCAGCCCGTGGACATCGCGGTATGCACCGACTTCCCCTTTGCCTTGTCTCCGTGGCATTCCAGGCACTTGGCCGAATCCGTCTTCGGGTCCAAGGGCACAGGATGCACTGCGGCTTGCGCGCGGACGGCGAACAGTGCAAACAGCAAAATCCAAAGCCAGACGTGAACGGCTTTCCTCGTGCCACCGCGACGGGTGGCTGTACGGCAAAATTCCAGGCTATGGTTTTGCTTTTTCATAAGCAGACGCATTTGGGCGCCTCGACCCCAATCTCGCCGCAACAGAGGAGCTGGCACCGGGCTGCAACCTGACTGTAGCGGACTGAGGAGAAACAAGATCGCAGCATCAGTAGATACGGAATCACCAACTAAGACCGTGATTTAGATCACACCATGAGCGTCCCGGCAAGAGCCTTTCAATAGCTGCCGGACGAGAAGAAACCTGCCCGGGGCAGGCGCTGGAAACCGGCTTTTGCCCCTCGAAGCTACTCGCATTTTCGCGGGTTGCTCGAATACGGCACAACTGTGACCGGCAGGGGAACAGTCCGGCCAGTCAGCTTAAGAGCGAAAGTTCCGCGCCGATGAGCAAAACGAGTTCACGGAGGCGTTGCTCGGTGAAGCGGATTCTTTCGATCAGCCTCATTCTCCTGGCAAGCGCGGAGTCGGCTGCTTCCCAAGGGACGAAGATTTCCAACGATGTTCTTGGCGCCCACCTCAACTACGGCCGCAGTTGTTTGGCCTGCCACGCGCCCCACCTGGGAGGCTCCGACAATGAGAAGTCATCGGCTTCCGATGAACGTAGGGGTGTCCAGGCTCTCTGGGGCGTCGATGCAGGCGATCTGTACGGCAAGACGATTGCCACCGGCGGCGGCGCATATGTCGAAACCCTTCCGGAAAGTATGAATGCCGGAACCCCCGATGTCGCGGGAATGCTGGTCTGTCTCAGTTGCCATGACGGAAACTACGCGACAAATTCCATGATGAAGGACAAACTGTATGAATCTCTACCTCGGACCTATGGAAAGAGCAACATCGTTCCGACACTGATCGGGAAAAGTTCTTCTGGCGCGGGAAGCTATGCCAACGAGCACCCCGTAGGACTGACGGCCAAAATCAATTGCGGCGGCGCGGAAAACTGGGATTGCAGCCAAAGCCACGGCGTGATCCACATGAGTGGACCTTATTCCAGGCAATTCGTCTCGAATTATGGGTTCTTTGTTTTGCCCGGTTCTTACAACAACTCTGCCGTGGTGCTTTGCACCACCTGCCATAATCCGCATGCCATGAGCGTGGTGACCGTCTCTTCCGGCTCAAACTCAGGCTTGCCGTCAGGCACCTACGCAACGATGTTCTTTCTGCGTGCGCCATACAATCCGAACAGCTCCAACCCCATGTCGAACCAGACAGCGCAGTTCTGCCGGCAATGTCACGCCGACAAGTCGAATGAGATGAATGGCAGCACCGCCGGAACCGTCTTTTAGCCGAGATCTGCTCCAAGGCATTCGCGGCATTCGCAACCAGCGGCTCATTCCTGGCTTTTCTCTTTGCCGCTATCTCATCCCAAGCCGCTTCACGCTCGCGGCGGCCACGCTGCCGTCCGCATTGTGCGCGGTCTGGTGACAGACCAGGACGCATGTATTCGTGGCGCGCGTGTAAGAGATGGGAAGGCCGCCGTTCGGAGCCACCACGTTGAGGTCGAAGTTGATCAACCGTTCGCCTGTGATCGATGCGCTCGTGGCCCCCATGCCGTGAGCGGTGTGGCAGGTGGAACACGTGAACCCGGCGGTGATGTGGTTGCTGTGCTGATTCCAACTGCTGTTCTGCATGATGTTGTTCGTCAGATCGTGGCACTTTCCGCACAACGCGTAGGGGCCGTTGACGCTCAGATCGGGACTGGGAAAGAGATTGGTAATTAATTGGCCCGGTCCGGGAGCCTGGCTGAATTCATAACGGCGTTCCAGAATGTGGGTCCACTTCGAACCATGGGGACCATTTGATCCGGGACCGCCAAATTCGCGATTGTCGTCGCTGTTGTGGCAATCGGTGCACAGAATTTGTGTGCCCATGGCGCGGCCCTGAGTCACTCCATCCAGGTTCAACATGTTCGTGAGCAGGCTGGGCTGCGGGTATGCGCTGCTGGAGGCGTGCATCACGGGGTGACTCGAGGTAGCCGAGACTGCGAACTGCGGGATCAGGTTCAGAGGGTCGCCCGCCGATACCGCGCGCACCGGAAAGTACCCATATATCGGCAGCACTTGTTTGCCAACGCTCGTGCCGTGACAGCGCAGGCAATTGTCATATTGATTGACCGCCGGCGTCAGCACTGTGACGCCGTCGGTGGCGCTAATGCCCGCGATGTCTTTCTGCGAAGTGCGGATCAAGGGCGGAGGCGGAAAGACACCCACAACTTCAGTTCCGTGCGCATTGTGGCAATCCACGCAGGTGGCATGACGGTTGTTGTTCAGCAACACTGCCTCTGTGGCATCGTGCGGGTTCGTGGCGTTGGGAAACGGATGCCCCACCTTGGGCGTGGCATATTCGGCGAAAACGTTAGCGTAGGGAGCCATCGGCGAAACGTTCGCGCCGTTGTGGCAGGCGATGCAATCCTGCTCATTCTGGCCGCGCAGCAGCCGCGACGTGCTCGTGGCGTTGTGCACTGCGTGACACGAGATGCACGCATCCGCAGCCACGGTGCTGTAACTGCCCAGTTGCGCAGTCGGTGAAATCTTGTCTGTGGAAAGAGCATGCGCGCTGGTGGACCAATCGGCGATGGGATTCACCTTGCTGCCGATCACGCGGGTCGGATCGTGGCAGGCCAGGCACATTTGGCCATTGGCGCTGTTGATCTTCAGAAAGTTCTGTGACACCGGGTCCACGGCTTGCACATGCGGATTGTGGCACGACGTGCACTCGATATTGCCGTTGATGAGCTTGATCGACCCCGTGGGGTCGCCCGTCTTGCCGGCCGCCGCCAGCGTTGCCACCAGATCGATGTTGTCTTTTATGGGCAGCACCAGGCTGAACGGATGCGACGGTTGCATGTTGCCGCCGAAGACATCGGTCGAGTACATCGATCCCATTGTGGTCACCTGGCCATAAGCCACGGTCGACCCAACCGCAACGGTCCCATCATGGCAGCTCAGGCATTGGTTGCTGTCGCTGCCCAGAATCGGCTGCGTCGTTATGTTGGTATCGGTATCGCTTGTGTATGTGTTGTAGATTTGCGTGGTGAGTTTCTGGTTCCAAAGGCCTGTGTTGAGTCCGGAATGCGGCGCATGGCAATAGGCACAGGCATCGGGACGGGCGCCGACAATCGGGGAGGTGCCGCTCGGCCCCAAGTTGTGCATGCCCATCACGTCGCCGCCGGTCACTTGCGCAGACAGGCTGGCCCCGGAAAGCAGAACTGCCATTCCCGCCAACCAGATCCATCGCCTCACTGCATTCCCCCCACGGCAGGCTTCTTGAATGCCGAGTATTGAAACTCCTGGACCCTGCGATTGAAGGAATCCACTACGAAGACCCGGTCCTCGTGATCGATGAACAATCCTGAAGGCAACTGGAATTGCCCAGCATGCGTACCCTTGGCTCCAAAGTAATACAACAGCTGGCCCTGGCGATTAAAAACCTGCACCACACCCCACAACGCGTCCACTACGTAAAGATCGCCCTCCGAGTCTACGCTCACCGCCTTGGGCCGGAACATGGCGCCGGCGCTGTCGCCGGTTTTTCCAATGGCATATTTGAAAATGCCGTTGCGGTCGAACACCTGCACCCGGAAATTCAAGGCATCCACTACAATCAGTTCTTGCCCATCCAACCGCAGCTCGGTGGGATCATAGAACTCACCCTGGGCACTACCTGATGTGCCGATGGTTTTGATCACCTTGCCTTCCATATCCAGGATGAACACCTGGTCCCGCAGCGTATCGGAAACGTAAATCCGCTGCGCCGCCGAGTCCACGGCAATTCCCGTCGGCCGCTTGAAATAACCTTCACCGCCCTTCAGCTTGCCGATGGTCCGCAGATATTTTCCGCTCGGCTCGAAGACAAAGATCATCCCCGCATCCGAATCGGTTACGTAGATGTTGTCCTGGTCGTCGACCGCAATGCATTGCGGAGTCAGCATCGAGTCGTTGGTCTTGCCGGTGCGCTGGATAAACTTGTACTTGCGTTCGGTGAAATCGAAGACATGAACGCCCTGTGCACCCGGATCCGTAACCAGAATCCGCCCACGTGAATCGACGGCAATGCTGTAAGGACGCACCAAGGATCGGTATTCGGGAGCGCCGGCGATGACATCCACCACCTTTGTCCAGAAGCCGCGATTCGGCCTGACTTCCGACTCCGATTTGAAATTGCGCTCCCAGGTGAGCTTGCGCCCGCCTTCAAGCGACATCTCCCAAAGCTCGGGCGGGGCAGACGGCTTGGCTTTTTTCGTGGCCCAGGACGACGCCGGAAGCGCTGCGCCGAGCAAAATCAGGATCGTGCCCAGGCATTTGCGGCGCCTTAGAAGAAATTGAACCAACGCGTCACCCCAGCGTAGTACGTAGAGATAACCTGCGGAGCGCTGCCGGACTGGCTGAAGCCTTGCTGAAGTCGAGCATAGCCGCTGATAAATCCCATTTTACGAACACGGTATTGAAGGAGGGAATTGTACTCCTCGGTCTGATTGGTCGATGAAAACCCAGTCGATGAGGTCGAGAAGTTCGCTCGGGCAAAACTCGCGGAAAGTGTCAATCCCTTCACGGGAGCGCTGGAAAGCGCCCCGGAATAGCTGTCGCCGCCGTAAAGTGTGACCAGATTCGACGGCAGTACGGGTACCGGCACCGGAACCGGAATCAGCCCGGCCCCCGTCGCCAGCGCCAGTCCGCTTGACTTTGAATAACTTCCGTTGCCGTTGATCCACGAGCTATAGCCTATGCTGGCGTTGTAACTCTCGCTGCTGCTCGCGGTGCCAGGCTGATCGGTCAGCGCGGTTCTGGAGCCGCCTGCCCCTGAACTGAAGCTCAGTTTTCCGAATCTCCGCCTGATATTCCCTGAAAAGTTGTAAGACGAATTCAAATAGGTGATCAGCAGGGTCTGCATGTTCTGCGCATACCCGAACGAACCATTCACATGCCACCCATCGATCACGTTGGAGTAATTTCCCGTTGCGGAAAAACCCAGTGTATCCGCGCCGTTCTGCTCCGAATGATTGCCCACAAAGGACAGCGAAGCGTTGAGCGTCCCCTCACGCGTCCGGTCCGTGTAGGTAGCACCCCCGCCGTAGGAATCCACTCCATAGTCTTCGCTCTGAAACAACTGCGAGCGGTGTTCCGCAAAGAGGGTGGTCTGTAAATGGCGTGTCGCTGCATAAGTGGAAAAAGCCTCCAACTGGAGCGAATTCGACGCCTCGTTTTGGAACGCATTCGACGCCTCGTTCCCGGCCAATTCCGGAACCGCGGCACCTGCGCCGGCGACCGCCTGGATCAGTTGTCCGGCCAGATTGTCTGAGTATTCCGCGCTTCCCGTGACGGTGAGCTTCTCGGTTGGGCGCATCGACGTGAACAGGTTTGCAGTATCGATTGCACCCGTGCTCGTGTATCCCTGATAGTCGGTATTCCAACCGGACCGATTCACGTTGCACGAAACCGATCCTTGCAGGGGCAGCCGGCGTGATACGCCGAATCCGAAACCATCGAAATCGGAGCGGATTTTCGAGCCCTCCTCACCGCTCACGACCTCCGGAACCAGGGAGTGATTTCCGCCCTGATCGTAAGAGCCGCTCATAGTGAGCCCGGCTAGCTGATACGTCGAACGAAGGTTGAATGTGTGAAACGCGCTGTTGCCTTGGTTGTCCGTTCCATAAACGGAATACTCGTCGTTCCCCATCTGGAATCCCGCCGTCAGGGTAGGCGCTTTGGGCAGGTTCAGGCTCCAGGAAACGGCCAAATCATCGTTGTCGCCGTGCGTTACGTAATTGGCTGCACCGGGGATACCGTAGCTTCCGCCACTGTTGTAGCTCCTGGAATAGGAGATCGATCCCGGAAAGCGGCTGCCGCCGAAGAGGTTCGTGGAAACCGAGAATCCACTGGCGTTGGAAATGGATTGGAAGTCGGAATTCGCCCGCGATTGATCCAGGTAAAATGATCCGGCATAAGACAGAAAGGTTGGCTTGTAGTAATTGCCCGTCAGATTCGCAGTGCCTCCGACTCCCCAGTTGTGGTCTGAAGAAGTCAGATTTCCAAACTGCGCGGTGTATCCGGACGAGAGCATGCCAGTCAGGTTCGAGCTGGTCAGGCCGTACTTCACCTGTGCACCAGCTGGAACGGCTAGCAGCAGGAGACCTGCCCGAACAAGCAACGCGACTCGAATGGAACCCTGCACTGTTTGTGATCCATCACTTCACTTGGCTAGATCTTGCGGTTAAGGATCTTCCTAATCTTGCGGCTGGCTCAGAGTCTCGAACCCACGACTCCAACCCGCCCCTATGGCTCTTCGATCTTCGCGCTCTGCCTCAGCTTCTGGTCGAGCGAGGCGCGAAGTTGATTGGTCTTCCTCTGTTGAAGTTGCGTGGCGAGCTGCGCCTTCACGTCATCAAACTTCTCCTCGCCTGCCGGGGTGTGCGCATTCAATCTCAGTATGGTGAATTCCTGCCCCACATGAACCACGTCGCTTACTTCGCCCGGCTTCATCTTTCTGAACGTGCTCACCACATCAGGCGGCAGTTGGCTTACGGGCGTGGACTTGTGCTGACCCTCCATCACGCGATAATCGTCATCTGAGATCTTCTCCGCCAGCAGGCCAAATTCGTCGTTGGTTTTGGCTGCCCTGGCTTCGGGCAGTTCTTTCTCCGCGCGCTCGCGTCCTTCCTTCACTTGCTCAGCAGTGGCTTTGTCGGGAACCAGCACGGTAATTGTCTGGAAGATGTACGACTCCGGAATGCGAAAGCGGTCAGGATTCTGGTCGTAAAATGCCCTCACTTCACCGGGAGAAACCGTGCTCCTACTCTGGACCTCAATCCTCAGCAAAGCGTCGATCAGCAGGGAACGCCGGATCTTTTCATCGAGTAACTGGCGCGAGCCGTGAAACTCGCTTTGCATGAAGGCGTTGAAATCTTCAGGGTTGGCAAAGGTCTTTTGGAAGTTCAACTCGGCCTGGTGAATCTTCGCCGGCGGCACAGTCATCTTGCGGCGCAGCGCCTCCTGATAGACCAGCTCTTCGAAGACGAGCATCTGCATGGCGCCGCCGCGGATTTCCGGCACCAGTTCCTTTGGAATCCCATTGTGCTGACGCGCATAAGGAAAGATTGCGTATTCCTCGCGCACCAGGTCAGCCTCGGTCAGCGTCGTGCCATTGATGCGCGCAACCGGCTTGGTCGTGGGCGTCATCGGTGCCAGCGCGGGATCGGACGAAGCCGGCTTCTGTGTGAAGACAGTCGGCGCGTGGGATGCGACCTGGGCAGCCGCCGCCGTTACGGCCAAGAGAACGAGGCCGCTTGCCGTGAATCTCAACTTCATAATTGACCCCCTGTTGGATCCAAAATGGGGAGGGGAAAATCGGGTCCCTCCCCATCCATGGAAAGACCGGAATTAGAAGGTGGTGACCGCAGTTCCGTTGTTCATTTCGTTCGACTCGCCGCCATGGCATTGCCGGCAGAATTGCGCTGCCGAATTGCTCGTGCTCGACGTATTCATCGGATCGTAGGGGCCGCGAAGGAAGAACATCGTCTGATAGGTCCCTGGCGTTATCCCCGACAGGCCGGCACTAACAGTGGCTCCGCCAGCAGCAGCAAGACCTGCGGTTTGAGTCACTTTCACCACGTTCATCAGGTGCTGATTGTGGCAGGTCGTGCACACCACGATGGGGGCGGTGGCGCTGGTGCTGGTGCCCAACGAGACGAAGAAGCCGTAGTTGTTGATGAACTTCGTCATGCTGGGTCCGGCAGTAATCGTGGTCCCGCTGATCGTGCAGTCCCAGTTGTAGCCGCTCTCAATGAAGCCAGTCTGGGTTTTGGACGTATTGCAGCCAAAAGTGGCCAGCGCACCAACCGGGTGGTCGTTCAGGTAGTTCCCAGTTGTGGTGCCGTCGGCGCCTAGCAGTGTGGGGATGGCGTTCCACGTCCCGTAGGTTGAGGGTAGCGTCTCATACACCGCGTTCTTCATCATGGCGCCCTCAGCGAAGTTGCCGTCGTGGCAGCTCAGGCAGGTGAGCAGCCCGAAGGCCTCTGACGCCGTGGACATGGTGCTCGGCAGCGTCTCGGAATAGGTGCCGCCACCGGTGGCGATTGTCTTCCCATACAGGCTGGCGACATCCTCGCCCCACAGAGCGACGTTGCCCGAAGTTGGGTCTGCTGTCTTTGCATTCCCGTTGCCGTATGCGCCGCTGTGCGGTGCGTGACAGGCCGCGCAGCCGCGACCGTAGTTGAGGTGGGCGCCCAGGACGTCAGTCGAGGGCGAGTAATTTTGCGCCGCCGCGAAGCCCGCGGCCGCCATTAGAACGATGATGATTGCGAAAGTCCGTTTCATTCGGTAACTCCTCCTTGCGCGCATTCCGGTTGTTTGTCTGAACCGTGTCGTCGGCCTCACAGATTTGCTTACAGCGCTTTCCATTTCCGAACCCCTGCACGATTCACGCTGTTCTGTGGGCCCCCTGGTGACTTGCCCCACAGCAACGCTCATATGTCACCATCCAATTGGTTTCTCACGATGTGACATCCGTCACTTATGGTCGAGGATTGGCGGCTTTGGTTGGTTTTCCTGTGACAACTGTCACAATTAGGTCGCGTACTGCATGTTTCACTGACTTTGCCGAGCTTCCCAACCAAGCCACGATTGAAGGCAGTAGCGCGGGATGGGAAGTGGCCCAGGAACCGAAAAAAAGGGCTAGAAACTCTTTAAGGCTCTGGGCAACCCAGACGGGAGGAACACGCGAATGGCAATGGCAGAAACCACGGCTGCTACGGCAACCCCCTCGTTGCGAGCCTGGCAGGTTTATTCGATGGCCGCGATCTATCTGACCATCGGTCTGGTTATTGGATATGTGCTGCGCGCGTCGCAATCGCACAGCTCTCGGGCCGGATCTGCAGCCGTCGCGGCCGCCTCGCAGCCCAAATCCGGCCTGTCCGCCAACGCCAATGCCCCGACCCTGGAGCAGATGAAGCAGGTGGCCGATCAGCGGACCTCGCCTCTGCTCGAGAAGCTAAAGAGCGACCCGAACAACGTCGCTCTACTCATGCAGCTCGGATCCATTTACCACTCTTCGCACCAGTTCAATCAGGCGGCCACCTATTACGGAAGGGCCGTCCAGGCCGACCCGAAGAATTTCGACGCCCGCACCAAGCTGGCCATCAGTCTGTACCGAAGCGGCGACGTCGATGCAGCCATTGCCCAACTTGATCGCACTCTGCGAGCCGATCCCGGGGACGCCAATGCACTCTTCAACCTGGGCATGATCCGATGGCAGGGAAAACAGGACGGCGCGGGCGCTCTGGCAGCCTGGCAACAATTGCTGAAGTTGAATCCGCAATTGAGCGACGACCGCAAAGCCGAGGTCCAACGACTCATAACAGGAGTGCAAGCGTCGGTTGGCAAACCAAATCCGAATCAAGGAGCGAGAAACCATGACCGCCCCTAACCCAGTGTCTGCAAAGCGATGGACAAGAATACAGACCGCGATGCTCGCTGTTGTTTGTCTTCTGGTGGGGATTGCTGGTGGCTGGTCGATCGGTGGATTCCATGATGCTGGTCCGCTCGCCGCAGCGAAATCTGCCACTGCCTCGGCGTCTTCAGCCAGCCAGCCTTCTACGGCAACCCAGCCCGCCTCGGATCAGTTGAAGCGGGCTGCCGATGCCCAGGCCGCACCGCTGATCGATCGCCTCAAATCGAATCCGAAAGATCCCGCTGTGCTCACTGAGCTCGGCAACGTCTATTACGACGCCCAGCAGTACTCTACGGCCGTTGGTTACTATCGGCGAGCCCTGGATGCCAAGCCGGATGACACCTCGGTCCGCACCGATATGGCAACCGCCTACTGGTATATGGGGCAAGCGGACATGGCCATCGCCGAATTCAATAAGGTCCTCGGCCAGTCATCTGAAAACCCCAACGCGCTGTTCAATCGTGGAATCGTGAAGTGGCAAGGGAAAAAGGACGCCGCAGGTGCACTGGCCGATTGGAACGAGTTGCTGGCTAGCGATCCCTCTTATCCACAAAAAGACAAAGTGCAGGAAATGATCGCCAGGGTGCAAAAGCAGCAGGCTCCTGCGTCGCGGGCGGCAAGCCGCTGACGCCAACGCCGGGTTAGTGCCTCTGAGCGCATCGGGTTACCTATATCTCCACGGATTCGCCCGCAACCTCGGTGTCGAGCCGTGCGCCAGGTTCAGCGAGGGTCTGGCCCCACGGAAGCCATACCTGAAAACGAGTGTCGCCTGGTGTCGAGATGACATGAATACTGCCGCCAAGCTTTCTCACTATCGTCTGCACGGTATTCAGCCCGAGGCCGGTTCCGGCACCGACGTCCTTAGTCGTGAAGAAGGGGTCAAAAATATAAGGCCTTATCTCGGCGGGAATTCCTGGTCCCGTATCACCGATTTCGACCACCACGTAGTGCTCCTCGCGAAAGGTTCGCACCCGAAGTTCACCTTGCCCCGCCATGGCTTCGACCGCGTTCTCAATGATGTTGGTCCAGACCTGATTCAACTGAGTTCCCACCGTGTTAACCAGTAGCGGAATCGTTTGGTAGGCGCGCTGCACCCGAATTCCAGGCCGCAGAATATGGACCAAAGCGCCGAGCGTGGTTTCCAGGCTTCGCGCCACGTCAACGTTCTGGATTGGCGCCTGATCCATATATGTATATTCCTTAACAGTCCGAACCAAATTCGATATCCGGGCTGTACTCCTTTCAATCGCGCTGAGGAGAATCGACAGTTCTGCGGAGGCCGCGATTCGTACCAATGCTGCACGAACGGTGACTCGATCGAGAACCATAAGCAGTGAAGTGAGCGTTTCGGAGGACATATTGCATTTCGCCAAAGCAGCCGACAGCTCCCACGAGTCTGCGTGGCCATATGTCTTTAAGATCGAGTCCAGCTTTTCTTCCAGATCGCCGAGGGCTATTCCGTCTAAATGACTCGACTCGGATTGCACCAGCGAAGCTTCCACCTCTTCGATTCTGGCTTTGTCCGAGTCATTGAGGGGGTGTCGCCACAATTCCGAATTGGCACTTTGCAGCTTCTTCAGCGCCTCGCGCATTTGATCGCTCGCTCGTTTGGCGGCGGAAGCGGGATTATTGAATTCGTGAGCAAATCCAGCGGACAATCTGCCCAGTGACACCAAACGGTCGCGTTGCTGCTCTATACGGGTTCCTTCACGAATCCGGTCCGACATTGCGGCGACTAATCTCGCCGTCAGTTCCGGCGATCTTTGTGTAAGTTCAGCGAAACAAGCGGCCGGAAATCTGATGAGGCGCCCATCAGTCAGGGCTTGGCCGCTCACGGAGAACCTTTTCATTCTGGAGAAGGGAAATGTTCCGCTGATGTCGCCCGCCTGCGCCGGGAGTGAAACAGTGTCGCCGCCAAATTCTCCTTTCCATTGGAAAAGGCCCTCAAGAAAGATAAACATCCAGTCTGCGGGGTCGCCTTGACGAACGAAGGTCTCTCCCGCATGGAGTAGGACCTCCTGCGCATGGATCAGGAACCACTCAATATGCTCCTCTGGCAAGTCTGAAAATGCCGCGACACGCCGCAATTCAGATGAACTAATCATTTTTCAAGCCCCTTTGGAACTCCCAGATTCCCATCTCGGCCATGACCTGAGGCGCCATGAATTACAAGATGTCGACCTCGATCACTGCGGCTCGCTGACATTTCACTCGGTGGATTGTATTGATCAGCCGCCGGGAACAAGGCCAAGTCATCGCCAGGACGGAGCATCGTGCCACAGAATGAACGGAGCCTCAAGCGGCACGAGCGCTCCTGCGTGCTGCGGAACCAGACGCGGCGTGTAGTCAGCAACCGCGCGGCTCGCCGAAACAGAAGCACTATAGGGGGTGGCGCTTGACGCATCGGCCGGGCGATCGCCGCGAGCCATGGCGAACGCGGTCGGATCCCCGTGTTTCGCTGCTTCCGCGTAAAGCTCGACGCTCACGGCGTCGGGATCGAGATCACCAAGAAAAACCTCGACATGAAATAGACATTTCTCGCCTTGTTGCTCGACGGTCGCGCGGCCGAATCGCAGCTCCTGCCAATGTTTCGCCAGTTCGGCCTGCCAGGCGACGAGATCGGCTCCCGCGGAACCTCGATTCTCGGCACGCTCATGAAAAGCTGCCGCCGCCGAGAGATAGTGTTCTTCGGTATATTGGCGGACTGCGCGGTTGCTCGAAAAGGTCGGAGTCAGGCGGGCCATACTTTCGCGCATGCGGGCAACCCACCCGCGTGGAATTCCATGCTCGTCGCGGCTATAGAACTCTGGGATCACCTCTTTCTCGAGTACTGCATAAAGACTTTCCGCGTCCGCTGCGTCCCAGGAAGGGTCATCGCCATGTTCGCGCCCGTCTCCGATCGCCCAGCCTACTTCTGGCAAATACGCCTCTGCCCACCAGCCATCGAGTTCCGAAAGATTCAACCCGCCGTTCACCAGCACCTTCATGCCGCTTGTGCCGCTCGCTTCCCAGGGCCGCCTCGGAGTGTTCACCCAGAGGTCGACGCCCTGAACGAGATGCTCCGCCATGAGAACGTCGTAATCGGAAAGGAAGACCACCCGGGATCGAACTTCAGCACGGCGAGCAAACTCAAACCACTGCCTGATCATTTCTTGCCCCTCGATATCCTGGGGATGAGCCTTGCCGGCAATGACGAGTTGAACAGGGCGCTCTGGATTCGCCAGGATGTTGATAAGCCGCGCCGGATCGTGCAGCAAAAGATTCGGGCGTTTGTACGTGGCAAAGCGACGGGCAAATCCTAAAGTTAAGACACTGTCATCGAGTACCAGAGCGGCCTGCGCAACCTCTTCCTGCGACGCTGCTCGCGCCGCTAATTGACGACCGTAGAGTCTACGGACGTATTCGACGAAAGCCTTGTTGGTGCTTGCGCGGAGTTGCCACAGATCGAAATCGCTTGCCGCACGAATTTTCTTTTCTGTGTCTTCCAGTGTCCCGTACCACAATCGTTTTCCGCAGAGAAGTTCCCACAAGCGGTCCGCTTCAACAGAGTCCCAGGTAGGGGTGTGAACTCCGTTAGTCACGTACGCTACAGGCACTTCGTTCTCAGGCCACCTGGGAAAGAGCGGCTGGAAGAGCCGCCGGCTCACTTGACCGTGCAATTTGCTGACGCCGTTGATAGCGCCGCTGCCGTGGATTGCAAGATACGCCATGTTGAAAGGTTCGGAAGAATCCTGGCGATCGCGCCGTCCCAACGCCAGGAGGTCGTCGAGCGAAATCGACAGTTTCTCCTCGGCATACTTCCCGAGGTATCGTTCCATCAGGCTAGGAGCAAAGCGGTCAAAGCCCGCCTCAACGGGAGTATGGGTGGTAAAAAGGTTGCCGGCACGAGTGACGGCGAGCGCAACATCGAATGGCTTGCTATTTTCTTCCATGTAGGAACGTGCCCGTTCCAACACCGCGAATGCGGCGTGACCTTCATTGAGATGGCAGACCTCAGGCTGCAACCCCAAGGCGCGCAGAAGCCGCCAGCCACCAACACCAAGGACTATCTCCTGCCTTAAACGCAGTTCCGGACCGCCGCCGTAAAGCTCAGAAGTAATGCCGCGGAACGAAGGGAGGTTCGCAGGATCGTTGGTATCGAGCAGATACAATTTGACGCGGCCCACTTGCACTTGCCAGGCTCTGACCCACAACTTAAAGCCAGGCAGAGCGATGGCCACGCGCAGCCATTCGCCGTTTGGCTCGCGCACCGGTTGAATCGGAAGCTGGCCAGGATCGTTGAATGGGTACAAAGCTTGCTGGCGACCTTGGGCGTCAATTTCCTGCCGGAAATAGCCTTGCTGGTAGAGCAAACCAATTCCGACGACCGGCACGCCCAGGTTGCTTGCAGCCTTCAGCTGATCGCCGGCAACATTGCCGAGTCCGCCGGAATAAATCGGCAGCGCTTCGCTGAGCATGAACTCCATCGAGAAGTACGCAATGGTCGACACGCCGGAACGAGAATGCGCCTTTTGAAACCACGATTCCGACTCTTCGGCGAGTGTTTTCTCGCGATGCAGATCGGCCACGAGCTTTTGAAAGTTCGGGTCGGAGGTAACACTTTGCAGTTTTTCCCGGGAGACGGTTTGGAGCATCACCCAGGGATTGTGGGTCAGTTCCCAAAGTTCGGGATCGAGTTGCTCCCAAAGCTGGTCCGCCGAATGATTGAACGACCACCTCAGGTCGAGGGCCAAATCGGTGAGCGCATCTGAAATGGCTTTATCGAGGCGACGATCGACGATAGGCGCACTACTCATAAACAAACTCCTGTCAGTGCATATGTTTTTAGGGCTTATCGATCGCGGCCGCGTGCCCACTGTGACCCAGCGTTTCCGAAACGATGGACTGGGCTTCTTGCTGGATCAGTCGCAAATGGTCCTGACCGAGGAAACTCTCAGCGTAAATCTTGTAGATTTCCTCGGTTCCCGAAGGACGTGCCGCGAACCAGCCATCCTTGGCAACTACTTTGATTCCTCCAATTGGTTTGCCGTCTCCCGGAGCTGTGGTCAAAATCTTCTCGATCGGCTGACCGGCAACTTCTGTGGCGTGGATGTCGGACGGCGACAGTCTTGCCAGAGCGGCTTTTTGTTCCGGCGTTGCGGTGGCATCGATGCGTTCGTAGACAGGGTCTCCCAGATCGCGCGTGAACTCACGATAAATCTCACCCGGATCTTTGCCCATGCGTGCCGTAATTTCTGCCGACAGCAAACAAGGGATGATTCCGTCTTTATCGGTGGTCCATACGTTGCCGTCGCGCCGCAGGAAGGACGAACCGGCGCTCTCTTCGCCGCCAAAGCCCAGGCGGCCGGCGAGCAACCCTTCCACAAAAAACTTGAAGCCCACCGGAACCTCATAAAGTCGCCGATCCTGGCGGGCGCTGACACGGTCAATCATGCTGCTGCTCACTACGGTCTTGCCGACGGCGACGTCCTTACTCCAGTTGGGCCGGTTGGCGAACAAATAGCTGACGCACACCGAAAGGTAGTGATTCGGAGGCAGCAGGCCGCTAGTCCTGGTCACGATGCCGTGACGGTCGTGATCGGTATCGCTGGCAAATGCAATATCGAACTTGTCTTTCAGTGCGATGAGTCTCTGCATCGCGAAAGGCGAGGAAGGATCCATGCGAATCTTCCCGTCCCAATCCACCGTCATGAAGCGAAATGTTGGATCGACGGATTTGTTGATGATGGTCAGATCGAGACCATATTGCTCGGCAATCCGCGGCCAATAATCGATGCCCGCCCCTCCAAGGGGATCCACGCCGAGCTTGATCTTGGCGTCGCGCACCGCATTCATGTCGACAACACCGTTGAGATCGTTGACGTAGGTGCTCAAAAAGTCGTGCTTGTGGGTTGTGGCTGCGCTCAGCGCTTTGGCAAACAGTGTGCGCTTCACGCCATCGAGGCCGCGCTCGAGAAAAGCGTTGGCCTTCGATTCAATCCACGTTGTGATGCTGGTATCTGCCGGCCCGCCGTGCGGTGGGTCGTACTTGAAGCCTCCGTCATCGGGAGGGTTGTGAGACGGCGTGATAACGATACCGTCGGCGAGCCCCGACTTTCGTGCGCGATTGTATAGCAGAATCGCGTGGGAGACGGCTGGGGTAGGCGTATAGGGTGTGCCTTCGGAGAGCATGACGTCGATATTGTTTGCCGCAAGCACCTCCAGCGCGCTGGCAAATGCAGGTTCTGACAGGGCGTGGGTGTCAATTCCCAGATGGAGCGGCCCGTCGATGTTCTGAAGTTTGCGGTAATCGCAAATCGCCTGAGTGATGGCCAGGATGTGCCATTCGTTGAACGCCACGTCGAAGGCCGATCCGCGGTGACCGGACGTACCGAAGACAACCTGTTGCCTGGGATCGCTCGGATCGGGCCGTAACTCGTAATAGGCTGTGATGAGCTTAGGGACGTTGACGAGAATGGATGGGTCAGCCGGCTTTCCGGCAGCAGGGTCAATGGTCACGCGGCACCTCATGGTCATCCATCAAGAGGATCGCGCTCGATCGTGGTTCGAGCCGAAAAGTAATTTGGCCCGCGAGGGACGGCTCTTTGCCAGGGTCGAAGAGATCTTCAGGAGCGCCACGGGAAGTGTCGGCCGCCAAACGCCAGATCTTTCCGGCCGGCAAGATCGGAACGGAAAACTCAACTGATTCGGCGCCGGCATTAAACAGGAGAAACAAATCGGGTTCAGTTCCTCCCAGAATCAGGCACGCAATGGATTTCTGCTGCGGGTCAGTCCATTCGTGAGTGGCGCCGTTGGGCGCGAACCACTTGATATCGGTATCGTCGTAGAAGGTTTCTTTTCGCAATACAGGATGGGCACGGCGAAAGGCGATCATTCCCCGCGTGAAACGATGGATCTCTTTGTATCTTTCGAGCAGGCTCCAGTCAAACCAGCTTACCTCGTTATCCTGGCAGTAGGCGTTGTTATTGCCGCGCTGGGTGCGGCGAAACTCATCGCCGCCGAGCAGCATGGGAACCCCTCGGGAGATAAACAGAGTTAGCAGGAAATTTTTGATCATGCGGTTGCGCATGCTCTCGACCGCGGGATCCTCGCTCGGCCCCTCCACCTCGCAATTGTCACTGTAGTTGGCATCGGTTCCATCGCGGCCGAGCTCGCCATTTTCGTAATTGTGCTTCTCCCTGTAACTGACCAGATCGTTCAGCGTGAAGCCGTCATGACAAGTGACGAAATTAAGGCTGCTTGCGGGTCCCTTGCCCGAGCTTCGGTACAGATCCGAGCTTCCGCAGATGCGGCTTGCGAACTCTCCAATCATGCCCGCGTCGCCGATCCAGAAGCGGCGCACGTCGTCACGAAAACGGCCATTCCATTCCGTCCAGCGCTGCGTAGAAAAGCTCCCTACCTGGTAAGCGCCACCCGCGTCCCAGGCTTCCGCAATAATCTTTACGTCGCGCAGGATGGGATCCTCGGCAATGCCTTCGAGAAGCGGCGCGTCGCGCAAAATGTTCCCATGCTGATCCCGCCCCAGGACGGATGCCAAGTCGAAGCGAAATCCGTCAACGTGCATGTGCATGACCCAGTAACGGAGCACGCTGGTAACCATCTCTCTTACGACCGGGTGGTTGGCATTCAGCGTATTGCCCACGCCTGAAAAATCTCTGTAGTACCGGCGTTGACCGTCCTGCAGCATATAGAAGATTGAGTTTTCAATGCCGCGAAAGCAGAACGTGGGTCCCATTTCATCGTTCTCCGCCGTGTGGTTCAAGACGATGTCGAGAATCACTTCAACGCCAGCACGGTGAAAGGCCTTGACCATCTCCCGGAACTCCACCGCCTGCCGCCAGTGCGATGCGTCAAAGCTGTAAGACTGCTTGGGAGCGAAGAAGGCGACCGGATTGTAGCCCCAGTAGTTCTTGAGCTTCTCTTCTGTAGTTGGATTGAACAACTGCGACTCATTTTCGTTGAACTCGAGAACCGGCATCAGCTCAATGGCAGTCACCCCCAGGTCCTTGAGATAAGAGATTTTTTCGATCAGCCCGGCAAAGGTTCCCGGATGCACCGCACCCGAACTCGGATGGATTGTGAAGCCGCGAACGTGTGTTTCGTAGATCACCGTTTCGGAGGCGGAATGTTTTGGAGGAGAATCCATCTCCCAGTCGAAATTGTCGCCGGTAACGATGCTTTTCGGCGTGGTGCCGGCGTTATCGATCGTCGAAAAGCTTAAGTCAGCCAGTCGGCTGGAGGAATCGTAGCCGCGGGCCGCTACAAGATCCCACACCTTTACGCCGGCGATGGCTCTTGCATAGGGATCCAGAAGCAATTTGTGCGGGTTGAAGCGATGGCCTTCTTCCGGTTGGTAAGGTCCGTCGATGCGATAACCATAGAGTTGGTTCGCGACAACGCCGCGCACCCAAACGTGCCAAACGTCGCCGGTCTTATTGCGTATTGGATCGAGGTCAATAACCCTGCTCGGAGAAGAATCGTCAGGGTTCTGGTAAAACTCCAGGCGAACGCCGGTCGCGTGACGACTGAATAAGACGAAACAGACTCCGTCTCCTTGTTGATGCGGACCCCCGATGGGAAGCGGAGATCCCGACTGAATCTCACTTTCTCCAGGCGGCGCCGCGAGGCCGCTCGCCGGATTCTGCTCTGCCGCTGACTCAGCCATCGACATCGTCTCCCACCCCAAGTGTCAGCTCCGGGCACTGGCTTTCTTGTTCCACCCGTGGAAACGCGAATAGTCACCTGCGTCCCATGCCTCGCGGAGCCCGGGAGTACTTAGATCCCAGTCCGGACGGATTTCGCTGGTCGCGACCCGCAGATCGCGCCAAAGATCGGCGATCGACGGACGGCCCCAGAACCAGTAACCGTTGTAGATGCTGTAAATCACGAGACGCGGCTTCAGCACCAGTGTATGCGGGATCATCGGATTGTGTTCGGGGTCGGTGTACTCCTGGATGTCGAGATCCTTCTGAATGATTCGGCCGGGGTCGGAAAGGAAGGTCCACTGGGCTCCGACCGAGGCGCGGAATTCCTGCAGGACATGGTGATCGTCGGTGGCAATCGTAGCGACCTGCGTGTACGCCACTGCGATCCTCGGGTAAAACGCGGCGAGCTCCAAATGCTGCTGGTGTTCCTTAGGGCAGAAATGGCCGCGCGCCAGCGTAAGGATGAGCGGATCATCGCCCTGCAGCTCGCTGAGCTTGCGTGGTGCGCCGGTGTGATCGGGCAGTTCGTAGTCGGGGAAAATGCCCCCGGGCACGATATCGGAACGCATGATAGATTTCCTCTCGTTTCTCTCAAAGATCCAGAGTGACGGCTGCGTCTGGCTGGGAGCACCATACGAGCAGAAGGATATTGAATTGTCCTGCGGCTACCGGCGACGAACTGGAGCCGCGCCATCCACGTGGAGTATCTCTCCGCTCACATGACCGGCGCGTGTCAGGTAGAGAACGGCATCGACAATATCCTTTACCGTCGCCCTTTTTATGATCGGCTTCGGCGTCGAGTCGTTGGGATCGTTCGTGTGCATCGGTGTATCCACTTCGCCGGGGGCTACAGCATTAAAGCGAATGCCGGCATTTGCGTACTCGACTGCAAGGTTCCGGGTCGCTGCATTCAAGCCGCCCTTGGTCATCATCGAAATCGAGCCATTTTCGCCGGCGATCGGCCGATCGGCAAGTGCCGCGCTCATGCTGATAACGCATCCCGATTTCTGTTTCAGCATCTGTTTCACAGTGAGCTGAGTGATGTAGAAGAATCCGAGTAGATTTGTGGAAACAAGAGCATCGAAATCTTCGATTGAGAAGTCGATGAAAGGCCTGGTTAGGAAGATGCCGGCGTTATTCACCAAGACATCGATGGTCCCGAAGTTGCCGGCTGCTGCCTGGACAGCATCGGCAGCGGTTTGCTGCTGGCCGATATCGCCATCGACGAGGACCAGGCTGCCTGAGGCAGTCAACTTTCTACTGGCGTCTCGAGAGGTTGCAACGACGTTAAAACCTTCTTCAAGAAACCCTTCGACCAAGCCCTTCCCGATTCCGCCTGACGCCCCGGTGATGATTGCCGTTTGACTGTTCGGCATGCCTAGCCTTTCCGGTTGCTCGTGAATCAACAAGGAATGCCCGTAGGCACTGGGTTCGACACTTCTGCATTCAAGGTACATAACGAGTAAAAACGAGGTCGGTCGCTTTCGCTTTCTCGTGGCAGGGAAAACAGCTTTTCATAAACGCCGCGTCGCCATGCTTACCGTCTGTGCCGAAGTGACCGAACCCCCAGCCGCCGGTTGCGGCGTATTTCTTTGAGTCCTTGACCATAAACTGAATGTTCGTGGGGGCCCCGGGAACAAAAGATTGCGCCTGGCCGAAAACCTTGTTGTTTTCGTCCGACGGGACGTATTTGTAATGCAGCGCGGCGATGATCGATCCGTCCGGAAACGGAAGTTTCCCTTCACGAAAGGCTTTGAACGCTACATCGTTGCCTAAGAGGGCGCCGGTACTGTTGAGGTTGCCGGCTTCATGTGTCGAGGAGATCCATCGCCAGTCGCGGTACCCGTGAGGCATTTCGGTGACAAAGGGTGGGGAGGGCTGTCCGTCTGATTGGCCTGGGGCAGGCGCAATAAGGACGACAAGGGCGACTAATGTTGCGACCGCAACTGAGAAAAATGTGAATCGTTTCAAAAGGTTTCCTCCATTCGATAATGCCGGGAGAATGAGATGAGTGCGCCCTGACAACTTGCCGGTATGGAGTCGACGCCGGCGTCGATTAAGACGGGAACTTAAGCGGCTTTCTCTGACGCGGCGAGTAAGTTGAGAAGATTCTGGGCCGCGACGGTCGAAGACGCCGGATTCTGTGCGCTCGAAATCGCTCGACACAGGTGATCAGAACAGAGGCTTGGGAGATAAACAATTGGACGATAGTATCGTCGATACTTTGGTATCGGATCTCTTGCTACGTGAACGGCTCAAGCTTGCCAAGGATGGTCGGCAGATATTCCGAGACCGTCGGATGAATGTGCATGGCGCGCTGGACGACGGTATACGGCGCCTTCGCATACATCACGTCGAGCAGAACGTGAATTACTTCATCGCCTCCGACTCCAAGAATCGCGGCTCCAAGAATCTGTTTGGTTTCTGCATCAACGCAAATTTTGATGAAACCTTGTGTCTCGCCTTTTTCGACGGCCCGGCCCACTTGGCTCATTGGAAATTTCGCAGTGAGCGCACGAGACCCGGATTTCCGTACTTCTGCATCCGTCATGCCGCATCGCCCCAGCGGCGGATCAATGAATAACGCGTAGGCCTGGATCCGGTCGGAGACTCGGCGATGGTCAGCGTTGAAGAGATTATCCGCAACGATCTCGTAGTCGTTATATGAAGTATGCGTAAAAGCGCCTCGGCCGTTGCAATCTCCCAATGCCCAGATGCCTGGTACGTTGGTTTGCAGCTGGTCATCGACCACGATGTAGCCGCGATGATCGGTAATAACCCCGGCCCGGTCCAGTCCCAGGTCGCTCGTGTTGGGAATACGTCCCACGGCGAGAAGAGCCTGAGTGCCCACCACTTCTGGCGGACCTTCTTCGCATGTGAGGCCGACTGCGACACCTCCATCGCGTTTCTCAAGCGAGATACATTTCGCATTCAGCCGGATGTTTATGCCCTCGGCCTCCAGGATTTCGCGCACGGAATCGCTAACGTCTTCGTCCTCCCGCCCAATCAGGCGCGGTCCCATTTCCACAACCGTGACTTCGCTCCCGAAGCGGCGATAGATCTGAGCAAACTCCAGCCCAACATAACTCCCGCCGACGATGATGAAATGCTCCGGCAAGAAATTGATATCCATCATCGACGAGTTGGTGAGAAATGGGACGTCGTGGATGCCCGGCATTTCTGGAACCCGAGCACGTCCGCCCACATTAATAAAGATCTTGTCGGCCTGCAGAATTTCATCGTTGACCACGACGGTGTTCGGCGACTGGAAGCGCGCTTGACCCTGAATGACCGTACAATTTGTCATTCCTCGGAGCCAGTCCTCCACTCCCTTGCTTGACGTCGCGGAGGCTGCATCTTTGCGGGCTTTGACTTGCTTCATGTCGACGCGAACATCGCCGGTGGAGAAACCATATTCCGCGCCTCGGCCGGCAATGTGGATCGCATAGGCACTCGCCACGAGCGTCTTTGTCGGCGTGCATCCAGTGTTCACGCATGTACCGCCGAATTTACCGCGCTCGATAATAGCGACGGTCTTCCCCGCATCCGCAAAACGCGCTGCCATCGGCGGGCCGGCTTGGCCTGTCCCGATAATGATCGCGTCGAAATGTTTTATCGTACCGGTCAACGCGCCCCCTCTATGTGGACCTTACCGTCTTTGGCTGCCTCCTCCGGTGTCTTACCGTCCTGACGCGCGACGATGTAGGCGGCGTACCAGTCCCACCAGTTGTGCTTTGGAGCCGTGGGCTCGTATTCGGCGTGGTGCTTCTCAGCCTCTTGCAAGAGCCCGGTCAGCGTCGCGACATCGAAATTACCGAGTCCTCGGCCTGGCAGCCGCGTTGTGACCTCCTGGAAAAGCCACCCGTTGCCGTCGGGATCACGAAATGTGGCGAACGAGCCGTAGGTGGCATGCTCGGGCGCCGGCCCGGCTATGCGGCCACTGCCGTCGATCTGGAACTGAGCGCCTGGCGTTCCGGGGTGGAACACCTCGCTCACGCCGATACCGCGTGCGACAAGATCTTTTCTTGCAGCCTCAACATCGGAGACGATCAGGTAGAGACCCTGGGCCGAGCCTGGCGCCGCGGATGTCATCTTCTTGCCAAACTGAACCGAGCACCCTGAGCCAGGCGGCGTGAACTGAACAACGCGGAAGCCGTCATCGTAAGGGAAGTCGGCGTCGAGCCTCCACCCAAGTTTGGTGTAGAACTCCTTCGAGCGGTTAACGTCTGCGACCGGGATGACGACTACTTCGAACTTCATGTCTACTCTTTCAGCGCTGGCGCCACCGATCGGCGTGCTGCTCAGAACCGCACCATGAGCTCCCATCGTCTCTCCTCATTCCTTACTCAAATCGTGGCGAGCTGCTCACGTACACATCGGACGATTAGGCCAGAATCACGATGTCGAGTCTATTGGACAAACGTATCGACCAGCACGAAAACATGGACTGGGCAGACCGGTGCAAGTTGGTGACGCACTTTATTCACGCCGACCCAATACCAAAGTATTGCCGATACCATCGTCCAATTGTTTCGCCGGAGCGCCTCCGGCCTAATCGGTCCATCTGGGCCGGTCACCGGCGCGAAGTTCCTGCCAGAAGCCGAGGCCGCTTACAATGCCCGTGATAGAACGGCAGATCTGACAAGCGACCCTATTAGGACCGGGGTCACGATCGTCGCAGGCGTGTAGCTTGGTCGCTTTTTACAGGCAGGCCGGTGCAGCGCTCGACGTCTCGGCTGGCATCCAAAGGATAGGAGGACAATCATATGCCGGAAGCAACCTGGAAAGCTCACGAGAAGCATGGGAAGTTGACGACGCAAAGTGACTTACCCGACAGCGTCTACGCGTTTCCGAAGCAGCGCAAGGAACCACTGACCGACGCGCAACATGTGCGTAACGCGGTCGCGCGGTTCGACCAGGTCATCGACGTCTCCGATGCCGATCGCGCTTTGGCGTTCGCGAACATCGAGAAAGCTGCGAAGCACTACGGCGTCAACCTCTCGGAAACGTCATGGCACGACCTTGGGCATTCATCGTCAAAACAATAGAACAGAAGACGGCGGGAGACGAAGCAATGAAGGCAATAGTCGTCCACCAATATGGCGGCCCCGAAGTACTCAAGTTCGAGGACTACCCCGATCCGGTGGCGGGTCCGGGCGAGGTGCTGGTGCGGGTGGCTGCAGCAAGCGTGAATCCGATCGACTACAAGCGGCGTGCCGGACTAACGAAAGATTTTTATCCCATGCACTTCCCGAGCCTGATAGGAGTCGACATGTCGGGGACTGTGATCGAGGTCGGTCCCGACGTGGAGGAGTTCGAAGACGGGGACCGGGTGTTCGCCATGGCCGACAACACCTACGCTGAACTTTGCGTGGTGAAAGCAGACGTTCTGGCGGACATACCTGAGGGATTCGATTTGATCGAAGCTGCGGCGCTGCCGCTGGTGACGGTGACGGGCAACCAGCTGATGTCAGCCACGGGAATCAAAGCGGGCCAGACGGTGCTGGTCGCAGGCGCCCAGGGCGGTGTCGGGCGTTCGGCGGTATTCACCGCGAAGGACCGCGGGGCAACGGTGATCGCGGGGGTTTTGCAGCGTCAGATGAGCGAGGCGAAGGCGGTGGGCGCGCATCAGCTGGTGGCCACCGACGACGACAACGCGATCGCGAATCTTCCGCCCCTCGATGCCGTTGCGGATACTGTCGATGGCAAGACCGCCGAGAAGCTGATCGCCAAGGTGAAGCCGGGAGGAGTGTATGCATCGGTGGTCGGACCACCGCAGAACGCCGCGAGCTACCCATCTGTAAAGGTCGTGCACGTGTTTTCGAAATTCGACAGGGGAACTCTTCAATTCATGGCCGAAGCGGTGCGAGATGGCAAGTTGATTATCCCGATTAGCCTGAAACTGCCGCTCAGTGAAGCGGCCAAAGCCCAAGCAGCGGCAGAAAAGGGCGGTATCGGGAAGATCTTGCTGGTGGCTTGAACTCTTTGCTGGACATGCAATGCCTAAAGCGAGCGTTGGCAGTGAACTCATTATCGATGGAGGCCCCAGTCCAGCGGACCCCCGATCATCTTCAAGGTCGGGAGGAATTAGCCGTGAAAGCAGCCAGAATTCATAGCTTCGGGCCACCCGACGTCGTCGTGGTCGAGGATGTGCCGGTGCCGTCGCCGGGCCCCGGTGAAGTTCTGGTGCGCGTGATGGCCGCAGGCGTCGCTCCCTGGGACGCAATCATCCGCGAGGGCAAGAGCAAGGTCAGCCCACAGCCTCCGCTCACCCTCGGTTCGGACTTCTCCGGTGTCGTCGAGAAGGTCGGCCCCGGCGTTACGGACTTCGCGCCGGCCGACGAAGTCTATGGCGTCACCAACCCGCAGTTCTGTGGCGCCCAGGCCGAGTTCGCCGTGGCCACGGCCGGCATGGTCTCCCGCAAACCGCAATCGCTGAATCACGTAGAAGCAGCATCGGCTCCCGTTATCGCGGTGACCGCCTGGCAAATGCTCTTCCAGTATGCGCAGGCGATGCGCGGACAAACTGTAATGATCGTCGGAGCCGCCGGGAACGTCGGGGCCTACGCCGTGCAAATGGCCGAAGACGCCGGAATCCAGGTCGTTGCCATCGCCCACCTCGGCGACGAGAGTCTACTCCGTTCATTGGGCGCGAAATCCATCATCGACTCAAGCAAGCCCGCATTCGAGCGGGACCTCCCGCAGGTGGATGCCGTCCTCGACACGGTCGGGGGCAGCACGTTTCAACGCTGCGTCTCTGCGTTGAGACCGGCAGGCAAACTCGTCACCGTGGTCGCCACGCAGCCGCTGCCGGCAGAGGCCGTTTTCTTCTACGCTGAGGTGACCACCGCGCGCCTGCAGACGCTCACAACATTGTTTGACGCGGGGAGAATCATAGCGCGTGTGGGCTCGATCCTACCGCTTTCGGAAGCGCGCCAGGCGCAAGGCATGCTTGCGGGCGCACCCCACAAGCCCGGCAAGATCGTCCTGCAGATCGGGCACCCGTAGCAGTACCGACCTGCGGTAAGGCTTCAACTCCGCCGGCATCGGTAGCGCAGGTACAGATACGCAGCCTTTTGCTTGACGCTCGCCATTTGAAACCAAGGTGCAGAATCCGGCACAAACTCCACTCCCTCGACGACCCCCGGTCGAGTTCCATCGCTCTTACGGCCCGCGATTTGTGGCGACAGCGTCAGAAAGAGTTCATCTACCGCTTGTGCCGCCAGAAATTGTCCAAATAGTGTAGGCCCGCCTTCGTGGAGAAGCGTCTTTACCCCAAACCGCGACTGCAGAAGGTGCAGAATCGCCTGCGGAGCGATGCCGGCGCTGCTCGAATCTAAGGCATGTACCTCAACGGAGCTTAGAGCCGAAGCGCCTCGGCGCGTGAGCTCATCCTTGCCAGCCGAGGTTGTGATCACCACGGTGCGCATAGCCGGTGTGTGGAAAATCGCTCTCTCCAGCTCCAGTTGGCCGCTGCCGCTCACGATCACGAGCAGGGGATATTCTGTTTTGCGCTGCGCGTTGACTCGGTATTCCGCATATAAAGGCTTCGCATCGGGGTAGACGTATTCGGGGGTCCAGAGGCTTTTCGGGCCTACGTCGCGCAGGGTTCCAGCGCCGACTATGACGGCATCCGCAGAAGCCCGTAACAGGCCCATGATGAACCGGTCTGCGGGATCGGAACCACTGATGATTGAGCCGCCCGACTTACCCTTCGTGTCGTAGCTGACCACCCCGTCAAGAGTAGAAACAAAATTCGCAACGACAAACGGGCGCTCGGCAGGTGATGCGCGAAATTGCAGATCCCCGTCGTACAGCTCTCTCAATTCCTGCGGGAGTGCCGATGCAGCGTTCTCCTTGTCGCAATCGATCAGGGTCCGTACCAGCCGCATTCGTTGTCCTTGTGGGCCGAGCGTTAACCGTACGTAAGATCCGTGCTCTGTCCGACCTCGATAATATAACCGTCAGGATCGCGGATGTAGCAGCGAATCTCGCCGTATTTGGCGATCGGCTCGGTGATGAACTCGGCTCCCCGACTTCTCCATAATTCATAGCACGCTTGAATATCCGCAACGCGGATATTCAAGAAACTGCTGACCTCATCCCGGTCGCCGGGGACACGGAGCGTTACCGTCGGCTTGTCCGGAGTCGGCCCGCCTCCGACGTTCACAATCAGCCAGGTATTCGCGATTTGAATGTGCCCAGACGCGCCCTTGCTGTCGCCTCTACTTAGAATGCGGCCGCCGAAGACCTTTTCATAAAAATCGGCGGATCGGTCGATGTCGGCGACGGTGATGAAATGTGTGACGGTGAACCCGTCGCGCGGAGGCATCTCATAGCTCTTTTGCTCGATTTGTACGCTCATTGACGACCTCAATTCCGACAGCGCTCATCATCGGCGAGGAAACATGCGCATCAGCCGTTGATGCCAGTTATGCTCCCGGGAATCCGAACATCAACCACGACTGATTGGCTACCCAATGCGGATACAACTCCGTCATCTGATCGAACAGCTCCTGGTCGGACGTCGCGGTCTTCTGCACCCGATCGAAGTCCTCGAGGTAACGCTTGGTGTCCTGGATCGTCGAGGGAGAATCGGGCGCGCCAGGCTTCTTGTGACCGGCGACAACAAGCGACGGGTTCAGGGCTGCCAGCCGGTCCAGATCCGCGATCCAATTCTTTCGGCTCTCGTAGGTCGTGTCGCCGACGTATATGCGGCATTGGTTGTACACGACGTCGCCGGCGACGATCAGGCCGATCGATGGAACGTACAGAGACGTCGAATCGGGACTATCGGTGCGGCCCTGCTCGATGATGCGCAATTCGTGGCCTTCGAGGGTGAACGTGTCGTGCTCATAGGGCTCAGGCCCAACCAACTTGGTGGGCACCTGTCCAGGAAACATACGGCGGGCTAACCGCTCCACCGGGGGAGTAAAGGACATCCGCATGGCGTTCACCGTCTTGGGTGTTGCGATCGCCCGAGCGTCCGGGAAACGGTCGAGCAGAATGCTCAGACCGTAGAAGTGGTCGAAGTGGGCGTGCGTTATATAGATGGTCTCCAGGTTGCGGTTATGCAGAGCGACCCAATCCGCGAGAGCCTCGGCTTCAGCCACCGTCCCCATTGCATCCACCAGCACCGCGTCGTACTCGCCGTAGATTAAAGTCGACGTGATAGGGTCAAAGCCGAGCGCTTCGCCGAAGGGCTTCGGCCGCTCGCCGACCATCGTCTTTCCCGGGGCCGTAAAGACGTTTACACTCAGCGTATTCGACGCGGCAGGCGCGGTCACGCCCGTGGTTTCTTTCAGTCCATTGCTGCCATCCATCTGGTGTTCCTTTCGATGTCAGAGCGGGTGACTGTTCAAAGCAAAATCGGCAATCCGGCCGGGCGTTAACCGTAGGTCAGATCTGTGCTCTGTCCGACCTCGATGATGTACCCGTCAGGATCGCGGATGTAGCAGCGAATCTCGCCATATTTGGGGATCGGCGGCGTGAGGAACTCGGCTCCTCGGATTTTCCACAATTCATAGCACGCTTGAATATCCGCAACGCGAAAATTCATAAAGCTGTTGATGTGATTCGGGTCGGGGACGCTGAGCGTAACCGTCGGCTTATCCGGGGTCGGCCCACCTCCAACGTTCAGAATCATCCAGATATTCGCAAGCTGAAGGTACCCGGGCGCGTTGCCGTCACCCAGGCTCAGAATGCGAGCGCCGAAGACCTTTTCGTAGTAGTGAGCCGATCGGTTGATGTCGGCGACAGTGAGAAAATGCGCGATGCTGATTCCCTCGCGCGGAGGCATCTCATAGGTTCTTTGCTCCACTTGTACTGCGTAGGTCGATGATTGTACGGCGCTCATTGATGACTCCAATTTCGGCACAGTGTCCGCGCACAAGGGATGCGGTGGTGACAGCGTCCACAATCGCTCCCATCGGCGGCACTTTGATGAAACCAGAAGGGAAACCGCGAGTCTATTGGACGAAGGTATCGACCAACACCAAAGCATGGATCGGACATATCTTCAAAGAGCGGCGCGCGCTGCATCCGACGCACCTCCCGCACCGAGGTCTAGCCGATACCATCGTCCAATTGCAGAGCCGGAGTGTCGCCTGAAAGAATCTGAACGGCGTTTGCGAGGCGCGAACGGCTGGTGCAGAGCTCAAAATCCGCTGGCCATCGAGTTGGGAGACGGAAGAGGTCACGTCAAAAGCGAGGATCAATCGAAATGATCAAGAATCAGCGCGGTATCAACCCTGCTTCGAAACCAAGCGGCAACGGGTGTGCGGAATGCCTGGCGACATCGGACGGTTGGTGGTTTCATCTCCGCCGGTGTGCGGAGTGCGGGCACGTCGGGTGCTGTGACAGTTCTCCGAGTCAGCATGCATCCGGGCACGCAGCGACGACGGGGCATCCGATCATTGCCAGCTTTGAGCCGGGTGAGAACTGGTTCTACGATTACGAAAAGCGGGCGATGATCGAAGGTGTGGAATTGCTTCCACCGCATTCACATCCGAGAAATCAGTCCGTTCCCGGCCCCGCAGGAAGGGTGCCGGCCAACTGGGAATCGCTGCTAAACTAGCTGTCCGTCATGGGATAGCCGGCAGATGAGCCGCTTCGATTAGACCGCAGGCATTTCCGGCCTTACTTAATGCGTCGCCAACAGGAGGCACCAAATGGAACTACCTGACGCGCCGATTGCCCACGAGCGTTTCTTTGCGTGTCACTTTTTTACCGTGAAAGACCAGGCGAAATCGGCAGACTTTTATGTCCGAATTCTTGGCGGGAAGTTGATCAGGCCGGAAAATCCCTGCTACATCAAGCTGGAGAACTCGTGGATCGTTCTCAATTGCGGCGGTGGCCCGACTCCCGACAAGCCGGAGGTCGTTCTTGAAACGCCGACGGACCCGAACAGAGTCAACAGCTTCTTGAATTTGCGTGTCGCCGATATCTGGGCCTGCTACAAAGAGTGGCGCGCGAAGGGCGCATTCTTTATCACCGAGCCATTAGCCAATCCAGACGGCTGGGAATGGCGCTGCTACATGCGCGATCCCGACGGCTACATCATCGAGGTCGGCCAATATACTCAGTTCGCCATCGACTGGTTCAACAGCCACAGTTAGGGCCTCGACGCTATATCTCCGCCAGGGCACGATGGACAAGATGGATCGAGATCGCACCTTCGCCAACAGCCGAGGCAACGCGCTTCACGTTTCCGGAGCGGATGTCGCCAACGGCGAAAACCGCCGGCAAGCTCGTCTCGAGCATTTGCGGCGGCCGGCCCAGAGGCCACTTTCGCGGTGCATCTGCCAGAACCGGGTCCAGGTCCCGCCCTGTAAGAACAAATCCCTGCGGATCCAGGGCAACGCAGCCACTCAACCATTCGCTCTGCGGAGACGCACCCGCCATTACAAAGACGTGCCGGATCTCGCGCGTCAGCTTCTTCCCTGACGATTTTTCCAGCCAGGTCACGCGTTCCAGGTGGGAATCGCCCTCCAATGCCTGAAGCTCGGCTTCCAGATGCAGCTCGATCTTCGGATGCTTCGTGATCCTCTGGGTCAGATACCGCGACATCGTCTCAGAAAGAGTCTTTCCGCGAACCAGCATGTAGACCTTGTGGGCAGTCTCTGCCAGAAAAACCGCCGCCTGGCCGGCCGAATTGCCGCCGCCGATGACGATGACCTCATCGCCCCCGCACAGTTGCGATTCCATGAAGGTTGCCGAGTAATAAACTCCATTCCCTTCAAACTGCTTCAGGTTGGCGATGTTCGGCTTATTGTATTGCGCTCCTGCGGCGATGATGATGCTGCGAGCCCGCAGCACGTTGCCATTCTCCAGCGTCAGCTGGTAAGGTCTCTGATCGCAGTTGACCCCGACCACTCGTTGACCCACCATCATCTGTGCGCCGAATTTTTCTGCCTGGACAACGGCGCGGCCCGTCAGCGCCAGGCCGGAGATTCCGGTTGGGAATCCAAGGTAGTTCTCTATCTTCGAGCTCGCGCCCGCCTGTCCACCGGGATTTTCAGCCTCGATCATCACTGCGTCCAGGCCTTCTGAAGCGGCGTAGACCGCTGCCGCCAGTCCAGCCGGACCCGCTCCCACGATGGCGACATCGCGAACCCGCGATTCATCTCCTGTGCCCGCCAATCCCAGGCATTCAGCCAGCTTCTGCGTGGTGGGATTGCGCTGCACGGTCTTTCCGCTGCAAATTACAACCGGTATTTCGTCGATCGTCAGGTTGAAACGATCGAGCAGTTCCTGGGCGGTCGTGTCACTGTCAAGGTCGATATATGCGTGCGGTTGTCCATTGCGCGTGAGAAACTCGCGCAAGCGCAACGTGTTCGCCGAGTGACGCGATCCCAGGATCACCACGTTGCTGATGCCTTCCGTTATGAGCGCCAGGCGTCGCTGGATAAAGGCGCGCATGAAGATATCGCTGAGTTCCGCGTCTTTTGCGATAAGCGAGCGCAAGGCATCGGCGCTAACCTCAAGAAATTCTCCCGGCTCCGCGACACGTCCGCGCGATAAAGAACGGGCTCCGGAAATCAAGACCATTTCTCCGGAGAACCCGCCGGGACCAAAGGTCACCACTACCTGCTCACTGGAGAGCTGCGTCACCAGGATCTCGAGCTTTCCTGAGAGGACAACAAAGCAAGGCACCCCCCGCTCGCCCGGCTCGAACAGGATCTCTCCGGCTCGAACCGTCCTCGCGGCGCCGTACGGCCGGATGCGATCGATCTGCTGAGGGGTCAGAACAGGGAAAGCCTCGGCCTGACGGTCAGGTGAGTTGATCGATGGTTGCTTCGACTCGGCCACCTGTGAATGCCTTCCCGCCAGTGATTGACTCCGCTTCTATTATCATCCGGAGCGCCTGACCCTCACCGGGACACTGTTAATTAACGGTGCCCTTGCATCGCTCACGATTTCATCCTGGGAATCCGCGCCTCCTGAACTACCGATCGCGCCGATCATCACGCCCTGGTCGATCAGTGGAATGCCGCCTCCAGACGCAATGATTCCATCATCCAGTGACTCCTTTTCCTGCACTCCTACGGTGCGTAACGGGTGAAGACAAAGTCGCCGGCTCGGAATGGCTGGTGGCAAGGGAAGCAGGTTTTGAGCTTCGCTTCGTCGGCAGGCTTGCCGTCTTTATCGAATTGAGCGAATCCCCAGCCGGCCGTTGCAGCGAACTTTTTTGAGTCCTTGACCATAAACTGCAGGTACCACTCCGGGGCGGGTCCGGCCACGAAGGATTGGGCCTGGCCAAAGACTTTGTTGTTCTCCTCAGACGGCACGTCTTTCCAGGCGATGCGGGCGATGACTGTGCCGTCCGGAAACGGAAGTTTGCCTTCCCTATACGCCTTGATCGCTACGTCGTTGCCGAGGATAGCTCGAATATCGTTGAGGCTGCCTTCTTCGTGAGCCACGGAGATCAGTCTCCAGTCGCGGTATCCGGGAAAGATCTTTATCCCGAAGATCGGGGCAGCCTCCCCATCATCGCGTCCGGATGCAGGAGAGGAAGGGGCGACAATGGCAACGAACGCAAGGAACGCCAGCGAGAAAACGATTCGCTTCATATCGGTTGCCCCTTTGCAGATTACCCTTTTGTTCTTTTAACTTACCTTCATCCATCTTTTCTATTTGGCTTTCGCTGCCGCTTGCTCGATCAACTCCGCCACTTCTCTCGGGTGAGACAGCATGACCAGGTGATTAGCCGGCAGAGTGATTGAAGTCGCCTTTATGGCCGCTACTTCGTCTTTCTCGAGTTCCGGCGGAATCGCCCGGTCGTTGCCCGCGATCACGGCCCATGAAGGCTTGCTCTTCCACGCAGCCGTCGTGACTGTGGCTCCGAAAACAGCTGCTGCTGTTTGACCCTGTGTCGCCGTGAGTATCTCCTGGTCGCTGCCCGTAAGATCCTGCGCCATGTCTTCGGCAATTCCTTTTGGAGTCGCCGTTAGAAAACCCTGAGCGTCGGGCCGAAGCTCGCTGCCCAGCGGAGCGGGCGGATACGGCTTGCTGACGGAATTGATGGATTCACCTTCCCCGGGCGCGAACGCCGCCACATAGACCAACCCGACAACCTTCGGGTCATTACCCGCTTCGGTAATCACCACGCCGGCGTAGGAATGGCCGACCAGTATGACCGGTCCGTCCTGCAACGCGATGATGCGCTTCGTCGCCGCGACATCGTCAGCCAGCGAGGTCAAGGGATTCTGCACAGCGACCACATGAAAACCCTTCGCTTGGAGGAGCGCAATCACTCTGGACCAGCACGATCCATCCGCCCAGGCACCGTGAACCAGGACGATATTTTTGGCCCCTTGCGCGGAGTTCGTCTGAGCGAATCCTCTCATGTCGAGTCCGGATGAAAGGATCAGCATGATGATTGCGGTCAAAGCGATTCGGAACGTTTGCGGCGGTTTCATTTCCATCTCCTCGTCGAACTGACTGACGCGATTAAGCCCGAACAAGCTTGGCTGCGCAATTGGACCAAGGTATCGCCCATACTTTTGTCTCGATTGCCATGCCCCATCTCTCGACAAAGAGCTTTCTCCGTCCTCACGCCCTGGAAATCGATCAACGCGATGGAAACTTCCTTCCGCACACCCGATACGAAGGTATCGCCGATACCTTGGTCCAATTGTTTTGCTCCGCTCAAGTCTGTCGTAATGGCAACGGCTCGAGATGCGCAGTTGATCGGGCTGGGAGAGCTTTTTTATTAGGGAGAACAGGCCATGTCTGAGCTAGACGCGAAATATGCGAGTCAGGAACGGAGAGAAGAGGAGCTCAAGCCACGCGCCGAGGTGAAACGTCTCGCCGCTCTGACGATCTTTGTGGTGGTCGTGACAGTGCTCGCCGTGCTGCTCCTCACGGCCCTTCACGCGCAGGGCAAGGACTCGCCGAATGCGCAGGATAAGTATTCGCTGATATCCCCGGGCGGAATCGCGTTCTCCGACTTCAGGGGATACGAGGACTGGGCTGACGTCTCTTCCGCCCATCAAGACGAGATACTCAAGGTAATCGTCGCCAATCCCAAGATGATCACCGCGTACAAGGCCGGCGTTCCTGGCAACGGCCAGCCTTTCCCCGAAGGCTCCATGATCGTGAAGCTCCAGTGGAAGCAGAAGAAGAGCACAGAGGCCCAATTCGCCGTGGACGTGCCGGACTTTTTTACCCAGGCCTTCGTCATGGAGAAGGACAGCAAGAGATTCCCGAAAAGCAACGGCGGATGGGGATACGCGGTGTTCAACTACGATCCCGCATCGGACAAGTTCACCGCCGACCCCAAAAGCCCCTCAGACTGCGGAAACGCGTGCCACACGGCCGTCAAGGCCAAGGACTATATCTTTCACCCGTACGAGAAGCGATGAGCTGCGCCTGTCTGGCCATTGAGCACCCCGGTCGGCCCCGTTTCAGTTAAGAGCGGCACGGTCGCCTGAGCACAATCTGAGGAAAGCAACGCCCGCTGAAATAGCGTGCGCTAGCGTCAAATCTCTGGTAGCGCTACCGTCTACCGAATACTCAATGCATCCTAATGATTCTATTGCCAATCTAGAATGGAATTTTGAAAGTTGTTCCCAAAGTTGTTC
This sequence comes from Occallatibacter sp., assembly GCA_049520675.1. GTDB lineage: Bacteria > Acidobacteriota > Terriglobia > Terriglobales > Acidobacteriaceae > Telmatobacter. The sequence continues at coordinate 319 of JBEKPO010000030.1, read as the reverse complement.
CCAACTCAAAGGAATTTCCGCTTCGGTCTCTTGTCCGCGTGCGGGAATTGTCCATGCCCCCACCCATGCGCTTTTGGGAGCGTCGGCTTGGAGCGTCGTGAATAGAAAATCACCGTGACGAACGGGCGCAGTTTTTGTCGAAACTTCGAATGGCGCAAGATGCAGCCGGGTTTCTGAGAAACTTACTCGCGCGGGAAATTTTGAAAAGCGCAGAAAGCTAAGATCGGGCGCAGTTGTTTGTCACGCGGCTTTTTTGGCGCTGGCGGGTTTATCCCGTTCATGGCTATCTCTTAGATTTTTCAATGAACTCTTTGAGATG
>JBEKPO010000029.1:0-56606 GCA_049520675.1 Occallatibacter sp. | reverse complement strand
CTGAGATACGGCGGGCTCATTTAATGCGATGGTCTGACAGCCTTCTCCGAACTGGTCTTCTAACCCCAGGAATTTGCTTGAGAAGTAGGCAGACTTCGCAAGGCCGACTACGGGAATCCCTTGCCCGAGAGCGAATACGGCCGCATGGTATGCGCCGGTAACAACTACCCGGCAGAGGGCCGCCTGCCTAATGACTTTAAGAGGCGAATCGAGGGTTTTGCCCCCATCGGACTGCTCATCAAATCCGGCGAGGAGTTGCTTAATCGCAAGATCATCCTTGGTATAGCCTTCCATTGCGATGGGAAGCGGAATCAAAGAAATCCTATGGCGCCTGGCAAAATCCTGGAGGATGGTCCTGATGCTCTTAACATCATTCATGTCGGTGCTTGCTGATCCGGCAAAGCGTAGGTTAATGCCCAGACCCTTCCCCGGTTCCTCCGATCTTGAGTCGTAGGCCAGCTCCAGAGCTTCATCTCCCGTGATTTGAACGTTTGCGCCGAGGACACCCAGAGAACGGATTGCGGCGAGTGCTCCGCGGTTGCCCCTCAAAGTGATGAAGTCGACCATCGGGAGGACCCGCGCGGCCCGTGCCAAAACCGAGCGGTCTGTGAGAGGTCCGAAGCCTTGCCCAAGCATCACGGCACTGATTCCTTGTTGAGTGGCCGCGTCGAGCAATTCCAAAACACGCGTGTTCCACGCTTCGCAGCCATCATAGAAGCCGCCGGAACCACAAATTAGCAGCAGATCTGCGTTCCGAAACGCACCTACAAAAGCCCTTAACGCATCCGCCTCGGGATGGCGGTTCATATACTTGAGGCGCCAAGTTACGAGCACTCTCAGAAGATCTGGCAATCTCGCCCTGGTGATGTTTTTTAATCTCACGAGCAGATTGACAACCCACTTCGGTACGGCATCTGCATATTTTCCCAACAGCACTCCGCTCGAAAGCCAAAGTGCCCTGCCACGGTCGTCCAAAGGCGTCGCGGCGGGGCAGAATCGAGCCAAGTTGTCGCTGGAGTTAGTGAGCACCTGAATGTAAGCTTTTGGAAATAACTTGCGCAATCGCTCGACGGCTATCTGCAGCATAGAGATATCGCCGAGATTGCTATACTCTTCAACGCTCTCCCCTAGACCTGTGGCAATTATGATGCGTTCCACCAAGATGTGCTCCGCCGTCTCAGACGTTATTGACGCGCGCTCCCTCACTACAGAGTACGGTGGGCTCTTTCTTCTTCTGCTGCTCGTGGCACCCGTGACGCCTATTCGTTCATGCTTCTGGCGAACTCCAGCAGGACGTCCGATCGTATAGCGTGCACAATGTGACCATGCAAGGCATAGACCTGGTGTGTTCGGAAGCTTAGAAGCTGCTCGACCAGGACCCCGATCGGATAAGCGCCCGCGTGGAACTCCATGGCGAGGGAGTCGAAACGCTCGATGCTTTTGAAATCCTTGAGAATTGCCAGCTCCGTACCTTCGCAATCCAGCTTCAAAAGACGAATGTTCCCTTCGGCCGGAATCAGTGAAGAGAGCCGGCCCACCTTGACGGGCACTCGCTCCCTTTGCTCGAAGAAGGAGCCGACGGCCTGATCACGCGCCGGACTGATCGTGTCCCAGCCATCGTGAGACGGATAGCATTGAAGGTCGGTTTCTCCGTCGAAGTCGGCAACGGCTGTGCATTGGGCGTTGACCCGATCCGCAAATCCGTTGCGGACGACATTTTCCATGAGGAGCTCGAACGTCTTTGGATTTGGCTCAAAAGCATACACATGAGCGCCGCGCTGCGCCGCGTAGCAGGTAAAAAATCCGTGGTTTGCCCCCACGTCCACAACGACATCTTCTTTTCGCAGCGGGCAGCCTGCCACATCGTAGTCTCGGTGATACCAGGTATCGGCAAACATCGGGTAGGACTCGCGCAAGGCTTTCACAGATACGCCTGTCTTCCGGTCAACAATGGTCATCTTGTCGCGGCGAGCGAAACGCCGATCCAGGAGAATCTGGAATGGGTTCCCATAGTTGCTAATGTTTTCCACCGCATGCGCGAGGCGAGCTATCGATGGCATAGCATTGCATCCTGGCTACCTAGGGGCAGGCGAATTAACTCCAGAGTAGCTTCGATTAGGTTACTTTTAGAGCCCATCTATATCTCGACCGCCCTCCATTAATCAGTCATTCTTGAGCCGACTACTTGTGCTGAGACGGGCGGCGCAGGAATGCTCGCCGTGATCGTCAATCTGCCAGGCCACGAGCACGCAAGCTGTCAATGATGTTTCCAGCAGCCTTAAATGAGATGCCGCATCTGTTCGCGATCTGAGCAACAGAATGGGTTCCGTCGATCAAATCCATAGCGTCGAAAAGCGCCCGATTGCCTTCTGGATTGGAGTAGGGGTCAATAAAGATGCCGAATCGGGAGCAGAAGACTTCGCCTTTGAACCGGTTGATGGGCACTCTATTGTTCTCAATCGTGTCTATCATGCTCAAAACCAGATCGCGCGAGGCCTCAAGGTTCTTAACCGAGACCAAATCGGGTGAGTCGCAGCTTGAGTGATACTCCGGGTACGGCCAGTCTGTGTTGCTTGGAGGAAGAACGCGAGATAGCGACAACATGGGAACCCTCACGCCGGGAGCATTAAACTGGCGTTCATCATTCCCGATGATTGTGCGGTAAGTTCCGGTCCAACCGAATGGATCACTGTCCTTCATCGCGAGCGAAAAGCAGAGGTCGGCTTCAGTGTTTCCAGAAAAGGAAAGCTGAAGTGCATGGGGATTGTTCAATCCCAACATTTCCAGGAATAGTCCGCCCTTTATCTTCGGAATCAGGTGCTCGTTCTGACTCAAGTAGGCAACAGAACCGATGGTCTCTGGAACAATCAGGAATCGGTAAGTATAACGTAAGTTCTGCCGCTTTAGCAGAGCGCGCATCACTGCAATTCCGACCGCGGTCCCGGACAGATCGTCGTTAACCATCGCGGGATGACAAAGGTGTGCGCACAATACGATGCACTCGTCAGTACTTCCGGGCGCCACAACTTCTCCGACTTTCAATGTTCCGAAACTGAAGTCGGTCTTGATTACTACTTTGTATTTGTCGTCGAGTAGCGAGTCTTTCAAGGTCTTGCTGCAGCAAAGTCCCCAATCGCGCTCGTAGTACTTGAACACAAACGGGATTGCATCGGGAATCTTATGATGGAAGTGCAGGTGATCGAACAGCTCCCTTCGCGACACTTCACCTTCGAACGGCAGGGAGTACGAGACTACGTGCAGCGGGTTATCCGCGTAGGAAAACAATCTGCGCCCGTCGAGTGTCGCAAGATAGGCTTCATCGCACTTCCATTTTTCCGGAATGATCCATGACCAGCATTCGGTGCCGGAGGGAAACTCGTGAGTGGTCATTGGGACTTGCTCGGCCAGCGCCTGCAGCGCGGCATCATAGCCGTCCGAAACAATGTCACGGGGCAGCATCCAGAGCGCTCCAATCATCTCAGTCATTGAAGCGTTTGTCGCGAGCGCGACTGGCAAACTAGCGACGGCCGGGCCTCTATGTTCGAAGCCCAGGGAGGTGTTCGCCTGCTCATCCGCCGCGAACAACGGATCGCTACTCAACGCCGCATTGAGCAAGTTTGCTATATCGGCCGCGGCGATGCAAGAGATCTTTCCAGAACCGATTTGCACGGATTTACACTTGCGAGAAGAGGTGCATAACTCGTCAAATCGCTGCCCAATTTGATCATCCCGCTGCGGCGAGACCGGGGCGCTACATACCCACCCATTCTTTTCTGAGACCGATGACTCGCGGATAGATCCGGTATAGAGTCTCTTGAATCGGAACTTAGCGCCTGCCATTTCCTCGAGATGTTGTCGGAGCGTGACGTCCTGAAATCCGACACCAATCGTGCAGATCTTGCCGCCCACCTGGACCAACCGGTCATAAACCGATCCCTTGCCGAAGGTTGTATTCGGTAAATCCAATAGTAGTTCCTTGGCTTTCTTTCCCATCCCGGCGACCGAGTAGATCGGATCTCGAGATCGCACGGATCCGGCGTGCTGACGAAACAATTCCAGAATTTCTGCCGAGGTACTCCAAGGTCCACTTTGTGTAGGGGTTTTCTCTATGTCGAATTCCTGCTGTCTATAGAAGGAAAATGAAAAAGCCGGCACGAGAATGGTGCCTTCCCCACCGACAGCCTCGAGCAGGCAGTTCAACACAGCTTCTGGATTGCCACTAGGCCCAAGGGTGCCCAGAGCGTCAAGAGAAAGATAACAGAACAGCGTGTCGCCGTGAACGACGCCGACGCGTCTGAGTGCATCACCTAAGTCCTGGATGGTGAGATGGTCAATCATGAATTCGCTTTCCTTTTTACAGCCACTTAGTTTCCCGCGGCGGACTCAGTCTCGACCCAGGAGCGACCGTCGTAGGTCTTTTCCACATCGCCGACGTTTACCCACGCACGCCTTTTCCAGCTTTCTTCGGCAGCCACCAGCACGTCCGACAAATGGCGATCTTCGGACCAGGTCTTGGGGTATGGCGCAAGCCCTCGCAGAGCGTTGACGAATGCACTCATCTCGTCAAAATAGACCTGTTCGAAGTTGAAGGATCCGAGGGAACGAAGACCCGGAGGCTTGATCACCTTCCAGGTCTCAGTCTCCAAATCGTAACGCCGGAGCTCGTGAGCGGCCATGTCGAGCGTAAAGCTGCTTTTTCGACACGCGACGCGCGCCATTCTGAAGGGGGCGGTCTGGTGTAACTCAATGATCATGGTCCCGAAAAGGCCAGACTCGAATTGCAGCATCAAGGCGTAGGTATCGTCGATGTCAGTCACCCATTCGGCATTGCGGCCATGAGTACAGCACACCGATTTAACAGGCCCAAAGACCCAACGAAACCATTCGAGCTCAAAGGGAACCATTTCCCTAGCGGCGCAGACTGACCGCTTACTGCCCGCATAAAACTCGCTGTAAGGTTCCCAAGGATGCCAGAACGGCAAGTAACCCCCATAGTGATAGTGCACAGTGTTAAGCTGATCGGCGCCGATTCTTCTCAGTTCGTCGCGCAAGATTCCAAAGAGGGGATAGAACTGCCAAGTGCCGGATGGATAACTGCGAACACCGGCTTCGGCCTCCTTGGATGCGAACCACGCAGCTTCTGGGGTAAGCACATTCATCTCGCTGAAAAATGGCAACCTTGCCTTGAAACTGCGTTCATAATATTCGAGATGCTTATCAGGGGGGACGGAAATCACGAGTGCGTCGAGCTTTTTATCCAACAAGGCATCGAAGCTAGACACAGCGTTGGCATTGAATATCTTCTGCGCTTCCGCAATTCGATCGGAACGGCTGTCGAACAGTACCACTTCGCAGTCCAGAGCCAGGAGGTCCCGAGTACGGCGCTTCCCCATGGATCCCACGCCTATAACGCCGATCCGCATCACATGTCTCCTATCTTGAGGACTTTTCCTTCGACTCGGTATTCCAATTGCACCAATTCGCGTGTCCGCTGCCAATACTTCTCATCCATCATCGAATTCAACTCAACCAGCTCTGGCCGGCGGTGCAGCAAGGTAACAATGTCGTCGATGCCAAAGACGGATCCTTCATGGTACAACTCCCGAAACAGGGCCTCGAAGAATGCCAGATCTTCGGGATAATCAAAAGTGAGGCGCGCCTCTGCATTCACATGCTCCGGCCTTACTGGCATGACATAGCCCACGTTGCACAAGCCGGTCCGCGTAAAGTAGTACATAAAGCCGGTATCGTTCTTTTCGGTGAGATGATTTCGCCAGACCGTCTGCATTGCGGACGCCCGGATGGCCTTGGATCCGAGGCCCAACGGCAGGCTTTCGGTAAGAACAATGTCGAGTTCCGGGTTTGCCAAGAGACGATCCATGCAAAGGTCCATGTAAGCAGGATCGCTACAGGGATCGTCACCATCTGCCTCAATTACCGCTTCAAATCCAGATTCAACCATCGCGGAGTGAAAACGATCGATGATGTTGTCGCGGCTTCCGCGAAATATGCGGGCCCCGACCGATTCCGCAATCGGTATTAATGGATCGTCGCTCTCATCGGTGGTTGTACATAGGATTACATCTTGCGGCCTCAGATACCGGGAGCTGAATAGGCGGTCCAATAAGTGTAAGATTGCGGGCTTGCCGACGATGGGCATCAACGCTTTACCTGGCATGCGCTGCGACGCTAGACGGACCGGAACTAATGCACCGATTGTCATAGGAGAGGGTTACTTTCTTCCTGCGCTTTGCTTGCCGGGCGCCGGCATAGAGCCCGTTGCCTCACAACGTGAGTGCGACAGTGAAATAGGGCCATTGGCGCGCTTGAGTGGACCTGCCCTGTGAAAGGACGGCAGTCAATCGGTGCAGCACTTCAACGGCGCAGAGTCGCTGTGAAGTCGAGCACAGCGACTTTGTAAGCAGCGGTTGAATGGTCGAAAGACGGGCTTGACTGGATCACCTTGGAACGATTCGCGGACGCGCCCTGTCGCTAGAGCGCCCGAGACTTTCCGCATGGCCATTTGCAGAGCCTCGAAAGTCTGATCCAACTCCGCCTGTCCGTGCGAGTAGGTGATCGTAATCCACGGCATTAAAATACCCCGAGCGATGAGTTCTTCGTGGAAAGAGGTGATGAGCTCTGGCCACGGTTTGCCATCAGAGTGAGTGCAAACGATCTGCGGGTTGCAGTCGAATCCGATGATGCGAACATACTCCGCCACCCCTTCAGCGTTTGCCAGAGCGCGAAATCCATCAACCAGTTTCTTACCTAAAGGCCAAATATGGCCGCTGATGTCCACACGGAGGCATTCATCGAGAGTCGCTCTGCACGCCGCCAGGCCGACGGTCTCTGAGCTGTGCGTCTGAGAAAGCAGAAATACACGGCGTTTGTCATGCTTCAATCCGCCAAGTTCCATGATATCCCGTTTGCCGGCCAATAGTGAAAACGAGTAGCCATTGGCATACGCCTTGCCGAAACAAGCAAGGTCAGGATACACGCCGCGCAAATGGTGGGCTCCCCGTATGTCGAACTTGACTCCGCTGATCATCTCGTCAAAGATGAGGACTGCTCCTTCACGGCCCGTCAGTTCACGCAGTTCTTGCAGATAGTCGCCTTTGGGCTCATCGTTTTTTATAGGTTCTAAGAGAACCGCCGCAATTTGTCCCGGAAACTGTGCAAAGAGGTCTTCCAGTGCTGGGATGTCGTTATAGGGAAATCTGAGAGTCAGGCCCGAAATCTCGTCAGGAACGCCTGCGTTCATTGGCGTAGTCCCGATGAACCAGTCGTTGATGCTGAAGAATGGATGATCCGCGCAGCACGCTATATATTTCCTGCCGGTGTACGCACGGGAGAGCTTGACAGCGGCGGAGGTCACGTCTGAGCCGTTCTTACCAAATTTGACCATCTCGGCCACGGGCAAGAGGTCGACAAGATATTCGGCTAGTTCATATTCCAAAATACCGGGCCGGGTGAAGTTGACGCCGATGTCTATTTGGCGCTTTACAGCATCGTTGACTGCTGGATAACAGTGACCTAACACGATCACACGGTTACCCATGGCCCAATCAAGATAACGATTGCCATCGACATCCCAGCAGTAGGCGCCTTGGGCGCGAGTCATGATTTTGGGCGACTGTAAAGGAAACTGGTCCTCACCCTTGCTGTATGTATGGCTAGCTCCGGGAACGATTTCATGAAACCGTTGATTTATGCGATCGCCTTGAGTAAAAGTATCGATTCTCTTGTTCGTCGTCTTGTCGGTCTCTCGCACTTGCATTTGTGGCATCGATGTTCATCCTCAGTTCTGGTAGGAGTAGATTTGTTCAACAGGCTAAGAGCACGACATTAAGGCATGGCATCAAGGTCAGTAGACTGCCGGCCGTCGATCTCTAAGCGCGGGTATTCGCGATCTCGCTTCATTCACCGCTTGAAAATCAATATCTTCTGTGATCAGGCCAGCCCTCGAGCCACCTTCCCGGAGAACATTTCCCCACGGATCGACAATCATCGAGTGTCCGGCGAATCTTGTCCCCTGAGACGACCCCATGCGATTACAGGCAACGACAAAGAACTGGTTTTCGATGGCCCGTGCTCGCACCAAGGTGCGCCAGTGTTCCAATCTAGGCGCAGGCCACTGCGCACAAACGACGACCAACTGCGCGCCCCCTAGGGCGTACTTACGGAAGAGCTCGGGAAATCTCAGATCGTAGCATATTGCCAAAGCAATCGGGCCAAAGGGCATCTGGAAGATCGGCGTCGTGCGGCCCGGGGTGAGGAACCGATCTTCCCGCATGGGGCCAAAGAGATGGATTTTGTGATAGGCTCGGACCGCTCCTGTACCGGGACCGAGGAGTACAGCCGAGTTAAATACTTCGCGGCTAGCATTGGCTTTTAAGACAGAGCCGACGACATAGATCCGGTGCCGGCGAGCCAATTTAGACAATGCCGGAAGCACCTCATATTGAGAGGCCTGCGCATGGATTCGACAGTGTTCCAGGTCGTAACCGCTCGACCAAAGCTCAGGCAAGACCACCAAGTGTGCTCCTTGCCCGGCGGCAAGCGCCAAATACTCAGTCGCCGTTGCGAGGTTCTGAGCTGTTTTTCCCGACTTGACGTCGAATTGCGCGAGCGCGATTCGGAGGGATTGGTTGCGTTGAGTCATTTTGGATCGAAGAAGAGGAAACCCTTGCGTTTCCTACTAGGCGGTTTGCAGCAGGGTTAGCTAGCGGCGGGACAAATCGGCATGCGCAGCGTCTAGCGTTTGTAGAGATGGTTTATCACCTCTTGTTGTGCTCCCTCGGAAAGCCCTACCGAACAGGGCAGGCTCAGGGCCTCTTTGCTCAGTCTTTCGGAGACGGGCAATTCCCCATTGCGGCTTGGAGCATGCGCGGGCGATTGGTGCATCGGCTGCCAAAGAGGACGGCATTGGATTTTCTGCACGGCGAGCGCCCGAAGCAGGTCGCGGGAGTCAATGCCAAACTTTTCCTTATTGATGAGCACGGTATACATCCAAAATGTGCTCTTCGCCCACGGGGCCTTCTGCATTGGTTCGACACCGGGAATATTACGCAGCGCGGAGGAGTAGCGGTCTGCGATTTGGCGCTTCGCAGCGACATACGCGTCCAATTGCTCCATTTGGGCGCACCCCAGCGCCGCCTGGATATTGGTTAGTCGATAGTTATAGCCAATTTCTCCGTGAATATACTCTATGGGATCGTCCTTTGCCTGAGTGGTCAGATATTTTGCCTTCTGCGCCCACTCCCCGTTTGCGGTCACAATCATGCCACCGCCGCCGGTGGTGATGATTTTGTTGCCGTTAAAACTGAAACATCCGATGTCTCCGATCGAGCCCAATGGGCGGCCTTTGTATGTTGCTCCGAGGCCCTCGGTAGCATCCTCAATGACCTTCAGGTTGAATTTTCGCGCGACGGCCACAATAGGGTCGAGATCGACGGGATGACCAAGAATATGAACCGGAACGATGGCGGTTACGCGTCGGCCGGTTCGCTGATTATAGAGCGCTCCGTTGCTCCATCGGCATTCTCGCTCTAGAAATCCGGTGACCCAAGCTGGATCCATCTGCCAATGGTCTGGCTCCGCATCCACAAATACGGGCCAGGCACCGACATAGCGAATCGCATTGGCGGGAGCGATAAAGGTGAGGGTTGAAACAAGCACCTCATCATCGGGCTGAACTCCGGCGACAAGAAGCGCAACATGGAGCGCTGAAGTGCCGTTCACCGTCGCGATAGCATGCGGGGACCCACACTTCAGGGCAACCAAACTCTCGAATCGGTCGACAAACTCCCCAGCCGAGGACACCCATCCAGTTTCGAGACACTCCTGGACATACTTCCATTCGTTGCCGCGAATTTCCGGCTCGATCAATGGGATAAACTCGCCGGTTCGCGAACTTTGCAAGAAGATAGATTCAGACATATTGGCTCGTCTTTGCGGTGTGCACAGCGCTACGCGTCACAGAGAGAGCATCTCGATCGACGATTCCGCGCGTTTGTTGACGGTTCTGTCAGTTGCGATACTTCTGATCTGTCGGGTGATCGATAACATTGTCGCGAACGAGCCGGACTATTTCCGCAATGCCATCTGCAACCGTGCGGGTGATCTTGAATCCAAGCTGATCACTAATTCTCGTGAAGGATACCCGGTAATCGCGAGGATCTTCGGCCTTGAAGACAAACTCGATTGCAGCATCCGGCGCGTAGGGGCGAATCATTTCGACCAATTGCTGCTTTTGGAAATTCTGGTCAGTTGCGCCGACATTGAACACACGGCCTGCAACCATCGCCGGCGGGGAATTAAGGACCAGGTCAATGGCACGAGCAGCATCGCGGGCGTGGACGTAAGGGCGCCAGAACTGCTCACCATATACCTTGAGCTGCTTCTTCGTAAGCAGCTCCATTGTGAATTCGTTTACCGTGAGGTCGAAGCGCATGCGCGGCGACACACCGTAGATTGTTGCGAACCGCAGAGGGGTCGGAGACCAGCGGTCGCTCCGGCCACTCTGCAGGAGCGCTGTTTCAACAGCCACCTTTGTCTCGGCGTACAGAGATACCGGCTGCAACTCTGAATCTTCGTCCACATAGTGATTGGGGTCTTTCATTTTGCCGTAGTTACTGCACGTTGAGGCGAAGATGAACCGTTTAACACCTGCAGTTTGGCTCTCGCCGATGAGAGCCAGGGAGGCGTCAAGGTTGGTGGAACGAGCTAAGTCGGGCTCGCGAGAACAAGCGGGGTCTCCCACGATTGCTGCCAGGTGAACCACTGCGTCGCGATCTGCGAGCGCCGCCCGCACGATCTCGCGATCACGGATATCGCCGCGAATGAATTCAAAGCCTGGATTTGCCCATATGCCAAGAAGGGATTGGCCGCCATATGCAAGATGGTCAAGGACGCGGACGTTGTGGCCGGCGGCGAGTAGAAACGGTGTGAGCGTTGAACCGATATAACCGGCACCGCCGGTCACCAATATCTTCATAATTTGATTTCCTTCAACTCGTGCTTAGTCAAGCAAGGCGCTCAGAGACAACGAAGTCTCAGAATACGCCGTTGCGGACGTCTTCCTGGGCCTTCACGTAATCTTCGTGACGGCCGATGTCGAGCCAATATTCCATGATGGGAAAGCTCACCACGGCTTTTCCAGCTTCGATAAGCTCTTGGATCAGCTCGGTCATGTCGAAACGCCGCCCTGACGGAATGAAGTCGTAGACCTCAGGTTCGAGTAGATACGCGCCGGCATTAATAAAGAATGTGAATGAAGGCTTCTCCCGGATCTGGTTGACCTGAACTTCATTCAATTCCACGACGCCGAAGGGTACCTCAACGTCATACTTGCGAACTCCTATGGTAAGCGATGCGCGGTGCTTGCGGTGAAACTCGAGCATCTCTTGAAACGGGAGCCCGGTGATGATGTCGCCATTAATGACCAAGAATGGATTCTCGGTCCGCTTCATGAGTTTGATCCCGCCCGCCGTGCCGAGCGGATAGTCTTCCTTAAGGTAATTGAGCCGGACACCAAGGGCACTGCCATCGCCAAAGTACTCAAGAATACATTCCGGCAGATAGTGAGTTGTCAAGCTGATGTCGCGAATGCCCGAACGCCGCAACTGCTGGATGGTGCGCTCCAGGAGGGGTTTGTCGCCGACAGGAAGCATTGGCTTCGGCAATTGTTCGGTGAGAGGGAGCAGGCGCTTTCCATATCCGCCTGCCATGATGACCGCGGAAAGTTCAGTACCCACACGCTGTGTCAGATTCCTGCGGAGCAGGAACCGAGTCACGCGGCCTCCGGCATCGACCACGGGAAGATGATTGATGTCATTTTCCACCATGAGTTCGAGCGCGTCTGCCGCGCTCGTCGAGCTGTTCACGGTCAGCGGTCTGAGGCTAGCAATTGTCTCGCAAGGAGTGTCCAAGGAAATTCCACGAAGAATCGCGCGGCGAATATCGCCGTCGGTCAGCAGGCCAGCGAGGCTCCGGTCACCATTACACAGAACCAGGGCGCCAGTTCCAGCCTTGTCGAGTCGACCAATCGCTTCCTTGATCGAAACAGAGGGAAGAAGCATGACTAACTCCAACAGCTCGGACGCATCCGCCTCAATCTCACTCTGCCCCATGAGGTCGCGACGGAGCAATAAATCCAGTAGCACGCCCTGGTCGTCAATAACAGGGAGATGGTCTATGTCATGTTGGTTCATCAAACTTAGGGCTTGCAGGCGCGTAGTGGCAGGCGAAGCAACAACGGGGTTCTTTGTCGCAATAGTCTGACAAGGGGCGTCCAGGGGTTTCGCCTTGATTACGGCGCGGCGCAGGTCGCCATCCGTCAACATGCCGCAGAGTTTGTATCCAGAAGAGCAAATCGTCAAGGCGCCAATCCCGGCCGCATCCAAATGGGCGATGGCTTCGGCGATGGTCACATCTGCTGAGATGACAAAAGTCGCGAATTGTTCTTTGGCAAACTTTTCACGCATGGATTATGGTGTTCCCCGAGGAGAGCGCCGGCGTAACTTATTTGATCGAGATTGGGAGATAGTACCGACTTGGACCGATACCTTATTTCTCACGCCCTAGATGGCCGTCCATCCACCGTCGACGACCAGATTGTGACCTGTAACGTAGGCGGAGGCATCTGAAGCCAGGAATACGGCTGCGCCTGCGATGTCGTCCGGCTTGGCCATCCTTCCGAGCAATGTCTTGCGAACATACTTTTCAACGAATGGTGGCGCTTGATTGTTTTCGACGCCGCCGGGCGAGATACAATTAAACCGAATGCCGTCTTTTGCGTAGTAGGAGGCAAGATAGCGAGTAAAGTTGATGATACCGCCTTTAATCGCTGCGTACGCTGCCGGCATGGTGAGCTCCGTTCCTTCATAGATTGAAAAATCGGGGCCGACCATTCCATAGGTGGAACCCAAGTTGATAATTGATCCGCGCCTTCTTGATCGCATTGCTTCCGCCGCCTCCCGGCAGCACAGGCAATAGCTGGTCATCTGGCTGTCAACGGCGGTGCGCCAGGAGTCGATGGAGACTTTCTCGAAGGCCAGACCCCAATCCTTGGACCTAGGATATGCGCTGTTCACCCAAACGTCGAGCGAGCCGGCGCTTGACATGACTTTGGCAATGCCGGCCGAGATCGAGGCTACATCCAAAATGTCAAGAGCAAGCGGCGAACACCGTAAACCCTTGGCCGTCAATTCCGCGGCACGTTTCACAGCTATTTCTTCATTGATGTCGGCGATGAAGGTGTGGGCGCCAAAGGTTGCGAGCCCTTCAGCCAGGGCGTAACCGATCAAACCGGCTCCCCCAGTCACAACCGCGACGCGGTTAGTCAAGTTGAATAGATCTTTCACGCTTATAACCTTATAGGTTGCTCGGTGGATTGAGCGGCTTCCCGGGCGTTGGCGAGTTAAGATCCCGCTCCTGAAAACTGCTCCGGTAGACAATTGCCTGCTGCTGAAGGCTCAGTGCCCGCGAGTAACCGCGTGCGGGCCTGACATGTCCATGGCAACCGACCCGTGGAAACCCAACGGCCGGCGCCGGCTACGATTGAACCGGCGGACGCAAGACGTTGCGGGTTATTTTGCCGGTCTCGGGATTGAGCACACTGACGGTAGTCGTCCCATAGGAATTGTTCACTGCCGCGCCTACCGCCGAAAGGGCTTGAATCGGAAAAGTGTCGTCGTTCAGGACGTACTGCCAGTGGTGGAATGGCTCCTCGACATCGAAATTGTCGTAGTGATATGTACCAGCGGTAGTACGAAGGGCCAGCCATGGTTGAGGGCCGAAAGACGGCGTGCTTGTCCGGACCTCAAGCAAGTGCTCGCGATCGCTGATTTGCCGAAGTGACATATCCAATTCGCATGGTGCTTGCGGGACAAGGGCTAGTGCGCCGCGCATGGCATCAATGGCTTCTGCAAACTTGAAGCTTACGTCCGGATAGTCGGGCACGACCGCGGCCAGCAATTGCCGGACTCGCTCCACGTCCGGACGAATATCGCGGAAGTCATGATTTGTGAATGCGAGAACAGCGGGTTTTCCCGCGCGAGCCTCGTCAAACGCCTGGCGAACATCGCTCTCTTCGAGCAGCCGGAAGCGGGTGCCGACGTTGAGGCAGCGACTAATCCAGCGGCGACAGGCGCCCGGAGTTTGATAGTCGTCCGGAGCGGGATGATATGGCGCCCAGCTTATGGGGGCCCGACGCCAATCGCCCAATCGTCCGCCATCGACGTTGAATTGGGCGCGGTCGGCCGGGTTTGGGATTGCGGACTGGTTGGAATAATCAAAGGGCACAAACTGTTCCAGGAACCAGTGACTATCGGGGCGAATGACATGAAATCCCGGCCGATTGGCCGCGGGAAACCACTGGCGGTCGATGACTCGGCGAGTAATGACTTGAGATAGTGCATTTGAAGAGGCCCACCAATGTGTAGCGCAGCGGTGGGCTTCTCCGCGCGGAGGATGGGGGTGGAAATGGAAATGGATTCCGTCCTGCGGAGATCCAGTTTGACGAAGGATAGATTGGTAGTGATCAAACACATTGTGATAACCAATATCTCGCCGGCGTGGGTTGATATCGTAATCGACGTGGTCGACACAGAACCAGTTATAGATCCAGCCGCCGCCGAAGGAATCGCGCATACGAGTTCGGAACGATTCGGACATGGCATCGCGCAACATCAGATCGATTTTGTCCCAGGTGTCGTTGTAGGCTAACAACTGCGGCGCCGCCATCTTTTGAATGGCTGCCTCGGCTCCCCCGCAATCTACTTTGCCTTCCTGGAGCCGTCGCAGGAGTTCGGCGCTGGGCTCAAAGTCGAGGTGAAAGATCTCGCGAATACGCTCGAATGTGGCTTCAAGAGATTCATGAAGTGGTCCCTCGGTATCAAGACCATGGACAACATAGACAGTTTTAGACATTTGGCTTCCTGAATTATCGGGCGTTGTGTGAAAGAGCGTTGTTAACGATCTTAGCCGGGACCCCGACTGTGGTGACTCCGGGAGGCACATCTCTAATTACGACAGCTCCCGCGCCGACTACGCTGGCAGCGCCAATGTTCACTCCTTGAATGATAGTTGCGCCTGTTCCGATATGCGCTCCGGACTCGACACGGACGCCGCCGGAAAGAACTGCTCCGGGGGCAATATGCGCGTGGGCGCCCACGACGCAATCATGATCGACGATGGCGCCGGTATTGACTACGACGTTGGATCCAAGGCGGCTTCCGGACTGAACAATGGCACCAGCCATGATCTGGACTCCGTCTTCGATCTGTACTTCGAGAGCGATGATGGCCGAGGGATGGATGACACTGGCAAAGCAATACCAGTCCTGGGTAAAGCGTTCGTAAATATTCTTGCGAGCAGCAGTTGAATTGGCGGAACCCACTCCGTTCACGAGGCGCACCTCGCTTGGAGCATAAGGCAATACCGCACTGTCGTTGCCGAGATATTTGATTCCGAGCAATGGAGGGGGCGTCGGGTTCACATCGACAAATCCGAGGATACTGGTGCGGCAGAGGAGAAGCGTGCTGAGCAGGACCTTGGCGTGTCCGCCCCCTCCGACAACAATTACTGGCAGTTCCAAAGCGTTCATATCTCGATTACTGCAAGTGGCTCCAGTTGAGGACCTGATCGGCGGTCATGTCGGATGCGAGGCGGCGACCGAGCACATAGCCGACTTCGTCTGGACGAATGCCGGTGCCAGGCCGCTTGGCATCCAGATCCGACTCGGTAAGCACATGGCCGCGCTGCAGCTGCCGGGTGGTCACCAAACTGCGGCGGAACTTCTTCCGCTTTTCAATTTCCGCGACACTTACTGTCCGTTTGCTTTCGCCCAGCGAAGTGACGATATGTTTCCCCTCCTCGATAATGACCTTAAGTTGCTCGGGATTGGCGGAGATCGCATGATCCCACCCTTCCATATCTTGATCGAGGGTGAAGTGTTTCTCGATCATGCACGCGCCAAGTGCGATGGCAGCCAGCGGGATCGCGGTTCCCAACGTGTGATCGCTAAAGCCCACCGGTATGTCGAAGGCGCGCTCCAGAGCGGCCATGTTGCGCAGGTGGATGGTGTCATATTCCGGAGGATAGATCGAGACACAATGCAGCAAGACGAGCTGCTCATTGCCTTCGGCTCGCAATGTTTCGACGGCCCGCTCAATCTCGGCCAGCGTGGCCATACCTGTGGAGATGACCACCGGGCGGCGCTTACGCGCGACATGCTTCAAGAGGGAGAGATGGTTAATATCCATCGAAGCGATCTTAAAGAACGGCACGTCGAGCTTCTCAAGGAGGTCTGCTTCTTCGATCGAGAACGGCGTGGAGCAAAACGCGATGCCGCGAGACCTGCAATGAGCGTCGGCCTCGAAATGTTGCTGGGAGGTGAGCTGGTAGGCAGTCACCATTTCGCGCAATGAGCCAAAGTGCTTCTTCTTGTCAGTGTACGAAGTATTGCGAGCGTACTCCTCTTCTGCGATAAGCGACTTATCAGTCCAGGACTGGAACTTGACTGCATGTGCGCCAGCCGCCGCGGCCGAATCAATCAAGCGACGACAGAGATTCATGTCGCCATTATGGTTCGAGCCGATTTCCGCGACAATGTACGGTAGATATCCCGGACCGACAGGTACGCCGTTAATTATGACTGGCTTCATATCGAACTCCTGCGTAGTCATCTCTCCACATCCGCTGCAGTGCCGGTTGCGCAACGTGCCACCACCAGACAACCGAGGGCTTCAATGAGTTGAGCTCACCAATGTAGTTCTCGAGCCTGCTCGGTTGCAATACCACTTGTTCGTAAAAGAGTTGGACATCTGCGGCAGCCTGCTGAACCTGTTGCCAGCGATCAGGCAGAACATTCTCCATTGACGAGGCCTGCAGCAAGGAATAATGATGCCGCACTTTCTCGGTGTCTCGAGCCACCCGGTCTGCGTCAAAGGGAGAGCGGATAGGAGCCATATTTGCTTCATACTGCCGGTATTCCATTCGCACAATCGGATCAAACCCCAGCTTCGCCCCTTTTAACCAAGCCTTGGTTGCCAAGAACCAATCAATTAATACCGCGCCGTCAGGAAGAGGCAAGCACTGCTGAAGCAGCGCCGAACGATAAGCCGAATTGGAAAAGCCGAAGACGTTATTACGCGGCAGAATGTCATCAGGAACGGCTCGCTCGGGAAGCGTGAGGGTCGTGGCCAAGTCTTGCCCATGTTGACCCACCAAGCGCAGGGCGCATGCGGTGAGCTCGGAAGTCTGCAGGGCGGCCCGTGCTGACGCGACCCTGGTTGGATGCAGGATGTCATCGCTGTCTACCAGAACCACCGCATCACAATCTTCCACGATTTGCGCCAGCGAGCGTTGACGGATGCGCGCCGGAGTATTGCCCGGCGTCGACGGAACCCAAACTGCTTTTATGCGATCACCGATCACGGCCTCGATTTCGTTGGGCTCAATTCCGTCAAGGCCTATCCAGAGCTGAAAATCCCGATCCGTCTGTGCCTGCACAGAGCGATACCAATCAGGCAGAAAAGCCCTGACCCCGGTGTAGATTGTGGTGTAAAGGGCAAGAACCATAGACTAACGGTGGACCTGCTCGAGTTTAGTCTTTGCCTGCATCTCGTCCGACATTTGCGAGGTGAGCCAGCGATGTTTCTCAAGAAATGTGCGATTCACTTACCCTTCCCTGAGGAGTCTCAGAAACTTGTTTGCAGTGGGAATTCCCTGTGAGAATTCGACAAAGAATTCATCAAACCGACCCTGCATTCTGTCCACGTCCCAGTTGTCCGCAAAGCGGTCGATCAACCCGGAGACGAACAGGTGAAATAGCTCGGCGACACGCGGTTCAACGCGAAAACAACTCGCGCAAAGCGACCCTTTCGGAATCCGGTCTTCAAGGTGTTGCTTTCGTAGCTCTAACACCGCGTCGTTGTTGATCAATTCCTTTGGGTCACCGTCTTTGATGCTGCCATATACCAGGTCGCCGTTATAGTCCCGGCAACACGCTGTAGTGCGACCATCGTTAAGAACGTGCATCGTTGAGCCGAACAGCTGGTCGCATGGATGCCAGGGCACGATGTGATTCTTGAGGATGCTCTCATTCAAGAAGTAGGAATTGTCCGGAGACAGTCCACTAACAAGGCTGAGCTCGATGTTTCGGATGTCAACGTACTTGCTATAGAACTTTATATGAAATCCAAGCTCGTGCTGGACATCCTTGCTCACGATTGAATTGATTCGAATCTCTCTAAAACAATCTAGTTCGTCGGTGACACTTTTGAGATAGTCCAGGTTTTTCAGCAAGACTTCGAACTTTGCCGGCCTTCTGATTTTCTCGTATGTTTCCTTGGTGGCGCCGTCGATGGACAAGCGAAGGGTCTGAATTATGTCCGCATGCGCCACCAGCGTTTTCATTCGCCTCTCCAGCAACAGGCAGTTGGTTGAAAGGAACACTTTCAATCCATGCGCGCGAATCATCCCAAAATACTCCTCCAAATAGGGGTTCATCAGCGGTTCGCCGATGGTATGGAGGGAGATGGTCTTTTGCCCGAGGTCGTTGATATGCTGCAAGACTTTTTCAAAAAGGGCGAAGTCCATGTTTTTCTGCGCCCTTTGAGAGAGAGCAGTGTTGCACATTATGCAATTCAAGTTGCAGTTCTTGTTTATCTCGATTTCGCTTATCGACAGGTCGTCGGTCCGGCTATAAAGATGCGGTTCAAACGCATCATTCATAATGGTGTCGTATTTGCGCGTCATTTTCCCTTTAGCTACTGCTCGGCGCACAAAGGGGATCTGCTTAAGCTTGCCCTTGACTGCGGTGGTAAATTGTGTGCGGTGGTTTTGTATAGTTTCAGTGGTCATAGCGTCTCCATTCGCTATTTGGGCATTCGGTGACTATTGCAGGCTGCGTTGACACTTGCAACGCCGATTCGGCTTTCTCTGAGTTGCGGGGAATGGCAAGTTCTTTCCAACGCGTCCGATGCTTAATAGTGCAGTTGGGCGAAGTGCGAGTCTTTACCGGCGACGGTCAATCCAACCGGCGCAGACTTGCCATCTGGCAACTCCCAGACATATGGAATCACGACGGATGTGGATCTTGGCGCGTGCGTCAGGTAGTCGCCCTTGTAGCCATAGTTCTTGAGATCGGCCTGGACGGTAAATGATATCGCGTCTCTGCAACCCAAGATTTCCAATTGAGTGCCACTTTCTCTGATGGACAGACTGATGCTGTAGCGTTGCGGCAGTAGGGGAATAGATTTGAAACGGCAAGAAATTTGTCCCGCGCCTGTGAGAACCTCGGGGCGCATTCCGTCCAGCAACATGCTGGCGCCAAAGCACTTTCCATGCATTCCTTCCACGGTAACCAGGAAGTATGGCAATTCAATTCTGTGGGGCGAGTGATAGGAGATCTCGACAACCATATCCTCGCCAGGGCAGAACTGCTTTGTTTCCTGCCCCCCGGCGTTCTTTAACACCACTTTTTCGAGAGTCAATCCGTGGGCGCCGCTCAGCTGCCGACCCGAACCGGCGGAAACTCGGTCGAAGTAATTCTCGAGGACGCTCTTCACGTCCCCGTCGGCGCGAATCTTGCCTTCTTCAAACAGGATCGCGCGTTGGCACAACGCTCGCACCGCATCCATGTTATGGCTGACAAACAAGACCGTTCTTCCTCCGTGCGCCACTTCATCCATTTTTCCCAGGCATTTCGCTTGAAATGCGGCGTCACCTACAGCGAGAACTTCATCCACTATGAGGATCTCGGGCTCGAGGTGCGCGGCGACGGCAAAGGCCAGCCGCACGTACATGCCGCTGGAATATCGCTTGACAGGCGTATCGAGAAATTCCTCGATTTCAGAGAATTCGACAATCTCGTCGAACCTCCTGGCAATTTCCGCACGCGTCATGCCGAGAATCGCGCCGTTGAGAAAGATGTTCTCGCGCCCTGTCAGCTCCTGATGAAAGCCCGTGCCCACTTCGAGAAGGCTTGCCGTCCTGCCATTCATCCGGAAGTGACCCTCCGTTGGAACCGTAATGCGGCTCAAGAGTTTGAGGAGTGTACTCTTACCGGCTCCGTTGCGCCCGATGATCCCGACGACTTCGCCTCGACTGATGCTGAGCGACACATCTCTCAAGGCCCAGAAGTCTATCTGCTTTAGCCTTGCTTGGCGACGCGACTTGAGCCATGCGCCCGGAGAACGAACGATCCCTTCCAGCACATGACGCATTCCGTCAACTGCCTCTTTGTGCTTGCCAATGGTATAACGTTTGCCGAGGTTCTCGGTAGCGATCGCTATCTCAGACATAGGTTGGATCAATGCACCAGCATCGGCTGATCTAAATCACATCAGCGAAGGTGCGCTCCGTTCTCCGGAAGTACTGCACGCCGGAAATGAGAATTGCGACGACCTCGACGATAGAGATCGCGAGCGCCGGAAGATAGATGCTGTACCGGCCGCCCAACAGGGACCAGCGAAAGCCATCGATGATTCCAACCATCGGATTAAGTGAATAGAGCAAGCGATAGCGAGCGGGTACGATACTGCTTTGAAACCCTACGGGCGACAGATATAAGCCGAATTGAACAATAAAAGGGACGATGAATCGGAAATCCCGGAATCTTACCATCAACGCCGCAATCCACAGGCCAACGCCGAGGGAGGCACCAAATGCGAGCAGGGTAAAAAGAGGTAGAAGCAGGACCGCAGCGGGAGGAACGAACCTGTACCAGATCATGAGGCCAACCATAAAAAGGGCCGAGATCAAAAAATCGATGAAGCTGGTGATGACCGAACTAACCACAATGATAAGGCGCGGAAAATAGATCTTGGAGATCAAGTTTGCATTCGACACCAAACTGCTGCCGCTGTCAGAGATCGCACTAGAGAAGAACATCCACGGCAACATGCCACACATGACCAAGAGTGGATAGGGCGATCCTCCGGACGGCATTTTGCCCAATCTTCCGAAAACGACCGTCAGTATGAGCATGGTAAGAATAGGCCGAATAAGCGACCAACTCACGCCTACGACGGTCTGCTTGTAACGCACTAAGAGATCGCGCCACGAGAGAAAATAGAATAACTCGCGATAGCGCCAGAGGTCGCGCCAATACTCCTTTTCAGTTTTTCCAGCTTCGATTAAGAGTTCAGGCATAGTGTGATCGTTTAGTTCTTAAGAATCGGTTTCAATTGAAGAGCTTGGGCACTGCAGGTGCAGCAACTTATAGCGGTTTGGTCACGTTGACCGGCCCACCGATGCGGCCCGACCGCTTCTCAAACACGCGCTCGTACGCGGCGATTAACTGGCCAATTGAGAATTCCCAAGCGAGTTGCTCCT
The DNA here is from genome assembly GCA_049520675.1 of Occallatibacter sp. Taxonomy (GTDB): domain Bacteria; phylum Acidobacteriota; class Terriglobia; order Terriglobales; family Acidobacteriaceae; genus Telmatobacter. Next base: position 35,264 of record JBEKPO010000029.1, on the reverse strand, counting down.
CGACTCGCCTCTTTCCGATCTCTCCCATCCGCCGGCGCTCCTCAGGATGATCAATCAGCTGGAGAATCCTTTGAGCGAAATCGGTGGCGAGATCGCCGTTATTGCAGGAACTATATAAGGACGCGTCACCGGCAGTGAATCGTCCTTCTTTCAGGTCAAACTGGACAATAGGCTTTCCCAGGGCCATGTACTCAGTGACCTTGATCATCGTCGAAATATCATTCATCTCGCAAGGCTTGTCGGGGTTGACACAGACATCAGCGGTGGACAGGATCTCAATCAGTTCCCGGTCGGGCACTCGGCCGGTGAACGTCACCGTATCCTCAAGACCCTTCTCTCTTACCAGCTCTTTCAAGCTAGCCAGGCCCGGGCCGCCGCCAACACAGGTAAAATGTATGTCATTGCGCCCCACGTCCCTGATGTGCAGCGCCGCGTCGATCAGGATATCCAAACCATCTTGAACGCTCATGTTACCCACATAGCCAACCAAGTACGGCTTTTCATGTTTCAATTCAGGCTTTGCGGCAACCGGTTTGAACTTGGAAATGTCTGGTCCATTCCGGACAACGAACACATCGGATGGACGAATGCGTCCACGCACAATCGCCAGCTGCTTATAACTTTCGTTCGTAGCGATCACGACGTCGCTGGTTCGGTAAGTAAGTCTCTCCAGCCACACCTGAATCTTCCAGAAGAGGTCCTTCCGTTCGTATTTCGAGAAGTAGAGCTCGGGGTTAGCGTCGTGATGATCAAAAATATATCTCACACCAAAGAGCTTGAACGGCAACGCGACAAGGAAGATGTTATCGGGTGGATTACATCCTTGAATGACGTGAAAACCTCGGGAAAGGAAGATGCGCCAAGCGTACACAAGCTCCCAGAAGAATGCCAATCCGTACTCCCAAACATAACCGAGGGCCGAGTTGCCCTCAGCTGGCATGGGATGACGGTAGATATGGACTCCGTCGAGAAGCTCATACCCTTTTTCGTACCCCTTTCCTTTCGGGCACAATACTGACGTCTCGTAGCCCGCCGCCTTCAGCGCGAGAGCTTCTTTCCAAACGCGCGTATCAAATGGAACGGGGAGATTTTCGACAATAATGAGAATTTTGCGATTCATGAGTCAGAAGGAGGGCTTAAGTGCAGCGTAAAGACCGGCCAGTGCGCAAAGCATCGTTGCTTGACCCCAATGCAGAGTCGGTGTCTTGTTCACAACTCGCCGGGAATAACGCCGGTAATAGAAATATCCGGTCTTGTCCTGCATCATCCGGATTGTCCATTCGGCGACTTTCAGTCCTAGCACAATGCTTTCCGGGTCATATTCTTGAAAGAACACAAGCGTATCGATGGCCTGTGAACTGCACTGAATATCGATCGGCAGGGTCTTCTGACTGTAGTACCTTGGTGTGCCATCAGACAGGAAGAATGTCTTCTTCCAATACTCGTAACCCCTCGTCATGATCGGAACGAACTGCAGATCGCCGGTCGAATTCGTATAGTGTTTGAAGCAGTCGAGAACATACGCCGAGTGGAAATTATCAACCCAATGAAGGTTGGCCCTTTCGCCGTACCACCACGATCCGTCGGGGCGTTGATGATCTGCGGTATACCGGAGTGCTTTTTGTGCCAGCGCAAGGTAACTGTCATTCCCCACAATTGCATAGGCCCGAGCTAACAGGCTGGCCCCCAGCGTGTTGGCATTGTGAACTTGAGAGTCCAACCCAGGGACATAGGTGATGCAGGCGCCGTCGCTGCAGGGATAGACTGCCAGGTCGCGCAGAATATGCTCGCATGCACTCACAGCCACGTCGAGATATGTGTTCTCGCCGAAATGTTCGCAGGCATCGAGAAACGCGTGGCCGATGAGCGAGGTCCACACGATTGTCGGCACACCTTTGGGCAGATAGAATCCGCGGGACTGGTAGTCGAAGTGATTCCCCCAGCAGGCGCCGCTATAGCCCGGCGACCTGTTCTCCATCAGCCAGTCGAGGCAAGCTCTTGCCTTATCTGCCCACTCTCGATCGCCGGTGGCCTGGTGCATGCGAATAAATCCACGCGCCAGGAAGCCCATGCCCTTGCTCGAGCGATGCATGCCTATGCCGACGAGCGGCCGCAGGTTGAGGGGGATTCGCCTTATCCCCTGAAGGAGCACAGTGCGCCCCCAGGTCGTCTCGAAAGTGAAGGGGCGCAGCAGCGGAGAGCTGAGTCCGTCAAAGGTGTCATAGCCTTTGTAGTCGTGCTCAACCAGCCACTTACAAAGCCCTTCAATCGAAGAAAGTACAAGGGCGCGGTCCGCCGAAGTCTGTGGCTGAGCCAGGCCCTGGCTACCAGCAGATACCATCGTACTTTCCCTTCTCGGTCCTTCCTTCCAGCACTCTCACAAAGTCCACCAAATGTTGACCATCGCGCAAACGGCCGGGAATCTTGTTGAATTCGGGGTCGCCGTTTCCGATCAGGATGGTGTCGCCAAACTCGAGCACATCGTCTATTTCCTGGACCATAAGCCGAGAGATATGGGGGATGTGGTTCAAGATGAAATCTCGATTAGCTCCTCCCAAGCTGGCAATTTTCACATTTCTATCGTAGAGACGCAGATCGTAACCCTTGCCGATGAGGCGCTCAATCAACTCAATGAGAGGGCTTTCGCGCAGGTCATCCGTTCCCGCCTTGAAACTGAAACCAAGGACCCCTATTTGCTTGTGCCCGCTTTGCATGACGATTTGAAGGCCCCGAGCGATTTGCATTTCGTTGCTAGGCAGAATGGACGTCAGAATCGGCAGATTCAAGTCATGCATTCTTGCCTGATAAGAGAGGGCCCGCAGGTCTTTAGGGAGGCAGGAGCCGCCGAAGGCAAATCCCGGGGTCAGATAAGCCGGCGATATGTTGAGCTTGCGATCCTGGCAAAAGATTCTCATCACCGCGTGCGAGTCGATATGAAGAGCCTTGCATAAGCTGCCGATTTCGTTGGCGAAGCCTATCTTCAGTGCATGCCAGCAATTATCTACGTACTTGATCATTTCGGCGGTTTCTAAATCGGTCTTAATCAGTGGGGCATCGAGTCCCGAATAGAGTTCGCTGACCAGCTCGCCGCTCGCGCGATCAAGTTCACCGATTACGGTTTTTGGGGGGCAGCGAAAGTCCTTGACCGCGGATCCTTCCCTGAGGAATTCCGGATTATTGCAAACGCCAAAGTCATCGCCCGCTTTCTTACCGGAGAATTCCTCGAGTATGGGAATCACGATACCGCGCATCGTTCCAGGAAGGACCGTGCTCCGAATTACCACCGTATGCCGTTTCTGCTTGCTGCGAAGGGCAGTACCAATTTCCTCGCAGATGCGCCGAATGAAGCGGAGGTCGAGGTTTCCATTCGGTTGACTTGGCGTGCCAACGCATACGAATGACAAGTCTGTTTCGCGAATTGCCTCTGCCGCGTCTTGAACGGCGCGAAGTTGGCCGAGTTTGGTCACATCGGCAATGATTTCGCCAATGCCGCACTCGACGATCGGGGATAGACCCCGGCGGATCAGGTCCACCTTGAGTGGAACGGAATCAACGCCCACAACGTGATGTCCGTCCTGGGCGAGACACGCCGCCGATACGGTACCAACATACCCCAGTCCAAAGATGCTAATCTTCACTTGTCATCCTTTCGGTCGACCTTACTTGATTCCGGACGCCGGGCAACGAATATCTGAACTTGCCCGCCCGTGGATGAACCGATCCGAAGCATGTTCTCTGCTCTCTCGCAGACCATGCGGGTTTGAAACGATGATTGGGCAACGAAGGATGTCGCTCAGAGAGCTACTTTTCCAATGTCAACAGAAGTCGATCCAATCGCCGCTCGAGCATCCAATGAGAGCGCCGCAAGGTACGCTGCATTGACTTCGCAGCGTTCCAACCGAATACTTTCTGTGCCCATAAGTACTTCCAGGAAAGCTGCGGAGAGCCCAGCGATGCGCCGAACTGCCTCGCCAGTTCGCTGGCCTCTTGGACGATATCCGGCCGCTCCGGATAGAAATAGATAAGCCAGGCACGCAGATACTGTAAACAAGTTGCATCAACCCTCGCGCTTTGTTCAAGGCTCCGAAGATATCCAATGTGCAACTTCATAGACAGCCAGTGGGATTCAATCTTTTCGGTCGAACTCCCAAGATAGCCAAGACCCGTGTATCCAAAACTGCGATAGAACATCTTGGAGTCGCCGATAAATCGGACGCCATCACTGGCCAGAAGCACCCGGCAAAAGTACTCTCCGTCGTCGTCGGTGAGCAGTCTTTCATCCCATTGCCCTGCGGCATCGGTCAGTTCGCGGCTGACGAGCCAGGTTGCAGTCTGCATGTAAAGGTTCTGGCCCATTTTGCGCATCAACCATTCAACGGGGCTGAGATCGTCCCACAGCTCGCTTGGCGTAAAGCGCGCATAGTTGGGCCGATGCATGAACATTCCCCAAGCGCCGGAGAGCAGCGTCCGTTTGCTCAGCCCATTTGCCACGTGCTCCATTTGCCTGGTTATCTTATTCGGATCCAGCAGATCGTCAGCATCGAACCACTGTATGTAGTCGCCATGACTGAGTTCCAACGCCCTATTTCTTGCTGTGGCGGCGCCTCGGTTTTTCTGCTTGATCACCTGCACGCCTTGCGCCGTGAAGCGGCGTGCGACTTCATATGTGCGGTCGCTCGACCCGTCGTCGACTACGATGATCTCCTTGTTGTCCCAGGTTTGCGCGAGCGCCGACTTGATCGCGTCTGCGATCCATGGGTCAACGTTATAAGCAGGGACGAGGATCGAAACCAAAGGCTTCTTCGAGCCGCCTGAACTGGCTGGAAATGTGCTGGGCTTGGCCTCGTAGCGCGGATCGTAGTTGTCGTGGCGAACTTTGCCGTGTGCGCTGCTCACCTTGGTCAGCTTGCGACAGCGTCGCGCTTCGAAAAAGAGAGTAAGACGCCGATGTATTCGCCCAGTCTTGGGCCGCCATGATGCATCCATTAAATGAACGCCAAACTCGCCGAATCGGTTCCAATTGTCAAAATCACAGACATTGTCAGGAAAGAGCACCTTCACGCTGCGTGCCAAACTCGGATTGTCGGCCAGGGTACGAGTGACCAGACCCGGCCCGCTTGTGTAGAGGACGGAAAACTCTGGCCTTGAGAGCCTTGGCAAGCCGCGCATCATTGGGATGACCCAATTGGGCTCCCTTTGGGCACGAACGCAGTTCTCGATAACTGCCCCGATGAATGGATGACCTGGGGCCGCACCGAACGCATAATTTCCGATCTCCCAGTCCATATGGTATTGGGTACGCAGATAGCGGCTGTAAGTCAAGCCCTCGAATGAAAACACGCAGCCATAACTCAAAAGAGGCGCTAGGCCAGATGCAAGGAGGATGTCCAAATCGAAGTAAAACCCACCGTAGCGATAGATTGCCAGGTACCGAAAGAAATCGTAGCGCTGGATTGGATGCGGGAATGAATCGAAAATGGTGCGATATTGCGGAAAGTTTTCGTCAATGAGCTTTTCAACGTCTTCGTCATCAAAGAAGATGTACTCAAAGTCGGGATTAAGGAGGCGAAGATTCGACACCATCGCCCGAACCCGCAGCGATTTTGGGGGTTCCTTGCCAGTCTGAATGATTCGTTTGGGGATTGCGGTTGGCATCAGTTGCTTCTACTCACTTTTCGGGGTGATGAGGTTCACCGATTTCGATTCTTTGGAAGTTGCACGAGTCGAGGGAAGCAAGCTCTCGATCGCCTCGCCGTGGACTTCCTTTGAACGAGTGCCGGATAAATTGGGTTCAGCGTCAGGCTTCTCGAATAGCCTCGACCGGCAAGTCGATCACCGGTTCGGGGGAACGACTCCGACCTGTCATTTCCCGGAGGAGCCTCACGACTTGCATGAGCGGGGCGGATCCTCCATATAGTGTGATTACGAAAAGAAGATAAAGAAGCAAGAAGGCCAGCGAGACTCCCAGCAGACGGACAAGAGCGGGGAATGCTCCAGAAGTTTCCATCAAGTAGGGAATCTGCCGACTAAGCGCCAACAAGGCAGCGACGGCAACGAAAGATGCAGCAAAGTACTTCCAAATCGCCGCAAGGATCGCCGAGATTCCGAGTTGTATGGGCCGGCCGGCGTACCAAAGCGCCGGGAGGGTAATTAACCAGTATGAAGCGACCCAGGCGCCTGCAATTCCTTCGGCATGCCAGTGCAGCCCCACAAGCAGAAATACCGTGGTAACCGCCATGTCTACCAGGCCCCAACGGAACCACCGATCTGCGTGACCTAACGAGAGGTGTATCCAAATGTGGGTGCCGTAGATGAGCATTATGCCGATTCCAGGTGCGAATATTGTGAAGATGATGCCGGATTCTCCCCATCTCGATCCGAGAAGGATGCGAACGAGGTCCCTGCCTTCGAGCGTCAAAATGCCGCTCAGTCCCATTCCCAGGAACGCCATTACGCTGAGGGAACTGCACAGATAGCGCTTGTATTGGATGACATCGCGTTGCAGGCGGCTGAGGGCAGAAACGGCCAAGACGGTCAAACCGAAAGACAGCTGTGACGATGGCAGCACAAAGAGATCGTAGGCTTTCTTATAGATGCCGAGCTGAGAAGGGCCCAGACGCCAGCCTACAAGGAAATTATCGAAATTACTCGTAAAATATCCGGTGACAAATCGAGCATAAGTATGAATTGCATAATGAATGAGTGAGTCTGTGCCCGCAGCCCGACTTGGCCAGCCAGGGGCCCAGCGGCACAGCAACCATGCTCCTACACAAGAACTGAGGGCGAGAGCAATGTTTCCAGCAACCAGAGCCCAGTATCCCCAACCGGCACAACCAAGCCCGATGCTAACGGCTACCGAAACCATTCGGGCGATCAAGTCGTTCCCGGATACGGCCGTGAATCTCATGGCCCGCTTGAGCAGCGCCAAATGGATTACCGAAAGTCCAGTAATTGGGATTGTAAGTGACATCCATTCGGCGACGCGGACAATTCGCACGTCTTTGAAGAACCAGGCCAGCAGTGAGCCCGAGGCGGCAAAGATAAGTGACAGCAAAACGCTGCCCACCACATTGATCCAGAGGAGATTGCTTGCCTGAGAGCGATTGATATCTTCTCGATGTACTATCGCCTCGGTAAACCCGTTCAGTCCAAAGTTCAAAAGAAGCAGGCTGAAGGTGGTGACAATCGCGATTAGCCCAAAATCTCTTGGTGTGAGCAGTCGAGCAAGGATTACAGTAGAGACGATTTGAACGGCTAGCCCGGTCCCACCCGAGAGCAGAGTCGCCGCGGCACCCCGAGTGGCATGCCGGCGGACGTTGCTCGTATCTACGGTGGTCTGGAATTCTCCGTTGACGTTGAAAGGCTTCAAGAGTTTCTCGATGGAACTTGATGGATAATCTATTTTCGGCGCCGAATGAGGCTGTTATTGGGGTCGGTGACCGCGAACTAGTTCATAGGCTGAGCGAGGTCGAGCACATAGACGTTGCCGTCGTCATAGAGGTGTGTCTGCTTAGCACCGAGCTGCGCGAAATTGTCTTGGATCATGCACGCCGCAGTAGCTTCGCGTGCCTCGATGGGAATTGTTCTCCAGAATTCAGTTGAGGTTCGCTCTTGACACAAAGCGGGAGGGAAGTTGGAGTAATCAGCATAAGAGTAAGCGATGTAGCGAATGGAGTGCTGTAACAGATATTCCTTGAGAGATGCGGGATCGCTATTCATGGGCATTCCTGGAGGAAGGCTTGCCGACCCCGGGAAGTCGGCTATCCACACGCGATTCCGTTCAAAGTCATACCCGTACGACTGATCGGTGCGCGCCAGCAGTGTTGAGCCAATCGGAATCGAATCCTGGATCGCGTGATCCGTTGCGATAAGTGAGGCGTCGGGAATGGCGTGGCTTCTTACAAAAAGGTCTTTCTTGACGACACGGGCATAATAAGCAACATTCCCGGTTGCAAACGATCTGAATACGAGCACGGCCGTGATTAAAGCGAACGCGGTATATAGATATCCCGTGATGGTAAGGCGCCTGGAATCGGGCTCATGATGCAAGCCAGGCGCGAAGAGGATCGCCAATACGAGCGCATTCACGGGGAGAAGAGTCGTCATACTGAAGCGTGGGCTCACGCCCGCGGCAACATATTGAAATAACAGCACTGTTGTGCCTGCGGTGATCAAGCCAGCCAGCAGCGATTCCTTTCGGCCATCGGCCGGTAAGTTCTGAGCCTTGAAGATCGCGAATGCAAAAATGAAGAAAACCAGCGCCGCCAAGAGTGGCCAGTCCAAGAGCCGGTCCCTTAGTGGAATGCCCACTGAGAGGGCAGGATACGAGTACGAAGTACTGTGATATCCGTGGCCCAACAGCGGATACAACGGAGTTCCGCATTTCATCGCAGAGTCAATCATCCAAGGGAGCAGAACAAGGCCGGCGGTGCCGGCGATAACGGCCCCTGCCTGGGCCACGCGGCGCAGCCCCAAGGACCGAAGATCAAGAAGGAGCATGACCGCGATAAAGATCACGAAGGAAGTGATGATCGTTGATTTCAGCGTACAGGCGGTTCCGGCAACCATTCCAATCAACAAGGATTTTTGCAGAGACAGGCGTGTACCCCATTCATTGTCAAGATGAATCACTGCCACTGCGAGCAGAAGGGCGCCGGGAAGGACAATGCTCGATACGTTGACCCGGTAGTCAGGGGTGAGGGCCAACACGAAAAGAATCGCCCATGTGAATTTCGCCGGCAGTTTAAGAAGGCGACAAAGTGCGATACAGAACAAGATAAGTAAGAAATACCCAATGGTTCCATCAACCAGATTGATAATGCGAAGGTCAGAAAAGGGGGCGATCGAAACAGCCTGAAGAAAAGTGCCGCCGCCGAGGGAGCTCACGATACGACGCTCACTAAACGGGTCCGCTGCAAAACTCCCGGTCTGAAGCATCTTCAGGGGAAAAGCCAGGTACGCTTGATCGTCGTCGTGGTAGTTAAACAAAACGGGGTTTGTAAGTACATACGCGCAAAGGCGCGTGGCGAGAATCGCGAAGACCGGAATGGCTCCCAATGCAGTGAGATAGGAGGGCTTTTCAGCGAACCCGACGGAAGAAAGAGGATGGGCGATTCGTCTCATGTTTCTGAATAGGTCAAGCAGGAAGAGAAGGACTCCGGCTAGAATGCCTGCGACAACCAAAGGCCCTTGAATCATTCCCGACAGATTCAGGAGGGCGCCAAGCAGAACGACGCAAGCAAGACCGGGAGCGGGTGCAATGAGCCAAGAGCCGTTTCCTTCGCACGGGAGGAGGCGCATGACCAGTCTGCCGTATCCGAAGAGAGCCAGTGTTATGCAGAATCCCCACAGGAGAAAGAGGAAGAAGGTCGTCACGACAGATCCTACTTGCCGACCGGAAATGGCCGGAAAACGATCAAGCACGCGCCATCGCTATCGGTATGGGACTCTGCCACTTCAAAATTGGACTGGATTCTGTCGAGAATATCGTGTCGTTTTCCGCTTATGTCGAACAGCCTGGCCACGAAGACTCCGTTGCTTTTGAGGAACTGCGAATAGCGTGTAAGCATCGGAGCAATTTGTCCCTGGGGAATGTAATAGATGGAGTCCCCGTAAAGAATGACATCGTATCGTTGCGAGGGTTCGAAGGCGAGTATGTCTGATTGAAGGTATTGATTGCGTTCAGCCAGGTTCTTGCCTCGCGCTCTCGATCTCGCCTTTTCAACGGCGACATCGGAAATGTCGACGCCGGTGTAGTGAGTGTAAGCGGCGGGGTTAAACTGCAGGCTTGTGGTGCCCGGGCCGCAGCCGAGGTCAAGGATATTGCCAAGGTTGGCGTACTTTTCGACCAGTGCGGGAACGGTCCTGTCTCCACTGCCTTCCAGGCAACTCCACCGGCCGCTTGCATACTCCTTGTCCCAGAGCCGCCTCTTCATGGCCTGGGTCCCGTAGCGCTGCAACAGTCCGCGAAAGACGTTTCTCACTTTTTGCACGAAATGCAAAGGGTTCTCCCAATCAAACGCAAAAACAGTTATCAGCCTCAGGCGAGCTGAAGAATTTGCGCCGATGGCAATGTGGCCGGATATGTTGAAACGCTGAGGCTCTTCGTCTCTTAGAGCAGAATCCGAGAAAGATATGCCCTTCAGTGTCCTTCAAGGTCGCCGCTCTGATGGTTGCGTCAACTCAGATGTTGTGGCTTCGGCGTACAGTCTCTCGGGTTCTGCGGTAGTCGTTCGCATGCCTGATTTCAAGACAAGGAGAAGATGCCACAGGGAGGCGGCTGCTCCTTTTGATCAGATTGAGAGAGCTTCGGCGGCTCCTTGGTTGCTAATTCGAAATGACTGACGGCGATCCTTGCAAGTTGGTTGGGGGAGCCGGTGCAGCGGTTGTGGATGCTGCGTAGCATGCATTCGAATCGAATGCGAGGGCGCCGCCCGTGCCATTCGCCAGACCACCCATCGAATTAAAATAGCAGTCCATCGCCGGATTTGAGATGACGGTCGGGAGCGCGGTGAATTTTCCCGCCGTAGAGGTGCATTGGCTTGATTGTGAACTCGTCACTTCGTCGTAGGAGTTCGTTCCGCCCACGCACTGTCCCACGTTGCCACCGGTCACGTCAGGTCCAATGACGGGCCATGCCTTGCCAGACGGCCACCATGAGGGCTGCGCAGAATAGTAGAACGATGCAGGCAGCGCGCCCTGGCCCGCTCCGGTATCGCCCACCGTGGGACTCGAGTTGGGATATGCAGCCGCACCAGTTGGAATCTCCGACGTGCTCGCGCAGGTAGAGCTCCAGCCAGTGTCCGAAGAAGTGGCGCACCAGCGAGCAGCATTCGTCACGTTGTCCCAGTTGCCCCACCACAGCGATGTAGCGCAGGACAGCGAATCGCCGGACATTCCGGTTTCAGCATAAGCCCCGCATCCTATCACGCTCGAATATTCGTTGCTTCCATTGGTGTTTCCCTTGTAGACAGTGTGAAAGCCCACTGTGCCGAGTATGTTTGCGACCACATTCATGAAGCGCGTGCCGGGGTTCATTCTGAAGGCTACGGTGTTGCTGGTAATGGCTGCGCCGCCATTCTGCTCATTGCCATCGAGGCGGTTGCGGAAAAAGGTGTCGAGATCGTGAGTGCCATGAAAGCTATCGCCGTAGAAGCCGGGGCCGATATTGCCTTCAGAGAGTACGTAGAGGTCGATGCCGTGGAACTGAGTGGATTGCTGAAGCCAGTTGCTCGATCCCGGCGATCCGAATAGTTGCGAGGCCGAAAAGTTGTAGCCCGAGACGCAGCCCTCGCAGTCGGAGTTGTAGAACTGGTACATCGAGGGAAACTGGATGATGTTGTTCTCGAACAGGGCATCACTGGCGATCTCTGCGGTGATGGGATAAGTATCGCCCATATAGCCATAGAAGTAGGAGTCGCGGACGGTGCAGTGGTTGCACATCTGAAGGGCCACGTGATACCAGCCGGTTGGGGTGCTACCGCTGGTGATGATACTGCGAACTCCCTTGACCCAGCATCCCTGGCAGTTGAAAAAGAGGATGCCGGAGTTCCCGTCTGCGGTGTTGTCGATAGACAGGCTTTCGACACCGACGTTGTATTCCGGACTCGACGCCCACCATGCGCCGGGCGAGTTTCCGCTGGCCCAGTTTGGTGCGTATAGACCTGGCGAAATGCCCACGGTGTACGGTCCCGATCCGCTGCCTGTGATGCTGGTTACGGTCACGATCTGCTGCTGGCCGCGAATGGTAGAGAGCGCGCCTTCTCCGCGTTCGAAGCCGTTCGGGCCGGCACCTGAGTAGCACTGTGCCGAACCATCGCCGCCGCTGGTGCCGCTACCAATTTCGCAGCCTACATAGAGCGCACCGTTGTCGCTTTGGTTGTCAATCTGGTCGAGGATGATGGGCTGTCCGACGACCGGCGTGTTGCCACTCTTGCTGTTCAGGGTGATGGAGGTTGCGCCCTGCGCGTAGCCCGCGGTCCAGCTGGCGGAGTTGGATGGTCCTCCCCAGTAATTGGTGTCACTTGAAGCGGCGCAGATGTGAACCGTGCCGCCACGGCAGCTGTAGCCGCCCGAGAATACGAGGAAAGTGCTGTTGGAGCCACTGCCGCGGAGGGTCACGTTCGACGGAATGAAAAGCCCCGTCGTGAGATTGAACGTGCCCGGTCCAAGCAAGAGGTAAGTTCCCGAAGCGCAGCCTGCAAGATCGCTGTTGATGGTGGTAGCGGAAGTTCCCGCCGCCACAGTGGATCCGCACTGGGTCCGCGTCGTCGAGATGGTTGCACCGACATTTGACCAGTTGATCGCGCGGCTAGTGGAAACAACTCCTGTCCACAAGGGCGACTGGCCGGATGCCTGCTCCCGAGGTGCAAAGATCAGGACTCCAATAAGACACGACGCGACAAGCAAAAAAGCAGGAGAGTATCGATTCCGTACCATTCAACCCTCTAAAAATTGAGCCCGACAACAATGAGACGCGCCAACAGCATGTGCACCAGGTTGCCTGACTAGATTATTTGAGCCCAAGTATAGCCCTCATCGACATTCAGGAGCTAATACGAGAGCCCATGACTGAGTTCTCAACCGCGCTTGACGGCGACAGTTTTGACGGATTCAACCCGAGGCAAGCTATTGAAACAAAAATGTTTATTTAGATAGATTATTGCGATGTTACCAAAGTTATCTACGAGGTAATCGTATCTTGTCTGCGACAGTAGGATGATTATTCCACCTTTTCGTTCGAGTGTCTATGCGCCAGTTGAATCGCGAAAAAATCAGGGTTCAGGAGATCAAAGTGTTTGGAATGCAGGTTGGTCCTGATGAGGTCTGAGTTTTGCCGGTCTCTGCTGGGCTCTGGCGAGGCGCGCCGGCAGAGGTGGCATAGCAATGGCAAGGATAAAAGCAATCCAAATCAGATCGGTGGAGCGAAAACCGGCTTCAGTAAAGTTATAGATGACGGCGACCACGAAGAGCGCCAATCGGATGCGGCCAGCTTGGGGGTCCCGTTGGAGGAGGCGCAGGACATTTCTGTATCCCGTCAGTAAGAGAATTGCAAGCAAAGTGACGCCAGCCCAACCCAGATTCAGGTACATCTCGAGATATCCGTCATGAGCTTCGGTAATGCCATTGACGATTTGGATTGTCCAAAGATAGCTGAGCCGTGGGCCAAGCCAGAAACTCTCAAAGCCCGTCCCAATGAGGGGATTTGTGTGGGTGCTGAGCAACGCGGCCCACATATCGGTTCGGCCGGTCAGCGTGGGGTTTCTGCCCATCTCCTCTAATGCACCACTGCCAATGCCCAGAAACAATACGGAAAAACTTGAAAGAATAACCACCGCTACCAGCAGATGCAAAACGAGCGGCTTGCGCGCCCAGGACAAGAACCTGTGAGCCGTAATCAGTGCACCGGAAAGCACAAAACACGAAAGCGAAGTCTTTGAGTCAGATAGAAGCAGGAGCCAGATGGCCATTGCGGTGATGGTGCCGTGAACTAACAGGATCTTTCTTTGATCGGGTCTCCAGAATCGTCGCAGCTCCAGCAATCGCCAAAACGAGAAGAGCCCGAAGACAAGGCAGACCATGCCGAGCATGTTCTTGGTGTCGCAGACACCCACGAAAAACTGGGTTCCGACCCAGTGCGAGGCATACATGCGTCCGAGCGTGGGATAGTACTTGATAAAGAGGACGGAAAGAGGAATCACTACAAAGGAAACTCTGGCAAAGACCTGTTTCAATGCAGCCTTATGATCGAAGTCGCTCAAGATGACCAGGATCGCCGCATAATCGCCCAACGACTTAATCCAGCGTTTGAAGGCGACCGCGGGAAAGTCGGACCACACGATGCTAACAGCGCAGAAGATTACAAAGACAACAATCGGCAGATTCTTGCGAAGGATCGCGACAACTTTTTTCCGTCTTGCGATCAGAACGACGATGGCAGCAGCGAGCAGGATCGCGTAAACCGCAGCGTCGAGCGGGCTCCCTTCGAGATACTCGTCCGCCGACATTTTCTGGTTGGCGCCAAGCCATTCTGAGACGTGGCGCGATCCGGAAAGAAAAAGCCATAGTGACGGAATCCAAAGAGCCCACGAAGAACGATAGTTGGGCTGGCGATCGAGGAACCACAGACCCACGATACCGGCGGTAAAGACGCAAGATGCTAAAAGCGGTGTCACTCGTGACCTGCCCGGAAAACCAGCCGCCAATCTCCAAAATCGGTCATACCTGGTGAATTTCTTTCCGCCGACGGGCGTTAGACCGGGACTCGATGCGAATCACCCGTGTGCTTGCGCAGGAGGTTCTCGTAAACGCCGCGCGTTACCTTGCCCACTGTGGTCCAGGAGTGATTCGAATAGGCGAACTGCCGAATCTCTTTCCGGCGACTATCCAGCTGAAGGAACAGATCGCTCACGAAGTATTTTTCAATCGTTGAGGCCAAGGCATCGGAATCGCGCGCCCTGCAGACAAATCCCGTGCGCCCCTCAATCACATCTTCCTCGAAAGACCCCACATCGGTCGCGATGACCGGGAGGCCGTAAGCAAACGCCAGAAAGAGAATCCCGCTCTGAAAGATCTCTGTATAGGGCAACGCTGCGACATCTGCTGCCTTGAAGTAGAGTTCCGTCTCGGCATCGGGAATGAACTCGATCTTCAGCAAGAACTTTTCCCGGCAGGCATCGGCCTCAATACTCTCGTGAATCGATCGCCAGTACTCTTCGTGGCCCTTCTTGCGCTCGCCCGCAACGATCAGCCGGTAATTTCCCCGCGCGGCAATCCGCTGAAACGCAGCCACCAGGTATTCAAGGCCCTTGTACTCTTTGATGGCGCCAAAGTACAAGATGATTTTCTCATTTTTTGCCAGCCCCAATGTTCGCCGCGCCTCTTCACTCGTCAGCCTTGTATACGGAACCGCGTTGTTGATGCCATAAGGAATGACGGTGACCTTTTCCGCCTTTACATCAAATTCTCCGACGAGTTCGTCTTTCATCTTTCCTGTATGGACGAAGATATGATCTGCAAGCCGGTATTGGCACTTCAGGGTCATCCGATTCGACCAGGAGTCTTTCTTGTCACGCCGGCCAGCATTTACATTGTGTGCGGTCAGAACGACTTTCTTTCCCATCAACTTATACATCATCATCAACAGAGTTCTGTCGAAAGCCTGAAGTTTGTTATTCCAGAGGATGTGAAATATCTTCGGCCTTGCGGTCACGGTAAATCGAAACAGGCGCAGGTAGAAGAGGAGAATCCTGCTGATTCTCCGCGCCAGACTCGCGCTTTGCAGGCTGCCATGCAGATTATGAAACCGCGCGCGCGGGTTGTCTTGGAACTCTGGACCGTCGACGTCATCGCTGCCGATCACTTCCAGCCGAATGTTTTGCTCCATCAGCGCCGTTCCCAGCCCGACGGCGTAATGCCTGTCCTGGCCGCCGGTGAGCAGTGCGATATCCAATGACGCGGTACGGTTCGCAGTATCGAGCTGAAGGTCCTGCTGAACTGCGGCGAAATGCTCAGAATCGGGAACCTCTACGATCGTCGATCCGTCGTGTCTCGAGTTCATCAGGCAATTTGCGCGGCGGCGGCGCTGAGCTGGGGTTCCGAGTCATAGTCGGGCTGCGCGTCAAAGAACCGCCGGAAGAGCAGCTCCATGGTTAGCAGTTTGTGGATCGCGATGGTCGAGTTGCGATTTCCGCGGAGATGTCCCTTCACCATGGCCTCAATCGTCCCACGCTCGACAAACGGCCGAGAAAGAGTGCGTGGGTCGAGGAGAATCTCCTGCACGTAACGGGCCAGGGCGTCGCGATACCACACGCGGTAATGGAGAAACTTATGGCGGCCAAGGAAGATTCGCTCGAGGTGCAACGGCGCGATCCAGGAATTGACCCGCGCCGCCCACTGCGGCATTCCGTAATCGCAGGCGTACTCCGCCTTGAACGTGAAGTCGAACCAGGCCCTCGCGAGGGCGGAGGAGGCAGGATCGAGCGCGCCGCCCACACCACGATCCGAAGGAATCCGCCGCAGCGCCGGGCTACCGTCGCCGATCAGCCGCAACCGGACATCTTCGTGGGGCGACATGGTTGCGGGGGCTCGGTAGACCGCGGCCACGAAATCGTTATCGAGGAACGGAGAGCGCACCGTCAATTGGGTTTGCTCGAGCGCCAGCACACCGTGGTGATACCACGGGGATTGGCGAAACGCGGCAAATGTTACCGGGTGCACGCGGCGAATTGCCGCATAGGTATCGTATGCGCGACGGACCTCCGCGATCAGATCTCCACGAAAGAGACTGTCGGGGGGAAGCATGGGCTTGAACATCACCGCATGGCGGACGATCTCGCTGCCGTAGGTGCCGACGACTTTGGCCGGCGCAATTCTGCGCGCCTTTTCGCTGACATAAAGATCTGCTGAGCGGTAGACATCCACGCCGCCCTCGGTCAGGTACACCGTCCGCTCCGCGTAATGCGGGAAATGATTGAGAAACTCGTCGCCGACTGTGATCACCTGGTGCGATTGATGGCAGACATCCGCAACTTTGCGCGCAATCTCGACGTCGCGGCAGTCGCGGAACATGCTGCCAAAGGTGTAAGCAGGCACCGATCCAGGAGTGGGCGGGCACTGGGCCAGGATGACCCGGGTATCCATTCCTCCGGTGAGCGCGATTCCCGTCGTCTGAGGCCCCTCGAAATAATTGGGCAGGCTCTTCGCAATCGATTGGCGCAGTCTTTGATAAAAAGACTCCGCATCCAGCGGCTCTTGCTCTTCCCATTCCCTGGGATCGAAGTAGGTTTCCTTTTGCCGCAGCGCCCCGTTGCGAAAGATCCATCGCGAGGCTGCGGGGATGACCGCTATTTCCTTGAAGATGGTGCGATTCTCGAGGACACAGCTGCAGGCTAGAAACTCTCCCAACCCTTGGGGAGAAGGAACGCGCAGATCGGGACGCGCGGCGAGGATCGCCTTGGCTTCGCACGAAAAGTAAAACGCATCAGGCGCCTCGAAATAATAGAGCCGGTGCATTCCGTAGCGGTCATTAAAAAGTGTGGCCGTACCGGATGCCCGATCGACAAACAACCCATGGAAAAGTCCGTTCAGGCACTTTGGAAACGAAGTACTGTCGACCGCGAGTTCAATAAGATAAGAATTCGCGCCGCGGCCGTCGGCTTGGCACTGGTGCGGAGTCGGATTTTGGTCTCGAGCGGGACCGCGAAACTCCTCACCTGAAAAGACGAGGGTATCGCCGGTCTTGGGGTGGCGCAGGGGCATTCCGTCGGCAAACGAATCGGCAATAGCGGTCCAACCCACGTAGAAACCATTGTTCTCGTCGAACCAGGTCCCAACGCGATAGAAAGGCTCGTGACGGACCGCTTCAACCATGCGCCGGAGCCGCGGCTCGCACCATGTACGCGGCTGTTTTGTGATCATGCCAACGATTCCGGGCAAGTACTCTCCTACTGAACCTTCGCCGAGACCTGGGGCTTTCGACTATACCAGGCGCTGCGAATTTCACGAAGCTTTGTCATGACATCTTCCGGCAGGATGTCGGTGAGCCGGCGATGCAAGCCGAGACGGAACGCCAGCCGGCCGACCGGCGTGAGTGGAACGTAGTAACGCGGAACGTCGATCTTGATGAAGCCGTTACGTTCTTTAAAGTCGCTCAGGCTGTCGGATTGCTTGTTTCCATAGGAAAAGTTCGAATAGACGAGATATGGAATTCCACGATCCGCGCAGGAACGAACCGCTCGAGCCAGAAGCGCATTGGTAGGCGCCTTATCTCTTTGAGACATGAGGGAAAGAATGTGCATCAACCCGGCCTGCGTGCCTGATTCGTCCACGGTCAGCTTGATGAAGCCGATAAGTTTTTCCTCAAAGAGGGCGGCGATGAAGATGCTGCGATCGAGAAAGGTGCCGAGATACCGTCGCATCTGTTCCAGTGTCATTCCGTAATGAGGAAAGCGTTTGCCTTGGCGAATGGGTGTTTCGTTGTAGATTTCGAGTATTCCCTGGATCAAGGATTCATCGTACGGTATCTCGCGCAGCACCACGCCGTGTTTCTCGGCCTGCTTTGCTTTGTTACGAGCCTTAAATCCTATTTGGTTTGTCCACCACTCCTCATAGGTCGTGATGGGCAGGGCTGCAAAGTTATCCCACACCATCGGATAGGCATGCTTCGGGGTCACGTCGGACACGCGCTGCATGAAGGTGAAGAGATCGACGCGCTTGCCGCAGCGTTGGAGCCCGCCGACCACAGCTTCCGGATCATCGAGGAAGCAATACTTCTCCCCATCGACGCGCGCAGTCCTTAGAACATGACCGTCTACTCTAATATTGCTGTCCTGGATTTTTAAGAAAGAACTCATCAGTATCCTCAAAACTCATCAAGTGGATTGCACGGCTGCCGCGCGAGTCAGAGCCGGCCATTGATAGCCGCGCGCGATTGGGGAGCCGAAGATTCTCTGGAATTGGTCGCCGGAAGTCAGCAATTGAAATTCATCCGATTTGATTGGATGGGTCTCAAGCTCGACGACTGCATGCCGCGACAGTTCGGCGATTCGGCGAAGCCTTTCGATGGGTAGGAAATAGTCCACCGTTTTTCGGTAGAGGCGATTCAATCCACTCTTCTCGGTTGACTGGAAGGAGAAGCTGCGGCGGGCGATGGTGCCGGGCGGTAGCAAATTTCCGAACAGAACATTGGCGCAAAGATGCATATGGTGATGGCCATCGATGCGCCTTACCCCCGCCCCGTAGAGCCTTTGAAACTCTTCGATCTGGGCTGCCACAACACATTGGAATGAATTTGACAGTCCGGGGTGAAAGAGGGCTTGAGCGAAGCGGCCTCTACGAAGAAAACGGCTTAGCCTTTGCTGATGTTCTTTCAGATTTCGCGGGCAGCCCGGTTGCGAAAACTGCAAGGTGAAGTTGAGATGCAGGAATCCTGCATGAAGACCATGCCGCTCGCGGAAGATACAGTAGCTCTTTTCACACAATGCAGAATGCTGTCGGTGGTTGCCACATCGCGACCCCAATCGTCGGCATTGACGATCAGAGCGCCGGTGTCAGAGTTCGCGGAAAGATCGGCGTCCGAAATATCTGCGTACGTCGCCTGCATCGACGGTGATGTCATGCGCGCTCGCAATGCTGCCCAGAGCCTGAGGTAGCGGCGGAAGGAGTTGGTTTCTTAAATGGCCGTTTAAAAAACCGGCTAAGCCGAGCCAGCTGTTCCCGGCGATGAAACGAGACGAAATCCGATGAGACGGGCCTGGAATCTCTGCGCAACATCGCCCTGAAATATCCGGCTCCGAGAGCGACTCCGCCCAGAAGGAAAGGCCGATTTGTCATCTGGTATGCGCTCCTGAAGATTTCCCAGAGAGGGTGATTGCCGATTGCGTAGTCTTTCATTCCGAGCTTGAATCGCGCTGCGATCGGTCCCACTTGCGCAGAACCCATGTGCCGGTGGTGCAGACAGGTTTTTTCCAGGAAGGTGCGCGTCTTCCATCCCTTCATGCGGCAGGTGATGACTGCAATGTGGTCGATGCCGCCGCCCTTGACCGGGACATAGCCCCCGATGTCTTCGAAGCACGCACGCCTGAATAACTGGCAGGCTCCGGACACGTGCTCGATGCTTACGAAGCGATAATCGTATACCTCTCCGGAAAGCTCCTTGAAGGGCGTTCCCACGAGCCCCAGGGTTGGATCCGCGGCCAGTTTTTCGAGTAGGAAGGCGAAGTAGTCTGGCTCAAAGGTTATGTCAGCATCCAAGCTGCAAACGGCATCGTAAGGAAGATGCTGGGCGCGCGCTAGTCCAGCCCTGAAGGCGCCGACCTTGCCTGCAAAGTCTCGTTCCGTCCGCTCGGGCATGCGCAGGAGCTCGATCCAAGCATGATCTGCGGAATAACGGCGCACGATGTCGTCGGTTCCATCGGTAGAACCGTCGCTCACGATCACCCACCGCAAAGGAAGCGCAGATTGCGCGATGACCGACTGCAGGGTCAACCCGATGGACCGCGCCTCATTACGAGCCGGTGTGATCAGAATGTAGGATGGGAGGTTCATGGGGAGTGGGGGCGTGTGAAGGGACCTAACCGGGGTGAGCCGTTGCGGAGTGGCGAATGCGGAGATGGAGGAGTTCGAGGGGTCAGGCTTCCTGTTTGGCGATCTGCATGACTTCGTCCGGGATCGCCTCATCGCGACATTTGGTTTCGCAGCAAAAGGCGTGAATCTCGGCCGCGACTCGCGCCTGCTGATCCGCGCGCAGCTGCGGGAACATGGGGAGGGAGACAATCTCGGCCGCCACGCGCGAGGCTACAGGAAGATCCTCGCGCATGTAGTTCAAGAAGGTATAGGCCTTTTGCAGATGCAGCGGGACTGGATAGTGAATTCCGGTCCCGATTCCTTTGCTCTTCAGGAAATCGATCATCGCGTCGCGGTCGGCAGTGCGCACAACATATAAGTGATATACGGCTCGAGACCAGGAAGGCTCGTGAGGGACAGTCAGAGACTGGTTTGCCGAAAGCAGCTGGTTGTATAAGGCGGCACGCTCGCGGCGCTGCTTATTCCATTCCGTCAAATGGGGCAACTTGGCGTGCAGGATGGCGCACTGAATGGCATCCAATCGCCCGTTGTAGCCTTCCAGATCGTGGAAGTACTTTTTCACTTGTCCGTGATCGCGAAGCGTTTTGATCTTAGCTGCCACGGTGTCGTCGTCGGTCGTCACCGCTCCGCCTTCGCCGCAGGCGCCAAGGTTCTTACCGGGATAGAAACTAAATGCCGCAGCGCGGCCCATCGAGCCGGCTGTCATCCAACGGTTGTGCTTTTTTGAGAAGTACTCCGCGCCGTGGGCCTGACAGGCGTCCTCGATCACGATGAGGCCATATTTGTCGGCCAGACTCAGAATGGTGTCCATCTCGGCCATTTGTCCGTAAAGATGGACGGGGACGATGGCTTTGACGGGCCGGCCGCTGCGCAGGCTGACCAGCTTGCCGGCGGTGTTACGCACGCACTGTTTCTCGAGGAATCGCGCGAGCATCTGTGCGGACATGTTGTAGGTGCGCTCATCCACGTCGACAAACTCGGGAATGGCGCGCGCCTGAGAGATGGCTTCGGTGGTAGCGATAAAAGTATTGGGAACAGTGATTACGACATCGCCAGCTTCAACGCCGCAGGCCATGATGGCGAAACGCAAAGCATCGGTACCGCTACTGACAGCGATGGCGTGGCGCGTGTTTGAGAAACTCGCGAAATCTTCCTCGAATTTTTCGACTACCGGTCCGCCTACAAAAGCGGCGGTGCGGAGTCCCTGGCGAAAGGCGCTGACCAATTCGCTCTCCAGCTCCATGTGGGGTGTGACCAAATCGAGAAAAGGAATCGGGCCGGCTACGTGACTCTGCTGCTGCGGACTGATGTAGCGCAAGATTCTAGCCGGATTGCCGGCGACGACCGCGTGCGGCGGAACGTCTCTGGTGACGACGCTACCTGCACCGACGATGGCCTGCTCGCCAATTCTGACGTTGGAGAGGATAGTCGCGTTGGAGCCGATGGACGCACCTTTTCCGACGACGGTGGGTTCGACCTTCCAGTCCGCTTCGGTCTGGAGCTCCCCCGATGAAGTGGTGGCGCGCGGATAGGTGTCGTTGATGAACATGACCCCGTGCCCAACGAATGCGTTGTCTTCAATGACAACGCCCTCACAGATGAAGCTGTGGCTGGAAATCTTGCAGCGCCTGCCGATCACCGCATTTTTTTGAATTTCCACGAAGGCGCCGATCTTTGTCTCGTCACCGATCTCGCATCCGTAGAGATTGATGAATTTCGACAACCGCACATTTTCGCCAAGTTTGACGCTTTCCGAAATTGAGTTCCAGGGGTTCATAGGCGAACAAAGGCTCCTTTTCTTGACAAAGATTCGCTGGCAGCTTCGAGCATGCGAACAACCCTGAGGCCCGCGCAGCCGTTGTTGAAGGGCTCCTGCCCTGTAGTGACGCAATCGACAAAGTACGCAAGCTCCTGGCGCAAAGCCTCAACTTGTTCTAACTGGGGCGACCACATATCGCCGGAGCGGTAACTCACCAGCAGTTCGTAGACGCCTTCCCGGCTAGTGATTTTTACGCCCTTGTCGTAAACCTTGACCTTTTCGTCCGCTTCCAGGTCGTTCCAGACGATCATTCGCTTTTCGCCGCCGATCAACGTGGTTCTGACTTTTACCGGGGACAGCCAGTTGACGTTGATATGGGCGATGACTTTGTCGGGGAAATAAAGCGTCATGAAAGCCACGTCCTCGTGTCCATTGAGATGCCCCTGACCGGTGGCGACGACAGCCTCGGGACTGGCCTTGATGAGGTGATCCACAATGGAGAGGTCGTGAGGCGCGAGGTCCCAGAGGACGTTGATATCGTGCTGAAACAAGCCAAGATTGACGCGGGTGGAGTCGTAGTAATAGAGCTTGCCCAACGCACCTTCATCAATCAGCTGGCCGATTCTCTTGACCGCACCGGTGAAGAGAAAAGTGTGATCAACCATGATCTTGAGCTTCTTTTTCTGCGCCAGCTCGATCAATTCTTCACCTTGCGCGCCAGTGCTCGTGAAGGGCTTTTCGACAAAGACGTGCTTGCCGTTTTCGAGCGCGGCCTTGGTCAGCTCATAGTGCGTCCACACGGGAGAGACGATGGCGATGGCATCGATCCTGGGCGAAGAGATGACTTCCATGGCGCTCGACGTCACGGTTAAACCGGGATATGTCTTGCGCGCCCGAGCCTGTGCAGCGGGATTGATTTCTGCGATAGCGCGCACCTCTGAGCCATCGAGGGCCATGAGGTTCCGAACGATGTTTGGGCCCCAATAACCGTACCCGATGACACCAAAATTCATAACGTAATTTCTCCTTGATCACTTACGCTTGCTCGGCGACGCGAAAAGCCGACACTATCTATGAGCACGCCGGACATTGCAACCCAAGATCTCTGCTTTGATCTATCGCCCGAAACGGCGCGCACTTCTGGTTATCGCGGTTACGAAGCCCGCGGGGCGAAGCGAACGACTTGATGGTGAGAATGGGCTGGGGATTCCTGCCGCGCAGCTAATATGCGCCGGATCCTCGGATTACTGCCAGGGGCGTGCGGATGAGGATTTTTATATCGAGCCAGGGCGTCCAGGTGGAGGCGTAGCGCAAATCGAGCCGCACCATCTCGTCAAATTGAACCCGGCTCCGGCCAAGCACCTGCCAGAGGCCGGTGATTCCAGGCTTCACGCCGAGCAACCTGCGGCGATGCCAGGTTTGATACGCGGCAAGTTCATAAGGAATCGGCGGGCGGGGCCCCACGAGTGACATGTCTCCCATCAACACGTTGAGAAACTGAGGAAGTTCATCAAGACTTGTCCGGCGCAGGAACTTTCCAACGCGTGTCACTCGCCTGTCATCGGTGAGCTTGTAGACCTGCGTCCTGGTGGGATTCTCGCTGATCTGACGCGTCCCACTGGCAATGAGGCGGGTGACGAATTCTTTGTGGACATTGACGTCGTTATTCGCGTGCATGGAGCGGAACTTCAAGAACGTGAAGGTCTTTCCATAACGCCCGACGCGCTGTTGGCGGAAAAAGATCGGGCCCTTCGAGGTGAACTTAACGGCCATGGCGATGGCCAGAAAGAGCGGCGCAAACATGAGCATGAGCACTGTGCTTCCGAGAACATCGATGACGCGTTTAATCGCCAGCAACGTGCGGCGTCCTTTGTCGTGACTGGCGAGATCGGGATAAAGAACCGCATTGCTAGGCCTTCCCGGCTTGTCGTGGTCCCAGTCATCGGGGAACAAGTGAAACGAAATCCTAACCTGATCAAACTGTTCCGGAGTAAGTTCTTCGCGAAGCGAATTGGTCACTCTTGTCACAAATGTATCGAGGACAGCACGCTTGTCGTGGACAACCAGGCCAGTAAACATCGCTCCAACAATGGCTCTGTCGTTGTACCAGCCGACAAGATCGGTGTCTCTGCTGGAAGCCAGCAAGGCAGACGCGATTCGGTCCAGCGTCCTGCGATCCCGTTTTGGTTCCTCGTCGGTGACCACTTCAAGCAGCATCAGCAGGAAGGGCGCCTTTGAACGTTCGGTGCGCTTTCGCTCAATGGCGATCATGCGGCGAAAGATCGTCTCGTTGAGTGGCGCGCGTTCGGCTGCGGGTAAGCCATCGAGCAGCGGATCGGATTGATTTGCGTTATCGTTCTGGCTTGAATCAGTCACGAGATACTCCTCCTCCGGCGACCGCCCTTGATTAACGATTTTGGGACTGGCCGGCGAAAGAACGATTAAATTTAGGAATATTCCTAATATTGCTAACGAAGTTAATGGGCATTGCGGCGTTCAGCAAAGGTTCTGAGGTTATCGGATGCTCGGAAGGGGAACCGGCGCAGGGCCGGTATTCGAACCAAGGAGTTTATTGCAATCTCAGGTCATTCCGTTTGGCTGGACGCCCGGTAATAATACCCGCTGTATGCAGAGGGAATTGCTCCATTGACGATGGCTCCGAGCACCTTCTCCCCGTCCAGCGCTTCCAAGCCTTTTTTTAACTGTCTTTTCTCAGTTGTTCCCTGACGGGTAACTAAGAGAATTCCGTCCGAGAGCCGCATCCAGATGCTGGTGTCGGCCAGAGGCAGGACTGGAGGCGAATCAATAATGATCCAATCGAAGTAGCTTGCCAAGTGATCCAAGAGGACCGGCAAAGCGGTCGACTGGAGAGCTTCGAGAGGGTTGCCGGGGGCACGGCCGGCGGGCAGGATCCAAAGGCCCGCTTCCTGAAGATGATAAATTCCTCGCAGAATGGCGGTCTCGTCCTGCAGGCACTCGCAGACGCCCGATGAGGAATGGATTCCGAACATGCGCGACAGAGATGGACGCCGCAAGTCGCCCTCGATCAATAACGTGCGCTCGTTCGTCGCGTGGGAAAGGGCGCAGGCGAGATTTCCGGCAATGGTGCTCTTGCCCTCCTGAGGAATCGTGCTGGTAATCAGGACTTTTTTCAGCGGCCTGATTCTTCGGTAGTCCTTTAGACGAACAGCCAGCAGCCGGAGAGCTTCTGCGGTTGGGCTCTCCCGATCGGTGAGGCACACCAGGCGGCTCTGAGGCGGAAGGGAGATTGGCAAGGTCTTCAGGCGGACGAGGAAATTCCGCCTCTCCTGGGCGGACAACTCCGCTAGATCGGGAGCTTCCAAAGAGGCTGGCAAATCATTGAATGCCCCGCCGGCACCACTGATTGAGTTGCGGACCGCAGACTTGATGGTAGCGGGCTCCTGCTCGAGTCCAGTTTCGGCCGGCTGGGACGGAACGCGGCGCGCGGCGCGGTCGATGAACTCCGCGCCTTCCGGCAAGGACGAATCGACGCCGTTGCGTTCTCTCTCAGCCCGCTGCAATGCATCAAATATCCGGCTCATAGAATCTCACCTTTGCGCAGTCCGCAACGCCATCCGAGAGCCCACCTGCGGCGGGCGAAATCTCGGGATTGACCGCGGATCCGGGAGGAGTTGTTCAAGGGCAAGTCCATTGGGCGGCATCTCCGTCGTGAGGCATTTGCGTGGTGAGATGACATCTAGGTCTTCCCCTGAGTCGAGAGCGCTGGTTCAAGCCGGAACTCGGAGGCGACATCCTCAACCATGCCGGGGGTGACCGATGACGCCTGGCGTGCATAGGCTCCGACCAATGCATTTTCGCAAAGTGTGTTAATGAGGCGCGGGAAGCCGCGCGAATAAGCGTAAACTGCGGCGACCGCTTCCGGCGAAAACAAGGGCGGTGCGTTCGGGTCTGCGCCGGCGATGCGCAGGCGCTGCTCGATATACTCTTTCGTCTGCTGGGGGGTGAGCGCACCAAGCTGCGCGCGCAGTGCGATGCGCTGCTTCAACTGCCGGAGTTCAAATGAGTCAAGCTTCTTGTCGAGCTCCGGCTGTCCCACCAGAACAATCTGCAGCAACTTGTCTTCGGTGGTTTCAAGATTGGAAAGCAGACGAAGCTCCTCGAGCGTATCCGCAGGCAGATCGTGGGCTTCGTCGACGATGAGCACCGTTGTCATTTGCTTTGATCCCCGGCTGACCAGGAATTTGCTGAGATCGAGCAGGAGGTCGACCTTGTTCTTTCCTGACGCAGGCAATCCAAAATCGGATTGAATGTACTGTAGGAACTCAGTTGGAGATAGCCTGCTGTTGAACACATACGCGTACGCAATGTCCTTGCTATTCTCCAGGAGCCGCAACAGGCATCGCAGAAGAAGCGTCTTTCCCGTTCCTACCTCCCCGGTGACGACGACAAATCCCTTATGGCGCCGAACTCCATAGTAAAGCGCGGCCAGGGCTTCGTTGTGTTTAGGCGTAGGCACAAAGCAATTCGGATCCGGAGTGAGATCGAACGGATTGCGTGCAAGATGAAAATAGGCTTTATACATTTACCAGAGGGCCTAATTGTGCAGGAAGCTAAAAACCGATCCAGCCAGGATGATACAAAACACGAAGGCGGTAGCCGCCCAGCCGAGCAACAATTGCCTTTTCCTTTTGTGCTCATCATCAGGGTCCGAGACTTCAGGGACCTCTGAAATCACGGGCATGACCAGCAAATCCTTGATTTCTTTCTCACTATGCAAGCGGTCGTCGAGGAATTCGAATGCGCCGGCGACAAGAAGCCCCAAGGCCGCGCCAATCGCGAACCCTGCAGCGCAGAATTTGAGCCGATTGGGAAAATCCGGTTTGATGGGCAGACTTGGGGGATCGAGCACGGTGAACCGCTCGCCCTGCTGCATCTGCTCCATGCTGGTGGCCATCTCGGATTGGTCCATTTTCTTCAGCAGGTCGTCGTAATTGGCCTTGGATTGATCATAGCCGCGATTCAGGTCGGCCAACTGCTGCTCGGTTGTCGGCTGAGCATTCAGGCGGCCTTGATATTCGCCAATTCTGGACTTTAACTCGTTGATCGCGCTCTCGCGGTTTTGGATTTCCAATTGATTTGACTGCAATTGGCTGCGTGTCTGCTGCACCGGCCCGCTCAGAATGGGATCGATCTCATCGCTCGAGGCAAGATCGCTGGGCTTCGGCTCTTTGCTTTTCGCCTTTTCCGCTGCAACGATACTCGCGCGCTCGGCCTGCAGGCGTGAGATCTCGTGCTTTGTGGCCAGGACGTCAGGATACTGGTCAGTGTAGCGGGAATTGAGATCGGCGAGCTGGCCGCGCAGTGTGTCGAGCCGCTCGTCAACTGCGGCCAAATCGGTTGGGCCCATGACTGCCTTATCCGCTCCAGAGGGGCGGGCTTTATTCAAAGCGGCCTCTTGCTGCTGCAACATGGCCTGGAGGTAGGCTCTTTGTTGCCTAGCCGAGTTGAGCGCATCCTGTTCATTTTGCAGCTGCGATTGCAGGCCGGCAAGGATCTGCAGATTGCTGGCCTGCTGTGTGGGCAGCGCGCCTTCATGCTGGGCTTCGAACTGTTGTACCTTTGCCTCCTGGTCGGCGAGACTTTGGCGGGCAGCCTCGAGTTGCTGCTGGAGGAAGTTTGTAGTTCCTTGCGATTCCTGCTGCCGCACTTTGTTGTTCTCGCTGATGAAGAGATCAGTGAGCTCGCCGGCGACTCTCTGCGCCACGCGAGGATCGGACGCAGCGTAGGAAATTTGAAAGGCGGCGACATCCTGATGTTGGGGATCGCGAACCAGCTCAACGTCGATCGCCTTGCGCATTTCATTGATTTTTTCTTCTTCCGCCGGTCCCGGCTGGGGGCTGTTATATAGATGAAGCCGGTTAATGATCATGAGCAGGCGGGTTTCACTTTTCACCTGGGTGGTAATACTCTGCAACCGGGTTTGCAGATCGTCGGTGACGTTGGGAACGACATAGTTTTGGGGCATGGTTGGCTGCTCAACCAAAATGGTCGTCACCGACTTATAGCGGGGGGGCAGCACCCAGCTGGATGCCCAGACCACCGCCCAGGCCAGAAACAGAGGTATCAAGAATTGCAGGTGCCGGCGGCGAACAATGCCCGCAATGCGATGCAGATCGAGTTGCTCCGACTGTTGTTCTTCGATGTGGTCGGCCATTTTCATTTACCCAGAGGCTTTTCGAAGTTGCAGGTGAGGCTCATGAATGCGCGGTCAGTATTTGGATTGGCGTTAATCGCGTTAATCTCGGTGAATTCCTCATGAAGTCGTTGATATCCCCACTGCATAGCGAGGTGCTCTCCCCAGGAACGCCCCACCGTACCCTGCGCCATGAGTGAGTTTCCTCCCTGATAGATGATGACATTAGCCAGAGGGGAAACAGGTTCAATGTTCTGATAGGTGAACGAAGCCGAGGCATTCCAAAAGCGGGACAGCTTCCAGCCTGCATTGAGATTGGCGCTGACAGAATTGAAGGCCCCAATCAAGCCCGGACCCGAGCTCACAGTGCGGAGAAAGCTCGAGGATACGCTACCCTTTTCGCCCTGCCACGCCAAACTGAGAACCGTTGAGGCGGACCAGGATGAGGTGGTGGGCTGCTGGGCCTGCGAGACTGCAGTGCGAGTTGCTCCCGCGGCAGCAGACAAGGATATCGTTCGACTGAAGAATACGGAATAGAAAGGCAGAAAGGTTTGCGTCTGGCTTTCCACTTGAATAGTCGAATTGCCGCCCACGATGCGATCGTATTCGTACCTGACTCCCAGATATTGCCTCCGCGAGACGCGGCGGCTGTAGAAAGCAGCGCCACCTTCCGCGTCGGAGTTGTAGAGGCCGGCAGCCTGGGATGGATTGGGGTAACGCGATTCAGAGAATGTCGCACCGCCGCCGACCATCGCATCGCGCGCGTACTGGTATGAGAGAACAGCGTTGGCGAAGTTTCTCACCTGCTCGGCGAAGGGAACGATCGCGGCCGGCGTGGGTGTTTGGGTCGAACCGGTCAGGCTCCCCGAGGAGAACGGATACGAAGAGTCGAAGATGTTGGAGGTTCTGATGAAATTGTCCTGCAAGTCAAGTGAAACATGTTGGGTCAACCGGCCGTCGAAACCGCCGGTCGCGCTCTGGTTGAAGGAATCGAGACCGCTGGTATTCGAGTTGAGACCGCTAGTGGGCACGTAATATGTAAAACCCGGACTATAGTCCACAGTTGCCTCCTGGCGCGGGGTCGCGCGCAAGTAAGAGAAACTGGGAAAAAACGAAACTGTTTCGTCTGCGACGGGGGGTTGTCCGGCAGAGCTTGTGGATTCGCCAGGGAAAACATTATCGAGCCATGCTCCGGTCACCGTGAGTCCAGTCTTGAAAACATTCTTGCGGAGGTCGGCGCCAGCCGTTGCGGAGTATGGCGATCCACTGAGCAGGGATGGCGTAAGCATGCGCGTGTCGTTTTCGGGGGCAGGCTCGCCGCCCGCCGCGCTGGGCTCAACCTGCGCCATGGCCGAGGCGCCGAAAACGGCCACGATCGCGATGGCCAGGCAAACGTGAATGAAAGAAGCCCGAGTAAACATAGCAGGCCCTCAGGGTACGACAACGGTATCGTGAGACTTGAGCACGATGTTTTGTTTGGGGTTCTTGCCTTTGACAAATTCTTCGTAGTTGAAGATGTATCTGAATTCTCCGCCGCCGGGGTTCTGGCGAAGCACATAAATCCCTTTTTTCTTTGCAAAGTCCTTCAACCCGCCGGCGGCTGCAATGGCATCGACAACCGTGGTTCCGGTGGTCAGCGGATAAGTTCCCGGTTTGGTCACCTGACCGAGGACGTTGAACTTCAGACTATGAATCTCCTGAACGATGACCGCCACCTGAGGGTTGGTGATGTAGTTCTTATATCGTTCTGTAATTTCCATCTCGAGCTGAGAAGGGGTCTGGCCCGCCGCCTGGATGTCGCCGATCAGAGGGAGTGAGATTTTTCCGTCCGACCTGACAGTCACCTGCTTGGAAAGCTCAAGTTCTTTCCAGACGTTAATGGCGAGAATGTCGTCGTTACCGATCACGAAGGGATCGCCGGTATGGATACTCGGATCCACTGGCGCGGCAGTTGGTGCAGCTGGGATACTCGATGGTTCGTTACCCGCGGCCTGGTCCGCGGGCGATTGTCCAAGAGCCGCAACAGAGACAAGGCAGATTGCAGCCAATAGCAGATTTCGTTTCAACGTAATGTCTGTCGAGCTTTTCATCACACTCCCGCGGAGGATTGGAGGTTGCGGCGCACCTTGAATTGGCAGCCGCCTGCCGAATTGAGTCAGCGGCAACTCTTGGCCGGAATGCCTGAACTTCGCCTCATGGCGAGCCAACGCGCTGCAACAAGGAACAGCGGCGGCCCCGACATCGGCAGAGCGCTCAGAATGCCTCGCTCGGCTTGTCGAACCGGTGCGGAGCGATCTGATTTCGTAAGCCGGGCGTCAAACATGGCTCAACATCAGCCGCGTGAACTTCCACTGATACAGACTGGGCGAGCATGTCTACGGATAGTATCAGGCGGCAGAGATTCTTTTTGCGAATCAGGATGCCTTCGACGCCATCCAGCGCGCCCCGCACCACCCGGACTCGCATGCCACATTTTAAGAAAGGATGCGGCTCGACGCGGTACGAACCGGCCACGGCTCTCTGAATTGCCTCGATCTCGGGTTGGGGGATCGTGGCCACGCGATCACCGCGGTAAATGATCATGTGGATGCCCGGCGTCGTCAAAACCTGCAATTTGCGTTCCAAGCCTCCGCGCACAAAAAGATAGCAGGGAAACAGCGGGAGAGAAAGGACCTTCGTCCTGTCTTTCCACCGACGTGTCGACTCGTAGAGCGGAAGAAACACATCGAAGCTCTTAGCCGTGAGCATCTCGGCGACGGTCTTCTCGTGCTGATGGCGAGTATAAAGAGCCCACCAAGAGGACGAGTCGGCCAGAAGCGCATTGCTATTATCGAGAGCCGACATTCGTTTCTCCCCTTGAAAGCCGATGAATCTGTGAATCAGGATACAGCTTCGCCCTGTGAGTCACATCCGATGGATATGACCACGCTTCAAGCCGACAAGCTTTCCTCCTCGCTGAGAGCACCCGTTCAGATGGGGGAGGAAGGCATCGTCTGCCAAGAGGGCTTCAAGGTGCTGCCCTCATCATCGTGAATCAGAGAAGCGGGTACAATGCCCCAATGGTGCTAGGTTATGAGTACAGGTAACCGCTTCAAAAGACTGCAAGTAACATCCAACTTATTCCAGGTCCGCGAGCCCATTTTTCGGGCGCCGAACGGCCTGGAATCGCTATGACTCAGGAGGAAACCTCCTGTGAGTCCTGCGCCTCTGCGGGATTCCGGCTTCGCGCAGTTTGTAAAGCAGCGAGCGGTAGCTCATGTTCAGATCCTGTGCAGTTTTTCGCCGATTCCAGCGGTTCGCCTGGAGGGCTCTGAGGATCACTGCGCCGCTTGCCGCCGAGGTGGCCCGGCGCGATGCTTCCTTTAGGTCGCTGCCTCGCAACTGCAATGTGCTCAATGAGTAGACCGCCCCGAGCCTATGCTTCAGCTCCACTCGGAGCGTTTCGCCATCTCCCAGGATGATCGCGCGAGCGACCCAATTCTCCAATTCGCGCAGATTTCCCGGCCAGTGCCACCGCATGAGCAACTGAAGTGTCTCGTTATCGACATGTGGAACGCTTCGGTCAAATTGGCGAGCCAATTTTTCGAGGAAATGCTGGCACAGCATGGGGATATCGTCTTTGCGGTCCCGAAGTGGGGGAAGACGCAACGTTACCCCATCGATGCGATGAAATAAATCCTGGCGGAAGCCGCCCGATGCAACGGCTTTTGTGAGGTCTATATTGGTAGCGCAGATCACACGAATGTTGGCGACTTTCTGTTCCCCTCCCCCGATTCGAGTGAAGGAGCCGTCTTGCAGAAATCTGAGCAGTTTGCCCTGGAGATCGCGATCGAGCTCAGCGATCTCGTCCAGAAAGAGCGTGCCTCCGTCGGCGATTTCTATCAATCCTGGCCGGTCCTCCCGGGCCCCGGTGAACGAGCCTTTCTGGTAGCCAAACAGTTCACTTTCGAGGAGGCTCGCGGGAACGGCGGCACAGTTCAATTTGATAAATGGCGCTTGCCGCCGGTCGGAGCGGAAGTGCAGAAAGCGAGCGATAAGTTCCTTGCCGGTCCCGCTCTCGCCCTGAATAAGCATGGGAAGATTGGAGGCGAGCACACGATCGATCCGCTTTCTGATTTCGCACATGGCTGCGGTCCGGCCGAAGATGACGGATTCATCCGGCAGGTCAGCGGGGTCAATGCGAAAATTCAAGTCTGCAGTCATTGAGAAGCGAGTCGAGGAGTCTCCAAGCCACTCTTGGAGCACGCGGGACGCCATAGATGGGCAGCTCAGGAAAGATGGAATGGCCGTCCAAATGACTGATTTTAATTTGATTACATCCAACGGTGAAGTGACGGGCAAAAGAGCTGACCGATGAATATGCAAACTCTTGCATACAAATTACCAATCCCTTGCAGATTGTTACAAACCAGCCATTTTGAGCTTTCGAGGAGGCACTCGCTCATTACGGTTTAGTTCGTTTAGGAAGAAAGCAGCCCATCGGGCTGCGGATCTGGCTTGGTTTGGCTCAACAATGCGCCGGAAGCACGGGTTGGGCAGCCGGCAAATGTGAACTGGATCAACCCCGCGCCCCCTCGGCACCTGCTCGCTGCTTCGCATTCTGGCGGACCGAGCGGGAGTTCTTAAAGAGTTGGAGAGGGTCCAGGGCGGGGACAGGGCGCAATCGATGCTGCTGGATCTTGTAAAGCAGTGCGCGGTAGCTAATGTTGAGGTATTGCGCAGCTCGCCGGCGGTTCCAACCGAACGCATCGAGCGCAATCTGGATCATTTGAACCTCGGTCCGGTCCTTTACGTCGCGAACGATGGAGCGGATGCCGGCACAGGGCAAAGAAACATCCATGGCTTGATTTTGCGGATTCGCTGCAGCGGACGCGGCAACCTTTTCCTCAAGCTCCCGAGTAGCGGCGTCGACATCGCGCATCACGATGGTCCGGGTGACGAAGTTGCGCAGTTCTCTAACGTTGCCGCGCCAGTCGTAGGAGAGCACCACATCGATGAGACGAGATGGCAGATTTGTTGCAAATCCGTTGGTCATCTCGGCCGGAGCCCGCCGGATAATCTCCTCGATGAGAAACGGAATCTCTTCACGCCGCTCGCGCAGCGGCGGAACTTTGATGGTGAAGACGCTGAGACGGTAATAAAGATCCTCACGGAATGTTTTATCGAAGAGAGCGTTCTCGATTGGAATATTGGTTGCCGCCAGAACCCGCACATCGACTTTGGTGGTTTCCTGTGCGCCAAGACGCGCGAATTGTCCATCCTGAAGGACGTGAAGCAGCTTGGCCTGCATTTGCACATCGATCTCACCAATCTCATCGAGAAGCAGGGTGCCGCGATGTGCTTGCTCAAACTTGCCGAGGCGGTCGTTGATGGCGCCTGTGAAGGCGCCCCGCCGATGCCCAAAGAGCTCGCTTTCAAGCAATTCAGCGGGCAGCGCCGCACAGTTTACCTTGAGGAATTTTTCTTTGAAACGGCGCGAGTTCTTGTGAATGAGCTGCGCGATGACTTCCTTGCCGGTGCCGCTTTCGCCCAGGATCAGCACGTTTACGTCGATATCTGCGAGCAGCTTGACCTGGCGGTGAACCTCCAGCATCTGGGGTGAGGCCGCAAGAAAAAAGTTGCTGCCTCCCAGCTCTTCAAGGTAGGGCGCAGGCGGCGATTGAATCGGGCCAGATGGATTGTCCGTCGCGCCGCGTAATCCGTGAATCATCGTCTCCACATCGGAGGCGCCATCCTCAGCTGAACGGGTCATGGGTTCGATGACCGATTCAAGATCGTCGCGTGTAACCGGCTTGGCAAGGAAATGTCGAATGCCCATCGCAGCAGCCTGGTCGCGGGCGGCCTGCTCGCCGGCTCCCACGATCATGCAGGCGCGGCGCGAAGGAACAGAATCCAAGAGCTGACCACGAGACAACGACGCGAATGAATCGAGAGCAAGGCCCTCGAACAGCACGATGTCCGGATCGAGTCCATTGATGAGAAGAGACCGGGCCTGCTCCGACCCCGTAGCCTCGACCACACGGTGGCCGGAGCCCCCAAGGACCATCTTCGCGAACGCGCGCAACCTCGCGTCTTGAATCGCGGTCAAGACTAACAGCAACGGTCTCACAAGGCCTCTCTCTCCGAGAAAGCTGAAAATCCGCGTGCTCGTTCCGACTTGTCACACTGCACAACCGAGTGCCGTCAGATGCACCAAATCCTCGCCCAAAGCAGACAATGACTCAGATGCAAGGCCCGGTATGCAGAGAAAGAAAATTAGCAGCTGCAACTAGACGCTTACGCGTGCAGCAACATCGAGGGAGCGAGCGCGAGGACTAGCCTCTTGAGCGGCCATTCGCAATGACTGTTTGGGGGAACATTCTTTAGAGCAATAACCAACGATCCATTGCAATGCGTGTTGCCTTCCGACAACCTCCCTAGGCAGCAAAACCTTCAAAAACCGCAAGAAACACTGCGAGCATAAGCAAATCGTGGTGCCCGCAATCATCAAACCGTCCCTTGACGATAGGAGAGAACGAGGGCGGTGTCAACAAAACAATAGTCATGGCAAGTTTGGGAAGGTAACTACCCATCGTAACCGCAGGTACCCGCACTGGGAGATCCTTGGGATTCATCCGGTTTTCTTCAGGCTTATTGCATGATTCTTCGGCGTAGATTCATCGATTGGCCTGCTGACCCAGAGGGATTTAGCGAAGAATTCACGTCGGAAGAAAGAGGTGAAGAAGCTTGTCGGCGGGATCGAAACGTGCACCAGCGCCAGACCCAGGATCGAATCATTAGGATAACGGCCGGGGCGGATTTGGTAGACCTGGTCGGGATCGAACCGACGACCTTCCCGGCGAGCCGGGACGCGCTCAGCGGCAGGCAGTCTCGCCCGCAATAAGACGCTGAATCGATCGATGGGACTTCCAGCGCTTCAACTGACGCTCACGCCGACGCGCCTCTGACAGAGTTGCGAACACCTCTTGGTACATGAGCACTCCACGGCCACGGCCACGCGTCGAAACAGTCTGGCCGCGGTGGTGTTCGGCCAGCCGAGCCTGCGACTGCTCCGCGCAGCCGATCTAGAACTTCGAACTACTCTGACTTTGCAGGACGTCAACGGCGGGCATAATCTAAGATTTTGGTGGACCTGGTCGGGATCGAACCGACGACCTCTTCCATGCCATGGAAGCGCGCTCCCAGCTGCGCCACAGGCCCACAAGGAAGGGACAGCTCTTTCATTGTCGTAGCTTGCGGCGGGTT
>JBEKPO010000028.1:0-40933 GCA_049520675.1 Occallatibacter sp. | reverse complement strand
ACGGAGGTGGAGATTTCCGTGCCATCCCCAAGAGCGGGCGAAGCGGTCAGGACGTCTCTGTTGTCTTACCAGCCGGCTCTCGACGAGGCGGGAGAAGTCATCGGAGTTTCGCTCTCGGCGGTAGATATTTCAGAGCGGAAGCGAACCGAAGACGCGCTCCGCGCGAGCGAGGATCACCTCCGCTATATGATCGATCGCAATCCCGAGGTGCAATGGGCCATGGATTCGGACGGCAACATTCTTGACGTAAACTCCGGGTGGACGAAGTTAACCGGGATGAGCAGGGAAAAGATGCGCAACCTGGGCTGGCTGGAGGCCCTGCATCCCGAAGACGTGGAGCAGACCATGAAGGTGCTTGTGCAGGCCCTCCACACCGGAAAGGCAGTCGATATTGAGTACAGGGTGAAGAGCGTTGACAGCGGTTGGAGGTGGGTGCGCTCTCGAGGAACGCCGCGCGTTGGGTCGGCGGGTGAGATTGTTCGCTGGTATGGCAGCGTAGAGGACATTGACGAGCGCAAACAGATTGAAGAGACGGAGCGCAAGGGTAAAGCATAATTCCAGCAGAGCGCTGGATCGGATGCGCGCCGGGCAATTGCCGGCCAACGCTGTCTGTCAGGCTGCCGTCAAAGGCACATCTGGAGACGCTTAGCGGGCCGATCTACCGACAACTGAGTTCTCAGAGATTGAACGCTAAAGCGAATAAATGGAGAACTTCGATCCGGGTTCCACAAAAAATCGAAAAAATAGGAGTTCTTAGGCTTCATGAAAACATGCGGCCGGAGAACTCCTTTCCCCAGATCTGCGTTGTTTCTGTTAACAAGATTGTGGAAAACTGCAATTTGCCACAAGAGTACTAAAGGGCTGTGCCTATAAGTAACCATCACATATTTACTTCTTGATAACCCGCTTTGGAGCCTCGCCCGACTCCCGGCCAGCGTTGGAACTATCCTGCGAGAGAATGAAGTGATTGAGTGCCGATATCGAAAGCTTGATGCGATTGTCAGCGCCGGTCTTCCGCATCAGGCGGCCTACATAGGCTTTAACCGTTCGCTCCTCGATCCCCAGCTGCGCCGCAATCTCGCGATTTGACCTCGCCGTGAGGATCAGTTCGAGCACCTGCTTCTCCCGGGCTGTGAGCTGCACGCCCGCGTTCGTCAGGCTGCTGTCGCGCATGTTGATCAGCCGGTCAATCAGTTTCGACAACAGTCGGCGCGGCGCCCAGATCGAATCGCAGGTAACTATTTCCACAGCCTTGCGGACCACCTCGGGACCGGCCGTCAGGTCGAGGTAAGCCCGGGCTCCGGCAATGATGGAACTCAGGACCAGTTCCTCGTCCCCCTCCGGTCCGATCACGATCAGGCGGATATCGGGACGCGTTCGGCGGATGTAATCGAGAGCCTCAAGACCGGTCGAAGAACCGTGCAGGTCGAATACAAGATATTCAAGATCCGCGCTCGCCAGCAGCTCCGTCATGCTGCCAACCACCGGCACCAGCCGCGGCTGACCCTGCTCTGCCGGCTGGTCAAATATGCTGGCCAGGCCGGCAAGCCGGATCGGCTCGTCGGCCACCAACCCAATGCGAATCGGGTCAGGCCCCAAATTCCTTGACATCCTACCGCTCCCCACTCATCACATCTGTGATCAGGAGAGCCGCACCCGTAACGGCGCGGGGATCACGACCCCGCAACCATAACACGCATCCTGCCATACGCCAACCAAAGCAATTGGTCGGCAGCCGCACATCCTCAGAGTTTGGGAAGTACAATTCCTTGTTGTTTCTGGTATTTGCCCTTGCGGTCGGCATAGCTGACCTCGCAGGCCTCGTCGGAGCGGAAAAACAGAATCTGGCACAGCCCTTCGTTGGCATATACCTTGGCCGGCAGCGGAGTGGTATTCGAGATCTCGAGGGTCACAAACCCTTCCCACTCCGGCTCAAATGGCGTCACGTTCACAATAATGCCGCAACGCGCGTAAGTAGATTTTCCAACGCAGATTGTCAAAACATCCCTGGGGATTCGAAAGTACTCGACAGAACGCGCCAGTGCGAACGAATTGGGTGGAATAATCACCGATGCCGCCTGCACCGAAACGAAAGAACGCTCGTCAAAGGCCTTGGGATCGATGATGGCACTGTTCACATTGGTAAATATTTTGAACTCATCGGAGACTCGCAGATCGTAGCCATAGGAGGAAAGTCCGTAGGAGATAACGCCCGACGCAACCTGCTTTTCACTGAAGGGCTCGATCATGTGATGTTTGATGGCCTGTTCCCTGATCCAACGGTCGCTCTGTATCGACATTCTTCTCCTGCTTGGCCATTTCTGCTTGGTTTGACCGTCGTCTGCGGCGATACCGGCGGCTGAACTGGGCGCGAAGCTTCATCTTACGAAAACTGCTCATCCGGTGACAAACCGCCGAATCTGCCGGCCACCGGCAGGCGGTTTGCGCGAATTCGCAAATGCCTGATGGCTCGGGCGACCCAAGAAATCCACCGGCCGCGAATTCAGGAGTTCCCTAATTGCAGCAAAATCTGTACTATGAGCGATGTAGGCCGTCCGGCCTCGCAAGATGAATTCGCCCCAGCGAGGAGATCCCCGTGATCAAGCAAGATATCGTTCACAACGTAGTCGAGCGCACAGGCCTGCCGCGCACCAAGGCTGAAGCGGCAGTCGACACCGTGTTCGAAGGTTTGAAACAAGCCTTGGCTGCCGGTGAGCGGATTGAACTGCGCGGATTTGGAGTTTTCAGCGTCCGCGCTCGCAAGACCGGCATTGGCCGGAACCCAAGAACAGGAACCGAAGTGAACATCGCTCCCGGCAAGGCCGTCCGCTTCAAGCCGGGCAAGGAACTTCACGCGCTCGACGCTGGCGCTGCGACGAGCTAATTCCTGCCTGTCGTCATGAAGCCTATCCCACCCAAGCTGAGTTTGGGGGGCACCCGCAGATCAGGAATGATAAAGATGGATGCTGCGGAACTGGAACGCTTCAGTGCTGGGTATGCGGCCGCATGGTGCAGCCGCATTGCCGCAAGTGTCGCTGCATTTTATGAAATGGACGGCTCGCTGCAGATCAATGCAGGGCCGCCTGCGGTTGGTCGAAATGCAATCGAGACCGCAGCGCAATCCTTTGTGACTTCATTCCCAGACATGATTGTTTCCATGGATGGCGTGAGCATGCGCGAAGACCATGCGATCTTCCGCTGGACTCTTGTGGGAACCAATACAGGGCCTCACGGAACGGGAAGGACCGTCAGGATCAGTGGCTACGAACAATGGACGTTCGGGCTGGACGGATTAATCAAAGAATCAAAGGGCCACTTCGATGAAACAGACTATCTGCGTCAGCTAGACGCGCCAGATGCACCCAACTCCGCAGCCAAGCGTTGACGATTCACCCACCCAGGCAGAGCCTGGGTGGGGCACCCGCCGGCTCACTGCCTCACATCAGGCGCATCGCGTCCACATCCACGGTCAGGTTCCTGCGCGGAACACCGGCCTCGGCGGCAGCGGCGAGCATTCCGCGGAGCGCCTCGTTCAATGCCTTGCGCGACGCACTCTTGAGAATCAGGTGAAAGCGGTAGACGTTCTTGATGCGCGCGATAGGCGCAGTACAAGGCCCGAGGACCCGCACCGGACCGGCCTTCTTGACGAAGTATTTGCCCAGAACGGCCGCCCAGCTTGCAGCCTCTTCCAGTTTTTGCGATTGCACCAGCACGTTGGCCAGAGCGCCAAAGGGCGGGTAATGCATCCAGCGCCGGTACTTGAGCTCGCGATCGGCAAACGCCGCGTAATCGTGCGAGGTGGCGGCCAGAATCGCGTAATGATCGGGGTAATAGGTCTGCACCACCACGCGCCCCGGCAGGTCGCCGCGTCCTGCGCGGCCGCTCACCTGGGTCATCAACTGGAAGACGCGCTCGGCAGCGCGAAAATCCGGCAACGAAAGTGTGTGGTCGCAGCCCACAACACCCACCAGCGTTACGTTGTGAATGTCGTGGCCTTTGGCGATCATCTGCGTCCCCACCAGCAGGTTGATCTCGCCG
Source organism: Occallatibacter sp. (assembly GCA_049520675.1). Taxonomy (GTDB): domain Bacteria; phylum Acidobacteriota; class Terriglobia; order Terriglobales; family Acidobacteriaceae; genus Telmatobacter. The sequence goes on along the minus strand of JBEKPO010000028.1, from coordinate 36,895 downwards.
GAGTGCAGCCGCGCCAGCATGTGCTCCAGATCGAACCGTCCACGGACCGTGTCGCGATCCATGCGCCCGATGCGCGCGCCGGGAAAAATCTCGGCCAGGCGCTCTTCACCCTGTTGCGATCCCGCGCCCAGGTAGTAGAGGTGCTCGCTGCCGCATTTTGGGCAATTCGCCGGCACTGTGCGTTTGTAGCCGCAGTAGTGGCATTCCAGCCGCTGCCCGGCGCGGGCCTCATCGATGCTCTCGGTTGCCGATTTGTGATGGGTGAGCGCAATCGCGCAATTCTGGCAGTCGATTTTTTCGCCGCACGTACGGCACATTACGACAAATGAATAGCCGCGCCGGTTGAGCAGAATGAGGGCCTGCTCGCCGCGCTCCAAAGCCAATTTGGTCTGCTCGATCAGCGATCGCGAAAAGAGCTGCTCCTGGCCCGTCTCTTGGAACTCGCGGCGCATGTCAATCAGCTCCACTTCCGGCAGCGGCCGGTTCATCACACGCTCGCGCAGTTCGATCTTTGAGTATTTTCCGAGGGCTGCGTTCTGCCAGGATTCAAGAGACGGCGTTGCCGAGCCGAGCACGGCCACTGCCCCGGCCTGCTTGGCGCGCATCACCGCAACATCGCGCGCGTTATAGCGCGGCGTCTCCTCCTGCTTGTAGCTCGAGTCGTGCTCTTCATCGACGAGGATCAGCCCCAGATTCGGCGCCGGCGCGAAGATTGCCGACCGCGTGCCCACTACGATGGGCGCGTCGCCGCGCCGGATACGCCGCCACTGCTCGCTGCGCTCCTCGGGCGTGAGCGCGGAGTGCAGCAACGCAACTTTCTGGCCGAAGGCCTGGTCGAGCAAGCCCACTGTCTGCGGCGTCAAGCCGATTTCGGGAACCAGCAGGATGGATGAAAGTCCGCGGTCCAGAGCCTTCTGCATCGCCGCCAGATACACCGCCGTTTTCCCCGATCCCGTTACGCCATACAGCAAAAATGGGTGAAACGCGCCCAGAGCGCTGGTGAGCGTGCCAAGCGCATCGGCCTGGGCCAGATTCAAATAGATCGGCTCGGTTCCCGGCGCCAGACCACCCAAGCGAAACGCTTCCGGGCGCTCGTCGATTCGCACCAGTTCGCGCCGCACCAGAGTCTGCAATGTGGATGAAGGCAAGCCCCGCTTGCGCAACTCGGCCAACGGCAGCTCGCCGCCATTGGCCGCCAGCTCCGCGAGAATCGCCTGCTGTCTCCCGGTCAGCGCCGGCAGCCGCCCGTCTGGGACCAAGACGGCAAACCGCTCCATGCGCCGCGCGTCGCGCTCTGCTGCGGCGGTCTCGCGCACAATCCACCTCTTGCGCACCATGGCGGCCAGCGCCGTCAGCGACACCGCAGTCGCTGTGCGCAAAGTCGACACCTTTACAGGCTCGCCCGACTTGAGCCGCTCGAGCACGCGCCGTTCCGTGTCATGCGCTTCGCGCGAAACTTTGCCGCGGCGCCGGCCCGCTGCTTCCCTCACCCTGTCATCCCGAGCGGAGGTCGCCGCGGCGACCGAAGTGGAATGGCCTGGGGTTGCATCTTTCTCAAAGGGGCGTTGACCTCCGGGCTCGGCATCGCTCTCCATTGCCTTCGCCAGCACATCGCGGCCCAGGTCGGTCAGCTTGTAATACACGGTGCGCTGCACTTCGGCCGCCAGCGGCAGCATGCCACGCAGCACCTCGCCAATCGGCGCCAGATAATAGTGAGCGATCCAATCGGCAAGCTCCAGCAGATGCGCGCTCAGCAGCGGCTCTTCATCCAGTACCGCATCGAGATACCGCACCTCCATGTCCGGCGGCGGAGCTTTCACATCCACAGCGGTCACGACGCCGATCAACTTCTCGTTGCGGAACGGCGCAATCACGCGCGCCCCGCGCAGGGGCCCCTGATCCGGACGGACTGCATAAGTAAACGTGTTGTCCAGCGGCACCGGCAGCGCAATTTCGCAATATGCAGGCATGAGAGACAACCCTCAGTGTAGGTCACGGGCCCGCGCCTCCCGGTTTCACGCGATTACATGCTCACTTTTCCATTTCCTCACTCTCTTCACTTCTTCACTCTTTCACTTCTTCACTCCACTCCATGGCACCTGTTTTACAATTCCCCTGATGACGCCGAAACCCATCTCATCACCTTCCAAGCCCGCGCGCCGCAGCGCTGGTCCCATAACCCTCTCCATCGACATCGGCGGATCAGCCATCAAGGCAATGTTGCTGTCGCCAACCGGCAAGCCGGTCAGCGAACGGGAGCGCATCCCAACGCCCCCAATTCCCACGCCGCATGCCGTTCTGCGCGTGCTCGATCAGATTCGCGGGAATCTGGGCAAATTCGATCGCGTTTCCGTCGGGTTTCCCGGCGTCGTCAAGCACGGCGTGACCTATATCGCCGTCAATCTTCATCCCCGTTGGAAAAACTTCCCTCTCGAACGCGAACTTGCGCGGCGCTGGCGCAAGCCAGTTCGGGTCGCCAACGACGCGTCCGTTCAGGGTTACGGCGCCGTCAAAGGTCACGGCGTGGAGCTCGTTCTGACCCTGGGCACCGGGCTGGGTTCATCGCTGTTCACCGATGGCAAGCTCTGTCCGGGCCTCGAACTCGCCCATCACCCCTGGAAGAAGAAGACTTACGAGGACTACGTCGGCCGCCGCGGCCTCGACCGGTACGGCAGAAAACGTTGGAACAAATTTTTACAGGAGGCGATCGCTCAGACCCAGCAATTGTTCAACTGGGACCACCTCTACCTAGGCGGCGGCAACACCAAGAAGATCGACTTCGAACTTCCGCCTAACGTGTCGATTGTGCCGAACGAAGAGGGGATCACCGGCGGCGTGGCGCTGTGGCGGAGCGGGTGCTGATTCATCTCCCCATCAGCCCTTCACCGGCGCTTTCAGCCCCAACTCCTTCATCGCGAGCTGCAAGTCCGCCCAGGCTTCTTTCTTCTGTCGCGGATCGCGGAGCAGGAATGCGGGATGATAAGTGACGATGAGGCTCATGCCGCGAAAGGCGTGGACGCGGCCACGCAGCCCGGCCAACGGCTGCCGCGCGCCCAGCACATAGGTTGCCGCCGTCGCTCCCAGCGCAACCAAGACTTGCGGCCGCACCACGTCGATTTGGCGGAAGAGAAACGGCGAGCAGGTGTTGGCCTCAGCTGGCTCCGGTGTGCGGTTGCCCGGCGGACGGCATTTGACGATGTTGGCGATGTAGCACTCCTCGCGCTTGAGTCCCATCGCCGCGATCATGTTGTTGAGCAGCTGTCCCGCGCGGCCCACGAACGGCAGCCCCTGCGCGTCTTCGTCTGCACCGGGGCCTTCGCCCACAAACATCAGCCGCGCCGCAGGCGAACCGTCGGCAAACACAATGGTGTTCCGGCCCTTGTGCAGGGCGCAGCGGGTGCAATCGCCGAGGTCGTCGCGAATGGCCTGGAGCGCGGCGGCGCGGTCCTTCACCGAAACAAACGCGGAAGCATGTGGAGGCGGAGTGATTTCTTTCCTGGTTCTGATGGCGGGGTCCTCTCCGAAAAAGTTCGGTTGGGTGGTTGGCGGCGGGGTTCCTCGGGGGGCTAACGGCTCAGATTGTTCATTTCCCGTCCTTTCCTCGCCCGTTCTCGCGGCCGCTGGAAAGGATGGGGCAACCTCAGTAGAATCGCCGACAGGCCGACGATAGAACTCGGTCAGGCCCAGATCGCGATAGAAGCGCATGCGCTCAGCAAGAGCCTCACGTGTTGCGGGATCGAGCGGGCGCGGCAAGCCGGGGTTCACTCCACGATCAGGTGGCGACGCGACGCCGTGGTTACAATGCTTTCTTCGAGAACGCGGTCCTGAGCCGATTTTTCGTTCTCCGGCTCCGCGGGCCCCTGCATATCGATCTCGACAACCATGGGACGCGGCCGGCGAAGCGCCAGGATCTCATCGAGAATGCGATCTGCAAGCTGACGCTTATGCATTTCGGGCAGTTCCGCGACTGTATCGTGGGTGAGGAACGTCGCGGCATTCGTATCCGCCTCGATGCCCACGCCCTCGACAGCTACATCGTTGACCACGATCGCGTCGGCACCTTTGCGCAGCAGTTTGGCGCGTCCGTTTTCCATCAAGCGCTCAGTCTCAGCTGCGAATCCCACAATCAACTGCCCCGGCCGGCGGCGGCGCACCACTTCGGCGAGAATGTCATCTGTTGGCGCCAATTCCACAGTCAACGGACCACTTCGCTTCAGCTTCTGCGCGGCAACGTTCACTGGCCGATAATCGGCCACGGCAGCGGCCTTGATGACCAGCGTGGCCTCATTCATCCGGGCGAAAACCGCGTCGCGCATCTCTTCGGCGCTTGTCACCTTCACCAATTCGCAGCGCGGCGGCACGTGCAGATTCGTGGGCCCGCTGATCAAGATCACTTTGGCACCCCGGCCGCTCGCCGCCTCGGCCAGAGCGTAACCCATCTTTCCGCTCGAGCGGTTGCCGAAATAGCGCACCGGATCGAGCGCCTCGCGCGTTCCACCTGCTGTGATCAGCGCAACTTCGCCCGCCAGGTCATTGCGCCGCCCCAGCATACTCAGCACCGCTGCGGCAATCTCCGCCGGCTCAGCCATGCGCCCCGCGCCGGTCATGCCGCAGGCAAGCTCGCCCGTGCCCGGTTCAACCACCACGACCCCACGTTGCCGCAACGTGTCAAGATTCGCCTGCATCGCCGGATGATCCCACATGTTCACGTTCATCGCCGGCGCAACCAAGATCGGGGCAGGTGTCGCCAGGTACATCGTCGACAAGAAATCGTCGGCAAGGCCGTGGGCGAATTTCGCCAGCGTATTCGCCGTGGCCGGGGCCACCACCAAAGCGTCGCACCACTGCGCTTCGGCGATATGATCGATGCCGTTCTGCTCCGGCTGACCCTCCGCGGTGTCCGGCTCATCCCAGAGGCTGGTGATCACCCTGTGCCCGGTGAGCGCAACGAACGTAAGCGGCTGGACGAATTTCTGCGCCGCTTCCGTCATCACCACATGAACTTCCACGGCTTGCCGCTGCAGCTCGCGCACCAGCTCGGCCGCTTTGTAAGCGGCGATACCGCCGGTGACACCTACGGTCACTCTCATGAGATCAATTTTAGATCAGGGGGTAGTTGGCGGGTGGAGCGGTGAAGGAGTGAAGAGTGAAAAGAGTGAAGGAGTGAAAATGAGAGCGGCACGGAGCAGAAGGGCCCCGTGCCGCGATTGTTTAAGAACACCGTTTGATTCGTCCAGTTTTAGCGGCAGTCGGCGCCGTCGATCACCGCGGTCAATATGCTAGCCGCCGAAGTCAGCTTGCGGCTATAGCAGTAGCCGTTGGCATCGCGAGAAACGTAGTCTTGCCAGCTGCTGCTGTCGCTGTTGCCGGTAAAGTTGCCGCTGGAGTCGAAGTCGAGGGTATCGACGGAGGAGACTTCGTTCGAGGCCTGGGAGCCTCCGAAGGCAAACGGTCCCAAGAAAGGCGTCTCCTGCTCCAGATATTTTTGATCTGACTGCGTGGTGGCGTAGGAAGAGCCGTCGGAATTGACGACGAAGTCGTAGCTCAGGTTGAAGGGGTAAGTGAAGTCGATTTTGGTCCCGGTCGCCAAACCGAACTCGCTCGTCGTGTTTTCGCCGTGAACCTGGGTCAATTGTTGGATCTGCTGCAAATATTGGGCCCCGGAGATTGGGATGTTGTAAGTTTGCGTTTGCGAGAAATCGACGCTGCGCTCGACCTTGGTATCGACGCGGCCATGCGAGGTGGTGACGTAGCCCTCGATCGCATAGGGATGGCTGGAGTTGATGACCACCGTGCCGCTGATATTGCCGCTACTGTCGGTCACGATGTTGTCTTCAATCACAGGCGAGGGCTCGGCAGCCAGCGTGTTCGACGTGACGGCCCCCGATACCTGCTTGAGGATGGGATCGGTGGAGAGAAGCAGATTTGCTGCGGTCAGAAAGTAGCTGTCGGCGTTGTACACCTGAATGCCGACGGTATGTGTCTGCCCGTTCGAGAGCAGGCCGGCGAAGGGCGTCAGGTCGACACGGAAGGGCTTAAAGTTTAAGGTTTGCACGCCGGGAATCGGCGCCCAAAGGAAGGGATCGATGCCGCCTGTGTAGATCCACGGATAGACCGGAGCCACGCCGGCCGGGATGCCGTCGATAGTGATCTCGGTCTCGCGGAATCCGGTGTCGCCGCAACTTTCAAGTTCGTTGGCAAGGGCATTCGGCACGCACACGTACCAGAACTCGTCGTTGATCTGGCTCTGCGCGATGACATCCAGGTAGGCGGCGGTGACGTTGGTGGGCAGCGTCAGCGTCTGCGTATAGACGCTGGTCGGCGTGTTGAGAGTTGCTGCGCCGCTATTGCCGGGAAGACCGATCACGGCGTCGGGAACGCGCGGCGCAGGAGACCACGGACCGGCCTCGTAGAAAATCAGTTGGGCGTTGGCGTAAATAATGCCGTTGTAGTCCGTTCCATCGTAGACACCCACAAAGTTGCCCAGAATTGCCGTGCCGGCTTGCGTGGTGGTGAATAGCGAACTCAGATCGGTGACGTCGCGCTCGACATGCCAGGACGGGCTCAATGTCGTGCCGGGCTCAGCCGTGGTGCCATAGAAGATGTTGGCGCCGCCGAGATAGAACGCGCCCGTCCGGTCGAACTGCGTGCCGGCCGTCACGGTGAAGTCTGCGGTGAAGACGACCTTGGTCCATGGACCGGGACAGCTCGAGGGCGGCGTGTAGGTGTAGTCCATGGTGTTGAAGTTGTCGAACTCCATGTTCTCGAACAAGCTCACGGTGCAGGATCGCGTGTGTGGGCGAGGAACGGTGGGATCGGCGCTGACCGTGTTATTCGATCCGACGACGGGATAGGTGGGGGCGATCACAACCTGGGCCAGGAGCCGGGGCACGCACGCGCAGGTGAGCGCCAGAGCCAGTAGAGACGGCAGAATCTGTCGAGAACGAGTCATAAGAAAACGCATGGGTCGAATCCTTTCGAGAACTAGAGAGGTGGAATTGATAAGGGGGAGTTCGCTAACCGACCTTGATTCACCCTGCCCTCGTGAATCGTGCTCACTTTGGAGGGACCTGGATGCGCCTCAAACACTACCAAATGTTTGGAAGATTCGTCGATGAAAAATGACTGATTCAATCGAAAATATGTAAATTTCGAGCAAAATACGCCCGAACCAAGACGAACAATGCTCCGATTTCTGTGCACAGGTGAATTGAGAACAGATCTCCTGGAGAAGGGTTTGCGACGGCAAAATCCCGGGGGGTGCGGGAGTTGGCCGCCTGCTGCGCCGCGCCCGCTATGCACAGCACGACTCTACCGCGCCCCTGTTCTAAGGCGCGGGACGACACGGATAAACCTAGAGCGGAAGTAGACGGCTCGAGGGAAAGAGCGAGCCCAGAAACTAGCTAAGCAAGATGGGCACTGCGGGCCCTTCGACGAGAGGCTTTGTCACTTCAACCTCTTTTTTTACATAAGCGATCTTCCCTGCGGCAATCTCATCCTGGGCGATGCGGCAGGCCTTATTGGAGTGCGTGGGAACCAGTGCCTGGGAGCCGTTCTGTATTTGGCGAGCGCGTCGAGCCGCTACCAACACCTTGCGATAATTTGAATCGAAGCTGGTTTCAATCGTCATCCGGGTCATCTCCAAAAGGAAGCTGTTGCTGGCCGGAGGAGCCATCGATTCCGAAGGCCTCCAGCACAGGTTTGATCCGCTCCTGCGAGTTGGCCAGCAGGCAGGCTGCGGCGACCTCCAATGTCCGGCGCGGACGGAAAACGATCGGCTCGCCATTGCGATGATAGCGTTCAGCCTGCACTATGGCTTCCAACTGGGCAACCGCCCGCGAAAGACTGTCGTTGACCAAAATATAACCGTAGTCGCGATAATTCTCAATCTCCCGGCTGGCCTCGCTCAGACGCTGGTAAAGTTCGGCCTCGTTCACTACGCCTTCGGCGCGGCTGCGATTGCGCAATCTGGTGCGTAGCTCCCTGGGATTCGGCGGCAAAACAAAGATGCTCACGGCTTCCGGCTTCTTGGCTCTCACCAGCGCCGCACCCTGCACGTCGATGTCGAGCATCAGGTCGTGGTCAGCGGCCAAGGCCTCGTCAAGAGAGGTGCGCGCCGTACCGTACAAGTTGCCGAAAACCTCGGCATGCTCGAGAAACAAACCCGCGCCGATCATGCGCTCGAATTCCTCGCGCGTGGTGAAGTGATACTCGCGCCCGTTCTCTTCTGATCCGCGCGGAGCCCGCGTGGTCCACGAAACACCAAAATCCACGCCGCTCACCTGCTGGCGCAGCTCACTCACCAAGGTGCTTTTACCAGAACCCGACGGCGCCGAAACAATAAAAAGAATGCCTGCCAACGTTCTTCCTTTCGAGCCTCTAGCTTCTAGCCTCTAGCTTCCAGCAATTGTTGCTTTGTCCGATGTTCCCGGTTCTGCCTCATTCGAGCTTGAGGCTAGGAGCTAGAAGCTAGAAGCCGGAGACGAAGCCCCTTCACTCCACATTCTGAATCTGCTCTCTGGCTTTTTCGATCTCCGACTTCATCGCCAGCCCCAGTTCGGTGATGCGAGTTCCCTTGCCGCCAATTCCGCCCGTCTTGGAAAGCAGGGTATTGGCCTCGCGATTCATCTCCTGCAACAGAAAATCCAGCTTCTTGCCCACCTCGCCGCCCGCGGTCAGCAGTTCGCGAAAGTGGCCGATATGCGTAGTCATGCGCGCCAGCTCTTCGCTGATGTCGCTGCGCTCCACCAGCACGGCCACTTCCTCAAGGATTCTTTGCTGATTGAACTCCGGTCCGGTCGCCGCGGCGAGGCGTTGCGTCAGCCGTTCCTGATACCGCTGCTCGATCTCCGGTCTCAGCTCGGCCACACTCGCCGTCGCTTCGGCCAGACGGTCGAGCGTACCGTGCAATATCGTCTGCAGCGATTCGCCTTCGCGGGCGCGCATCGTCTTCAGTTGATCGAGCAAGCCCGGCATCTGCTCGAGCACGCTAGCGGTTAGCGCACTAAGGTCGTTGTTACCGCGGTCTTCGCCCTGCAGTGCGCCGGGCAAGCGCAGCGCAGCGTTCAGGTCTGGCTCGCATTGCAGGCCGTGTTCGGTCCGAGCGGTTTCAAACGCGTCAAGGAACACGGCTATGAGATCGCGATTATAGCCGCTTTTCGTCTGCGCATTGCGCTCGACAGAAAGGGTCAGGTCCGCATGGCCGCGCACAAGGTTCTCTTTCAACACCTTGCGCAGTTCCATCTCCAAAGCGTCGAGCCCCGAGGGCAGCCGGAACTGCAAATCGAGAAAGCGATGATTGACCGTTTTGATGGTCAGCGTGTAGCCGAGTTGTTCCTGTTCGCCCACGGCCAGGCGAGCCTGCACGCGCGCAAAGCCGGTCATAGAAAAGATCGCCATTCTTACTCCTGCCCGCCTGTGGCAAGCGCCGCCCGATCGTCGAACGGCAGGTATTGCACTGCGGAGTCAACTGGATGCACTCCATTCGCCTCAGGCAGGTCGATAAACTGCAGTTGGTAAAGCCTCTGATAAATGGGCGAGGAGACGAGCAAATCGTCGTGTGTGCCGACCGCGGTGATGCGGCCGCCCTCCAGCACGGCGATGCGGTTAGCGCGCCGAATCGTGGAAAGGCGGTGGGCAATGACCAGAACCGTACGGTCTTTCATCAGGTTGGCAAGGGCTTCCTGAACCAGCGCCTCGCTTTCTGCGTCCAGGGCCGAAGTGGCTTCATCGAGGATCAGAATCGGCACGTTTTTCAGGATGGCACGGGCAATCGCGATACGCTGTCTCTCACCGCCGGAAAGGCGGAACCCCTTCTCACCGATGACGGTCGAGTAGCCTTCCGGCATATTCATGATGAAATCGTGCGCCAATGCATTGCGCGCCGCGTGCTCCACCACTGACGACTTTGTATCCGGCTGGCCATAAGCAATGTTGCCGCGCACCGTGTCGTTGAACAGGATTGTCTCCTGCGTCACTTGCGCAACCTGGCGACGCAACGAGCCAAGCGTCAGATCGCGCAGGTCGTGGCCATCAATCATAATCCGGCCTGAAGTCACGTCGAAGAATCTTGGAATCAGGTTCACCAGCGTCGACTTGCCCGCACCACTGGGGCCGACGATCGCCAGCACTTCTCCGGCATTCACCTCGAGATTGACGTTGTGCAGAATCTCGTTCTCACCCTCGCCTGTCGAGTAGGAGAAACCGACATCCTCAAATCTGATCGACTGGTGGAAGCGCGTCAGCGCCCGCGCCCGCGGCCGCTCCTTCACGTCGTCTTCAGAATCGAAGAACATGAAGATCGAGGCCGATGCACCCATCGCTTGCTGAAAGCTGTTATAGAAAAGGGCAAATTTGCGCAGCGGATCATAGAGTTTGAAAAGCAGAAACAGGAATGCGACGAACACGCCGAGGGTCATGTAGCCGTTCTTGATCTCGTTCCGGCCCACCCAAAGCATCATTGCGATCGCAATCGCGGCTAAGGTATCCATCAAGGGCGAACTGATCGACTGAATGCGCACACTGCGCAGATTGGCGCGGAAAAGGCGCTTCGCGGCGTCCTTGAAGCGCAGAATCTCCCACAGCTCTGTATTGAATGACTTCACAATGCGGTTTCCCGTTACCGTCTCGTGCAGGATGTTCTGAACCTCGGCCAGCTTGTCCTGGCCAGTGCGGGTGCGGGCGCGGACCTCGCGGCCGATTCTGCGAGCCGACGCTACGATAACAGGAATAAACAGGACCAGCGCCCAGCTGAGATAACCGCCAATGTTGACGACGAAGACAATGGCCACCAGAAACGTGGAAACTTGCTGCAGAAAATCGCCCAGCACCGAGCTGAGGGCGATTTGCACGCGGTCCACGTCGTTGATCAGCGTGGAGAGGATGGTGCCGGTGGCATGCTTGTGAAAAAAGCTGGCAGAACGCCGCAGGGTGGTTTCGTAAAGATGGTTGCGCAGGTCGGTGATGGTGCCGAAGCTGGCGTAATTCACCAGATAATTGCCCCCGTAGTCGCAAAGGCCCTTCAGGACGGTAGAGATGACCAGCGCATAGGCCACCACATCCCATGCGTTGTGCAGGTGCAGAAAATGAGGAACAAGAATTCTGAGGTCGAAGTGCCACCGCGACTGGGAAAGGCCCACGAGGATGGGGCCCTCAGGAGCGCCTGGTGCCAGGGCTCGATCGAAAATCGGCTGAAGAAGAAGAAAGCGGAAGGCATCCAGCGCGCCCACGGCGGCTGAAAACGCGACGCCAGGCAGCCATTGCAGCGTGAATGGTAAGCCATAGCGAAGCAGGCGCAGAAAGTTCCTCATGCCCGCCGTCCAGCATCTGAGATCACAGGGTTGCCGCGCTGATGCGGCTGAGCCCTTCGGTCCATCCCATTATTGTATCCGGGCCGAGCCGCCAGGCGACCGCTCGATCCCACGCCAGACCCGCGTCAATAGCTCTTCAAATCGACGATGGCCTTCAGAATCGTCTCCGGCTGCGGCAGAATGGCGTCTTCCAGAACTGGCTGGTAGGCGACGAAGGTATCCATCGATCCAATGCGGCGAACCGGCGCGTCGAGCTCGTCGAAGAGCTCATCGGCGATGCGCGCGGCGATCTCGGCTCCATAGCCCCAGCTCAACATGTCTTCGTGGGCCATAATCACCCGGTTGGTTTTGCGCACCGAAGTCGCGATGGCTTCCCAGTCGTAGGGGTTCAACGTGCGGAGATCGAGAATCTCGACTTCAATTCCGTGAAGGCGCTGGGCCTGTTGTGCGGCCTGCATTGACCGCGGCACCAGCGCGCCGTAGGTCACAATCGTCAGGTCGGTGCCCGGCCTCACAATCTTCGCCTTGCCGAAGGGAATCGCGAAGTCCGGACCGGGGTAGGCCGCTCTGCCGTAGGTTTCGCGGTAGAGCCGCTTGTGCTCGAGAAACAGTACCGGATCGTCGCAGCGAATCGCTGTGCGAAGCAGCCCATTGGCATCGAGGGCATTGGAAGGAAACGCTACGCGGAGGCCCGGGATATGTGTGAAGATGCTCTCGCCCGATTGCGAGTGATAAATTGCGCCACCGGTTAGGTATCCGCCAATCGGCACGCGGACTACGGCCGGCGCGGCCCATGCGCCGTTCGAGCGCCAGCGCATGACTGCCAACTCGTTGTGAATCTGATGCATAGCCGGCCAAATGTAATCAAAGAATTGAATTTCTACAACCGGCTTCATGCCCCGGATGGCATAGCCCACGGCGCGCCCAACGATATTCGCCTCGGCCAGCGGCGAGTTGAAGACCCGCTCACTGCCGAACTCGGTTTGCAGGCCAGCCGTCAGCTTGAAGACTCCGCCTTTCCCTTTGACCTCAGCCAACGCCGCATCGCGGCTGGCATCGGCAACGTCTTCGCCATAGAGCACAATGCGCGGGTCGCGGCGCATCTCGTCACGCAAGCAGGCATTGATCAGATCTGCCATGGTCCGCGGGCCCGATGCTTTTGGCGCGCCTGCGGCAGCGGTCCCATTTGTCCTGGCGGCCGATTGCACTTGCTCGGTAGCGAACGCCGCGCGGGTCGGATCGAGATCTTCCGAATAGACGTGAGCCGTGATTCCGCTCACCTGAGGTAGCGGTGCCTCGAGCGCGCGATCCGCAGCGTCGGCCACTTCCTGCTGCGTCGTCCGTTCCAGCTCGTCCAGTTCTGCGCTAGTAATTACGCCATCGCCCACGAGGCGCGTCCGCATCCGTGCAATGGGATCGCAGAGAGCGTCGGCCTCGCGCTCAGCGGCGCTGCGGTAAAGCTTGTCATCGTCGCTGAGGGAGTGGGAGTAGAGCCGCACACAGTGACCGTGCACCAGGGCGGGGCCATGACCGGCCCGGCAATGCGCGGCCGCCTCCTGAAAGGCCCGCAGGCAGACAACGGGATCGTTGCCATCGACTTCAGAGAAATGGAAGTGGGGAAAGTTCGCCACCAGCCGCGAGATATTGCCGCCTGGTGTATTCACTTCAACCGGGACGCTGATCGCGTAGCCGTTGTCTTCAATGCAGAAGATCACCGGCAGTTTCTGATTGGACGCCGTGTTCAGCGCCTCCCAAAACTCGCCCTGCGAAGTAGAGCCTTCGCCGATGCAGGCCAGCGCCACTTCGTCGCCGTGAAACTCCACATCGTGGAAGGCGCGATAGTCGCCTTCGGCCTTTGCCGCAGCTTCAGGGTGGCGAGTAAAGAACCTGCCGGCTTCCGCACAGCCGACGGCATGCAGCAACTGTGTCGCTGTTGAGGACGAGGTGCTGACGATGTGCAGCGGGCGGCTGCTCCAGTGCGTGGGCATCTGCCGCCCGCCGCTGGCGGGGTCCTCGGCTGCGCCCACCGCCTGCAGCATCATGTCATACGGGGTGACTCCAAGGCCCAGGCACAGCGCACGGTCGCGATAGTACGGAAAGAACCAGTCATATCCCGGCTTGAGAGCCAGCGCCGCACCCACCTGCAGCGCCTCATGGCCCGCACCGGATACCTGAAAGAAGACTTTTTGTTGGCGCTTGAGAACGATCTCGCGGTCGTCAATTGCGCGCGAGAGATACATGATCCGGTAGATTTCGATTTGTTGCTGAGCGGTCAGATCGCCTGGCGCCGAAAAACCCGTCGACGCGCGAGCGCTGGAAATTGCCAATCCCATTCCGGTCGACCCCCGAACCGAACTACGGGCTCCCCCTCCGATTGTAACAATCCTCAAGCCGGCATGGCCTGGAGATCAAGATCGTCATCAAGCACCGTCGCCGGCCCGGACCTTGATCTGTGCGGGCGCGTACCTGAGCCCACGTGAGTTTACTGAGGGCTGAGCAACTGGCGCGTCGGGAAATTGGGCGTCATTGGAGGTGGAATGCTTGGGACATCCACCACCCCGGCAGTCATCCGGTCCTTTACGCTGCGCGCCAATTTCTCAATCTCGCCGATCTTATGAATCTGGTCCACGCTCAAAGACCCAGATTTTTCAGCGGCCACTTGGTCGTTCAACTCTTTGGCCAGAGTCAGAAGCTTGTTGGCGTCGGCAACCATCCTCTTTTGACGCTCCATGTTCAGAGCGCGAAAGCGCCGCTCAGCCATCACCGGGTCGAGATCCTGGTCATTATTATTGTTATTGTTGGCCAAGGGGAATCCCTGGCGTCCTCCAAAACCTTGGCCGGTGGAGTTCTGTGCTCCATTCGCGCCGGAGTTGATGCCCGACTGGCCCTGGGAGAGTTTCCCGATGCCAAGGGCTAAAACGACCGCGATCCCTAACATGGCGCAATGTGCCCCCGACTTGCCTCGCCTCGACATTCGAAGATCTATCTGCACAGTCGGCCTCAATCCTTACCCGTTGCCGAACGCACTTTGTGTGCCAGTTGCTCGATCTCGCCGGCCTTCCGCACCACAGCCACTGAAAGCGTATCTTTGGTCGTCTTGTCTACTTCCGATTTCAAGGCCGTCGCCATCTTCAGCAACTCCGCGCACTGGTCGGCGATCTGCTGCTTTTGCGGGTCGACCGCCGTAGCACCGTTTGGGGGCGCGGTGCCCGCAGAGGCTGCGCCGCCTGAGGGCTGCTTGGGTGGCTGAGTGGCGCCGGCATCTCGGGCAACAGCAATGCCTGTCGAGGGCGGCTGTACGGAAGAATTGGCCGGCACACTCGCAGACTGCGGGGGCGAACCGGTAGTTTGCGCAGGCGCCGATTTCGCGCAACCGCTTATCAATCCAGCACCAACCACGATGGCGGCGCAACCCGCCAGTGCACATGGCCACCCCCACCGCCTCGGCAGCGGTCGCGCCGGTCCGAATGGAGTCATGAACCGCATACTCTTTGATCGAAGCTTGCGCCGGCCAAAATCCCAGTCACCGGAGAAGAATAGGACGGGCGGCTCCGGGGGCCAGCGGTTCCTGCGCTCAGTCTAGACTAGAAGGATGTGGTTTTGCATGTCGCCGGCTGCATCACCGGCAGTTTTTTTCTAGCCGTGCGCTGTGGCATCTTCCAGAAAGGCCGATTCCTCGGCCCGTTCTCGCCGAGTGAATCGCCGATAGCCAGGAATTCCTCCACGCCAAATTGCCCCGCCAGGTTGTAGTCATCATCATCATCGCCTTTATATTCAGCCGCTTGCTCTCGCTCATTACCTCCCAGGTGACACGATTGACCGATTGCCAAGCTGCCGGGACCAGAATGGGTCGCACAAGCGAACCCCTTTCTCCGACGACGGTCTTCATAGGATTGGGTTGTGCGTCTAGGAAATCGCTGCTTGGCGGTGGCGTATTGGCGTCACCGCAGCTTTCGCGCCGGGCCAGCACACATCGCTGAAGACCACGCAGTTCCGCCCCGAAGCTTTGGCTTTATAGAGCGATTGATCGGCGGCCGAAAGCAGCGCTTCGAGGGTGCAAAGGTGGGTCGACAAATCGTAGACCGCTACACCAGCGCTGCAGTTGATATTGAATTCGTGCTCCCCCCATTGGAACGACAGGTTGGAGATCGATCTCTGGATGTTGCTCAGGCGCGCTTTGATCTCTGCCAGGGGCATGCGGCTGAGCACCAGAAGGAATTCCTCACCGCCGTAGCGGCCCGCCTGGTCGTAGGAGCGGATCACCTGGCGCACAGCGTCGGCAAAGAGGCGCAGAGCCGCGTCGCCGGCCAGGTGCCCGCACACATCGTTGATCTGTTTGAAATGGTCGATGTCGACAAGGGCGACCGCGACCGTGGTCGAATCGCGTACAGCGCGCCGCATTTCGGATTCGAGAGCCGCGAGAATCGCTTTGCGGTTCAGCAACCCGGTGAGTTCGTCATGGGTCGCCTGGATGCGCAACTGGGCACGGCTGGCCTCCAATTCGCGGGTGCGCTCTGAAACCTGCGCCTCCAACTCTTTACTTCTCACCAGCAAATGGCCCTCGTACATGCGATGGCCGCCCCAAAGAAGGACCAGCACGCTGAACGCGCCGAGCGACAGCATCCAGGAGGATCTCCACCATGGAGGCGACACCGAAATACGTATCTTTTGTGTTTCCGAAACCGCGTTCAGGGCCTGGTTCGCTGCCCTGGCGCTGAACAAATAATCACCCGGCGGTAAGCCGGAGAAGACCGCCTCGCCGTTTTGCGAATCGATCCATCCGCTATCGAGGCCGGTCATCTGGTATTGAAAGACGAGTTCGCTTCGGTTGCGCATGGTGGGCGAGGAGATTTGAATGTCCAGGGGCTCTCTCGTCCAACGCATCGCAAGGTCGTTGGTGTAGCTCACAGTCTTGCCGCCGCGCTCCACTCCAGTGATCGAGATGCTGATCGGCTGCGGGTCGAAAACTCGCTCCGGATGCAGCAGGTGCGACAAACCCCCGCTGGTGCCGATCCATAATGAGCCGTCCTGGTCCTCGGTCAACGCATTCTGATCGATATCGTTCCAGATGAGGCCCGTTTCTCTTGTCAGGTGCCTCCACTCATGGCCGTTCCAGGCCAGCACTCCCAGGTCAGTTCCCAGCCAGATCCAACCGCGGTGGTCGCTTAGAATGGCCAGCGGGGCCAGAGACTGCAGGCCGGGAGGTATAGGCAGTTGCCACCCCTCCAACCGGTTGCCGTGAGGCGTGAACCGCCAGACGCCGTCCTGCTCTCCGGTCGCCCAGATCGAACCATCCTGAGCACAGGAAAGAGCCAGCAGATCGCCGGGCAACTTCGGTGAGCCATCGATGGGTGGCTCGGTCCAAACGTTATTCTCTTCGCGTAGCAGCCGGTTTTGCGCCGAAAGCCAAAGATCACCGTTGGGCGCCAGACAACCCGCCTCGAACTCCGCGTGAGCGGGAATGAGGGCATCAACCGCAGTGACACGCTTGAAGGTTGTCGTGCGGCCCTCGGTTTCGCGCATCCAGACTCCATCCCTCGTCCCGAGAAATAGTCTGCCCGCGTGATCAGGCACTCCGACGAGGATTGTGGCCGGAAGCTTGCCGGCTTCCGCCGTGCGGCCGCTCTTCGGATCGATGTGAAGCACACTCCCCGAAAGCGTACCAGCCCAAAGGCTGCCATCCTGGTCTACGCCGATCGTATCGACCTCACCAAAAGACCACCGGCCTTTATAGAGGGAACCTGCTGCTCCAGTCTCTTTCGAGACCCACGCCGGTCCTTGATCGGTCCCGGCCAGAAGACGGTCTGAACTGAAAGGAGCGACCTCCCATATCACTCCGGACGGAAGCCCTTGGTCCGAGGTCCAGCTCTCCCATTCGCCAAAGCCCGCCCACTTGGATATTCCCTCGCCACGTATTCCGAGCCAAAGATCGCCCTCCTTGTCGAAAGCCATAGCAACCACTTCGCTGGTCAGCTGGAGCCCGTTGGCTGCGCTGACGAACCGCCAATCCCTGCCATTCCAACGGGCAAGTCCGGTATTGGCCGGCGCAAACACCTCACCCCTGCCGTCTTCGATCAATGGAGCATGGCTGCTATGGGAGCTGTTAGGCGCGGAGCCAGGTATGGTGCGGTCTATAAAGTTGGGTGAGCCGGGCAGCAAGGCAGCCACGTGGAACGCTCCGCCCGCCCAGAGGGTGCCTGTCCGGTCTAGCAACACGCCATCCCACCGGTCATCAGGGAGGTTTCGGTTCCGGCCCCACTCGATCACATCGCTGACGTTGGGTTGGCTGGGGGTTGGACGGTCGAGCCATGAACAGAGCCTTTTGCCGCAACCAAACCAGATGCGAGCGCCGCTGCCGGGCTCGCCGATTACGCTGACGCTGGATACTTCACCCAGGCTGGGATCGGCGGCGATGGTTGCGTCAGAGAACAGCGGAACGTAACTGAGCGTTCGACCCTGTGCATCGTGCTCCAGGCGGAAGAGACGCTTGCGGTCCACAATCAGCAGATGCCGTCCGTCTTCCACGGCCATGCTGAATTCATTCTGAATCTGAATGGGATTGGCACCGGCGCGCTGGAAGCGTTGACCATCCCAGCGATATACATTGCCCTCCGTTCCCGCCCAAATGGAACCGTCCTGGTCAACCACGAGACTGTGGACATCGATTTCTGCAATTCCCTGCTCGGTTCCGAAGCGCTCAAACCCGGAACCGAGGAAGCGGAAGACGCCGTTTTCTGTGGCGACCCACAGAAAGCCCTTAGGATCGATGGCCATGGTATTGACTGACAGGTTCTTGAGCCCTTCCGCTTGCCTGTAGGCCTGGAAGACATACCTCTGCGTCTCGGCCCCCGCTGAGACAAGCAGCAGCCACGCCAGCAAGCTGAAGGTGCTCGTTCGGAGCACACTCATTCCTGTGCGGATATAAGTCACCGTGATGTTACTTATGGGGTGTTTGCGCAGGATTTTCAATCCCACAATGGGTGCATCCTGCCGTATTTCCAGCTAGTTAGCCTAGAGAACTCACGAAAATGGCGTGAGTGACTTTAGTAACTCATCCGAGCCGTTTACGGGCGGCGAGCAAGTTCTGCCCCGGCACACCAGAGCCCAAGCTGGGCCAGCGGGCCGCGGAACCTGCAGCAGAGTTTCCTCCAGAGCTTCGGGAAGGCCCCCTAAGGCCAGGTTTTCAGGCCGAACGCGCACGACCGTCTTATTCACCGCGAAGCCCGCGACCGCAGTCGCCTCCAGACGGTCCGCATCAGGCCCCGTGCCGACGACAACCACCTGCACGGGGTCGAGCAGCAACCGCTTGGCGGCCAAGCCATAACTGCCGGCATAAAGCCCAAAATGCTCCACGATGCCTGCAAAACACGCGAGCGTATCCTCGGCGATCTCGCGATACTGCTTGTTCCCGCTCAACGCCTCGAGCCGCAACAGCGCTGACGCTGCTGTTGGATTTCCTGCCGGAGTCGGCGCGTCCTGCAACGGTTTTCTTCGCGCCGCGAGCGCCCCCAACGGAGCGCCACCGACACCCGCCGCCGGCGAGTCGAAAAGCGCTCCGGCGTCCTCATCGGCAAACAAGTCGATCATTGCGTCGGCCAGCTTGATCGCCGCATCGTAATACCTCATCGCCCCACTCGCCAGCCAGGCATCGATGCACGCATGCAGAGTGAATGCATAGTCGTCGAGCGGCCCGGGCACGTGACCCTCCTGCGCCGCACCATCGGGATACGCGATCACGTGCCTCAGAACCGCCTCGCCGTCCCAGGCTTCCTTGAGAATCCGATCCAGTGTGCGCAGTGCAAACTGCTTGGGTTCGTTTGCGCGCAGCACCCGCGCCGCCTCAAGATAGGCCGTGACCGCCATTGCGTTCCATCCGGTGTAGAGGGTGCGATCGATAAACGGCGCAGGCCGTTGGATTCTTGCCGCAAGCAGCTTGGCGCGGATCTCATCCCGACGCGACCGCAGCGATTCCAATGTGCCGCCCGCTTCCGCCGCCATCTCTTTGAGCGTCTTCTCTACATGCAGAACATTCTTTGCCGGGTTGTGGTGCATGTCGCCGACTTCACGAATGTCCCAGTACGCCGCCGCGAACTCGAACTCTTCGGACGTCAGCACCGCGCGAGCCTCGTCGACCGTCCATGTAAAGTAATCGCCGTCGTCATCCAATCCCACATCGGCGTCCTGCGATGCGTAAAATCCGCCGCGTTCACGGTCGGTCATCGTGGAATCGAGCCAGGCCATGATATCCCGCGCGGTTTCAAGAAAATCCGCGCGCACCAGGCTTTGATGTCCGTGGACGTAGTTCCGCAGAAGCTCCGTATTGTCGTAGAGCATCTTTTCAAAGTGCGGCACTCCCCAATGCTCATCGACGCTGTAGCGGTGGAACCCGCCGGCAAGCTGGTCGTAGACGCCTCCGCCCGCCATTTTTTCGAGCGTGATGACAAAGGCCTCTCGGGCGCGCTCGTTGCCGCGCGTCGCCGCTTCCAGCAACAGATCCAGCGCCGTTGGATGCGGAAACTTGGGCTGAGATCCGAAACCGCCGTGCTGCGGGTCGAACTGCGAGATGATCGATCCGACAATCTTCTCGACTAGGGCAAGGTTAAGCGTGCTGCCACGGCCAGAAAAGCTTTCGTTATGCTCGATCGCGGACATCACGCTGCCGGCTGTTTCGAGCGCCTCGTCACGGCGGTCGCGCCAGACGCTGGACATCGCCACCAGGACCCGGCCAATTCCCGGCCTTCCGTAGCGTTCGTCGCGGGGAATGTAGGTTCCGCCGAAATAGGGCCGTCCGTCGGGAGTAAGGAATGCCGTCAGAGGCCATCCTCCTTGTCCGCTGATCGCTGATACCGCAGCCTGGTAGCGTGAATCCACGTCGGGCCGTTCGTCGCGATCGACCTTCACTGCCACAAAGTGTTCGTTGATCAGCTTCGCGACCTCCGGATCCTCATAAGACTCCCGGTCCATCACGTGGCACCAGTGGCACCACACCGCGCCGATGTCAAGCAGGATTGGCTTGTCTTCCGCCTGCGCGCGCGCGAAGGCAGCTTCGCCCCACGGCTGCCAATGCACGGGCTGATGCCGGGCAGATCGAAGATAGGACGATGCGGTGTTTTCCAGTTGATTCGTCGCGCCGGCGGTCGAGGAAGAAGCCTTATCCATGTTGTGAGGATAAATGGCCAGCGGCTCATCGGCGGCGGCGCGAATCTGGACAGCCTCTAAATGCAGGTCCGTCGACTCGTATTGGCGCGAAAAACGCACCAATACTCGCTCGGGATGACCGCGAAGTTTTGATGCGAGCAGGAACGGGGGGATCTAGGTTTTCTTCAGTTCTCTCTCGATGGCAGCGACCAGCTCCGGCGCCTCGGCCGCCGTGTCCGGCGCGAAGCGCTTAACCACATCGCCATTCCGGCTCACGAGAAATTTCTCGAAGTTCCACAGCAACTCCGGCTCTGCCAGCGTCGGCACACCCCACCCCGTCAGCTTTTCGCGCCACGTTGGCTGATTGACCGACACCGCAGCGGGCTGAGCCGCAATCAGCGCCGCATAGAGCGGATGCTTTTCCGGGCCTGTGACCGTGATCTTGCCGAACAGAGGAAACTTCACGCCGAAGTTCAACGTGCAGAAGCTCTGAATCTCGTCGTTTGTGCCCGGCTCCTGCTCTTTGAAATCGTTCGCTGGAAATCCCGCAACCACCAGACCTTTGGGTTCCAGCTGCTCGTAGAGTTTTTCCAGTCCCTCATACTGCGGCGTCAGCCCGCACTTTGAGGCGACGTTGACCACGAGGAGAACTTTGCCCTTGAACTCGCTGAGCGATGTGGCCTCGCCATTGATTTTTTCGACGGGAATCTCGTAGATGGAAGCAGACATGAAGAACTCTCCTTCTTGTCCTTATCCTATCGAAACCGCTTCCTGATCCCTCTCCTCTGATCTCTAGTCTCTGCTCTCCGATCCTGCTCCCTCGTTCCCTTGGTCCCTTGTTCCCTGTTTCTATTGCACCAGCTTGATCGGCGCCTTCCAGAATGCCGCCTTCTGCGTCGAAGGATCGAGGATCGTGACCTGGCAGTCGTACTCGCCGCGCGGCAGCGAGTCGACGCCCAGGTCGAAGGTCAAGCGCATTGTGCCCAGCCGGCTCGTGGCGTTCGGAGAGATCGATTTTGGCGGTGTCTCAAAGAGCTTCGTTCCACCCTTGTAAAGGCCGACAAATGCAACCAGCGGCTGTGGCCGTGTGTTCGACGCTGCTTGTCCACCGGAGGGAGCGCTGGTTGGCTGCGCAGACGCGGAAGTTTGCTGTTTGTAGGCCTGGAAGTACACGTAAATCTGCTTTCCCGAACCAAAGACGCGAGTCACGCTGGGAATGAATTTCTTGCCATCCTGCACCAGCGGATTGACCGCCTCGTCTTTGGCCCGGTCTTTGGCCTTCGCCGCGTCATAAATTGCGCTCTTCAGATCCACGCGCTGGCTGCTTAGAACCACGGCGCTCAAGGGAATGCGCTTCTCTTCTTTGTTCAGGTTGGGAATCACAAACGTCGCCTGATAGGTGCCGATCCGGCCCGTCTCATCGTCGCGGGCGAGGAACTTGATCGAATACTTGCCGGGAAGCAGCGTAAATCCTGTGTCGTATTCAATCGGACGCTTAGCCAGTTCCTGCGCCGTGGCGTCGGACAACTTGATGTTGACGTTGTCACGCACATTCGAAACCGTCGACCCGCCGACAAGATCTTTGATCTCGCCGACAAAATCGATCAGCGTATGCTCAGCGCCGCCGCGTTTGGCCAGGGCCAGCTCGCGGCCGGGAATCTTCACAACGATCGGAACGAAATATTCGGCGCGATTCAACTGGAAGTAGTCGATTTCCATCGCAATGGTCAGATCCGTGATTGGATCCTCGAGCATTAATGCGTCTTCAAGCTGGCGTTCGCGGTCGACGTCGTTGAACTTGCTGAAGACCTTGTCGGCGAAGTAGCCCTGCCGGTATTCGAGTTTTGCGTCCTGGTTCCCATTGAGTGAAATGCGAATACGCCGGAACTTCCCGTTCGGGTCAGTATTCGTGGTGTAGTAGCCGAGAATGTAGTAATCCGAAATCGCCTGCTGGGCCTGCTCGATGCCGCGCGAAAGATCGTTGTTATCGAGAAACGCCTTGCCACCTGTGTCGCCGGCCAGCGAATAGAGCGTGTCCTGCGACCGCTGAAAGTTTTGCGTGACCATCGACGCCGCCGCACCCGTGTACAGGCCCTGGTTGCCCGGCGAGCCTTGCGTGGCATCGCCCAACGGAGCACTTGCCACCAGCCCGCGTGCGTCAACTGTCCAGATCGACACGCCGGCCTTAATCGCGGCATCCGTTGTGGCGTGCATCTGCGCCTGGTTGTCGATGCCGTTCAGGCGCAGCCCGCTGGCAAAATAGACGAGCGCTTTCTTCTCATTCACGTGCCCCAGCATGGTGGCCGCCGTCTGCAGCGCAGACAGCTGGCGGTCGGTGTTGAAGACGTTGAACTCGCTGTCGTCCTGACCGAAGGCTGCGCCGGTGTCGGTGCTGCTGGCGTCGTCGGTCGAATCCGCGGAGCCCTGTCCCTCACCCACCACCATCGTCTCCAGAATGCTGAGCAGCCGGTTGCGATCGGAGGTAAAGTCCTGCAGAATCTGCACCGCGCCGCCGTTGTAGCGCATGATCGACACCAGATCGACAGTCGTCAGCTGAGTGCGCACAAACTGCTCGGCCGCCGTCAGCGCGCGCATCTCATCGGGCGGAGGCAGCGAAGTCATGTCGAAGTAAAGCGCCAGAAGTCGATGATTCTTGTAGCGCTCGTCCTCCATGTTCTCCGGCGCAATCTGGGAAAGCGCCAACCGGTTATACACCTTCACGTCTTCAGTCGCCGGCGTTTCCGGCGGCAGCGGCTTGGCAATCTCAGCCAGGTCCTGCGGCTCGCAATAGCGGATCGTCTGCGCAGCACCGTCCTCGGTCAGCGTGAAGTCTTTCGCCGTGAGCCCGCGAACGACGTTGCCCTGCTTGTCTTTGACCTCAACAGCCTCAATCACCAGCTGCGATTTCACCGTGAGTGTAAAGCTCTGCGTGTCGCCCGGCCCCTTGTTCTGGCCCACCTGTTGCGCAACCGGGCTCGCAGCCGCTGCCGCCAACAAAAGCGCGAGAACGCCTGGAGTGCGCATCATCAGAACCTCAAATGAAACGTGGTTTGCAGCACGCGCATGCCGCCCGGCGCCAGCGGCAGGCCGAACTGCGTGCTCGATACGTAGTTGTTCCAGCTCGGGAATGCCGGGTGGTTCAGTGTATTGGTCGCATTCACGGCCACGTCGAGATAGAGTTTTCCATGCGGACGGAACGTCCGCGCCAGTTGGCTGCTCAGCGTGAGTTGATCCGGGCCGGTTATTGAATCTCTGCCCGCCGTGCCCCACTGCCCGGCTGCAGGCGCTGCAAACGCAGAGGGATTCAAGTGAACCTTACTAGTTGTGCCGGCGCCCGCGGCCGAGTTGTAAATCGGCGCGCCGGTCAGGTCAGGACGGATGATCCCGGTGAACCCTGTTCCCGGAACCGCAGCTGGATAAATCGGCGTCTCCGGAAGCCCCGATCCATAACTCAAATTGCTTTGCACCGTCCATTCCTTCAGCGCCCGGCCGCGCCAGCCGCCCAGCAACGTCCCGCCTTCCAGTCCCTGCCCGCTTGTATATTGCCCTTGCACGCTGAGCAGGTGTCTTTGATCGAAACTCGAGAGCGAACGCTCGGCCCGAGGATTGAGCCAGTTCTGGGCAACCGCAGCATTGGGCGTCGTCAGGCTCGCCGACTGCGCCTGCCCGCTGGTGCTCGCCGTGGCGTGGCCCTGGCCGCCGAGATAGGCATCGTCGTCGATCGACTTGGCGTATGTATATGTCAGCGACGCGGCAAATCCGCTGCGCAGCCTGCGCCGCAGTTGCAACTGTCCGGCATTGCGAATCGAATTTCCGCCCGAGCGCTCGTAAATGAACCCCGATGGGCAACTCGGGCACGGATTTGCCTCGCCCAGCGGATAGCTATTGGGCAGAACCTCCTGCGGGCCGTGCGTGCCCTTCGTACCCAGATACATCGCCGTCATCTGCATAGCAAACGGCAGATCGCGCTGCACGCCTAGGTTCCATGATTGCGCATAGCCAATGCGAAAATCTGGGTCGATCCCAAACACATCGCTCGTCACCGATGAACATGGCGCGAACCCGTTGGCCAATGTCAGGGGACACGCCGCGCTGTTCTGGGCGGTCACGCTCTTTGAAAGCGGAGCCTGCTGCGCCATCTGCAGCACGATCCCCTGATACACGGAGGTGTCGGGATAGATTCCGTAACCGCCGCGGATCACGATGGTCGATGCGGGAATAGGCCGCCAGGTGATGCCGACGCGCGGCTGAAACATCTTTTTGTCGGGCCGGATGAGCGATGACGGAAAACGCCGCCCGCTCATTGACCCGACGGGATCGCTGCCGAGCACCGGCGCCACTGCCGTGAACCCGCTCGCGGCATCGATATTCACCAACCGGCCAAACAGCTCTGTCATCGGCGCGCTGTAGTCCCAACGCGCGCCCGCATTGATGGTCAGGATCGGCAGAACGCGCCAATCGTCGGTGAAGTAGAGCGAGTACACCGTCTCGCGAAAGTACTTGTCCGCATTTCCAAATGCGATGCTGCTGGTGTCGGGAATGCCGATCAGGAAATCCGCCAGATCCGATCCGCTGGTCAGGCCTCCTGCCGCGTTTTGCGCCGCGCCAGCGGTCGCTGCTCCAGTGAATCCAAACGTTCCGCGCGGATTTTCCTGCGACAGCTCGTTGTACTCCTGTTTGCGGAACTCGCCGCCGATGGTGACGTTGTGCTTGCCGCGATAAATCAGCGTTGAGGCTGTCAACGAGTCTGCCCGGTTGCGATTGAATGCGCTGTTGCTGTCGCTTAACCCGGCAAAGCCCGAAGAGAACTCGAGCGCCGGTGGACCCCAATCGGCGGGGTCCTGAAGATTGCCCGGGGTCTGAAGGTTCTGCAAACTTCCCGCCGGGATTCCTGCCAGCCCCGATACATTCACACGATTTGCAAAGTTGGGCGTGATCTCAGTGCGAAGGCGGCTGAATGCATAATTCGTAAACAGGAAAATCCGCGGCTTCAGCCGGTGCGACCAGTGCACATTCGCATTGATGCCCAGCGTGCCGTTGTGATCGACAAATCCAAACAGGTTCACGCTGTCTGCCCGCGTGCTCTGCAGATTGAAGTTTCCGTACAGCTCGTCGCGCCGCCCAATCGTCTTGTCGAGCCGGAACTGCGGATTGTCCTGGTGCGCATCGTTCAGCACCGGCGCCTGGTAGTTATACCCCGACGCGCTGGAGATATTCGGACTCGGCTGGGGATACAGCGCCAGCAGCGCTTTGGCCCGCGCGCTCACCGGAACCTGGTTATTCGAGTAAGGCATGCCGGTCGCCGGGTTATAGATCGTCACCGGCTGGCCCAGAACATTCACCAGCCCGGCAAGGTCGCCTCTTTGCTCTTCAGGCGTTGGCACCAGTCCCGTGTTGATCGCAGCGCTCGAGTTGCGGGTCCACTGATACGAGACGGTGAAGTTCGGCCCGCGCGGCATCAGATGGGGAATCTTGAACAATCCCTGTAAGATGGCGAATCCGGTGAAATTGTTGTAGGCGGGCTTCGAAGCCTCGATGCCGCTCAGAGAAAATGGCCGTGCATCGAGCGCCGAGTTATCTTCGTTCACGACAAATCCGCCGGTGTACAGCCCCTTGCTTCCCGAACGTGTATTGCCGAAGGCCGCACTGGTTGCGTAGGGCGAAGTCGCGGCGTTGTTCACGCTTCCCTGCACCAGGAAACCGTCGGCGCTTTGTTCGTTCTCCTCCGGCGCCTTGGGAATCTCCGTCGGGGCACTGTTGCCATTGCCCTGCGCGGCCTGTTGACCTTCAGGTTTTTTCTGGAGCGCTGGGCGCGGCGCCTGCGGCAGCTCAAGAATGGGCGTTGCAGTCTGCGATTGCGCAAGCAGCCTGTCCGCCGGCAGCAGCTTCATCTCCCACGCGCCCGCCGGCAGGTTCGCGGCCACCGTCACCTCGGCATGGACTTTCTCGAAGCACTGCATCTCGATGTCGATCGTCCACGTGCCGTCGGCCAAATCGTCGAACTGGTACTCTCCGCCCTGGTCCGTCACCGCTGTCAGCGTCTTCGCGTCGTGCGTTGCGGTTACCGTCGCCCCAGGAAGCGGCAATCCTCCGAAGGTCACGACGCCACGATAGGGCGATGCTGCAGCGAACGCCGCACATGCCATCAATGCCGCGACACAAGCGAGTTGCCGGACTCTACGCATCCATCGCCCTTGTTCCCTTGCCCCTTGGTCTCTTGATCCCTGTTTCTCTCAATTCGCCGACGGCTGCTCGATATGATCGATCACCACCACATCCGTCGGTTCTTTCTCTGCCACGAGCTTCAATCCGAGTTGTTCCTGCACGGCCGTAAAGAGCGACGGTCCCACGGGCTCCTGCGTTTGGGCGCCGTCTGGCGGTGGCCCTCCGCTTGGCGGCCTCATCATCGGACTCATGCCCACGGAGTCCGGCATAAACGAAAGCGTGAAATCGTATTTCGCGGTCAGTCCTGTCTTGTCCACGACGGTGGCGCCAATCTGCTGCGAAATGATTTGCGACAGAGACGTCATCGACGACCCGCGCGCGTCCAACATCATTCCCTGCGTGGACATGTGCATCAACGTCCTCGGCCCCCCCGGGGGACCTCCGCCGGGCGGGAGCGATGCCGCGCCGCCTGGCGCGCTGCTCGCGCCGGGAGGCAGCAGGGGAGGCGGAGGAGACGGACCCGCACCGCTCTCTGCCGGCGTCGACTCCTTCAGCTTCGGCCCGCCCTTTGCCACCACCAGCGTGTACACCTGCAATTCCCGCGTCTCATGGTGATACTTCAGCCCAAAGCGGTCCTCGAGAACCGGTAACAACATATCCGAACGCTGTCGCATGCTGAGCGCTTTCAGTTTCGACGCATCTTCGGGCGCTACCTTGGCATTGATGTCAAAGCGAGCCGATCCCGTCCAATCGGGCTCGTTCACGATGCGGTCTTCCGACAATCCTAACGCCTGCCGAACGAGCATCTGCAGAGGCACTCCATCAGCCTGGAACCCGTCTGGAGTGGTAGAAATCCCAATCCGCGCCATTCCCATTGCTTCGTCTTTGTGCGTCTTGATCGACACGACATCGAACGCAGGCAGCGTCGCCTCCGCGACCGATTGCTCAACGGGAGCAGCCGACTGCGCCGCTGCCTCCGCCTGTCCACGCAAACCCCACACCGTCAGGGCCGCGCACGTGCAAGCGATCGCCAAACGTCGCTGGGCTCTGAAGCGAGGGCGCAGAACGGTATCGCTCATTTTCAGTTTCGCTCCGTCTTAAGATTTGGCGTCCAGTGTGCGCGGTCTATGCACCGGCGCTTAAATCGCGTCAGGGAGAGGTCAAATGATAGACGCCGGAGGCATGCTCCAAGCTAGCCCAACAGCGCATTTTCGCGCCGTATCCCAGCCCTTCCGTCCCGGGCTCCTCGGACCCTTGCTCCGGTTTTCTGATCCCTGACAACTGCTCTTAGTTCGCCGCCGGTTTCTCCACGTGGTCGATCACGATCACGTCGTCCATTGCTTTGCCCGCCTCCATCTTCAGTCCCAATGTTTCCGGCATCGCCGTGTACAGGCTCGGCGGCGCGTTGGGATCGGAGCCTGCGCCCGGCGGGGTCACGGCGCCCACGCCGCGAAATTGCGCGAACTGCGAGTCGTCTGGCGTCCACTTCAGCGTGAAGTCATACTTGTCGGTCAGCCCTGTGTGGTCGACCACCGGCTTGTCCATCACACCAGACTGCATCCAGCTCGCAAACTCTTTCATATTCATGTTTCGAACTATGAGGTCGCCCAGGCCCCTGAATCCGAAGCCCTGAGGATCGTTTGGACCCGCCGTTGTTGTTTTCATCTTCGGTCCGCCCGGCGCAACCGTCACGATGTACACCGGCAACTCCCGCTGCTCATGGTGGAACTTCAGAGCGAACCTGTCGGGCAAGAGTTTCTGCACCATCTCTTCCATCTGGTGCAGACTCGGCTGGCCCTCCACATCCGGCTTTCCGTCAATGTCAAACAGATCGGTTCCAAACCAATCGGGCGCTCCCACAATCTGCTTAGTGTGCATCCCGTAGGCAAACGCAACCAGGTCGTTCATATTCGTATTGAACGTCCTGAAGTGCGTTCCCTGGAACCCGAAGCCTTTGCCCTGCGCGCCGGGCTGGCTCGGCTTCACGGTCACAACGTCGAATCCAGGGTTGGCATCCGCGGCCATCGGCTTGACCGGCTCGGGAATGGGCCATGCCGCCTCCGGCGTGGTGCGCTCCAGATTCAGCGCCAGCGGATTTGGCCCCTGCGTCCACGTCCCATTGATGGTTTTGCCGTCGGCGCTCATCTTGCCTTCATACTTGCCGCCGATGGCGTCGACTCCGAACGTCACGTTGCCGTTTTCGAGTGTGGTTTTCGTGCCAGCAATGGGCTGTCCGCCCTGGTCGATGCTGTAGAACGCTGTTTTATAGCCGGCGGCATCGGCCTTGCTCACTTTGATCTCGATGCGGAGATCTCGATTGGCCTGGGGAATGTGAAGCGTCCCCTGCCACACGCCGACGAGGTCCGTGGGAGACGCCGGCGACGCAGCCGGCGCGCTCTGCGCCGCCGCCGCCGGAGCCTGCGCATTAAGACAAGTCGTGTCTGCCATGAGCAGTGCGGCCATCGCCACACCCGCCAAACTCACTCGCCAAGACGCCGCTCTACAGGTCGAGTGCCAATTACGCCGCACGTATTTCACGATCATCGAGAACCTATCCTTTTCCGCGCTCATCCCTCAAGACAGGGAGCGACTCTACCCCAAGTTTTTCATGGAAATGACGAGAATACACAATTAAGACGGTTCTACGTCTTTTTTGTTCGCCCGGTTCACTATCTTTTTGTCATCAGTTTCCCGCACCGTCACCTCCGCTCTGCTAATTTGCTGACGGCTGCTCCACGTGGTCGATGACCAGCACTTCAACCGGCGCTTTTTGGGGTTTAAGTTTGAGACCGAGTTGTTCCTGGATCGCCGTGAAAAGCATCGGCCGGTTATCATCCAGCTGAATCGCACCTGGAGACGTCTGGTTCCCGCTGGCGGGAGCGGAAGGGGCTTCTACCGGATTCCATTTCAGCGTGAAATCATAGCTGCCTTGAAGATCGGTTGCATCAACCACTATGCGGCCGCTTGCATCCGGCCTTCCCGAAAGCCAGCCGGCAAAAAACGGCATCGAGACCGAGGCCGCCTTCAGGTCCCCACTGGAAGTAAAGTTCAGCTGCGGGAGTTGCGGCCTTTGCTGCTCGGGCGATATCGACGTCGGGGCCATCCTCGGGCCATTCCTGGCCACCACCAATGCGTAAACCTGAAGCTCCTGCGTCTCAATCTTCACTCTCATCTCAAACCGGTCGGACAACAGCGATTGGACCATCAGTCGATACTGTTCAAACCTCTGGTCGGGGAGAAGCTTCTTCATCGCTTCAACCTCCGAATCGCCAATTTTCGCATCAATATCAAACCTCGCCGAACCGGCCCAACTCGGCATATTCACTACCTGGTGCTCCGATTTCACGTTGTAGGCGAACTGGATAAGCCGGTCCAGCGGTGCGGCGTCCGCAATGAATCTCTCCGGTTGCAACCGCAAATCAAATGTCGCGCCGGCGATGTGGTTCTGCTTCACCGACACCACCTCAAACACCGGCGCCGCTCCGCCGTCGGGATGCAACAAACGTACCTCGGCCCTCTCTGTCTGGCCCAACGCGGCCGCCGTACCCACGGTGAGCGCAATCCAAACCAGCCAAATGCTCAGCTTGCCCGCTTGTGTGCGCATCCTTATCTGGAACCTCCGGGAAAGTGCCGTCGTCCGGCGCACGGGCCGCTTCATTGCGACTTATCTTCTTAGACACTCACCCGCATCCAATTGTTCCCGAGCGGCGTCTGGACTCGTCGCGTCCGCAATGCCGGTATCATGAAAACAAGGGAAACGATGGAAAGCCAACCGGATGCCCCGGCGGAGGAGAACGCCGGCAACACCAATCCAGTCACCATTGGCGTTCTCGCGTTGCAGGGCGACTACGAGGCGCACGCGCGCGCTTTCAGGCAGTTGGGGGCGCGAACCGTACTGGTGCGAAAGGCGGAGGATCTGAAAGGTCCAGACGGGCGCGGACTCGACGGGCTCGTCCTGCCCGGCGGCGAAACCACCACCATGCTCAAATTCCTCGAGCAGAATGGGTTCTTCGGCGCGCTGGAAAAGTTCGCTTCGTCGACTCCCACCTTCGCCACCTGCGCCGGCTGCATTTTGCTGGCGCGCGAGGTGCTCCATCCCGGGCAGCGCAGTCTGGGTGTGCTCGACGCCACGGTCGAACGCAATGCCTACGGGCGGCAGATCGACTCGACCATCCTGACGGCAGAGACACAGCTGCCCGGCGGCCCGCTGGAGATGGTGTTTATTCGCTCGCCGCGCATCACGCGCGTCGGGGAGGGCGTCGAGGTGCTCGCCCGGCGCGACGGCTTCCCCACTCTCGTGCGCCAGGGACATCTTTTAGTGGCGACGTTCCACCCCGAGATGAGCTCGGACACGCGCGTCCAGCGGCTGTTCCTCGACATGGTCGCGGGGAACAAGTGACCTCAACGCATATGTAATGGTGTGGGCGACATGCCGGCGAGGGGCTGAACGGCGTCTGTGCCGGACGAATCGACTGGCCGAGAACTTGCTCACTGCTTTCGCTGCGCAACCCATGTACCGTCGGAGCGGCCTTCCACGCGCATGCGCCCCTTGCCGGAGTCGCCATCGATCCAGCCGGCGAGAGTTGTGTTGGCTGGTCCCGGAGCTCCCAAACGGCTGTCCGGCGGCCACTCGCCGACAAACGAGAGTTCTACATAGCCGTTCCGCCAGGTGCCAGCGATCGGGCGGCCCTCTCCCAGCGGACCCGACCACGCCCCACTGACCTTGTCTCCGTCGCGATGCAATTCCATAGTGGCATCCATTCCACTGACGTCATTCGAATACCGCATCTGCCACGAACCGGCCACGTCGGATCCGTTCTTCAGGTTCTGCGGCACAGCGGGTATTATGCGCAGGTTAGAAAAATAGGCCTCCTCGTTGGTAAATCCCCAAAGCCCGATGGCGCCATGCAAATCCTCGCCCTTCAGACCGTCTACCACCAGGCTCGGTTTGGTTGATCCGTTCAGATAGAGTTTGGCGCTACGCCCTGCTACTTCGATCCGCACCCTGGTCCAGGTCTCCATCGCCAGCTCCGCATGAGACTCGTAGACCCACGGCCATTCCCGGCGCAGGCGATACCATCCGAAGTCCGGCTCGGAGGCATACTGGACTGCATGGTTTCGCATTGCCTGGTCCTCGGCCCCCGAGTTTCCCGGTCTCAGGTAGAACAATTCGTAATGGGATGCGTCCGGCCGGGTACGAAAGGCAATCCCCACAAACCCCGGGTACCTGACACCCGGCGGCACCGTGACCTTCAGTGCGATATCCGCCTCGATGACTCCATCCTGGAAATCGACCCCTGGCAGCAGCGCCAGACCGTCCCGGTCATCTCCATCCATTGTGAGCCGGACACAGTCGCGGCCAAGGTATTTCACCGCTTCCGTCTTCACATTGGGCGCAATTAGGCCGATGGGATTGCGAAGAGGAAAGGTTTGCACGCGCGCGGGCGGCTGTGCCAACAGGCAACTGGCAGTTAGTAGAGTTACTACACTGTAAGTCGGCCAACGTATTGGCATGATCCATCCTTTGTGGACTGCGCGCCTGAGTGCGATTCTCGTAGACCGGTCAACTGGGATTTCGTGACAGAGCCACAATCGGCTCATTCGTCTCGAATCTTGGAAATGCCGTTTGCTCCAGGTGCGAGATGGTTACTCTCGCTGGATATCTCCGTCCGCGATTCGCAGTCTAAGGCGCCTGATAGGGCGGGTCAACGCATTCCCGGCGGGAATGTGACGGGGGGGCGGAATGTTGTGACGAATGGTAAGCGAGGAGGCCCTTCCGCAACGCGGAGCGAGAGCCGGCAAGCGGTTTTCTCAAAACCGCTGCGAACTGTTTGCCTCTCGAATTCGGTGACGACGCCGTCACCTACCGTCCTCGTCCTTCGTCGGGCCCAGGTTGGCACGCGCTGCGTAGCAGGCATCCGCATCGAAAGCCGTCAGAAATCCGCCGCCATCTTTGGCCGTATTTTCGTAGCACAGTTGCGCCGGGATTTTGGCAGCGTGATTGGCTGTATTGGCGATGCAATTCGTGGTGCAGGTTACGTCGGGGCCGATGGCAGGCCAGATCACGTTGCTAAACCATGATGGCTTGCCAGCGAGATAAAACGAAGCCGGCAGAATGTGACTGGGATGAGCCAGGCCCGGAAATGCCGGGTCCGTGCTCGCTGTTTCGTCGCCGGTACATTCAGAGTTGCCCACTCCCGAGTTTGTGCACCAGCGTACGCCGTTTGTTCCACCGTTGGCCAGATAAGTCACCGCGTCCCAGTTCCCCCATCGCATCAGGCTGCTTTCAGTCACGGTGTCGTACGGATTTTTCGAGTCAATTCCGTTCTGGCAACTTCCCCAAAAACCTAGATCGAATTCGAAGTTATCGGTCGGACTCCGGTCCACATCGTCACAGCGGTAACGAGTGTGATAGGCCGGGTCCCCGATGACGTTTCCGACGATGTTCATGTAGTGATTATCGCCATTGACTTTGATAGCTACGCGGTAGCTGGTCTTATTGAGACTATGCCCTGAAGCGAGATTGCGGAAGGCGGTGTTATGGGACGACGACCCCCAAACGTTGTCGTACATGATTTCGTCCAATACATTGCCCTCGTAGAGCTGAAGATAATTGTGCGCCAGATGAGGCTCGAAGCTGCCGAATTGAGGTCCTGGTGCTGTGTTAAGGACATAATTGTATCCGGCAACCAAAGCGTACGAAGTCTCCGGCAGGAGACTGGCAGTGATGCCGAAGAAGATATTGTTTTCCACTTTCGCGAAAGACGTGGATATCAGCTCGATTCCGTACTGAGTCGGCCCTCCCTGAGTGTTATGTGCGGAAAAGTAACTGTCGCGCACTTCATCGTGCATGCCCCATAAGAAGAACACCGCAGTTCGGCCGAGGTTTGTCACCGTAACATTCTTGGCCCAGCAGTAGTCGCAATAGCCCATGCTGATGGCAAAGTTGTTGGAATTGGCGTTGACCTGCAGGTCCTCAACGCCCGCATACGAGATATTCCCCGGCCCGTTGTGTCCGATGCCGGCGGTATTCCAGTAAAACGCCTGGGGAGACAAGTTCGGCGAATGGTCGTAAGCCACCCCCGGTGCTTTGATGGTGACCTGCGTGGGGCTGTCCACACTTTCAATTTCCACCATCTCTTGCTGGGCGCGGCTCTCGGCGCCATAAAACTGCAAAGGATTGTCGTTACGCCCGCAACTGTTGTGCGAGTCGCACTCTCCGTTGATGCCAAGAGGAAAGATGTAAGGCGCGTTGTGCTGATCCAGAACGATCCGCTGCCCCGCCACGATCCCTGCCGTGCTCGCCAAAGTCAAAATCCGGCTGCCCGTGCTAAGTCCTCCGGTCCAGTTGGTCGAACCAAGGCTGGGTGGATATCGCGGCAACCCATTTGGGTTCTCGCCTGTGCCGGCCACGCTGAAGAAGATGTCGCCGTACCCGCTTGTGGGTAGATTGATGATGGTTTTCGCCGGTCCGGCCCCACGCAGTACGATCCCTTTATTGGCATAAATTGAAGTGGTAAGATCCCACACTCCCGCGGAAAACTTCACCACTTGATTCGCTGGGCAGCGATCGATTTTCGCTTGAATTTGCTCCGTACTGTCCGTCGTCGCCACCTTGGCGCAAACCGTTGTTCTGTGTGGAATGCCGCCGGGCACTCCTGCTTTTGACCAGTCGGCGGCGCGGCTGGGAGTGATGATCCCCTTCCAGGAGCCGGGCGAATTCTGCGAGAACAATCGTGGCGCTGTTGGAAGTGAAAACATCGCCAAACCGGCCAAGGTACAACAGACCGTTCGAAGATGGCGTTTCGATACCCGCATCTCATCCACGAGACTGACTCCCATTCTTGAGTTTCCCGGCTCTCTGATTCCAGCTCACGCGGCGTCCGCCGAGGGTCTCGCTGTCATTGCCTGCGCCATCTTGCTCAATCCCCGTAGCACACTGCCGCGCATCACCATTGACTCAGCATAGGTTTTGGCCGATGCTTCTGGATAGTCGCAGAATCTCCTTCGACTTTCGCACGACCGGCGCGTTCAGCAGTTTCCCGGAACTGCTTCGACGCGAACCCGCGGAATCGTCCCGACACCAGCTGAAATCCGAGTAAGATTCTAGAAGTGGCCCCGTAGCTCAGATGGCCCGTCCGAAGGACGGAACGAGTATCGACCAGCAGCTTCTGGGTTGAAAAGAGAGTTGAAGCAGGCCGAGACGAACTTGGCGCGGTGGCTGCATTTAGCGGAGCAACTGCACAAGAAAGAGTTGGAGGGGTGGAAAGCCACAGCCATATGAATTCATTGTTTGTGACCAAGGCGGTTCGCGCGGGGCTCAGGAAGACGGATGCGCTGTTGGGCCGCTTAATTTCGATCCGTCCTGCACTCGATTCGATGGCCATGAGGCCCTATGAACTCCACCTGGAACTGACAAATATCTGCAATGCTAAATGCGTATTTTGCCCGTATCAGTATCAAGAGCGGGCTCACGCGACAATGCCCGACGACATTTTCGAAAAGGCCGTGGCCGATTTCGTCGCCTGCGGCGGCGGAGCAGTCACACTTACGCCTATCGTTGGAGACGCGCTCATCGATCCCAAATTCGTGGAGAGAGTGCGCTATCTTCGATCTTTTCCTCAAATCGACAGAATCTTGGTAACGACCAATGCAATTCTTCTTGATAAGTTTGGAATCGACGAAGTTCTTGCCTCAGGTCTAACGTCGATCACCATCAGCACTGCCGGCTTTGAAGAGTCAATGTATCGGCGTGTGTACAGGAACGCTGCATACGAGCGGATGCGCCGGAATGTATTAGCCCTTCTTGAAGCGAACTCAAGATCGGCCAGGCCGGTCGTTATCATCATTGGTCTTCGGCCAGACCGTCCACTCGAAGAGGTGATGCAGGATCCGGATTTTCAACCCATCCTTGAATTCGATCCGGTACTTGATTTCACATGGGCTTATACGCCGGCTAACGGCCGCATCAAGCGTGAGGACCTCCCCCCGCTCATGCGTCTGCGAAAAGTCACAAGCAAACCCGAAGCATGCGTTCAGACTTACAACGGACCGATCGTGCTCACAGATGGCGAGGTTCTCGCCTGCACCTGCGTCGCATCCATGGATGCTGTTGACGATCTTAGAATCGGAAATATCAAGGACGATACGCTTTTGAACCTGTGGCAAGGGGTTCACTTGAAGAAGCTTCGCGAAAGCTTCAAGGCTAAAACCCTGAATCCGACATGCTCTGGCTGCGACATGTACCGCAATCTCGATTTGTATAGAACGTCGGAAGGGAGGCGACGTGCCAAAGTCAGCCGGGCGAGAGCCCAGGGGCAGATCGTCACCAGAGCTGCAGTTAAAAAACCATTTCAGGGTGGGTGACCGATTCAGCAGAAATGAGCCACTTGAGGACTTCGTCATTCACCGCCTCGGAAAGCAGCTTTATC
This sequence comes from Occallatibacter sp., assembly GCA_049520675.1. Taxonomy (GTDB): domain Bacteria; phylum Acidobacteriota; class Terriglobia; order Terriglobales; family Acidobacteriaceae; genus Telmatobacter. The sequence goes on along the minus strand of JBEKPO010000028.1, from coordinate 852 downwards.
TCACCTTCTTCAAGTCCTAAACCGATACCCGCGCTCCTGCCGTCTGTTGGAGCGGGACTGTGCGCTTAGACATTCCCCGTCATGAACGCCAGATGTTCTCTTTGGCACGGTTGGCGCGCAGCAGGCGGGGCCCGGGCAGTAACCTTCATGTTTTGGGTGTGGCAGATAGGACCATTCAAATGATCCTGCGTCACGCGAATCTCAGCACAACGATGGGGTATTACATTAGCCCGCATCAGCCGATGCAGTTGCCGCGATGATTCGGCCTGAAACCGCCGTTCCGGGATTGGGCGACAGACGGAAACGCTCCCCACGTTTTTGCCGCAGTAAACTAGTGGGGTAGTTCGTGTTACGACAAGTGGCCCCGTAGCTCAGATGGATAGAGCAGCAGTTTCCTAAACTGCGTGTCGGCTGTTCGAATCAGCCCGGGGTCACCAACCTTCGTCCGCCATGCGGGCTTCGCCTCAGCGGGCCAGTTCAATGGCGAAGGCTGTCGCGCCGTGGCATAAGCGAAGGCGGACTCTAGATGAAATACGCGTCATTTTGCTCATGGAGTCGGAGCGCTTCCACTCGGGCATCACTGGCGACTTAAAGACTCACCCTTCTGCACACAACGCGGGCACAGTGATTCATACCGCCAGGTACCGACCCTGGCATATCAAGACCTTTGTCGCCTTTGCGGATGAAAGTCGAGGATTAGCCTCTGAGAGATATTTGAAATCAGGGTTGGGCCGCCCATTCGCGAAGGCGAGACTGTAAACCTGCCTCCTTTGACTTCGGGCGTCGGGCCAGATATAAAAGTTCATGACGTGGAAATCGCTTCCATGTCATCACTGCCGCGGCTTCGTGCTG
>JBEKPO010000027.1:0-42832 GCA_049520675.1 Occallatibacter sp. | reverse complement strand
TTCCAAACACCGCCGAGAAGGTTTGCGAAGCTGGGATCCCGACGGGCTTCGGTTTCGACGAGCGGGATCATCTCGATTCCATTCCTAACAAGCAGGTCTTCGATTTCTCCTGCGGAGAGGCGTTGGATCGTCTTGATCGATTGATCCATTGACCAGATAAGCAGGATTACGCGCCAGGCCTTGTGGGGAAGATACCTCGTCAGGTAATTTGTCCGTTCATGGGCCCAGAAGAGGACATGCGATTGCTCAGATTGTGATTCTGTTTGTTGTGCTGCAACGTAGGCTCGGGCGAGGTCTTCCTCCTTCTCGTCCTCGTGTGGTGTTAACTCCGAGTTGAGCACTGGCTGTGGCTGACATTCCACTATTCGGGAGTTCGGCGGGCCTTCCCACACTTTTAGTTCGCTGGCGGCCATTACGCGCGCATAGACGTCGTCACTTAGCGTTATCTGCTCAAGGGTTGCGAGCAGCTTCGCGAAGGTAGGGTCGCGGTGCGCCTCTGCCTCGATGATCGGAAGCATCTCGAAAGAATGCTTTAGGAGTAGGGTGCGAACGAAACCTGAAAGGCTGCCCATCATCTGAGGGCATCGATGGATCGACCAGGTGATCAGGATGACTCGCCACGCTTTGTGCGGTAGGTACTTTGCCAAGTAGCCCATCCGGTAATGCGTCCAGAAAAGGGCATGCCACTCCGGAGTCTTCGATTCTGTGTGGGTGAACTTTAGATAGGCATTAGCGAGGTCTATCTCTTCCTCGTCATCAAGCGGCAAGAGGCTCGATTCGGTTGGCATGTTCGCGGGCGCAGCTCGATTGGTTGTGCTGGAGCTAAGCGCGGCGCTCGCACGAAGTGCTGGAATAGATTTCCCTCGGCGAGCTAGATTCAGGATGACAGCCTTTTCAGCATTGAGCAATAGCAAAAGGACCCCTAATACTCTGGGTTTTGCGTAGGATTCAACCCGCATTCACATAAAGAATCACAAGATAGTTTTTATGTCGTCGCCGATAGACTTGAATTGGGCAATGCGCCGATAGACTTGAATTGGGCAATGAAGAGGACGATTGCACATTACGAGATTCAGCAGCGGCTCGGCGCTGGCGGGAGCGGCGTAGTGTTCGCCGCTAACGACACTCTGCTGCAGCGACCGGTGGTGCTGAAGATGCTGCATACCGGGCTGCTGACCGCCGAGCAGATGCGAACGACCGTACTGCGCGAGGCGCGATTGGCTTCGGCAATCGAGCACCCCAATGTGTGCGCCATCTACGAAGTGGGCGAAAGCGGCGACGAGGCTTACATCGCCATGCAGTTTGTACCCGGCCAGCCGCTGGACAAGCTGATCGAGCGCGGGCCGGCAAGCATGCAATTGATGCTGTCGGTGGGCATTCAGGTCGCCGATGGCTTGCAGGCGGCTCACGCCCTGGGTATTTTTCATCGCGATCTGAAACCGCAGAACGTGATGCTGACTGACGGCGGGCTGGTGAAGATTCTGGATTTTGGGCTGGCGCGGCGGCTGCCTCTGGAAGATGCACGCTTCGATCCTGCAAAGCCGGCCCTGGCCAAGGATGCATCCGTTGCCGCCACCTACACGGCGCGCGGAGGAACCATCCGCTACATGGCTCCGGAACAGTTTGTCACCGGGCACTCCAGTGTGCAGTCGGATGTTTGGGCGCTGGGAGTGATCTTGTATGAGCTGGCGAGCGGACGCCATCCGTTTGTGCGGCCCGACGCCGAAGACTTTCAGGCGATTCGCGCCATCCAATTCCTGGACCCGCCTGACTTGAATGAGATCGTTCCCGGCATTTCGCCGGAGCTGAAGAGTGTGATCGCTGCGTGCCTCGAGAAGAACCCGGGCGCGCGCATGACCTCGGCCGCCGAAGTTCGCGAAGCGCTGAAGACGATTATGAAGGCGCTGCAGATTGAGACGGGGATCATTCCCGGCGATGCCGCGGCAAATCTGCCGGCCAGCGGCCGGGAAGCGGAAAAGCGCGCGACGGGACTCCTGTCGATGCTGGCTGAGCGGTTTCGCGAGTCGGGCGGCGAGCGCGCCGCGCAGAATTCCCTGGTGGTTCTGCCGTTCGCGAATTTAGGCACGTCGGAAGTCGCCCCGCTCTACGGATATGCGCTCGCCGATGCGATTGCGGCGAGGCTGGCACGCATTCCCTCGCTGGTAGTGCGCCCTTCGAGCACGCTGATGCCCATGCCCATGGCGCAGGCCTTTGCGCAAATGGACCCGCTGGCGATCGGGCAGAAGTTGCTGGTTTCGTTTGTGCTTGCCGGGAGCTATGTACGCTCCGAGACGGGGTTCGACCTGAACTGGCAGTTGCTCGATGTGGCGTCGCAGAGCGTCCGCACCGGCGGATCGATCCGCGTTTCGTCGCTTGACTTGATCGCGGTGCAGACAGAGATTTCCAACGAGGTATTTGCCGCATTGCAGGGGTTGGGCGCGGACGAGCGCCTGGGGCAGATCGCCGGTGCGGCGCGGCCGGCGCAGCGTGACGGCTCGCTGCCGGGCCCGACAAGCGAAAAGTATTTGCAGGCGCGGGCACTGCTGAGCTCATTCATGGTGCGCACCGGCTCGCGCGCCGATCTGGACCGTGCGCATGCCCTTTTCACCAGCGTGTCAGAGGCCAACGGGGCATTCGCGCCGGCGTGGAGTGGACTGGGAATTTCCGAACTGCAGTACGCGCGTCACGGATTTGGCGGGCAGATTCACGTGATGCGGGCGCGGCGTGCGTTCGACGAAGCGTTGAAGCTCGACCCGGCTTCGGCCGAGGCGAATCTTTATCGCATTTACATGCTGCTCTCGCGCGGCGAAAAAGAATCGGCGCGGCATGGAATCGCGAACCTGCTTTCCAGCGCGGCGAACGACTGGAATGTACACATGGTGGCCGGGATTGCGCTGCGCGGCGACGGCATGTACGAAGAGGCGCTTGCAGAATTCAGCCGCGCGCTCAAGCTGAATCCTGCCAACGCGGCGATTCTCTACAACCATCGCGCACGCGTGTATCACTACCAGAACCAAATCGAGCTGGCCGGCGACGAGTTGGAGAAAGGGCTGGCGCTGGAGCCGCGCCATCCGCTGCTGCGCACCTCGGCCGGCTACCAGCAGATGCGCATGGGCAACCTCGACAAGGCGATCGAGTTTCTGGAAAGCGTGATCGCCGACGATCCGCTGATGCGCATAGCCGTCCCCACGCTGGCCATCTGCTACGTTCAGGCTGGTCGGCGCGAGCGCGGCGCGGCTCTACTCAAAGACGAGACGCTGGCTGCCGCCGAAGCCGACAGCGAAATGGCCTATCGGCTGGCCACGTACTTTGCCGTGGATGGCGATTCCAGCGAGGCACTGCACTGGCTGCGCCGCGCCATCTATCTGGGCAACGAGAACTATCCATGGTTCCAGAAGAACCCGGCGTGGAATAATCTGCGCACGAATGCGGACTTCGAGAGAATCCTCGAGGATCTGAAAAAGGGATTCAGGAAGAACCAGAAGACCTGGAAGCGATTGCTTGAGCAGGTGCCGGTGGGCGCCGACTGAAGCGACGCTCAGCGGACGTCATCAATCCGTTCATAAGGAAGATAGACAGGCTCCCACATGTAATCGCGAAGCTTTTCGGCGAAGGTCGCTTCATCGACGGCGTCGGCGAGGCCTTCGGCCATGGCCTGGCGTCCGACGGCCTCGGCAACAACCAAACTCACTTTGCGGGAGTCGGCAATCGGCGGCAGCAACGGAGCGTCGGCGTCCGCACGCGCCGGCGAGAGCGATGCCAGCGCCTTGGCAGCAGCCATGATCATCGAGTCGCTGACGCGCTCGGCGCGCGAAACCAGAATGCCGAGGGCGAGTCCCGGAAAGATGTAGGAGTTGTTGACTTGCGCGATGCGGACCAGTTTGCCGTTGACCTCGACGGGCGCGAAGGGACTGCCTGTGCCGACCAGCGCGCGGCCGCCTGTCCATTGCAGAAGGTCGGCCGGCGTGGCCTCAGATCGTGAAGTTGGGTTCGACAGGGGGAAGATCACGGGACGCGGCGTGTTGAGCGCCATGGCGCGCACGATCTCCTCGGTGAATACTCCCGCCTGCGCGCTCACTCCCACCAACACGGTGATACGGGCATTGCGCATCACATCGAGCAACGAGATTCCGCCCGTTTCAGTGCTGGCGGCAGAAAGCTTCCACCCCGCAACGTCCTCGTGCTTGCGTACCAGCGGTTCCTGTTCCGGACGAATCCCCTTGCCGCCTTCAACCAGCAGGCCGTACCGATTGAACGCATAAATGCGCGCGCGCGCCTGCGTTTCGCTCAATCCCTGTTCGCGCATGGCGGAGACGAGGAGATCGACGATGCCAATGCCCGCCGATCCCGAGCCGAACATGGCGATGGTCTGCTGGGCAAGCGGAACCCCGGTTGCATTGACGGCGGCGAGCAGCGTCCCCGTGGTCACGGCCGCGGTTCCCTGGATGTCGTCGTTGAAAGTGCAGAGGCGATTGCGATAACGCTCGAGCAGGCGCGCCGCATTGGTGCCCGCGAAGTCTTCCCACTGCAAGAGAATATGCGGCCAGCGGCGCTCCACCGCGGCCACGAATGCCTCCACAAAATCGTCGTACTCCGCACCGCGGACACGCTGATGCTGCCAGCCGATGTAGATGGGATCGTGCAGCAGGACTTCATTGTCGGTTCCCACATCGAGAATGATGGGCAGGCAGTGCTCGGGAGGGATGCCGCCCAGGGCCGTGTAAAGAGCCATTTTGCCGATAGGAATACCCATGCCTCCGGCACCCTGGTCACCGAGGCCAAGAATTCGCTCTCCGTCGCTGACCACGATGCAGCGCACAGGGTCGTAGTGAGGATCAGCGAGGATCTGCGCGATGCGATCCTTATTGGGATAGCTGAGGAAGACACCGCGCGGTTTGCGCCAGATTTCAGAGAAACGCTGGCATCCTTCGCCGACAGCGGGGGTGTAGACGATGGGCAGCAACTCCTCAATGTCGCGGAGGATGAGCGAATAGAACAGAGTCTCGTCGTTATCCTGCAGGTCGCGCATGTTGCTGTACTTGCCGAACGCGGTAGGCCTTGAGTCGAGGACGCGCTTGCGACGTTCGCGCTGGTCCTCAAGTGTCCCGATGTGCGGCGGCAGCAGGCCGTGCAGGCCAAACATGTCGCGCTCGGCTGCGGTAAACGCCGTGCCCTTGTTGAGGCGCGGATTCGTGAGCAGATCGCGCCCGTGAAGGCTGGTGCGAATGACAGAAGGGCGAGAGCTGACCGGCGTGAGTGGTTTAGAGTCCAAAACAGCGTCTCCTCAGTTCAAGATTCGCTGGCTTTCAGGATAGAAGCCCCTATTCAAATGTGAAGACTACCATTTCTGACGCGCTGCCCACGCGCAATGGAGGGCCCCAGGTTCCGGCTCCGGTTGAGGTGTAAACCTGAAGCGCGCCGAATCGGTTGAGCCCCGTGGTGAACTTGCCGAAGATGCGCCGGGTTAGCCAGGTAAAGGGAAAAAATTGGCCGCCATGGGTATGGCCGGAGAGTTGAAGTGCGACACCAGCCTGCTCGACGAGGGGCAGCCGCGTGGGCGCGTGGTTGAGCAAAATGCATGGCTGGGAACGATCGAGGTGCAGGCCGTCGAGAAACGCTTTCATGTGAATGATGTGCGTAGAGTCGTGATAAGGGACGCCGGCGATCTGCAAGCCTTCAACAACAACCGACTCATTGGCAAGAACACGAATGCCGGCACGGGCGACGGCTTCGACGTAATGCGAGGCATTGGTAAATTCCTCATGGTTGCCGGTTGAAAAATAGGCGCCGCAAGGTGGCGTCAAAGTGCGAAAGGGTGCAACCAGACGGTCGAGGTCGGCGTGCGTGCCGTCGAACAGGTCGCCGGGGAGAAAGACGATGTCGGGTTGAAATCGCGCCGCCATGCCAACCACGCGGCGGCAAAAGCGGGCTCCGTTGACCGGGCCCAGATGCAGGTCACTGAGCAGGACGCCGCGCCGTCCACGCCAGGGGGCGGGCAAATGGGGCAGTTGCAGGGTGACGTGGCGGACCCGAATGATGCGCGCGTTGATGAGGCCGTAGACGCCGGCGAGCGCGGCCAGCGCGAAGAAAACTCCCGCGATCGTCGACCGTGCGGCTGCGGGATTTCGAGTGAGGTGTGCGATAGGGAGCACGAGCCAGACCAGCCGCACAAGAAGCGATGCCCAGAAAAAGAAGTTGACAAAGCCCAGCCATGCGGCCGCGATGGTGTAGAACAAATGGACCGCAAAATTGGAAAAGCGGAAGGCGAGCAGCGAGGCGGCCACGAAAGTGAAGGCAAGAACGAAGATAGTGGCGCGTAAATCGGCAATGGCTGCCGGCGAAAGACACGGGAAAGCGGCAACCACGGTGGAGAAGACGAGCCAATGGCCGAGAAAGAGGATGCCTTGAATAACTAGGATGGCGAAAACGGGCCAGGCCTTCAAACCGGATCTCCCTGAAAACATGATTGCATGAGCAGCGGCGCGAATTTTCCGCCGTGATTTGGCGGACCGCTGCAATGCTGACACCGGTGCATGTCGAACGGGCGCGCCCATGCAACAATCCATCTATGACCGGCATCGGCGCGGATACGCTCGGGATTTATGTTTCCATCCCTTTCTGCCGGTCAAAGTGCACCTATTGCAACTTCGCATCAGGCGTATACCCGGCCGCCGATCACGAGCGGTACGTGCAGCGGGTGATCGATGACATGACTGCGGCGCCGATGTGGGCGGCAGAGATCGAGGCCGATCTGCCACGGCGGGTCGACACCGTTTATCTGGGCGGCGGAACGCCGAGCCTGCTCGCTCCCGATCTGCTGCTCAAGCTGTTCGCGGCCCTACGGGCGCAGTTCCAAGTCGACACGGACGCAGAGATCACCGTTGAGTGTGCACCGGGGCAACTAGCCCATGCGACTCCGGACGCACTCGCCGAGGCGGGCGTGAACCGCGTGAGCCTGGGCGTGCAGTCGTTTGTGGACGATGAGGCACATGCAAGCGGGCGGCTGCACGACCGCGCGACGGTTGAAAACGATCTGCTGCGGCTGCGCGCCGCGGGGATCACCAACCTCAACGTGGATTTGATTGCCGGGCTCGCCGGACAGACGCTTGCCTCGTGGGAAGAGTCGCTCGAAGCATTGATTCGGTCCGGCGTCGGACACGCCAGCGTATACATGCTGGAAGTGGATGAGGATTCGCGGCTGGGGCGCGAGGTTCTCAAAGGCGGATCGCGTTATCGTGCGGCCCTCGTGCCAAGCGACGAAACAATTGCAGAAATGTACGAACAAGCCATCGAGCGGCTGGATCAAGCGAGACTTCATCAGTATGAGATTTCCAATTTTTCTCGTCTGGGACTGGAATCGAGACATAACATCCGGTATTGGCAGCGGAGGCCGTACCTGGGGCTGGGGCTCGACGCCTCGTCCATGCTGAGGCGCACCCCGCTGGGTGTTTCGACCATATTGCGCGCGACAACAACCGACGACCTGAAGAGGTACTTGTCGGGGCCGGCGATCACTGAGACAGCGTGCTTCACGCGCGAGCGGCAGCACGAAGAGGCATGGTTCCTGGGGTTGCGGATGAATGCCGGTGTGGACGTCGCTGCGCTCAAGCTTGAGTTTGGCGAGAAAGTAGTTGAACCGGCGGTGGAGACTGTGGAGCGGCTTGTCGATGACCGGCTGCTCACCTTCGATGGCAAGCGTGTCCGGCTGACGGCAAGGGGACGTCTGATCTCGAACGAAGTCTTTCAGGAGTTCCTGACGATCGCCGGAGAGAGAGCCTCGACAATCGCTGGTGGCTAGGGTTTGCACCCCAGGTCCTCTTTTGGGCGAGGACCTGGGGCGCTCCTGCCTGGCTTTTGGGTTACCAGGCGAGCAAATCGTCGCCGGAAACATTGGAAAAGAAGGTGACCGGCGACGAATCGGGATGTGGAACGCTGCCGAAGCACTGAATCGTTTCTGGACCAGCTGCTTTGGCCCATTCGAGGGCCCTCTCTGCCTCGCACAAAACCACCACTGGCGAGCGGCCATGGCTGGCGGCAATACCAAAGCACGCGGAGAGGCGAATCGATTCGCCCGCCACATGGAAGGGCTCGGCAAAGACCTCGGACCGCAGCCGCTCGGTAAACGCCATGGCATTGGCGATGGCGCACGACGGCAATGCGACCAGGAATTCGTCCATGCCGGGACGGCCAAGCTGGTCGTAGCTCCGCAAGAGCGAACTCGTACGGCTCGCCGTCTGGCAAAGCAGCTCATCGCAGGCATCGGCGCCAAGCCGCGAGTTCCAATGGCCGAAGTCGTCGATGTCGAAAAGAACGAGCGACAGGGGGCTGCCCAAGCGCTGCGCGCGATCGGTTTCGCGGAAGAGCATGGCCAGGAGAGTTTCGCGATTGTAGACGCCCGTGAGGCGGTCGAGCTGGGCGGTGCGCAGCGCCATGTCGCGCAGAGAGTCAAGTTCGAGGGCGAGGCGATGGTGGCGCAGCATCATGTCGAGGCGCAACTGCCAGTAGGCCGGCTCGTCCGAGCGCAGAATCAGATCGTTGACAGCGCCCTCGGCCAGCAGCTCAGCCCATTCCCGGTTCACTGAGCCGGCGATCAGAACGATGGGAACCCGCACCGCTGCGGCATGTGAACGCGCCGCAGCGAGAAACCGCGTGACCGGCATGCCGGGAAGACCGGTGTCGAGCAGCACTGCGTCAGGCGGACGAGGCGCGAAGATCGCGGCCAACGCTGCATGTGCTGAGAGAGCGGCCTGGACATGCGCGCCGGCTGCGCGTAAGAGTGGCTCGAGAGCGGAAAGCAGGGCTGGATCAGGCGACGCCAGCAGGAACGCAGGTGGAGTGAGCTGAGGCATCCGTGTGAATCCCCTCATGAGATCCATCGGCGCAGATTAGAAGAAACTTAGGAAAGGAACAGGAATTCTCAGACTGCAGCAATGACCGTTGATTGAATTCGAGGCATCGAAGGTAATGAAGTTGAGCCTTCAACGAAAAGCCCTTCTCTTGCCTTCATGGGCCCGGATCCAGGAATCCTGTCTGGAACTGGCAGCTGCGCGACCAGGCCTGAACGCTGAGAGCTGACGGCTGAGAGCTGCGGCTCAGTCGACGAAATCCACCTGCGGAGCGATGGGAATGATGCCGCGCTCGAACCCCATATCGAGTAGCCTGCGGATGGCCTCGCGCCCGTCCGGGCCGTAGTCGAGTGTGCGCTCGTTCACGTACATGCTCACGAAACGGCTTGCCAGCCTTGAGTCGAGGTCGCGGGCAAACTGCATCGCGTATTCCAGCGCCTGCTCGCGGTGCTCGAGTCCATGACCGATGGAATCGCGGAGAGCCTTGGAAACGATCGCGTGCACTTCGGCCCCCAGCGAACGGCGGATTGCATTGCCGCCCAGCGGCAGCACCAGACCCATGGTTTCGCGCCACCACACGCCCAGGTCGATCACTTTGAAGAGGCCGCTGGATGAATAGTTGAGCTGTCCTTCGTGAATAATAAGGCCGGCGTCGAATTTGCCGGCGACAATCTCGGGAATGATGCGATCGAAGGCGACGGTTTCGGTCTCGACGGAGGGATTGAAGATTTTGAGCGCGAGATAGGCGGTGGTCAGCGTGCCGGGCACAGCAATCCTGACCTTGCACAAATCCTCAACTGCTAACTTGCGGCTGGAGACGACCATGGGTCCGTAGCCCTCGCCCACGCTGCCGCCGCAGCCCATCAGCGTATAGGTCTGCTGGAGATATGGATAGGCATGAAAGCTGATGGCGGTGACATCGTAGACGGCCTCCTCACGGGCGAGGCGATTGAGCGTCTCGATGTCACAGAGCTTATGGGTGAAGCGGTAGCCCGGAACGCGAATCTTGTTCGTGGCCAAACCGTAAAACATGAAGGCATCGTCGGAATCGGGACTGTGGGCGATGGAGATTTCCATCGGGACGGGAGGACTGGCGACGTCCGGCTGCTGGGTACTCACGGCTGGGGAAATCCTTTCGGAAGTCAAAACTGCGAATTTTATTTGTGGTTATGGGGTCTGGAGGCGAACGCGCAGTCGAGCGCCCTCAGCCCATTGTTCAGACTTGGCGATGTAGAAACTCAGTGCTCTAGTTCAAGTTCGGACTCGTCAGCCGGCTCGAAGGCCGGTGAAGGCTTCCTTCTGAGCTTAGCGCGTTGCAGCCAGATGTGACGAGCCATGCCTGCGGCTGCAATGAGCAGCGCCCCCAGTGACACGAGAAGCGAAATCATGAGCCAGCGCATGAGGAAACCCCATCAAGGATAGCACTGCACCCGGCGCGAGCCTGCGGAATCAGCAGGTGAATCAGGCACTTTGGTGCCGCAAAGATTTGGGGAAGGACGCAGGTTGAGACCACGCGGCATGGAAAATGCCCCGGGCTGGAACTGGCGGAGTTCGCTCGAAGTTCTAAGTGCTTTCGTGCAGGCTTGCGTGCAGCCACGCGAGATAATCATGGCTGCCGGAATCGACCGTCAGCACAAGCAACTCGGGAGTCTGATAGCTGTGCAACTCGTGCAAGCGGGAATCGAGCGCGGCCAGCCGATCGGATTCTGTCTTCAGGAGAAGGATCGTTTCGGCTGATGAATCGATCTGACCCTGCCAGCGATAGATGGACTGTGCGCCGGAAATAATGGTTGCGCATGCAGCCAGCCGTTCCTCAACCAGCGTCCGACCCATGCGAGCGCCCTCTTCCTCGCTGACAACCGTCGTAATGACGATGCGAACCGATAACGCAGCTTCGAGCATGGAGCCTCTCCGTAATTGGTTACTGGCCGTGCTGCCCGCTTGCCGGGTTCAATGCGATCTGATCGATCGGGATTTCTAAAGCTCCGACCTGGTCGCCGTTCTCATCGTGAATTCCGAGGCGAAGAAAAAAGTTGCCCTTCACGGGGATGGCAATCTGCTGCTTGAGGTGGAGGCCCGAGACGAGAATCTCGTGGTACTTGTCTGGAGTGAGATCGAAGGCTGCCTTCCGCTGCAGATCATTCACGACCTGGCCATCGCCTGTATAGACGACAGCCACAAAATCCACGGTTCCATGGCGAATGCCATCCGGCGTCTGCGTCAGGCTGATGCGGTGGGCATCGGCCTCGAACAAGATTGTGTAATTGCGAAACGGCTTGTGCTGCCACTCTGGTTTGAGGAAGTTGTCGGGCGGCAGGGGCGCATCTTTGCCCAGTTTCTCCGCGGCCGGGTCCGCTTCGATTCTTGCCGCAAAGACAATCTCGGTGGGTGGAACGGCTCCCAAGGCCAGGGCCGCACTAAAGCCTCCGGAAGACGAGTGATGCACCTCGGCGCCGAGAGCCTCGTCGGCCGCGGACTGATTCGCATCCGGCGCTGCCGCAGGTGGTTGGGCCGCGCTCTGCGCATTGCTGCCCGATGGCGGCGCCGGATTCTGCGCATCGCCGGCCAGCTGCGATCCTGCGTTTTGCGGTTGCGAAGCACTTTGCTGCTGCGCTGCCTGTTCTGCCCTGCGCTTCTCGAGATTTTCGATTCCTCTCTCTTCGCGCTTATCGAGGCTGTAAGCGAAGTAGCCCTGTTTATGCTGCAACTGAACTTCGGGCTGGTCGACCGTCACCTTTACGTGGCGCAGTTCGCCATTCCATTTGGTGTTGGTGGTCGAGTAGGCAATGGTGTAGTAAGTCGATGTGGAATTCACCACGTCGGTAATCACGCGCGTGAAATCGTTGGTGTCGTAGTAGGCCTTGCCGCCTGTCTGTGCCGCGACGCGATCCATATTTTCGTGGCTCACAAAGGGTGAGCCGGGGTTGATGCCGCCGCGCCGTCCGCCCATGATCTCGGGAGCAAGTCCCAATCCGCGCGTGTCCACCGGATACACCGCAATGCGGCTCACCGTCAGCACATCGGTCAGGTCGGTAAGGTCGTCGCCGGTGCTGCGGACAGTGAGGCCGTCGCGGAAGGGATTGCCGAAGCCCATCCCCATGACCGTCATCGGCACCTGGCCGGTGAACCAAATCAGGTTCTTGCGGCCGGGAAATCCAGACAGATAGCTGCCCAACATCCGCATTCCGGCACGAAGATTCTCCATGAGTGCACGGCGATACTGTGAATCGCCCCCGTAAGAGCGCGGCGCCGCAGTGGGCTGCGTCATCGACACCGAATCGCGCTTGCTCTCGGCTGCGGCAAGCAGGACCTTCGGGTCTGAGGTGAATCCCTGGATCAGCCGCATCTCGGTATCGAGCTGGAAGATGGCGACCGGAGGGCCCGGCTGCATGTGCTTCAGATAGTTGATGAGCTGCGCCCGCATCTCCATCTGCGCACTTGGGGGCGAATCCATAGAGTCGAGCAGAAGAACGATGGAAGCATTAGTATTGCGCACCGGCGTGTAGTTAGTGAAAGTGTTGGGCGGCAGCGCCGGCGTGGCAGCCAGCTTGTCCAAGTCGGAAGCGGACAGGGCGTGGTGCTCGTCGACCCTGCGGATAACCTGCGGTTCGCCTTCTTCGCTCAACGAAAAGTTTGCGGCTTTGAGGCCAGCGACAGGCCGGCCGGTCTTGTCGGTCGCCAGCACGTCCAGCAGCACCTCGCGCGTAGTGACCTTCAAGGTCGGCGCGCCCGGCGGCGGCGCGGCGATGCTCGGCGAGGCCTGCGGAGCCGGCCCAGGCGGGGGGGCGGGTTGATTCGTCGGCGCTTGGGGAGCCTGCGCGGCGTGTAGCGAAAGAGCAAAAAACGCGACAACCAGCAGACTGGCGGCCACCAGAGCAATTCTTCGCTCGGGACAAACAGGAATCGGCAGCATCAAAGTTGCCCTCGAGTTTTGAGGATAGAGGGTGAGGAGCCTTAGAGGAAGAGCTTTTCGGCCGATGCTAGTGGAAGCCCCGGGAATTCAAAGCAAATAAAGGACTTGCAAGAAGCGGCCCCGGCTGGTCCCGGTTCGAATGCAGCATGACTGCGCCGGCTGTGCACGAGCCACCGTTCGGCCGGCTCGCCGAGCTATCAGGCGCTCACCAGGCTCCGCTCTGCAACGAGACCGTTTTCCACCCGGGCGCGCAGATACTCTTTATGAAAATCACTCCACTGCGCCTGTTTACCGAGGACGCCCACTTTCGCTGCATGCAGCTCATCGAGCTCCGCGTCGCGGTTCACGAGAGCCTGATCCACTCCGCTGGCGATGACGTCCGCGCAATGTACGGCCGTAAGCGGAGAAAACTTTGCCTCTCCGATTGCCGAGGGGTGGTGGTGAAGCTCCACGGCCTGGATGATCGCTGCCGGCAGCCCCCATACGCTCATCAAGTAGGCTCCGATTTGCTCATGCGTGCAGCCAAGGTACTTCATTTCAGCTTCGCAAAACCTCAGCGAAGTGCCGTCGAGATTTTGAATTACGCGACGGTAATCGTTTGGCAATTCGGCCAATAGAACGATTTTGCCGGCGTCATGAATCAGGCCGGTGGTGAAGCTATCCTCTGCAATCGCTTTGTTTCTTGTTTCTGAAAGAGCAATGCGATGTGCGAGGGATGCTACCGAAACACTATGGTCCCACATCGCCGGGAAAAAAGCCGCGGTGACAGGGTTGCGATTGAACTGCGAGAACACATGAATCGAGAGAGTGAGACTGCGGACGGTCTCAGCGCCGATCAGCGACAGAGCCTCGTGCAGGCTCGACACCCGGCCGTGAGCAGCCATGAAAGCGGAGTTGGCAAGCTGCAGAATCTTTGCGGCCATACCCACGTCTTTGGAGATGATCTGCTCAATCTGCCCCAGCGAAGTGTTCTCTGACCGTAGAGCGGCAGTCAGGTCGTTGTAGAGCGCAGGCAGGCTGGGGATGGAGCGCACGCGCGCGACAATCGACGCCAGTGGCTGATTGCGCAGCAGATCGCGGCTGGCGAAGGCCTGGTTGAGCCTGTCTTTCAGCTCCTGAAGGTTGCATGGCTTCGACAGGAACTGGTGCGCGGGCACAACCGAGCGCAACACCACCTCCTTGCTCGATTGACCCGAAAGAACGATCCTGACCAATTCGCCGTGGCGCTCTTTCACCTGCTCCAGCAGTTGCACGCCGTCCATTGATGGCATGCGCATGTCGCTGATGATGGCGTCGAAGGGCTCGCGATCGAGAGCTTCCAGGGCGGCGGCGCCATTGCAGACAAACACCATCTCCCACTCATTCCTCATCGACCAGAGAGCGCGTCTCAGGCCATCGAGAACCATCCGCTCGTCATCGACAAACAGCAGGCGCTTGCGCATCGTTCTCCTTTCCGGCTGCGGCTCTCGAATGGGCAGCTCAAAGGATGCCTGATTGAGATCGGCGTCGGGCTTGTCGGCGGAGCCGGGATGGGAAAACTCTTTCATGGCGCGGAATCAACAGATGCGCAAAAATCCCAATGCCCGTTACAGGTGAGCGCGAACGGGGCCGGCGGTCCGGCACGTCTGCACGGCTTATCGGCAAAAGCCGGCGTGCTTTCAGTCTGCGCTCGCCAATGGCTTTGGCGCCAAAACCGCTCGGATCTGCCGCTGGGACGGCCAGGAGTATCCTCATCCGTCCCGGCGCACAACATCCGAAATGCTGCGCGCCTTCGGCGCAGTACCCGATGCCGTGCCCGACTTGCCGTTCCGACGGCGGTGTTGGAGTATGGACAGTGGCGGCGAGGGATCGAACCGCAAACGGAGAAAGACATGGCGACCGAGATCAAGTTTGGCACTTCGGGCTGGCGGGCAATTGTGGCGGATGGGTTCACGCTGGCCAGTATTCGGCTGGCCACCGCGGGAATCGCCGCCTATGTGAAGACGCTGCCTCAGCCACACCGCGTGCTCCCACCCCAGGAAGCAAAGACCGCTTCCCGGGGACCCCGGGTGCTTGTCGGCCGCGATCCTCGGTTCCTGGGCGAGACCTTTGTGGCTGAAGCCGCGAAAGTGCTCGCCGGCGCAGGGGTCACGCCGATCGTGATTCCCGAGGCTGCGCCCACTCCGGCCATTGCGTATGCGGTGCGAACTCTCAAGACCTCAGGCTCGATCAACTTCACCGCGTCGCACAATCCGCCGGAGTACAACGGCATCAAGTACTCCACGCCCGACGGTGCGCCTGCATTGCCCGAAGCTACGAAACAGATTGAGGCGGCGATCGAGAAGATTGCAGGTGAAGGAGGCGGCCACGATGTTCCCAGCCCGCTGGAAAGCGCTGACAATTTTGAGCGAGTCGATGTCAAGCCGGCATTCTTGAAGCGGATCGCCGAGTTGGTGGATCTGAAAGCCATCGCCCAGTCGGGCATCAAGGTGGTTTACGACCCGTTCTGGGGCGCGGGGCGCGGCTACACCTCCGATCTTCTGCGCGAGAGCGGCACGAAGGTCGAAACCGTGCACGACTATCGCGATGTCATGTTCGGCGGCCATGCGCCGGAACCTTCAGATGAATTGCTGGGCGACGCCAGAAAGAAGATGAAAGAGATGGGCGCGGCGCTGGCCATTGCCACCGACGGCGACGCCGACCGCTTCGGCGTGGTGGACGGCGATGGAACGTTCATCCAGCCGAATTACATCATCGCGCTGCTGTTCGACTACCTTGTGGAGACCCGCGGCTGGAAAAACGGCGTGGCCAAGAGCGTGGCCACCACCAACCTGATCAATGCACTCGCCGAACACCACAAGGTTCCGCTTTACGAGACGCCGGTCGGGTTCAAATACATCGGCGCGTTGATTGACGAAGATAAGATCGCCATCGGCGGCGAGGAATCGGCGGGGTTGACCATTCGCGGGCACGTGCCGGAGAAAGACGGCGTGATCGCCGGGCTGCTGGTGACCGAGATGGTGGCCACGCGCGGCACGAGCATTGGCGAGCAATTGAAGAGGCTGTTTGCCAAGGTTGGTTCCTATTACCCGGTTCGCGAGAACTTCCACTTGACCGCCGAGCAGAAGGCCGCGTTCACTAAGAAGTTGGCGGCCGATCCTTCGGACCTAGGCGGGCGCAAGGTCGTCGAGGTTGTCAGGACTGACGGGCTCAAGTTGATTTTGGACGACGGATCGTGGGTTTGTTACCGGCTCTCGGGAACGGAGCCGGTGGTCAGGGCTTACACCGAAGCGCGCAACGAGAAAGATATGCAGGCGCTGCGAGCCGCGGCCGAAAAGTTTGTGTTGAGCTAGTTCCCGATCTGAGGTTCGTAGTCAAAACACGGCTGTCATCCCGAGCGGAGATCGCGTAAGCGATCGGAGTCGAAGGACCTGCATTTAGGAACCTCGGATCACTACACCAGCGATCAACGAACCATGACCAACCCGAGTCTCCAATCCGAATTGGCAACCAAAAAGCCTCTTTCCCTCCGCGAAAAGCTGATGGCGCACGCCCATCAATGGTGGCGCCCGGCAGGAACTGTGGTTGCGGTGCTTCTGGCCCTTCTGCTCACCTGGCATGTCATCCACGGGCAGCACGGATTGTCGGTGTGGCAACAGAAACGTGCTGAGGATCGCGCCTTGCAGCGGGAGATCGAGCAGTTAGAGCAGGAGAACTCCCAGATGCGCCAGCAGGTCGACCGGCTCAAATCCGATCCCGAGGCCATCGAGCGCGAAGCGCGGGAAAAGCTGCACTACGCCAAGCCCGGCGAAGTGATTTACGCGCTGCCCGAGAAGCCGGCGAACAACCCCGGCAAATAATCACCTCGCCTCCTCCGAATGAGCCTCTTTGGCAGCCATCTCCCCGCTGCCGTCAAAGAGTTGCGACTTATTACTTCCTCGAAAGTCGTACCGGGGCGCATCAAGTTGGTGATTCATGAGCCCAACGGTCAATGCGAAACTAGGGCCAACTTAAGCAATCTGAAGCCCGCTGATGTCCTAGCCCAAAATGGGAGCGCATCAGCGGGCTTCGTTTGTCTGGCCACTCTGCATCATCGGGCAGGATTCTCGGCGCGCTTCGACGCGCCACGTTTGCCACTAATCCGGTCAGACCGCGGCTGTTGGTAGATGTGCGAGGCTGGGGAGAGGTTGCTTTCTCTAACGAACATTTTGCATCTCAAGAATTTGCTCGCAACTCTTATCGCCAGCAATCTCTCCGGGAGGAAGCGCAGTGCCCACAACTTTGACGCCCGATCAGATGAAGTCGAAGGTCCGCAGCCATTTTGAAGACTTCGTGAATCGTCGCAAGGCCGAAGTGATTCGCGAGAATATGACCGCGGACTTCTACGACCACGATGGCCCCGGCGGCAAGCCCACCGGTGTGGCTGGCGACGAGGAGATGATGCGCACGATGTATCAGCTGTTCCCTGACCTGCACATCGCCATCGACGAGATGATTGCCGAAGGTGACCGCGTTGTCTGCCGGAACCGCTGGCTCGGCACCAACGCAAAGACAGGGCGCAAGATGGAGTTCCACGGCTTCGTCGAGTGGCGGTTTGAAGGCGACAAGATTGCCGAGCGCTGGGCGACAGTAACCCCGCCGGCCGAAATCCCCTAAAGCCGGTGGTCAGCAGGGGTGCGCTCCTGGAGGGAGCGAGGAAGTTAGCCCAAGGGCGAAGTCCTGGGAACAGAACGAAACAACTACCCAAGCCCCGTAGGGGCGGCGGAGGCGCACGCAAATCTCCCACGCGCTGTCATCCTGAGCGAATGACCTGTCATCCTGAGCGGGTTTTGGTGCACTTTTTGCACCAATACGAGTCGAAGGACCTGCATTTATACGGCTGCCATCCTGAGCGGAGTTCGGCGCGCCTCGCCCCAAACGAAGCCGAAGGATCTGCGGTTGGCAGGTGGCCCCGATCCCCACGAAGAATCCTAGCCACTTAAGGGCGTGCCCCCGGTTGAGGGTGCCCCCGGTCCCTTGCTCTTGGGGACCGGGGAGGTAGGCGAGTCAGAAAAAAGCCAGCGTACTCTTCGATGTTAACTCATTCAGAATCAACAAAAACACCCTCAAACTCGCGGTCGAAAACGGCGATTTTCAGCGGAAAGTGCGGCCACACAACCGTGGCGACACAAGCGCAGCTGGGGGCGGCACGTTTACCTCGCCCCCCTGCGTCCGGTGCTAGCGAGAAACAGCAGGAGCACTCCAACCGCGAGCGCAATTCCGATAAGGACCGACGAGGGCTGAAGCAGCAACCCCATGAGCCAATGGAGCCATTCAGGTAGTCGAAGCACAAACGATTATCGCATCGCCTGGCGCCATGGTGCACCGAGTATTCACACCAATCCGTGAAAGCGCCCGGGTTTCAGGCGCGGTCAAAAGTCGATGTGCGCGCGCACCGTGTAGACGTATACCGGGCCGCGATCCTTGTTATAGCCAGGATGATCGATCTCGGAGCCGCCGGCCATCATGTAGTATCCGCGCCAAAGATGGACGTTGTAATACCACTCGAAAATATCTTCCCGCGCATAGGTTAAGCCGCCGTCACCCAGCAGAAAACCCAGTCCGCCGTAGTGCAGATAGTTCTGGTGGTCGCGCTTGATGGCGTTGCTGACAAACGCGACGCCGATCTTATCGTTGGTTCTGTGCCACTGGTGGCCGGAGTAATCGCCGCCGAAGAGGACGGTTTGGCCCACTTCGGAATAGGCGAAGGATTCGTGCTGATCCTCGTTCCAGCCGAAACGGCCGAAGAGCCGCAGATGGTCGGTGACCTCCTGCTCGGTGTTTAGTCCGAACCCGTACTTCACGTTGCGGAATCTCTCGCTCAGCGTGATATCGGGCGTTGCGACCTCGCCGTCCAGATATTCCTCCACTGCTTGGCGATAGTCACCCATGTGGGCATGGTTCAGATAGCCGAGCACGCGCACCGCACCCTGCCGCTTGGGATCGAGCAGCCAACCAAATAGCCCTTTGCGCACCTCAAACTCCCAGTTCTGGCCGTTGGCACGCCTAAAGTCCCAGACGAGATTGATGCCATTGGCAACCGTGGGCATGGCAGCAATGCCATAGCGCGCCGACCATACTTTGTCGTCGTATTCCAAGATGCCGCCGACGGTGTAGCCACGCGTATCGGCCGCGTAATCCCACGCGCCGTTGTTATCGACTGTCCAGTTGGTGAATTGCAAATGGCTGTCTGTCCCGACGGAGTTGACGTCGAAGGTGTCGGGCAGGGTCATCTTGCCAAGGCGCACCTCAAACCGGCGCGCAGGCACCTTGGTGGCTAGCGCCCATGGCCCGCGATCCTGATCGGTCATGTCGCCCGTCAGGCCGAGAATCTGGTGAATCTCGCCGCGGGCGAGATACGGAGAGATGCTCAGGTTGGGGTTGCGCACTACGTCGAGGTTGGTGTCGCCGGCCAGTCCCAGCGCCTGCGATATCCCACGTCCGCCGGCGTTCTCAAAATCGACGATGAGATCGGTGTTGAAGCGCGTGTTCGCGTGCCATTGATAGCCCAGATAAAGAGTGGCAACCTCAGACGCCTTGTATTCGAAGATGTCGCGGAGGCTGTTAGTGCCTTCATAGGGAGACTGGAAATGCCCGTGCGATTGAAAAATGCTGTTGGCCTGACCTGAGATCCAGTAAGGAGCCGTCTCGGAATGCGGAAACATGGTGAGCATTTCGGCTTCAGGCGGAGCTGCCGGCAGCTCTGACTCTGAGCTCCGCTGCGAAGACACATCGGATCCGGCGTCATCAAATGCGAATTGCAATGGGCCGATCCTCGAAGCCGGCATGGGCGCGTCGGGCAATCTCGCACGATCTTGCGCGCTGGCCAATGGAATAGCGGCCAGGAGAAGTATCGGAATGAGAGCGCGCGTGGTCATCGTTACCGAGTCCGTGAGAGCCCCAAGTGAGTGAGACTAGCAGGCGTTTATTTCAATTTGTAGAACAGGGCAGCAGCCTACAGGGGATCAAAGTGCCTATCGGCTCTGCGGCGCCCCCCTTGGAGCAGCCGTACGGCGCGAGAGCATTGGCGGGCGCATGATTCAACGGCTGCTGCATTGGAATGGGCCGCCGACGCCGGATTTGCGGGCGCGGCATAGAATGGATGCAAGGCAGCGATACCCCCTCTCCGTAGATACCATACCCTGGGTGGGTATTGTCAAATGAAGATCGTGTGAATGCGGAGGGTTACTATGTCGCACCAGGATCGGGAAAAAGTGAAGTTGCTGCAGCGGCTGAGAAAGGTGCGGGGCCAGCTTGACGCCGTGGAGCGCTCCCTTGCATCGGACGAAGACTGCGGCGGCCAGCTGATGCTGCTTGCCGCAGTGCGCGGGGGTGTGAACGCACTGATGGGCGAGGTGCTCGAGACACACATACGCTTTCACCTCGCCGATGGAGCCAAGGAGCAGATCGCGCCCGAACTGGCCGAGGATTTGATCGACCTGGTGCACGCGTATTTGAAGTAACTTTTCAGCGACCCTCAAAAGGCGATGCACCTGGCGATCGCAGACTCGCGGAATATGCGAGTTCACGGTTCATTTGCAGCCGCTATTGCAGGCGGTGCAAGACACCGGCCAGATCGAGCACGTGATAGCCGAGCATCAATGTCATCGCGATCAGGTAGGCGCGCAGCACTGTGAGGGAGATGCGGACGGCGGGAGTCATGGCGATGTGGCCCAGCCCATCCGTCGAGCATTTCTGCTCGGGCGCGTCGTCGAGCGGGTGAATCACTCGGAAATATTCGGGAGCGCATGAACTCTGCATGGTTGCCATATATCACCGCAGATGCAGCCCGTACTGGCCGCCGGCCTGCATATAGGTGGAGACTGCGCCGGCATCGTTGTCCGCTTCCATCACGATCAGGCCAGGGCCGAAGACCATGAGGAAGGTGAGCAGATGCTTCTGCCAGGAGCGCCGAACCAGCACGCCGTCGATTGGCATTACGGCGATCTGGGTTTCAGGTTCTGCTACGCGCACAGGTACATCCTCCCCGCTTCATCCGCGGGGGATGCAGTGTTGAGGGCTTGCGGGGTCTGGGCTGCAGCCCAAATGCAAGCCAACGGCCTCTTCGCGTCGCCCGTCGGCACCCAGGTGCAGCTCAGACGTACGGTTTTCCGGATCACGTGGAGCTTGTTGATCATGGTTCCTCCTCGGGACAGTCCGGGTACGAACCCGTGACCGGACGGGCAAAGGCGCAATCCGGCCAGCGAATTGGTGCGATGGACTGTGGGTTCGGGAGGGTGAGTCAGGCTATCAATTCCAGCGGCTCACGCGCTCAATTCACAGGTCATATGTCGTGAAGAGCGGTGAGGAAGTCGTCGATAGCTTGGCTAGGGGCGGTTTCCTGAGCGCTCATCACGGCACAGGAAAGAACTCCACATACTTGGGGGCTCTTGTGCGGATTTGTTGCTCATAAACTGATTTGCAACTCCTGCGCGGGCTAAACCCTACGCCGATATCCTTTTTACCATACCCCGATAGGGTATTGTCAACCCGAGGGCGGGATTTTCTTTCGAGAATTTTAAGAACCAGTTTCGAGGTCTTCTTTCAACCACCTCGCGGCGAGTTTGGGATGGCATCCTTCACGGGGTACTCGGGCAGACGCCGATCTTGTCGATCGTCTCCGGTTCGGTCCCCTCGGTGAAGATGGCTCTCGTATAAGAGCCCGGCGACGGCAACTGGTCCGGAATCGCGAAAGATGGGAAAAGATTGGGTGGTCCGACAAGCTGGATAGAGCGCCGCTGAGAAACCTCGCTGCCGGGTCTGCCGAAGAGCGCCGTGAGCGAGTTCTTATCCTTGTCCCTGTCGATGATGAGATCGACCGCCCAATGCATGCGCGTAGCAAAATAGACATCCGGGCTGACGAGGGGCGTGCCGCCATTCAAGCTGATGAAGCTGCGCATGCCGAACTCGTTGCCGGGCGGCGTGAGGTCGAGATCGACTTGATTGGGTGAGGTCTGCAAGCGGAGCCGCGAATGTGTAAATCGACAGCAGCGCACGCCACTGGATCCGCGGCGTGCGATTTTCTCAGGCTGGCGCCTCAGCAACTGATTCCGGCTTTGGCCAACGCGTCTTTCAGCCCCTTCATACTCACGCGACTTGAGGCCTCGGGCGTTCCCCCACCCGTCCAGTGCGTCTCCAGGCTCACTGCGTAGTGATAGTCGTCGCGCCTGAATGCGCGAAACTGGCCCACCCAATCGATGATGCCGCCGCCCACCGGCGCCCACTCGAACTTGCCGTCGGGCTTGCGAATCGTATCCTTGCAGTGGCAGTGGCCAATGCGATGCTCGGGCAGCAGGTTGTAATCGTCCGGGTACGGCGTGTCGCCGGGGAAGGTCGCCGAGTTGCCCGGATCCCAGTTAAGCATGAAGTTGCGTTCGCGAACTTCCGCTAGTAACTCCGCTGCTTCTTTGCCGCTGCCGGTGTTGCACGCCATCTCGTTCTCGAGCAGGAGAATGAGATTGTTCTGCGCGCAGATCCGCGCTGCCTGGCGCAGCTTGTCGTTGATCGCCGCACGATAAGGCTTGGGATCGTCGAGACGCCAAAAATCGAAGCAGCGGATGCGATCGGTCTGGAAGGCCTTGCAAAGATCGATGCAGCGCCGGAGCACGGCATCCTGCCGATCGAAGTCGGAGTGAGCGTGAAACTCATCGCGGCGCGGCCCTTCTTTCGAAACCGGCGCGCCAGGCCAGTGCACCTTGAACAGCGGACTAGCGATATCGGTGACGCGCAGCTTGTATTTTTCGAGAATCTGCCGCGCGCGTTCGACCTCGTCTGCATTCAGATCGGTCGCGTTCTTGCCCCACATGCCTCGGATTTCGATCCAGCTCAGGCCAAAGTCGTTCGCGGCAACCGAGCACGCGTGGTCGAAATCGTCGGAGATTTCATCGTTAATCACAGAGAGACGAAAGGTACAAGCAAAACCGGCGTGAGCCGCGCGCGGCACAGCGGCGATTGCGCCAGCGCTTGCGAGTCCGGCAAGAAATCCTCGGCGTGAGGGTGTCATGAAAGTTCCTCCAAGCTGACGGCCTTCACCAAACAATGAAAAACAGTCGGTAGAACGTTGGCAGATTCGAGAATGGCGGTTGCTGCGCCCTATCCAGATTTATGACCAAGAAGGTAGATGCGATTAGCCCGAGCACCATTGCTGGCCGCAGCGTGCGATGGTTGATCTTCTGTATCTTGCGGCCGAAGATAAATAGGACCGTCGAAATGGCAATAGGCCATACGAGGACTCCAAGGAAGAGAAGTCGCGATTGAATCGAAAGACCAGCGGCTTCGTCAACTCCCCACAGCCCTAGGCCATAGACACCCTCCCAAAATACATTCAATAGCTTGAGGCCGCCTGGGAAAGTACAGTAAGGGAGAAAAACGCCCAAGAAGCACGGCCAGAGACAAAACCACAGAGGAAACAATTTCGTTCGCATCTCCGCCTCCGCGAGGACGTAGGGCGGCCCATTTTACGGCGGTCGTCGAATCTCATTCCGCTTGCGGCTGCGATTGCAGATCGCCGAGTGGGGCAGCTTGTTATCGCGCGACTAGCGCCCCAACCGCTCCCGACAGAAATCTAATTACGCGGATAATCTTTTGTCTGACCCGTGCGAGTGTTGGTGACAGAAAAGCTGCCGTCGCGCGAAGCGGCGACCTTCAGATATGCACCGTCGCTATCGCCCTTGAGATTGGCAATCAGCCAGTCAGGGCTGTTGTGGGCCGCGTCGGAGCCCTCAGCGGTGTGCAATTGCCACAGGTCGATCAGACCGGGACTGTCATGCACCGTTTGCCATGCCTGCGGCGACCCGCCTTTATGCGCGCCATTGTTCATGATGGCCACGCGCGGATGGACTGCATCCACCACCGGGCGAGAATTCGATTGATCCAGGCCGTGATGCGTCGTCAGATAGAGATCGACTGTGCCGATGGGATCATTCGGGCAGACCAGCGCCACTTCTTTTTGGCCGGTCAAATCGCCGAGGTCGAGAAACTTGAATTTGCCGAAGGAGACGAGAATTCCCGCGGAACGCGCGTTTTCCGACGGATCATCGGGCCAGGCACGCTCGGATGCACAGTAAGAATTGGGCACCGGCGTAATCCCGAGAACGGTTGAAATGTGTTCGCCGTCGGCCGTGAGTACGACGATGCTCAAGCCAGGAACGGCAATTGTGTCGCCGGGACGCACCACGCGATGCGGATGGCCTGCGATGGCCTTCAGATAGGCCTCGTAAACGGCTTCGGTGCCGATCGTGTTATCGGTTTCGCGATTCGGCCCGTGATCGAGAAATTCGCCAACGTCGACCCGTTTCAGTAGGTCCGGCACGCCGCCGGCGTGATCCACGTGGTAATGCGTGAGCAACACGCGATCGATCCGCCCGATGCCGGCATCGTGCATCGCAGTCTCGATCCGCATGGCATCGCGACCGCCGTTGCCCGGCCATCCGGTATCGACCAGCAACGACCCGCCGGAGGGGCAAACGAGAAGTGTTGCCTGACCACCCTCCACATCGATCGAGTAAATGAGCAAGTGGTCTGCATTGCGCTTCGATTGCGCGCTGACGATTTGCGAACTGCCAAAACAGGCGAACCCGAGAAGAGCAATCGAAACCAGCGCAGCGAAACAGGCACACCGCGATTTTAGGCGCTGCGTCGCAGAATCCAAGGAGTCAGGAGCAAAGGTATTCATTGGTTCCAGCAGTGTAACCCTTCGCGCCGCACTTGCGGAACTGCCCGAATCAGCGCCACACGCTCGAGCCTCGAAACGCCTCGGCTGATAAAATCACATTAGCCGCGCAGTGCGGCAAACTGATTTTTCATTCCCTCACCGTCCCGTGGGCCCACGGGGCCGCACCCGGAAAAAGGAACACCGCACTTGTGAGCCAGACGATACGCAATATCGCCATCATTGCCCACGTGGACCACGGGAAGACCACGCTTGTCGATGCCATGCTGCGCCAGGCGGGCACGTTTCGCGCCAACGAGCAGGTGGCCGAACGCGTGATGGACTCGAACGAGCTGGAGCGCGAGCGGGGCATCACGATTCTGGCCAAGAACACCGCCATCAACTATGCCGGCGGAAAAATCAACATTGTCGACACGCCGGGTCACGCGGATTTCGGCGGCGAAGTGGAGCGCGCACTCAAGATGGTGGACGGCGTGATGCTTCTTGTCGACGCGGCCGAAGGGCCGCTGCCGCAGACGCGCTATGTGCTCTCGAAGGCACTCGAAGCAAAGTTGCCGCCTATCGTGGTGATCAACAAGATCGACCGGCCCGATGCTCGCCCACAGGAAGTACTCAACGAAATCTACGATCTCTTCATCGACCTCGACGCAGACGAGAGCCAACTCGAGTTTCCCGTTCTTTACGCGGTGGCCAAGGCGGGCACGGCCAGCGCCGATCCTGCTAAGCCAGGCGTCGATCTTCAGCCGCTGTTTCGCGCTATCGTCGACACCATCCCCGAAGCCACTGGCGATCCCGACGGCACGCTGCAGATTCTCGTCGCCAACCTCGATTATTCCGATTACTTCGGGCGCATCGCCATCTGCCGCGTCGTCCAGGGGACCCTCCACGCCGGCGACGAAGTGAACATCTCGCGGCGCGACGGCTCGCTCTACAAGACAAAGATCACCAAGCTCTTCACCTTCTCCGGACTCAAGCGCATTGAGACGACGGAAACCGCTGTGGGCGATATTGTGGCCGTCGCGGGTGTGGAAGGCATCACCATCGGCGAAACCATCACCAGCGTGGAGAATCCGGCGCCGCTGCCGCTGATTGTCATCGACGAACCGACCATTGCCATTCAGTTCAATGTCAACAACTCGCCATTTGCCGGCCGCGAAGGACAATATGTGACCAGCCGGAACCTGCGCGAGCGGCTTGAGAAGGAACTGCTGACCAACGTCTCGATTCGCGTGGAAGAAACCGGCTCGCCCGATGCCTTCAAGGTTCTGGGCCGTGGCGAGCTGCAACTTGCCATCCTGATCGAGATGATGCGCCGCGAAGGCTTCGAGCTGATGGCCGGCCGGCCAGAGATCGTGACCAAAGTCGTGGACGGCAAGCGCATGGAGCCGGTGGAGCACCTGACCATCGACGTACCAGAGCAATTCACCGGCGTGGTGATAGAAAAACTCGGCCCGCGCAAGGGCGAGATGACCAAGATGCACAATCATGGCTCGGGGCGCGTCCGGCTGGAGTTCCGCGTACCCAGCCGCGGCTTGATCGGCTTGCGCAGCGAGATGCTGACCGAGACACGCGGCACGATCGTGATGAATTCGCTCTTCGACGGCTACATTCCCTACCAGGGCGAGATTCCGCAACGGCCCACAGGCGCGCTGATTGCAGACCGCGAAGGACCGACGACAACTTACTCGCTAAACGGATTGCAGGAGCGCGGCATTCTCTTCGTCGGACCGGGCGTAGAGGTCTACGAGGGCATGGTTGTCGGGGAGCACTCGCGCGACAACGACCTCGATGTGAACGTCGTCCGAGAGAAGAAGATGACCAACATGCGCGCGTCCACTGCAGATGATGCGATTCGCCTGGTGCCTTACAAGACGCTCAACCTCGAGCAGGCCATTGAGTTCATTGCCGACGATGAATTCGTTGAGGTCACGCCGAAATCGCTCCGCCTGCGCAAGAAAATCCTCCAGCAGAACCGCCGCCCCAAACGTTGGGAAAAGGCCGGACAGGCGCTATCGTAGATTTGGCGGTCGCGCGGCCTGGCTGGCTCTCGATTTCTCTTGCGTACAATCCTCATTGTTGTCATCCTGAGCGACCGGAGTCCGCCGATACGGACGAAGGGAGTCGAAGGATCTGCGGTTGCATTTGGGCGCTGAATCGAACACATCTCTTTGACCTAAAATAGTCGGCGGTCCAATGTTGGAAACGCTCAAGACCGATCGCCTCCTCCTGCGCCGCTGGCGCGACTCCGACCGCCTTCCGTTTCAAGCGATGAACGCCGATCCGCGAGTGATGGAATTCATGCCGTCGCTTCTTCCAGGCGCGGAGTCCGACACACTCTTTGGTCGCGCTCAGGCTCACTTCGATCGCCACGGCTTCGGTCTGTTCGCCGTCGAGTTGCTTGACAATCATTCCTTCATCGGCTTTATCGGACTGTCCATTCCGAATTTCGACGCGCCCTTCATGCCCGCTGTCGAAATCGGTTGGAGGCTGGCATTTGAACATTGGCACAGAGGGCTTGCTACTGAAGGCGCGCGCGCCGTAGTTGGTTACGGCTTCAACAGCCTGGGATTGGAGCAGATCGTCTCCTTCACGACTCCCGCAAATGTCCGCTCGCGGCGCGTGATGGAGAGGCTGGGCATGACCCACGACCCGGCAGACAATTTTGACCATCCGCGCTTGTCCCAGGGTCACCCACTGCGTCGCCACGTGCTCTATCGCATCCGTCGTTAGAGCCTGCTCGTCGCCTCCAGCACGCGCTCCAGCGCTTCCTCCGCCGTTTCACCGACTGCCGACAAATGCCCCATCTTGCGGCCTGGGCGCGTCGTGTGCTTCTCATACAAATGCAACCGCACACCGGGCACGGCAAGAGCTGCGGCGAAGTTCGGCTCGCCGTCCTGCCACAGCTCCCCGAGCAGATTCGCGATCGCAGCGGGAGCGATCAACTCTGTCGACCCGAGCGGCAGATCGCACACCGCGCGCACCAGCTGCTCGAACTGGCCGGTGGCGCAGCCTCGCTCGCTCTGGTGATAGCTGTTGTGCGGGCGCGGCGCCAGCTCGTTCACAAGGACCTGACCATCTGTTGTGACGAAGAGCTCCGCGCAGAGCAGCCCGACAATGTCGAGCTTCGTGACCAGGGCTGCGGCCAGAGCCTCGGCTGCGATCTCCAGATCGCGGGGCACAGCCGCCGGCAAAACGCTCCAGGCCAAAATCTGGTTTTCATGGTGATTGCGCGCGGCCGGATACACGCGAACCTCGCCCGATGGGCTGCGCGCCGCCATCACACTAATCTCGCAATCGAGTTCGAGCGCCTGTTCGGCGACTGCGGGGCGCTCGCCTAATTGCCTCCACACTTCTCCAAAATCAGAACGGTGCGAAGCACGCGCCTGTCCGCGGCCATCATAGCCGCCGCGACCGACCTTCACATACACGCTTCCGCCCAATGCCGGGACCGACTCACTCAATTCTTCTTCGCTGCGCACCACGCGAAAAGGGCCGACAGGAAATCCATTCTCTGCGAGCCATTTCTTCTGCAGCGTCTTGTCCTGAATGATCAGGATGGGCTCGACCGCTGGGCGCAGCGGCGCAATCTTCGCGACCGCGCGAAGAGCATCGACGCCGATCTGCTCGATCTCCAGCGTCACCACATCGGCGCCGAAGGCGAGCCGTCGCGCGGCGTCCACGTCGTCCCAGCGGCCCACGATGGTTTCGTCGGCGATGTGGCTTGCCGGGCACGAAGATTCCGGATCCATCACGCGCACGCGGTAGCCCATGGTACGCGCGGCCATCGCTGTCATACGGCCCAGCTGGCCGCCGCCAAAAATCGCGAGCAGGCTGCCGGGCTCAATTCGCTTTGTCTCTTGGAACGAGTCGAGGCTCAACCGACTTGCCTCTCGTCGAGTTTCTGGTCAAGCACTTCCTGGGTACGGGCAGCGCGCCAGGCGGCGAGGCGGTCGTAGAGAGCTGCGTCGGTAGCCGCCAGGATCTCCGCCGCGAGCAGCGCCGCATTCGCCGCGCCGGCCTTGCCGATGGCCAGCGTCCCGACGGGAACACCTTTGGGCATCTGTACGATGGAAAGCAGCGAATCCAGTCCGTTGAGCTGCGTGGCCGGGACTGGCACGCCGAGCACAGGCACGAGAGTCTTGGCTGCCAGCATGCCCGGCAGGTGCGCCGCTCCGCCTGCTCCGGCAATGATGGCGCGCAGCCCCCGCTGGCGTGCCGTTTCAGCGTACTTGAAGAGCCAGTCGGGCGTGCGGTGGGCGCTCACGATGCGCGCCTCGTGCGGAATCTCGAGCGTGCGCAGAATTTCTACGGCCGCAGAGAGCGTTTCATAGTCGCTCTTGCTGCCCATCACCACGCCCACCAGCGGTTGCTTGCTCATGCGGAGATTATACGAATCTGGGGTGCCCCATCCTAAGCGCGTCTGGAGTGCATTTAGGATGGGAAGCGAATTCAGTGCCGATGCCACGCTTCGAATGCAACTTCAACCACGGCAAAGATCACACTGAAGGCTGCGAGAAAGCCCTTGGCGCGCTGCCAGTTCTGTTCGTGGCGTTCCATGCGCCGCTCCAGCTCGGCCAGCCTGCCGCCATTGCCGTCGCCCATCAGTCCGGCCATCTGCGTCTTTAAGACGCTCAGATCGCTCAGCACCTGGGCTTCGAATTCATTCATCATGCGCATCCGCCTAGCTCCAAACAAGGTCCAGGTTTCATGGGAACCCAGTTGCTGACCGCTGACTTGCCAACTTGCTGACTCGCTGTCACGTTTGTCCCCCTAGCGGCAGATTGATAAACAACGCCGTTGAAAACTCCGAGTAATTTGGCGGCGTCGCGCCGTCATACATTCTGATGTAAAACCGGTCGCTCGCCGAAACACGCGAGAAAGTCAGATTGGGCTGGGACCCGCGCAGAACCAGCGTCGGATCTTCCCCGGACATGAAAGCAAAGTCGCGCAGCCGAACCTCGAAGCCGCCGCCGGTGGGTGGAGTCGCGCCGGTATTCACGGTCACCGCGCTCCCGTTGAGCGCTGTGACGGTGAGTCCCGTAAGATCGGCGAGAACAGTCGGTGCGATAGGAGCTGGCAGCCATGCATTCGCCGGAACCGTGCTACTGGTTTTGATGGCTAAGTCGTCGGCCCAGTCGTTGGCAAAGGTAATATCGTAGGCGACTAAGTCCGGGGAACTTGCCCGGTAAGTCACTCTTACCGTTCGCACCACCACTTGAGCGTTCAGATTCGCGGATGGTGCGTTGAGAAGCAACGCGTCCCCTGGCCAGACGTCTGCGGCAAAACTGATGTTGCCTTTATACGCCCCACTCCATAATGCACTCACGCTGGCCCCAGCCTGCTCCATCACTTGTGCGGCATAGCGGCAATCGGCTGAGCTGCGCGCCGGAGGGCTTGTCACCGTGCCGATCCAGGCCGCGACAGAAGGCGATCCAGCTGCAGCGAGTGCCTGCTGGCTCGCAGTATTCACCGCACGCCCAACCGCTCTGCCGATGGTGCGATAATTTACCGCAATCTGCTCGCCGGCCACCGGCGTGCATCCGGTATAAAACGCCAGCTTTCCAGTACGCTCGATGGAACATTCGGCCGCTTCTGC
Source organism: Occallatibacter sp. (assembly GCA_049520675.1). Taxonomy (GTDB): domain Bacteria; phylum Acidobacteriota; class Terriglobia; order Terriglobales; family Acidobacteriaceae; genus Telmatobacter. The sequence goes on along the minus strand of JBEKPO010000027.1, from coordinate 12,788 downwards.
GGCGCTGCCGATGCGCCGCGTATAAGCGCCAGAGTTTGGAGGAGTGCTGACCACCCATCCCGAACCGAGATTCGTCAAGTTCACGCTGCGCATGGTGCCAATCATGTTGATGCTGCTGACCGGAGCGAACGTAAGGATCCCCTGCAGGTAAGTGACTCCTCCCTCGTAAAGCGTCACCGGGGTTGCGCCGACCCCGTTGACAAACTCCTGGACTTCCATTTGGATTTTTCCAGGAGCAATCACCGGCTCGCCGCCGGCGGCGATCAGACCGGCGTCGCCAAAAGAGTAATAGGCAGACCGCGTGCGTTCGCACTCTGGACAATGCAGCCGGACGCGCAGCGTGTATTGATTGGCGGGATTCAACGGAAACGCGGCGCCGGCCTGAGCACCCTGCACAATGGGCTGCACGGCTGGCGCTCCGCTGCCCGATTGCCCCGTAACCTGCAGCCCGGCGGTGCAGTTGGCTGCGTTCGCCATCGTACCGAAGAATCCGCAAAGAATTCCGCTGCTACCCGGCGAAATAGTCACGCCGACGGCTTCCGCCAGAATTGTCCCGCCTATCTCGACTGGATCGAGCCAGCTAAGTACGGTTTCGCCATCGATGCCATTGCCGCCATTCATCGCCAGACCGCCGGGGCCTAATCTAAAGTAGCCCGGTGTGCCCAAGGAGCACCACACGGTTTGGTTGATCTGTGGTTCGTTGAACAGCTCGCAGATGATCTTCGATTTCGCTGAAGGCAGGAAATAAGGATCGGCGGCGAGATTGAACTGAGAGGTCACGCCGTCGCCGAGAAAATACTCCGTGACAAACGCAACCGGCTCGTCCTCTCCGCAAACCGTCACCTCGTTGGCCAGCGCCCGCTTGACGCTCGCAGTAAGTGCCAGATTAGTCAAGTCAAGACTGCCGTCTGTCTCGTTCAGCGTATGGATCGTGGTCGGCATCGCAGAGAGACTCAATGCGCCGTTCATCACGCGGTACGCCGCCCGCACCATTCCGGCCACTTGGCCCGCGCTCTTGCTCCAGGTCGCACCCGGTTCGGGAATAAAGTTTGCGACGGGAGTGCTCAGTGAGGCCCCGCCGGTTACGATCGTTTCTGACCCCGCGTGCACGACCAGCGAGGCCACCAAGGCTCCGGCACTTGCCGCGGCAACGCCTGCGCTCGGCGGCATCAGAACCTGGTCGAGAAGCAGCTCGTCGCTTACGGCCTGGATCATCGTGCGGTAGCGCGGTCCCTCCATGCCGAAGCCGCTGTACTCCGGGAGCGGACTTACTGCTATATAACCCGTAAAGTAAGGTGTGCCATCATCGCCCGTCACTGCCATCGCCTGGTAGCGTTTGGGCTGAGCCAGGCTTCCATTCGCAGGCAGACTTAGCCAGCACTGGCAAATAGAAGGCTCGTTGATTTTTCGCTCGATGGTCAGCGGACGTGCGGCGTCGAGAGCGGCCGTGTAGTCCTGCCCTTGGATCGAAATCTTCATTGCACTTCTCGTGATTCATGGTTCGTAAATCGTGGTCGGCTGTCAGTCGCCGGTTATCAGTGATCAGGGGTCAGGAAGAAAAACGAAGCCCCTGGCTTGAGCACGCAGTTTGAGCGATCTCGATGACTCGCTGGCCTGCTGACTCCTCTACACCAGCGCGTTGGCGGCGGGTAGAAAGCTTCGATAGCAAACGATCCGCTCCCCATCCAGTGGATCGGTCACTGGGAGGGCAATGAATTGGCCCTTGAGTAATATCCGCGATTGTCCGTTGTGATTTTTCTCATTGAGCGGAATCACGGACTCCTCTGCTCTGCTCACGGGCTGGAGGCGTGGATAGTGGAAGAAGATTCTCTCTCCTTGGCTGCCCTGCATTACGAACAGCGCAGACCACTCCTGATAGAAGCTTCCGCCTTCGCGGTCTACGAACCCGATAACCGGCTGCACTTTTGCGCCTGCGGCCGGTACGCCGCCCGGCAAAGGTTCCGCCAGCGTTAATCCCGCCGGGCCCACCTGTGCAACCAGCGCGACATTGAACGTTACGCGTCGAATGTAGTCCACATCGGTCAGCGCCTGGCGCAAGTAGGCCGCCGCGACAGGCGTCCCTACGAATCCCGTTTGTCCGGTGTAATCCGCGTCCACGGCGACAATGGATCCCGGCGCGAACTGAGCCGCATCGGACCCCGCCAGCAGGATCGACGTGCTTGTCGATCCGCTCTGCGCAACGACTGCGGGAGCTGCCCGAGCCCCATCTGCAGCCAGCGTCGCGCCGCTCGCCGCGGCAAGCACATTCATGTGCTGCGAGCCGGTAGCCAGAGCCATGGTCAGCTTCGTCCAGCTTAGGAACTGCAAGCTTACCTCGGCTTGCAGTGTCTCGCGCACCTGCCCGAGCGGCGCGGCCGGTATTCCGGTGAGCAGCGCCGTCGATTTGCTCGCGGGCTTGCGTACAAAATCCTGAATCCAACCCAGAGTAAGCCATGGCGCCGGCGGCGCGTCGAGCTCGAACCCGCCTTGCACAGATGGGTCGAAGAGCACTGGAGTTTGCGTCGCACGGTTCACCGGTGCAAAATAAGCGCGCACCCGTCGCGCCACTGGCGCCGGCGCCGAAAACCAAGTCGAAGCCATCTATTCCCCCTGCTCCTGGTAGCTATAAACCACCACGCTCGCGGTGCGGCTCAACCGGTCGCGCTGGATGACAACCGGTGCGAAAACCGGCTCGTCCCAAAAGACCTGCGTCAACATTGCCGCGGGCGGCGTTGCCGTGTAGTTGAGCTTAGGCGTGAAGAACGGCTGCACCATGGCCAACAGTTCCTCGTCCATCTCGCTCAGCGCGCGCCCGCGATCCAAGCCACCGAAGCTTTGTGTTCCGCAGGTCTGGTAAATTACCTCGCATTGTTCGGCAGCCATGGTCGACGGGAGATCCGTGTCCGCGCCCATACCCAGCCAGCGCAAGACGAATACATCGCCGGGAAACTGGCTGAAGGGAGCTTCCGCCTCCTCTACGAGGATTCCCGGTCGCACCGCGCCGCGCAGCAGGATCGTCCGTCCTGGATTGATCGCCGTCAGCCGCGCGCGCAGCGCCATGTAAAACGAGTCTTTTGCGTTCTGCATTGAATGCTCCGCATCGTGAATCGTGAGCCGTAAACCGATGGCCGCGACACTCACCCTTCACGATCCCAAACTTCGCGGCCGTTATATTCCCTGTTGCCGCGCCTCACGCAACAGCAGCCGATAGAGATAGACCTGGCCGAATGCCTCGTTCGAAGCGATCGACTCGATCAGATAATCCTGGCCGGCTACAGTAACCGCCAGTGTCATGGCGAATAACGACTGCGCCGAAGGCAAGTCGAGCGTCATCACTTGTTGCTCGACGGCTGTGGCCGACACCAGAAGTTCCCACTTCGACTGGCCGCCCTCCTGCCATGACGGCCGCAGCTTGCGCATCAACACCGGGCTCACCGGCACTTCCGCAAATGTAGTGGCCACCAGCCCCATTTCCGAAGAGCTGGTGTCGGTGGTTGCGCCCGTGACGCGCAGAAGGGCCGTGGCTCCGGCCACCGTTCGCAGCAGGGCATCGGCCAGCATCTGGGTTGCACCGGTCGGATTGCGCGGCGCTGTGTCGCTCATCGTTCACCCCAGCCTGTTCGCTACGTACGGCTTCAGCCACGCCTGCACCGTTTCGTCTACAAGCGAACTTGAGAAATACTGCATTTGCATGGTGTCGATCTTGGACTTGCTCGCGTTCAGCGCTGGTGTGGCCTGCGCGTTGCGCACAATCTGCGCGCACGCAGTCTTCACGTCGTCGCCGATCGTCGCGAGCCCTGCGGTATAGGTCACCGCCACTTCGTTGTATGGCAACCCAAGGAGATTCCAGGGCAACGTCAGTTCGCCGGTGTTTGGGTCGTAATCCACCAGGCTCGGATCGATGGTCGCCCACTGCCCAGGCAGCGAGAACGCCGACGCAATCTCGAACAACGGCTGGTTGGGCAGCTCGCCGCGCCTTGGCCTCGCATACCGGCCTTCCATGCTGACCAGCGGCGACGCGGCAGCTCCCAGCTGCGCCAGAGGCAGATAGCTCAACCGAACCGTCTGCGCTCCCGCCGTAACCCGCAACCGTTCTGTGTACTGCACAATATTCAGGTCCGGCCTTCTGCAATAACTATTGATCAAGGCCGTGGCCGCCGTGATCCAGTCCGCCGTAGTTCCCGCCGGCAAACCGTAATTCGGATAATCCGTTGGCAAAAGATATGCCATGTGTTCCTCCGCAACAGTGTTCAGTGAATAGTGGTCAGTGATCAGAGGCCGACGGGCAGCCACAGAGCGTCGCCGCAAATGTTCGCTTCAGCCGATGCTGCCGCGAACGCCGCAAATCAACTGTCCACTGACCACTGATCACTGTCGTTCCTACCGCTCCACCAGCACCTGGGTGTGCGCAAAGCTGGCGCCCTTCACCACCGGAGCGCCGAATTTGACCGCGACATACTGATAGGCCAGCGAATTCGGCAAGCCGAGCTGGAAGACACGCGGCGCCGGATCGCCCAGCCAGTGATACTCGATCAGGTCCTCGGTGACGATGTAGGCCGGATAGGTTCCGGGGTTGTAACTGGAACCGGAGCCGGTGCCGGGAGTGTATGGCAGACTCCAGTCGGGGATCAGCGGCAGGTCGCCTGCTTGCGTTGACAGCATCTTCACCGTGAAGCCCGCCGTGTTCTGCGTGGTGTTCAGGACCACGTTGTATTCCGACTTCATCTCCTGATCGATCAGGTCGAGCAGCACCGGGTTCGCGTAGATCGCCGTGGGCCGCACGTGGTAGCCGCTGCTGGCCACCATCTGTGCAATCGTGGTTTTGATCGAATCCACGATCTTCATCGAGGTAGTGACCGTCACGCTGTTGCCGCCTGCCGCGATCTGCGCCGCGCAACCCATGTACTGCGTGGTCGTGGGAGCGCTCAAGCTGGTATCGTTGCCGTTCCACAGGGCAACGTCGTGCGCCACCATCACGCCGCTCACCGTATCCACCAGGTCTTTGGCCTGCAGATAGGCAAACTGCTTCTGCTTATCGCCCAGCTCGATATCGAAGAGGTTGTAATTGATCTGCGCCACGATCGCCTTCAGAGGCACGCTCAGCTCGATTCGCGATGGGCTTACCACCGTGGGATTGATGCTGCGCGGATTCACGAAGCCGGCCGTGCCCGGGTTGGGAATCGCCGTCTCTTCAAAAAAGCGCGATGGATGGCCCGTCGCTGGAACCTGCTTGATGCGCTGCCCAAAGGGGCTCGAGCGCCGGCAAATGTCAAAGATCTCGGTCTGGTACAGCGGAACTTCGATAGCACCCGGCCCAATGTAGTCCGCTGCCGCATGAATGTCTGCAAAAGTTGCGTTCATAGTTCTCCACCCCCTCCATGGGGCCGTTGGTACGCCGCTAGCTTCTAGCTCCCGCGCTAGCTTGTTTGCGCCGGAATCCGGCTTGGTTGGTCTTCCCTGGCTGGGCATTCTCCGATCACTTTTCATCGAAGCCGCTTCCCGGCCGCCATTTGCCCGTGACATCGGTGCGGGCTTTTAGCTAAAAGCTAGGAGCCAGTAGCTAGAAGCTGCGCTTACGAAACCGCTCCTGCCCGCAGCAGTTGCGTCTTCACCGCGATGCGCTGTTCCAGGCTCAGTCCGTTGAGGGCTGCATCGAGGGCCTTCACGTCCACCGGCCCCTCGGCGATGCCGTGCTTGGCCAGCATCTCGACTGTCGCCGCGGGCACCGTCCTGCGCAGGGAATTCAGCCCGGTCTGTGCCGCCGCAGCTTTCACTTCGGTCAATTCGCGTTCCGCCGCGGCTAGCTTCTCTGCCAGCTCCGTCTCCCGCCGGCTTTGCTCGACGGTTGCCGCGATCCTCTCCACTTCGCCAGACAAAACGCACTGCCGCTCTTCCAGCCAATGCAACGTCTTCTCCAGCAAGGTGGCTGCAGCCTCCATCCTTTCCACAACGACTTTCTCTTCCGTTTCCATGTCCTTCCTTTCCTCTTTCCGAAAAATTTCTTATCAACGCCCGGTTCACCCGCAAACAAAAGAGGCTCCGCAAAAGCGAGCCTCTTAGCCGATTCACTAATTGCCGACTTACTTACTGTTGACTTGCGATTCGCTAACTCGCTGACGCACTGACTCCGCTACCCCTCGCTATCTCGCCATGCGAAAGCTTGTTCCCCGGTAAGCTGCCTTCTCCCGCAGCAGAACTGCCGCTCCCGTAAACGTCACGCGCGTGAGCTTCCAGACCTCGGCCCGCATATCTTCGACGCGCGCATCCGCCAGCTCATAGCTCATGCCCATCGTCTGCGGCGACTGTGCCTCGATCGCGCGCGCAACCTCTGGGAAGTCGCGCGCATAGAGATATCCGCGCACCACCAGCCGCAATCCGATCACCTCGGCCTTGGTCAGCAGACCGATCTTGCGCCGCGCGTCGTGACCATCCCAGCCTGGCCGGTAGTCCACCGCCATGCCCAGCAGCGAGGGCAGCGCCTTTTCTGTTGCCTCACGCGTCAACAACACGCGGTGCCCGCGCGCCCCAGCCGGGGCACGGTCGCTGGCCTCATTCACTATCGCCAAAACTCCCTCGAACGGCATCCGGTTGGGATGCCCATCCACATGAGGAAACTCCACTGCCATCGCTTCCAATCGCATTTGCTCGCTCCGCAAAATCAGCTTCTAGCCACTAGCTTTCCTGTTCCGCCACTTTCACCGTTGACTTTTTCCTGCCGCAAGCAGGCCGGTACTCACCCACGCTGCACAACCAGCTAAAAGCTAGGAGCTGGAAGCTGGAGGCTACTCTACCTTCTCGATCGGCCCCAATCCCCGCATCGCCCGCACCTCGTTCACCGTCAGCACGCCGGCCTGCAGCAGCCGTACCTGTACCTCGAGTTCGGTCTGCTCGTCCCGCGCGCTTAGTTCATTGAAGACGAACTCAAATTCCGGCCAGCCGATGCACTTCGAGAAAAGATCGCGAGTGATGTGTCCGGCCAGCAACACGGCCAGTGGTGAGATGGCTCCGCGGAACGCCTCATCTGCCATCTCCGAGGCCGTCGACTGGTTCACGTCCGCCTCCAGGCCCAACATTAGCGGAGGCAATCCAAACGCATTCGCCACCATGCGGATGAGAAACTCCTGCCAGGCCAGCCGCAGGTCCGCATCGGTTCCTTGGGCAAATCGCAGCACCTCGGGCTTCTGCTCGGTCGAGAGCAGCGGCACCCGCCCCGTACCCTCGATCTCGTCCTGCCACCAGCGGATCAGCCGGTCGTGCTGCGCCGGAGTTGCTTCATTCAGCCACAAGGCATACTGCGCCACCGAGTTGGCCGCCAGTTTTCCCGCGAACCGATGCGCGCTCAAAAACTGATTCACCGTCTCGAACGCCACTTCCAGCGGCCCCAGCCCAAACGGGGTGAAGCTTCGCGGATTCATGCGCACGTACATCAACTGCCTGTCGAGTAACTCCACCGCGCTCGATTCCAGTTGCCCCGGCATGGCCTGCGCGTAACGTGGCGAGTCTTCCTCACCGTCCCACTTCGCGTTGATGCGAATGGAGGCGCCGTCTATGGCCCATAGCATCGCCGGCCGGTCCGCCTCGCCGGTCGGCTCCATCTCGACGGCCCCGTATCCCCCGGTGAGAGCGTCCTCGATCACCTGCTCCATCAGCGTGCGAAAGCTGTCGGCAGCATTCGGCTCCTCCAGCGTGTGCCGCAGTGCCCGCAATTTTCGCTCCAGGAATGCCACGTCTTCCGCCCTGACGCCGCGCCTCAGTCCCACCTGCCAATCCATGGCCGCGATGCGATCCTTGACGACGTTGATCGCTCGCCGCACCAGAGGCGTCTCCGCAAACCGGCGCAGATTCATCGGCGTCGGTTTGGGCAGGTGTCTCCCCGGGAATTGCACGGGGCTCAGGATGGCGGGCAGCGCCAGCGTCTTGCGCCCTGCTTCAGCTGCCAGTTCGATCTGCCCGGCTCGTCCCCCGCGGCCCGTCGCCTGCCGCCACATCACCCGCAACTGTTCGCCTACTTTCACTTGCACCTTCCTCGTTCCAAAAACAAAAGGCACAGCCCATGGGCCATGCCTTCGTCGGTTCCCAATGATAATGATGTTGATCCAGCTCTACGGGCCGGCAGCCCCGGCCAAATCAGACCAGACGCCGCAATCCTTCATTTCCCGCTGACAGATACGATCCTACCGCCAACGCTGGAAATTATCCGCAAACTTCAGCAAAAATATTTTCCCGCTCCGCCCTATACCCTGCACCCATTGCACCGCACGCATCTAACCCCATGGAATTTCAGGAGGATGCTGGTGCCGTCGTCCGCGTCCTCTACGCGTTCACGGATGCGTGGCCCAGCCCTCGCCACTGATCGCTTGCCCTTGACTTCGCATCGAACGCCGATTCAGCTCCCAATTCGGCGCTTGCTCTCGGTCATGAACCACGAGGCGATTTTGGCCAGAGGCATGCTCCCTTATTCGCTGCTTTTACGCTCGCAATTCCCGCCGTGCCGTCTCCGCTACGCGCTCTATGTCTGTCGTCGTTAGCACCCTGATTTGCTGCTCTTCCATTGTCTCCACGCCAAATCGATACGACTCTAGGCGTTCCGGTTCTTCGTCCGTGGCTCTCACTCGCGCCGCGGGCTCGATGAATGCTGTCAGCTCGAGGCGGGCTCTCTCCACCCGCTCCACGCCGCGCTTGAGCCCCACAGCTGAAAATGCCAAGACCTTGGCCATCTCCAGCCCCGCGCCGGCCCCCGGGGCGTTTCCCGGGTCGAGGCTCACGGCGTGAAACATGCGCACCAGTCCATTCGGCTTATACCCCGCATCGATGCGCAGCGGATCTCCCCGCCGCGTATATTCCGAAGCGGCAATCCGCTTGCGCATCAGGTCCCATACTCCGGCGTGCTCGAACTCGTTGCGCATGCGCGCATGGATGGCCGCCCGTCCGCTCATTCTCGACGTCCTTTCCTGCGGCCGCGCTTCGACGTGGAGCTTCATCAGCTCCTCCATCCCCGCCGGCAACGATTCGGCGAGATACGCCTTGGGCTCGGTGATCTGGATGTTGAGCGAAAGCGAGTCGTCGAGAATCCGCATCAGCCTGCCTTCCGGATCGGCTTCGAGCCGACGCTGCCACTCGCTTTCCATCCCTTCCAGCAGTGCCGTGTCGGCATCCGGATCGAGGCAGCGCACCCGGCGCCAGTCGCGTGTGAAGCGCACCTCGGCGTGAGCGCTTCCCTGCTCGCGCAGAATGACCCCAATCTGCACGGACTCGTTTCTCAACGCGTCCGGCACGTACCGGAGCAGTTGGAATTCACATTCGCGTCTGAGGTTCATGCCGTTCATAACGCAGCTCCTAGCTCCTGGCTTCTAGCTCGCGGTTCTTCGCTATTAGCCCTTAGCTCTGCGTGCCGCATCGAGCGTTAACAAATAATTCGGTCGAGTTCGTTCAATTGTTCAAACGCGTCCCTTGTTCTTCAACCGCCGCTCCCGCACTCCCAAGCTAACAGCTGAAAGCCAGTAGCTAGAAGCTGCGTTTTCAGTTCACCCTCATCGTAGTCCCCCATCGCACCGCCTTCCAAGCCTCTTCCGCCCCCTTCTCTCCCTCTCCTCCCCATTTCGGAAATGGCCTTCGCTCCGAGTTCCCAAATGCTTCAATCAGCTCCCGGATCCGGCTGCGACGCGCAAGCAACTTCTCCACCAGGGCCTCCAATTCCGCCTGGTCTCCGCCGTACCACTCTGCCGGAAGCTGGTTGGCCGCTTGCCAAACCGTCTCTGCCGGCATGGTTTCCAGCCGTGTGAGCCAGGGCTCGAAGGACTCCCATCCGGTGATCTCCCGGTAGACGTCGTTCCGGTAGTACACCCCGCGCAGCGGCGCATCCTCAAAGCGCCATTCGCCGGCGTGAAAGCAGTAGCCGAAGTCGATGAAGACCGCCTTGTACCGCCGTTCCCGCTGCCGGCGGGTAAATACCGCCTGCCGGCCGTTGGCGTTCGCTGTCCATTTGTCCAGTGCCAGAATGCCGGCAAACTCGGCCAGGTTCTTCACCTCGAGCAATTGCTCTTCGGCCAGATAGTCCACGACCTGCCCCGGCATCGTCCCACCGGCGAACCGCGAACCGAATTGCAATCCCGGCCGGCATCGTACACGGCTCTGGCCGAGATCGATCTCCAGCTCGGATGTGTTCTCCACCAGCCAGCTCGAAACCTCGACCAGATCGCACTCCGGAACAGTCAGCCCGGCTGCGACAGCCAGCTTCGAAGCCAGAAACTCATTGGCCAACACCCGTGTGTGCTGCGGGTTGTTCTGGAATTTGACGACATAGATGTTGCTGTCCGCGCCCAGCATCAGCTGGCCCTGCGCGCCGCCTCGCATGCGCCGGATCTGCTGCACTGCAAGAACCGCCAATTCGTCCCCTGCCTTCTCCGGTGCTTCTTCGCATTCTAAACGCGAGGCACCGCGCACCGACTTACCGCTCGCTTACTCGATCCTTTGTTCCCTCGGTGGCTTGTTCCCTGTCTTTCCCCATCCGCTTGGCCTCTTCCTCGCCATCCAACACGCGAAACACTCCCTCGGCTAGCGCCCGTAGTTCGTCTTCGCCGGGATACACCGTCACCGGCGCAATCCACTCCACGTAGCCGCTCAGCCGCTTCACCAGCCGCTCGGAGTGCGCCATGCCGCCGGTCAGCAGAACAGCATCCACCTTGCCCTCGAGCACTGCCGACATTGCTCCCGTTTCCTTGCCGGTCTGATAAATCATTGCCTCGAAGACCGATTCAGCCAGTGTGTCGCCTGCACCCAGGCGCCGTTCCACCTCCTTCAAGTCGCGCGTTCCAAGATATGCAAACAACCCTCCATCGCCGAAGACATGCCGATCCATCTCGCGTTCGGTCATCCTCCCGCTGAAACAAAGCTTGATCAGTTCCCGCACTGGCAGCGATCCGGTCCGGTCGGGCCCAAATGGACCCTCCTCGATCGAGTTGCTGTCGATCATCCTTCCGCCGCGATGCGCTGACACCGTGATACCACTTCCCATGTGCACCACAATCAACCTCAACTCCGCATACGGCTTCCCTCGTTCCCGCGCATAGCGCCGTGCCACAGCCTTGGTATTCAAGGCATGACCGACAAACGAGCGCTTGACTAGCGGAGATCCGGAGAGCCGCGCGCAGGGTTGCCATTCATCGACAGTGACCGGATCCACGATATAGGCGTTCACGCCGGCAGCCCGGGCGAACCGGGCGGCAAGAACTGCGCCCAGGTTCGACGCATGCTCGCCCCGGCGCGCCTGTCGCAACTCCTCCACCATCACATCGTCCACGAGATATGTTCCGCACGCCATCGGCGGCAAGATTCCCCCTCTGCCCGCCACCGCCGCCCAGCACTCCGTGCCTCGACCCTTTGGAGTAAAGCCAACTAAAGCCAGCGCGCCTTCGATCTTCTCCGCGCGATAATCCAGCCGATCCAGCATCGGCCGTCCCTTGAAACGCGCGATCTCGTCGTCGCCGTGATGAATGTTGCGCGAGATCACCTCGCCTGCGCGCGTAAAGATTCCGAACTTCGTCGACGTGGTTCCCGGGTTGATGACCAGAACCAGATTGCGCTCTTCGCCCAAATCTCACCTCACGCGCAGTAGAGTGTACTTGAGCGGCGAAACGCAAAGCTATGACGGCGAATAATGCAAAACTAATTCAATCTGCGCTGAAATCGACAAAACCGGGCCTGAATAAGACCTTTGTTTTGAATGGCTCACAGTTTCACAGTTTCTGTGATTCTGTGAGGCTGTGAAAGGGCATCCAGAAACCGTTGATCCGGTTGGGGTCGCGGACTTCACAGTTTCACAGTTTCACAGCCGGGGTTTTTCGGGATACCCGGGGGGAGGGGGATAGAGGCAGGGACCAAGGGAACGAGGGGACCGAGTGAACGAGAGGGCGGGGACGAGTGGGGCGTAGCTTGTAACCGGTAGCTCCACAGCCGAGTAGCCCGAGTTTGCAGCCCGTAGCCGGCAGCTCAACGACAGCCCGATGCGGCCGGCGGGCGGCTACTGGCTACTCGCTGTTTTTCTCATTGTGCGCCGCCGAGCAGGAATGATCTGCAATCGAGGCCAGAAAAATATCGTGATTGTTTGTTGCGGCGTAGGCGGAATGCGGCAGCCTACAGGCCCTACAGGCCTTGACAGGCGGAGAGGAATTCGGGATCGCGCAGCGAAATTCGCGCCGCTCCCAAGGAGCTTTCTCGCTGCGTCTGCGGCACGACGGAAGTCGTGCCCTGACACTTCGTGCTTTTTCCGGAAGCGTTCAGGCAAGACGCGAAGAGTACACTCTCACGACGCGGCCGGGCCTGAAGGCCCCTGCTCCTTCCGATGCGGCTGAAGCCGCCCTTCATGTTGCGAGGCTTGCGGCATCCTTCGGCTACGTTCAGGCCGGGCTCTGAGGTCGTGCCCTGATACTTCGTGCTTTCCCGGGCTTCGCGCGCGCATTTCGCGGACCTTCCCGGCACGGATCAATCCGTGCCCGTTCAAAACGGGGCTCAAACCCAGCCATCACGCGGTCCTTTGTCGACTGCCTGCGCCCTGTTACGATAAATCTGCGTTGGCCCGCGTTGCGGGCGGAAGCAAAGAGACTCAAACGAAAGAAGGTATCGTGGCCGACACCAAGAAGATCACCTACAAGACAGAACGCAAGAAACTGAAGCGCGCGGCGCGCAAGAAGGCTGCCCCCAAAGCCAAGCGCACCACCCCCCGCGGCTCGCTCAAGAAAAAAGTGAAGAAGATGGTCCGCGGCCAGTCGAAACGGTAAGAACAGGGACCA